>NZ_JAJOHV010000025.1 GCF_021129175.1 Chromobacterium piscinae | reverse complement strand
CAAATATTTGTAGAACTTACACCGGCCACAGCGACCTGATGCTTAACTGGCACGCAGCAAGCTCCATCACTCACCCCGCCACTTCGGCGGGGTTGTTTTTTCCGGCGACGCAAACAAACAAGGGCGGATCGACTCCGCCCCTTCCCTCCTATGCTCGGCCTGCCAATTTAGTCAGCTGGATGGTATCCACCAGGTATCCCAAAGTTTTCAAATCGCGTGTATTCCCCCATGTAAGTCAACGCCACCTTGCCGACCGGGCCATTACGCTGCTTGCCGATGATCGCTTCGGCCTTGCCTTTGAGGTGCTCGTCGTCGGGCTTGTAATATTCTTCGCGGAACATGAAAAGAATCAGATCAGCATCTTGTTCGATCGCACCGGATTCGCGAATATCGGACATCATGGGCCGCTTGTCCGCTCTTTGCTCAACCGACCGATTGAGCTGTGAGAGCACGATTACCGGCACCTGCAATTCCTTCGCCAACCCTTTCAGCGCCCTTGATATCTCCCCGAGCTCCGTCGCTCGGTTCTCTTTCCCGTTGCTGCTGGATGAACTGGTCATCAGCTGAAGGTAATCGATCACGATTAAACCAAGCTGGCCATTGTTGATGCCTTTCATCGCAAGGTCACGCACCAGACGTCGGCTGCGCGCGCGAATCTCGATAGCACTGAGAGCCGCTGTTTCGTCAATATAGATTGACGACTCAGCAATTTTGGTCGTGGCCACCGACAATTTGGACCAATCCTCGTCGATAAGCCTACCGGTCCGGAGGCGTTGCTGGTCGATCCGACCCACCGAGCTCAACAGGCGGGTCATCAACTGGCTATCACCCATTTCCAACGAAAATATCGCAACTGGCTTCTTTTGTTCGATCGCGACATGCTCGGCAATGTTAAGCGCCATTGCGGTTTTGCCCATGGACGGGCGGCCCGCGAGGACGATCAGATCTCCAGGCTGCAGCCCCGTGGTCTTGATGTCTAGATCCATAAAGCCGGTGGCAATACCCGTCACGACGCTATCATCGTCGCGGCTGTACAGCATATCGATACGCTCGATCACCTGGCTGAGCACCGTGGTGGCATTCTTGAAATTTTGGCCGCCTTTCTGGTGCATTTCCGAGATACGGAACACCTTCGCCTCGGCGTCATCCAGGATGTCACGGGTTTCGCGCCCTTCCGGGTTGAAGATGCTCTCCTGGATATCCGTTGTCGCTGAGGCCAGCTCACGCAACAGGAAACGATCATGAATAATTTCGGCGTAGCGCTTGATGTTGGCCGCACTCGGCGTGTTCTGTGCCAGCTCGGCCAGGTAGGCAATGCCACCAATAGTGTCAAGCTGGCCAAGGCGGTCCAACGCCTCCGAAACCGTCACGATATCGACAGGACGATTGTTCTCGATCTGGCGACCGATGGCTTGGTAGATGAAGCGGTGCGTCAGGTAGTAGAACTCGGACTCCGTGATGAGGTCGGCAATCTTCACCCAGGCATTGGGATCCAGCATGAGTCCACCCAGCACACTCTGTTCAGCTTCCAAGGATTGTGGTGGAACCTTGAGGTGGGGTCTCACCTCCGGAACTTCGATCATCTCATCCGAGCCCATGTTTCACTCCTGCCGAGAATAGTTATGGTTGTTTGAAGAGTTCGGGAACGGTTGTGGCAACAAAACCGTAAAAAGCGGCGCGCACAGCCTTGTTCTCGTCCAAGTCGATAGGATCGTCGCCGAGTCGCTTGCGAAACGGGGTGAACAACGCAGACTTGCGGAAGCCATCCATCAGGCTCTGCAACGCCTCCGACGAGACCGACTGCAGGTAGATCGAGATGCGATCGGTCTGGCTTTGCGACTCATCGGCAATCAACTGCGTCGACTTTTCCATATGAAGCTGGAGCGCCTGCTGTTCGGTGGCGGTCTCTTTGATGGCCTTGGGCAGCGATAGATCTTCTTTCAGCGCTTTCAAGAAATAGCGGCCGGGATACTCGATCCGATTCCCTTTTTTCTCAGCCAATTCCATCCTGTGTCGGGTGAAATCGATCTTGGAGCGGATGTAATCATGGTCATAGCATTGGGAAATATCGCTGATCTCATTCGGGGTCAGTGCGAATTCTTCCTTCAATATCTGGAAGGTATCCTCGTCGAGTGGTCTGCTCAAAACCAGTTTGCCATGGATGTTCTTATCGATCGTGAAGCGTAGCCATCCGATTTTTTTGCTTCCCTGAATGGATCGTGTCTCTAATTCTATGTATATGTCAGAAAGCTCGTTGATCTGATCGATAGCCGCTTGGATGACTTTGCGTTTCAGCGTTTTGAACTCGTCGTAAGAGCTCAACTCAGAGGTATTCGTAATCTGTCGAAACTCGTCAACGGTCCACCACGGGGTCGCACCCTGGAAATGAAACGCAGAGCAACGCTCGTACAAGTTGTGGGCGTACTCGGACGTGAAGGCGTTGCTAATTCGCAAAGAGAGATAGGTAAATGACTTCGGCTGCTGGAGCTGGCGTCGCAAACTTTTCGGCACAGTAAAGTAGACTCGCCCACCGGTGAAATACACCTCTCCGATGTATGGAATACTGGCCCACTGCTCTTTTGAGGTATCTGTGGCCTCATTTTCGATTTGAATATCGATCAGTGTTTGCTGGACCCCGCGAATCGTCTGCTTCAGGTATTTGTGGTTGGTGCTATCGTAGCCCGCCAGCCACTTAAAATAGTCCAATGGGGCAGAATGTTGCTCGACCTCGAGTGCATCACGATGCGCTACAAAGTAAAACGCATTGACTAAGCGCCTACCTAGTAGGGGAAGATTATTGCCTTTTACATGGATGGTGGCGTTAGAACGATTAAGGCCGATGTCTTTCTTGATATCGGTGATTGGCAGATTGTTTCGCTCTGCTTCTTCGAATAGTTCGAAGGCGAGCTGCTTTACCACCGGATTAGGGGCAGACATGGAAAGGTGTCCTTGATTGATTTTATGCGTACACCTTAGAGAGGACCAATCCAGATGTCAATATCAAAAACGTACACCTTTGAGAGCGACCGGCGATTGTATGACGTGAGGGTGCTCATGACTGGGAGGGTACCTATGTCGGCTGAAAGGTAAGTGTCTGTGATTTCACGGTTTTCTTCTCTGCTAGTTAGGCAAAGGTGTACTGATTTGAGCTGCATCAAAAGGCTGGCTCTCAATAGCTTGCACCCAGGTTGCGCCAGGTGGACACCCGAGCGATTCTTTCATTGTAATGACAAAGCTAGCCAGCAAGATTTTAAAAAACAAGCAAGCATTTAAGGCGTTGTAAGCTATTGATTTTACTGGTGTTTTTTGATGTAAAGATAACGTTTGTGATGCAAGGTAGCCAGTTATGATGGCCAATACGTGGCAAGGTGTCCTTTTGTGATAGTGGCAAAGCGTACTGATATGATGCAAAGCGCCCCTCTCTGATGCTGTGGTGTACGTTTCTGATTTCCTTCCAGAGGAAGTCACAACCCACGTCGTTATTGGGTTTGCGGGATGTTGGGCCAGAACGGTGAACCTTTATGATCTCAGTAGCTGAGCAAGGTGAACGTTTGTGATCGAATCCACGTTGTAGACCTCTGGATGCCACGTCGGAGCGTTGGAAATCGCTAGTTTGCTGAGAAAGGTGTACGTTTTTGATGGCTATAGGACGCACGAAAGCCCCATTTACTGGTTGAGCGCTCTCATAAGCGTTCACCTTCCGAATGGTGGCTATCATAGACGTACACCACCCGTTCACTGACCAGGATGCCTCATCCTGCCCTTGCTTCGCGTGGAGACTACCTTCCTTTGGAACTTTACCGAGAACTCGGCAAGTATGTTGATACAATATTAATCATATATTTTTACATATACATGGCCTGCTCGATCATATAAGTCCCTGGCTTGAGCCAATGCTTAAAAATCAGTAGAATAAAAATCCTAAATGCGTTGTACCTGGTGTCATTGCGAAACCGCACTGCGGCCAGTCTGAGAAAGCTCCGAGCGCCCACTCGGAGCTTTCTTTTTCAGGGGTCAGGTGTTTACCGCCGTAACCAATGGGATCTTGAATAGCCGTCCCCAGGCTTCCAGCGTTGCATTCTGAATCCCCGGAATTGTGGTGCCCTTTGACCACCAGGCGTTGGACGAGCCGACGATGATCGTAGGTTTATTCCAGAGCCCGCGCAGGACGGGCCACATCAGTAGCTGCTCATAACAGATCAGGTAGAGCACGCGCTGGTCTCTGATCTTGATCGTGCCAGTACCGGCCCAATCACTAACGAAGTGGCGTGTTTTCGACCACGGGTTCCACATGCCCAGCGGAACTGGCACGCGGCTATGCAGTACCATGTTGGGCTGCGCGCCAACCGAGAACAATGCGTTGACCCGCCGTCGATCGTCCAGTCGCTTCTCTGCGCCAATCAGCACCGTTACGCCGCGCCGAGCCATAGCATGCTCATAGCCGCTCCAGTAGAGGCGATTCAGATCCCAATCCCCGCCGACCGCCTCCGGAAACACAACGAGCTTTCCGCCGTTGCGTATTGCCATCAAGGCGGAGTTCTGCACCGTTTGCAGCGCTTGGAAACCATCGGTTTTGCCTACGTGGGTATCCACCCCGACCCATCCGGTAGGCCGCTTGGCCGGTTGCTCCGTCAGATGGGCAACGCCGGATATCGCCACGGCCACGGCCAAGGTCAGGTAATGCCAGTGCTTGGAAAGGGTCTCGATCATTGCAATCTCCAGCCTTGGGCCAATCTGGACAGCGCCGTCATACTACCCAGCATGAGGAGCATCCCCATCCAGCTGGTACCTGGGAACCATACCCCTGCTGCTGCGACTGGGCTGGCCCAGCCAAGCAGGCCGATAGGGGGGACGCTGACCACCAAAACGGCGAGCAGCAAGCGCCAATGCGCCGCGGCGAGGTTCCAGCACGCCACCCAAGCGAGCGCAAGAACAATGCTGGGGCCGCACCAAACTGCCAGCCCCCACCAGAACGAGTGAGCCGCTGCCGTGTTTTCTCCAGCGAAAAAAACGCCACCACCGTGAAAGAGCCCGCGCCCAGCTGCAAGGTAATAGCCAAACATCACCAGGAAGGCCTGCCAACGACTAGTCGCCATCCCCCAGGCGATCGCGACCAACGGGGCAGCCGCGAGTCCCGCGGTCACCCCGGAATAACCAATGATGCCGGCGGCGATTGCCACCAGCACTGGAAACATCACTATCATCTATCTCTCCATCCGAACCCCGCGGCGACTCACTTGCGCAAGTCCATCTCTGATGCGCTGACCGATCATCGCCACCTCGCTGCACAGCAGATCCAGCAACTCGTCCAGGTCGTCAGCACCTCCGCTTGGATCCGCCTCGAGCAATTCAAGTAGCTCCTGGATATCCGAGCGGCAGGCATGCAAGTAACGCATAAGCGTTTCCAGTTCCTGTACGGCCTGATCGTCTTTTGCGCGGTAGCGGGCGAGCTGCAGGAGCTGTTCGTCGCCTTGGAGCGCCGACAGCCAATGCAGCAGATCGCCGATCACCTCATCCGAAGCCATGCCGGCAACGCCCTAGCATTTCCAGCGATGAAACGCCTCGACCTCGGCTTGTGTTGTGCGCTCGAACGGCCAGCTCTTGACTTGGTGGTAGATCATCTGCCCCAGCACATTGGCCATCTTGCTGGCGTCTGCCGGCAGCCGATACGGTTGCTTTTTCTCTGCATGGATGCAGCGGCCGATCGCTTGCTCCAACTCATGTAGTTCAATGCTTTCCACGGGGTCATCCTCCTGCGTAGGGGCAGGTTGCCCTGCCCTGGCGTACCGTACGGATTACGATGCGAGCGCCGGTGCACTGTCCGTGTGGTGCGTCGCGTGCCCATTCAGTCCATGTGGAGGTGTACCGAGAAAACCTGGGGCCGTATGGATCTGACCATTCACCGAGGCCTCCAGCCGCTGCATCTGGGCTTCAATTATTGCCCGGGTGTCCTGCAGCTTGAACACCTCGGCCAGCATCATGGTCATCGAGCTGAGCATCTGTTCAGCCACCATGCGTTGGCCAGGCGACAGCTGATCCGCAGGCGCTTGGTAGTGGATCGGTTCGTCTGGGCCCGCGTGAGCAGCAGCTGGTTCCGCGCCCTCGACGACAGTGTCGGCAGGTATGTCGAGCGCAGGCGGATAGTGGAGCTGTAGGTTTTCTTCTGCAGCTGACTGATCGGACGCTGGGACCTGAGAGATAGACGTCTCGATCGACAATGCTGGTTCGAACTGAGGGCTCGGAAAAACCGGTTCCAATTCGGACTGCGGTGCCTGAGTGCTTGTGGACGATACCGGCTTTGCCACTTCGCTGGGCAACGCGCTAGCCGGGGACATGCGTTCCTCGACAACCATGCCGACCAGCGACTCTTCCGCTTTCCACATGCGACGCACCTTGCCCCCTATCTTGGTCAGGAACTCGTTGAACCACACCGGATCTGCCACATCCTTGGTGATGACCAGGAAACCGGCGTCGACCTTGATACCGAATTCCTCATGCGACCAGACTTTGAAATCTTGTGTGAAGCCCAACTTGGCCAAGGCGGAAAGATTGGGTTTTTCGACGAAAGCGACGAAGAGCGCATCAGTCGGTAGCGCCGCAGCAAAATGGTTCATGGTCTTCTCCATAAGCATGAGATTTAAAAGATCAAGTAGCCGATCCGATTGCTGCGTCTGATTGGCGACCACTTGTATGAGCGATGCTGCCAAGGATTCTAGGATGGCAACCGGCGCGCTGGCGGATACCGGGGGCGAGGGCGGTACCAGAGGGTGAGGCTCTGCAGCCGGTGCAGTTGGCGTCGGGGGGCTAAAGCTGGATTTATTGAGTTCGACTACCTCTTTGGACGCTGCCGGCGAGCTCACAACAGGTACATTCGCGACTTCGCGATCCGCTGGCACGAACAACTCCGCGCTCGAATTCGGAATGTCGCTTGGTGGTAGAGGCGGTACGAACAGGCTATCCACCGGTGCTTGGGCAGCTGCAGCCAGCTCGGCCAGGCTGAGCGTAGGCTCGACGGTGGCTTGATGAACCTGGATGGTTTCACGCAACTCTTTGACCTCTGGGAGAGGGCTCGCTTCGACTCCAAGATCCAGTTCGAGTGTGTCGTACGATGCTGGAATGAAGCCGGCCAGTTCATGCAGCCGTTCGCTGGCATCACCGGTGCAGTACAGTTTGGCTGCAGTCCAATCCAAATTGCGGAGGATCATGAACAGGTCGCTGTACGTGCGGACAATCGTCTGGGGGTCGTCGTTCTTGTAGATGGCAATGGAATCGCCATCGCAGGACATAGTGACTCCGATTTCGGTGTGTCGGAATTCGAGGTCATCGCCCGTGCTGACGTCCTCGAAACCGAAGGTTGTAAACGCTCGGATTATGAACCGTTCATCCTTGGCCATGCCGCTATCGGTGCGAATCAACACCGCATCGTAGTCGGGGTAGTTCTCAATTAGTGGATGCATAATAAATCCTCTATGGTTGATATGAGCCGATTGAAGCGCGTTACCTAGAGCAGCTTCACCGCCACGGCTCCGGCAAGCGAAGCCAGAAAGCACAGGCCTGCGGGTTTCCACCAGTCATTCGCAAAGAGCATCGTGTTACCTGAAGGCGTAACGCCATTGATATCGCCGTTCCGCCTGGATTCGTTAACCGCCTTGATGAACATCGGGGTCAACTGCTCAAGCAGCCGTTTGGCGACTATATTCGATTGGTCCTCCAGCGTAGTGCGATGGATGGCGATCGCTTTGTCGGTCGCTTCCTGGATGCGTTTTGGAACGTCATTGAACAGGTGCTGATGGACACCCAACAACACGAAGATCATGACTATGGGGTCGTCGTCGGAGACCCCATGCATGTCCTGGAGGCGCTGCCAATACTGAACCTGATCGGACGTTAGAGGGTGCCCAATCAGACGCTCGATTGCTTTGACGAGCCCACTGTTTGGGCTCAACTCTTCATCAGTGTCACTCATCAACTATTCCTTGCTTAAGATTCGACAGATCGTCATAGATGGGGTGATAGAAGGCTTCATGCGCGGCACAGAGCCAGTTCTGCACACGTTGCCTGGATAGCACCGTGGGCGCGATCGGCTGAGGTTGTTGCCGGCTTCTGCGCAGATCTACATAGGCCTGTGGCAACACCTTGAGAGCCTTGATCCGGTCGAACTCGAAGCCACCCAGGGCCGGAAAATCGATGACGTGCCGGAACGCCCCTGCCGCGTTGTGATTGAAGGTCTTGAAGCGGTCAACCTCGCCAAAGTGCAGATTGCGCACCGGGTAGAGCATCTGGAAGCGATCGGCAAGGGCCGGCAGATATTCGAGTCCATCCTCGATGGTGTTCAGCACGAACAGGAATTTGAACATAATGGGCTCGGCCCCGGACATGCTCTCGGTGCATTGCAGGGTCGAATCGAACCACCCCATCAGCTGATCGTCTGCCCCATCTGGCGTATTGATGACCACGTGATCCGATGCGCGCAGCATGTTGTGAATCACGTCGAAGTATTCATCCTCGGTCATGTTTTGAGGGCTGTCGGGACGGAGGCGACGGAAGTCGAGTGCGCGCGCCGGCATTTTGCGCAGGCAGATGCGGTAGACATCCGGGGTGCGGCCGTCACCGTCGATGACGGCCACAGTATCTTTGCCGCATTCATTGATTAGGGTCTGGGTCAGGCCGACCGAGACTATGCTCTTGCCGACCCCCCCCTTGTTACCCGATACCATCCAAACGGTTGGCATGTTTTCACCAGTGAAAATTACAGTTTCAGGAAGGCCCGCACTTGGTCGAGCGGTTCCTTGGCATCGTTGGTAACCCAGGTTTCCAGCTTGAACTGCTCGCTCGGGGTCAGATTGAACGCATCGGCGTTGGTGGCTGCCTTGCTGAATGGCATCATGCACTCGGGGTCGGCAAAGATTTTGGACGTAACGCGCAGGTGCAAAGCCGGCATGGAGAAGGTCATCGACATTTTCTTTTTCTCTAACTCGGCCTTGAGCGGAGACTCCTCCCAGATGAAGAACATTGACTCGTCACCGAAGACGGTATTGCGCACCACAATGACCTTGGAAACGTGTTCGCCGACGTCGTTGAGGCTTTCCTTGAGCAGGTTAACGCTGTCGGGGAACAGGTTGATGACCCAGAACATCACGACTTCCGGCTTGCCTGGCAATTTCATCTTGAGAAAGCGGCAAAAGTCTACGAACTCTTTCTGCATGGCTTCCCCAATGCCGGCCGGCAGCGAAATGGCGATGTGCTTATCAGCATGCTGCTTGATGAAGTCGATGACCTCCATCCAGCCGTCATCGCGTCGCAAGTTGATAGTCTGGCACTCGGTTGCTCCGTCGAACATCCGGATCACATCCGGGTTTCGCGTATCGGCGTCGATCACCGCCAACGGATGACCCGCTAACAGCATGTAGTCGGCAAAAGCCTGGCAGATGAAGGACTTGCCTACCCCGCCTTTATCACCATGGAACAGGTATATCTGCTGATTGAACCCCTTTTTGCCACGCGGGCATTCGGTGGTATCGGCTGAGGCGCAGCCTGCTTCTTGGATAGAGGTGGACATTGTGACACTCCTTGTTAGTTTTCGAAATATTCCACAAATATTGTATTACATGTTTATCACGTTCTGCACAACATTGTTATGCAGCTTTTACGCAAAGGACGTCAAACACGGGATTGGACGTAAAGTTTTGGTCTTTACATTGGGCAATATAGTATTTATTATAAATTGAACGCCACTCCAAAAGGCGAGGCCCATCGCAGCTGCTACTGCGACAGGCCTCTAACGGGAGTGGCGATATGGCGCCAGCCGTCTGAGGCCAAGTATACCAGCGGCGACTGGCATCCGTTAACTCTATATGGAGAGTTACCATGTTGCTGAATACCCTTCTCGATCGCAAGGCCGCAGGCCCAATCTTCACTTCTAGCTTTGTCATCCAAGGTCAAGGTCGAGACGTGAGTTTCGATGCCGCGCGCCTTGGTCTGTCTGGCCATTATTTCATTGATGACGAGGTCTGGAAGGATGCGGTCGAGTGGACCGGTCGTGACAGCGCAGAACACGGAGTGGATCTGGATAGCTTGACGCGTCTGCAGGATCTACTGCTGCAGTTACGTCGTGCCGCACGCGGGGCCGGGACCACCACGGTCTATTTTTCGCATATGCGTGTTCCGCGCAGTGGCCGCAGCAGTCATGCGGAGCGAATTCGTTTGGTGGCCAATTACATCGGTACACCGCATGGCCAGGCACTGCAAATCCACTTTCTCTCGGAATGAGGGGGATTTTCACCAGTGAAAACGAAAAAGAGGCTTACCGAAGCGGAGTTTTCCCAGGTTAAAGCACTATTTCCCAAAATGAAAGCGCGCAACATGGAAGCGGCTTATGCATGCATGGTAGATGGACGAATCCAGCGTGTGGTAGCGAAGGAAATCGGCATCACCGATAAAGCCATGTGCCAGATCATTGGTCGAATTTGGATCAAATTCCAAGCCGAGGTTCAACGACCGGCGGGTTGGCAAATAATTACTGTCTGCTTACCGCCTGACCAAGTCAATCAGGTTCGGCAAATGGAAGAGGAAGCTCGAAAATTGATTAAAAAATAACCATTCCAGTCATAAGGCCGATGGTATCTCTCACGAGAAGCCATCGGCCTTTCCTATTCACAGGGTTATAAACAGCTTCTGTGGAAAACCCTCTAACCTCACTACCGAGCTCAGTCCGGAATAACAAGAGGTAGGCGTCGCAGCAGCGGTGCAGTAAGGCTGAAGTAACCGTCCTCCAACCGTGGTGCATGGTCGTGGATCCACGATGTTGCCAATGGGTGATGCAAAGCCCCCTCGACGCATTCCAGCTCTGTCTTCGTCTCACAAACGATCGAGAGATTGTGTCCAATCGGAAGTCTGCCGGCTTCGATCCGATATGGCTGAGGGGACTTGGCGATACGCGGAACGAGTAAGCTAGGACGGTCCAGATCCCAGTGATGGAAGCTCTCTGGCGGCATCCATGGACTGGTCCGTTTCCCTCGATTGGACATGCGCGACATCTCCCTTTGCAGATGCTGTTGAATGGCGATCGGAGGCTGTACGCCTGGTTTCGTTCGAATCGCATAGCGACTCGCAGCTCTTACTTGTCCGTTCTCAAGGTCGCTCGCATCCACAACTGGCACTAAGTGCTCGGCCGGCAGTGTCGCTGCTGTAACGGCATCCACAAGAAAAACGCCTGCGGTGCCTAGCCAGGGAGCCAGTTTGACGCGCGCGATCGAGCCCAAGGTAGGAAGGCCCGCGTAGCGTCGCGCATCAACGCCCGGGTAGATCGCCTGGCGCGTAAGCGGTTGCGTCGTCTGCTGAGCACTACTTGCCAATACCACTGCAACTGGATGCACCCGCGGGGGCGTGCCGGCATGCCGTTGCTTTGGCCGATAGAATGCGGTCTTTGCATCGAGCCGTTCCAGATGGCTGATGGATACCACCTGGCCCAGACGTTCACGCAGGTTGGCCGCCTGGTCGTTTATCAGCCAGCGATCGGCCGTGACAAACCCGATACGCCCGCCAAGACGGAGAACGCGCGTACACCGGTCCAAGAAGCTGTACAGGAGATCCATTGCCGCATAACCAGGCACAACGCTCCGATATTCGTCGCGTAGCAGCTGAGGCACGTTTAGCCAGCGTAGATAAGGTGGATTGCCTGCCACAATATCCCAAGAAGGAGTCGTCGGACTTTCGGTGAGAAAATCTCTGTTGTGAACCATGGCTAGTGCCATCTGCGCAGCATCTGTCGCTGATCGGCCGGCAAGGACTAGCCGCGTTGTGATGCGCTGTCGGGCCTCCGCACACGCTTGCGGGTGGATTTCCCACCCCTGTATGCGTAGCAGCGCCTGGTCATCGTGCACGTCGACAACGGCTAGCAAGCGCTCCAGCGCTCGCACGAGAAACATGCCGTCGCCGCAGCTTGGGTCGATGAGCTGATTTGCCTGCTGGGGCCATTGCAACAATTCCAATAACTGATTTACAACTGGCTCGGCCGTATAGATAGCGGTGGCCGCGTGCAGCACATGGATTGCGTCGGCTCTCGGGTCGGGAAGCAATACGAGATTTTCACGATTCATCTTATTTTCTCCCTGGCTCATGGCTGCGGCGCGCCGTCGGTATCGACTAGGTCTGCGTATGCGTCAAATAAGGTTGGCAATTACGCCACCTTCACGGGGTGTACCGTCATCCTTGCGCGAGCCAAGTAAGGCTCAATCAGGCTTCGATCCATGTTTTTCTGTTGTGCGATCGCGCCGGCTAGCTCCTCGAGTAGCTCCTTATTGGCTGCCAAGAATTCCTGAACCTCGGCCACATGCTTGGCCTTCAAGTCATTCAACACCACACGGTTGTGGGCTAATTTCTCGTCGGAGATAGGAGCTTGGAAAAACACCTCACCGAATCCGGAAGCCAGGAACATCGTAGCGGCTGTGATCCAATGCTGATTGTCTTCACTGGCCCCATCCGCCCGTTCGCCAAACACCGTGAATTCTGCCTCCGCGCCGGCTAGGTGTAACAGCATCATCCAATGCAAATGGCTTTCCGACCAAGACTCAGGAGCGATATCTGAATGGAAGACCCGACCTCGGAAGTCATCGCCCAGGCCCAGCACCTCTTTTACCTGTACAGACAAATCGTCTGGCAATTGAGGGAGAGCTGCGTACATGAGCAAGTGTCCGGCTTCATGGACGCTCGTCCTGTAAATATCTTGCGGCTGCCGCATGCGTGGCTTTATGGCCATTCCGTAAGCGGCATATTCCATACCATGGTCTTGTGGGGCTGAGTAGTAGCTACGGGATGGGGCGAGAGCTAATGCTGCATTGACTATTAGGTAAGCGGCGATCAAAGAAAACACATATTCGAGGTTGCCTTGCGCTTTAACGAGCAGGTCCGCCATTTCTACACCAAGAAACCTTACTCCCATTAGGCAGAGCGATAGCAAGACATACTGCTCCAAGAACTGAACGCTATCGGCAAAAGGATTGGTTTTAGGGGGCTCACCATAATGTGCGTTTGAGTGGAGGCTGTTGATGACGCAATAGATCCACCTGAACCCAATCCAGCCTGTGCCCAGTATAAATGCCGTGTTATAGACGGTTTGCGCCGTATGAGGCAAAGATTCAACCGCCGGCGCATTATTCGCCAGGGCGGTCATCGCCAGCAGCCCGAAACTAAGGATGGGGTAATGTAGAACCAAGTGCATTAACCTACGCAGGAGCTCTCTAGCTGACGACTGCTCCATCTTGTCGATTAACCAAAGTACCGGTCGGGGAAGCCATCGTTTGCGTAATGAGATGAGACCAATGACCGTACCACCGGTAAAGGTGGTGAAACTGATAGCAAGATCGGTCAACGTCCAATCGATGTGGCGAAAATAGGCTAACCCAAGGATGGACAGAGCATAAACCCCTAGGTTGGCGGCAATCACTTTGCCGTAAAAGAATACTTTGTTGTGAGACATGCTATTACCCCCAGTTTAATTTTAAAATTTCTAACGCTCAATTCTGCTATTGGTCCGGGCATCTTCTTGCAGTTGTTCGATGGCATACTTTAGTTTTGTACTTTCGCCTGCCTGGTAGCTCGGCCATGGAGAAAACGGCCAGGACCGCATGGCACTGCCGAATACGATCTCAGGACAGCGGTAATAGGCTGTGTGCTTATCAATTCTGACCAAGACGAATCCATCGCAGGGCACGTCGGTCACCCCCATCGCTTTCACCGCGGCCACGCCGGCATGCTGCGGGTCCCGAAAGAACCACCAGTGATCGAAGACGGTTCCCGTGATATATAAACCGGCCATAGTGACCCATATGAGTAAGCCAAACCTGACACCACCTGAATACTGTTCTGCCTTCATTGTTCTGATTGTGGAGAAGATCTTGTAGCCGAACAGCGCCAAGGTAAGTACGCCAAAAGCGAAAAATAGCGGCACGCTCCAGTTGGTTGAAGTCAGGCTGATTCCCCGCTTCGGATCGTCGAACAAACCGAAGCCGAACAGAACGGCATAGGCAGCAATGAGTGACGAAAACAGATGAACCAACCCCAGAAGCCGGACTTTCGTGCTGGACTGGATAGCGCGTAGGACCGTGATCATATGGGCGTACATTGCAAAAAGGACAAGAAATAAGAAAGGCATTCGATGGTTCCCGTTATGGCCTCCTAGTCGTGGTGACCGCGTTCAGATGCATGTTCTGCTGACTCGACCTTCACCGCAAGTTTTAGATTGCTGGAGTTCCAGCGTTCCAGTTCCTGCGTGCAACACGAACACACACCTAGTCCCAGAACGTAATCTACGACAAGCCAATAACAGGGGCTGCCAGCATTCTCATCTTCGCATGCGTGGTAATCATCGCAACCACAACCGATACAAGTGGCGATAGACATTTGCTCTCTCTTTTTTTCACCAGTGAAAAATTTGCCTACACCCCGAGCATTGCTGGGTGCAGTTCGAATCCTGGATAGATCCGAAAGCGCTCTGCAGCACCCCGTATGTACTGGAGCATCCATTCGACTACTATCCACCTCCTGCTAAGCTGTTCCGCGGCCATCCCCGTTTTAACTGTGCCACCAAACGGATCTACGATCAGATCCCCAGGTTCCGAGAGAAAACGGATCAGAAATTCGGGAATTGACAGTGGTTGAGCTGCACCGTGCACCGGCAGATCCAACCGTTCCGCATGCTCGCGATATAGCGCGCTGTCCCGGCATTGGTGGCCACGAGTCAGGACGTTTTTCGGGATTTTTCCTGCTGTTGCGTTTCCAAAAGAGCCTCTGCGGATTCGGTAAGCACCATCGCAGAATTCATCTTCTCGTTGTTCACCGCCTTGGGCGATCAATTGCAACTGCCGCGCGGTGTGCTTCTCTAGCACTCTCCGGTTATCGGAGCGGATGCGCAACGGATCGTTTGTAAACCAGTAGATAGGTTCCCAAGAAACATTCAGTTGCATCCGCTGAATACTTGCCCATTGAACTGGACCTGGAGGTTTGCTCGGGTTGTGCCAGATCAATTCATCCATTTTGACTAGGCCAAGCCGATCGCAAAGAGCCAAGACAAGACGTTCTCGATACAGCGACCGGGCGGGAGTGCCCTTGATGAATATGTCGTTGCTCACATTTAGACAGACCGATCCGCCAGGTGCTAACTGTTTGACGATGGGCTCTAAAGCTCGGCAGACAAAATCAACGTATTCCGCTTCAGATGGGTTGCCATAAGCACGAGGTTGCTGCAAAGGATAGGGAGGAGAGGTCACACAAAGCGTGATCGGCTCGTTCAAGCCAGTGAAGACATCAAAGCAGGATCCCCAAATGGCAACGCCAAGGTTGGTCGAAAACGCAACCAACTTCACTCCGTCCGCGGCACGATGAAGTTTCTTACCGGCCGATTCGGAGAGCTTCCAGATGCCACGTTGGCCGTCGACGCGCTCGATGATCCCCAGATGCTTGAGTGTTTGCTGATGCCATCTGATCTTCCGTTTTAGAAGGGAGTGCTTTGCTTGATCGCGGCCAATTGCGACCTTGGTTTCTAGCGCCGCCGGCGAAAGTCCCGCTTCTGAAACGACGCACTGGTATAGTGACTCGTTGTCGAGTTGTGCATCGGGTATATCCGAATACGCTTTGGCGACGAGGGAAAATAGATCAACCTGGTTCATCACAAACCCCGTCCAGTATTTGAAGTTGTCGAGTGATCACAGAATGCTCCAGGCAATGTTCATTGTGCATATAGTATATGGCATATTGTGTTGAATATTCAACATGTGCGATAAAAAGTTAAGTCACAGTCAAATGCGCCCTCATGACTACCTCAGGTGCACAGTTAATACGTGACCTTTTGCATGGCGCTATCTCTTAGTGTGACAACCCAACGGCAGCAACTCGCCTGAGTTGAATGTAGATGCCAATCTAATTCGGCTTGGTCGGCCTTACCGAGACGGAATGTTGAGTCGATTCGGCCTGCAGCCAATCCGGAGGTGTTGCACGATGGAACCGTACGGTTAGCCAGTAGAGGCGGGCCCGGGCGCGTACTGCCTGGCGCTGATACCGCCAACCGTTGCTGGCTTTTCTGCGATCAAGCTCCGCATTATTGGCCCATTTGAGTATGGTGGCGGTCGTCACGCCCGCTTCGTGCGCTGCATCACTCAAGCGGAGCCAATCATCGGAAAGCCGCTCACGCATGGGAGTGTGCAAGGCCTTACGCAGGCGTTCCATCATCGGATCGGTGATGTAGAGCCGTGTTTCGTCCCACGGAGCCTTGGACACTTTGATGGTGCCATCCGCTATGCGAGCCTCTATCCACTGTAAAGTCGTTCCAAGGAGATTTGCAGCGACGTCGAGCTCATAACCCTCACTCGATTCACGCCGCTTGATCACTGCCTGGACGGTCACCAGAGGAATGCCCTCTGCTTTGCGCCAATTCACGCCCTCGAGCAACACTCGCAGTTCCGGTATCGTCACCCCAACCTTCCGTGCGGCTTGAGCTTCGGTAAAGCCAATTTTTTCACGCAATAGGCCACACTGGTTTTTCGAAACGTACACTACGCCACGTGCCGCGCCGGCAGTACCCACCTTAGAGGTCAGTTGTTCCGACTCGATGTATTTCCGCAATTCGGAGAGCGTGAACAGGTATTTCTTGGAGGCGGTTTCGAGGGATATCCATGACTTCGCATTTTCACCGGATGGGCACCCGCGTGCAGACCAGCGGGTGGCATTGGTCCTGGTAACGTGCTGTATGTTACCTACGGTTGAGACGTCCAGCGCCCCATTGGCAACTGCTTGGACAACATAGTCAATACTACGCCCTGTCATGCTGGCCACCTCTTCGAGAGTAAGGCCTGGGTTCCATACCCGGGTCAAGTGCCGTTTGGCACCGTGGGCAAGCGGCGGATATCGCTCGGCATAGTCATCAAAAGTTTCCGGTGCACCCTGCTCTCCCCAAATATCTTGGCATGTTGCACAAGTCGTTGGATGTTTGCGTTGCTGCCAGAGCTTGAATGTCGTCAGCAAGTTGTCGATCAACGGTTTCCCGTGCCATGGCATCGCGCGTCCGGCGCGGCGATCCTCCAGCAGTTGGGTCGCCATGTCAGGTGCAATGTACCAGGTGCCGAATTGGGTCGATGGGCCCTTTACGCCGTATGGGATACATCTGACAGCCGTTGGCACTAGCCCCATCCGGGCGAATTCAGACAACTTGTCGCTGCGGATAGCAAGCGCCTCACGTAGCGAACTCAACCGCACGTAACCCTCAGGCGGAAATGACCGTTTTACTTTCCAGGCCTCCCACTCTGCATAGGGAATCACCAGAAGCCTGCCAACACGTCTTAACTTCAACTGCTTATTGACAATCGCCTGTTGAACGACAGCCAGCGAGCCGATTTCACGCCCAGCAGCTGCAGTCGTTAGCCCACCCAAAACATCCTTGCTCTGCATGCCGATCCGATTGATCCACAATTGGACGGCATGTCGATTACGCTCTGCATTGGGGTCACCGGTGATGGTGCGCAACCGGTTGGTGAGTGTCTGGGCGATCGCTACGCAGCCGAGCTGGCCGACCAAGTTGGCCAGCAGGGCGAGCTCCGGCCCTTGCCATTCGTAAGTACCCTGCGATGACAATTTCCGCGGAGTGGGCCATTCTTCGTCAGTGGGTGGACGCCCATGCCAAAGGGCAAACAGCTCAGCGAACCGTTTCCTTTTCGACAGCCGTCTGCAAGCACCAGTACGGCGCACCCGCTCAATTTCTTCGACGGGTTGCCCGAGGATGGCCGCCATCTCATAGGCGAGAGCTCGCCAACCGTTCTCAAGGACGAACTGCATCCAGCCCTGGGCTATACCGGATGGAAGCGTTTCACGCAACATCCCGTGCCTCCAGTTCATCCTGGAGGGCGGAAGCGCCCGACAGCATTTGCTGAACAGAGAGGCCCGCTACTGCACCGAGCAGATTGACGACGGGATCCGTCAGGGACAGCAAGCGTTCGGTTGGGATTTCCCGCATAGCACGGTTCCACTGGCGGAATGTTGTTGGGAGCGTGCGTTTGACAGCTTTTGCTTTGGGAGCCACACGCTTTAAGG
Source organism: Chromobacterium piscinae (assembly GCF_021129175.1). GTDB lineage: Bacteria > Pseudomonadota > Gammaproteobacteria > Burkholderiales > Chromobacteriaceae > Chromobacterium > Chromobacterium piscinae. The sequence continues at coordinate 111,384 of NZ_JAJOHV010000025.1, read as the reverse complement.
CCTCCGCCATTGGCATTTTGACCTTTTCCACCCCACGCCGGCTGAAGCAAAAGAATTCTCCAGGCGCGAGTGCGTTCAGATCATTGAACTCGATTTTGGATGCACGAAATTGCGGTGCCAACGCTGCCCAGGCTGTGGGATCCTCTTGGCATCCAATCAGCGTCAGATTCTTGTTGCTGAAGATCGAGCGGTGCAGAGTACCGGTGTAGCGTAGCGCGGTGATGAATAGATCAAGTGCACGTTTTCGGCCACGTCCGGCAAACTCGTTGATGATGTCCGCGGCTTCCCCAATATCGTCCTTCCGCTTTTTAGTGGCACTGAACAGCTGGCCTTCATCGATCACCACGAAGATTGGCTTGCGGTACTCCTCGGCTACGTCGAGGATGGCACGCCCGTAAGGGATGAACTCGGTCGCATCCTGAGCACACACGACAACGATGGCCTGCTCACGGTGCACCAGGCGCTGGCGAAGATCCTCTGCGTCGTCGACTGCTTCACCATACATCGACTCCAACTCGCTTTCCGGATCGATCAGCACACTGACCCAGCCCTGCTCAGCCAATTGTTCTGCCATGATCAGGCCAGCATTGGTTTTCCCGTTGCCGCGCGGTCCAACAGCTACGGCCAGCAGCCCCGTAGTGGCGTACTCCGACAGATCGATCGGAGCGCCACCCAAACTAAGCGTGGCCCCGAACATTTCATCGCGATGGATCACGGCTCTCTTCATCACACATCCTCCTCAGCCTGCAGGACGATATCCTTCAGGCCCAACACCTGTTTGGGGTTAAGAGAAAACACCACGGCAAAGTCATTGATGACTTGTTCGTTGATGGCATCGAGCACACCATTGCGCTTGGCCTGGCTAAGTAGCTTGCGCAGGCTCGCCCAGTCGTTGCTGCCGGCGGAAATAGTGCCGGCGCCATTGCCGATCTCGGCGTGAAGCTGATCCATGGTATAGGGCATGGCATCCGGGCCAAGATCGCAGGCTAACCTCTCATTGAGGAGGCCCAACAGCTGCTGCACCGGCATGTAACCATGTACCTTGCTAATCAGCGATTTCTCGGCAGGGGTGAAGTTTCTTGCAGACTTCAACTGCGGAACCGCGTGCCCCCCTTGCTGTGACGCAGCAAGCGAAGGTATCCCCAGGCGGCGCGCCTCCGGCCGTGATTTGCACGAAAAGCAGAGCTCAAGCGTCAGGTCATCGTCCTCACTGGCATCGAGATGGCAACCACATAAGCGACATTTCTCCGCGGCCGTCTGCGCGCGCTCATTTTTTACATTATCAATGCAATCAGTCATTTGATTTCCTTCCACACATTACTGCACTTTATTACGCAACAGATGACTGCTTATTTTCAGCAGTGAAAATCAATCACAACTACTGCTGCTGTCATCACCACCTGAGTCACATACCGACCAAGAGTCTGGCGCAGGTTCGAAGTCCGGTGAGCATTGGAGTTCCACCGCACTGGGGCGGGATTCCTCGTCGCGTGACAAAGCATTGATGACGAGCGCCGTACTCAACAGGTCGGTGTTGACGGGTGGACTGTCATTGTTCGGCGAGGGCGGGCACACCCTGTGCGCTTGGTTGCCACCATGAACCGATTGGAAGCCGGAAGGTAGTGCATTAGCGGGTGAAGGCGTGCTGTTCGACGCAGCTGCCGGCGGCACTTGTGACTGTTCGGCCGGCTTGAAGGCGTCAGTGGCAATCCTGGCTTTGACCGTGTAAAACCCCAGCGTGCGGGCCATGTTGGTTAGACGGCTTACGCGCTGGCGCAACATGTGGCCGAATGCGACCAAACCACCACCGACCAGGAGCAGAAGCGTTGCACTAATGGATACGTTGGTCAGACTGTTGTCGCGCTCTACCTGCTCATGGCTGGCGGCTTGCACGTGCTCCTTCGCCGCGGCGCTCACCGGCTTCCCGAATGCGCGTCGCTCCATCGCGTAAAGATGACCATTGTCTGCCCAGGCTACCGATGCGCTCGGTAAGCTTTTAAGCGGGGCAAGGTCGACTTGCAAGGCTTTGGCCTTGTTTTCCAGGTAGTCGACTTGGGCCTGCAGGTAGGCCTGCTGGATTGGGGAAGCAAGCGGAACTAGCACTTTCTTGGCCGTGGCCCAGTCACCATCGGCGAGTGCGCTCTCAATGCGTTCCTGGGGCGTTGAACTCGGAGAGATGCTACTTGGAACCGTGATGGAGACAAGGATGAATGCAGATCCCGCTAGAAATCCGGCGGTGACCCCAAGTCGACCAAGAACCTTCAATAACCCATCTTCGGAAAATAGCATTGCAAGCCCACTCACCATAAGCATTGGAAAAACCCCGAAAACCAAGAAGGCCTTGCTGTTAAAAACGCCTGCAAGCTTAACGATCGATGGCTCAAACGGTAGCGATCCGATTCCAGCATCTTCCATAGTATGTGTAGTCTCACCGGTCTCGGCGGGCAGCTTGCTCAATGCCTGCATGATCGGCTCTGGGATGTGGACAGTCTTGAAACTGGCCAGCACATCCGTATTGCCGGACTTTGAAATAACCAGCCAGGCAATCGCACCACCGATAAGACCCATAGCCAGAGAGCCATACCCCGCATAGCTGCTGAAGTAGCTGCGTTGAGCCAGTCGCTTGATTTCTTCGTTCAGCTCGTAGATTTTTTCACTTTCGTTCATGCGTTCACCTATGCGCTTTTGTTGGTCAGTTTGTGCTGCAGGTCAGTTCGCATTGCTAGAATCTTATTCTCGGCGTCCTTGCGGTTCTTGATGCCCTCCTGCTGGATCCGGATCACATCCTCAACCGTGCTGATGAGGGTGGATTGAACCTGTTCCAACGTCGAAATATCGATTACCAGACGCTGGTTGGAACGGGCCGTCTCCACCGAATTCTTACGGAGCAGAGTGGCGTTGCTACGGAGGAATTCGTTAGTGGCGTCGTCAATGCTCTCGGCCAGCTGCACGGCGTTCTGCTGCTCATTCAAACTCAGCGCCAACATGAACTGCCGTTTCCAGGAGGGTACGGTCAGCTCGCGGATGGTATGAAATTTCTCGACCAACATATTGTTGTTGGCCTGAATCATCCGGATCATCGGTAGCGACTGAAGTGCGGAATGCTGTAAGGCCTGCAGATCGCCAATGCGCTTATCCAGATTGGCCAGCGTAGTTTCCATGTCCTGGATTTCTTGCAATTTCGCTGGGGTGATCTCGCCCGCCTGCAGTTCATTGCTGCGTGCTCGCTGACTCTCCAGGTGAACCTTTCCGGCGACGATATGCAGCCCCAACAAGCGATGCTCCTCTTTCACAGATACAAACATCTGTTCCAGCCCGACGACGCGCTCGGCCAGCCCTTTCTGGGAGTCCTCAACCTCATGCAGCAAGGTATCGATTTGATCTTTGGTCGTGCGAAACTGACTGACAAATTTTTCCTTCGTGATTTTCATCCGATCAATGAATCGACCGATGACCGGGATCCGCGAGCGGCGATCGGACAGCGCATTGAGGTTGAGAGACTTCGCCGCGACAACGACCTGGTTAAGCTTGGATCCGGCCCCCTCCAGATCGTCGCTCTGCACTTGGTCTAGCAGACTATCGGCGTAGCGCGCGGTGTGTTCGGCAACGTCGCGGCCAAACTCGGAGACGGCGAGGGGGTTGGCCATATCAAGTTGGCGGGCCAGGGTTTGCACTTCAGGCAGATCGGTCTCGGCCAAGCCGGCCTGTTGAAGCAACTGGATGGTCAGAGCGCCGTTGCCGTGCATGAACATCACTTCGGTCTGTTGCGGTTGCATGCTATTTCTCCAGGTTTTTCAGATTGGTTAGGCTGGCCATCAGTGCTTCGTGAGCCTTGTTGGCGGCCGCAATGATTTCGGGACTGCTCTTGGTGCTGCTGATCAACGCAAGGGTATGCTGTCGCCAGACTGGTACCAGGACGCGAGTGACCTCATGGAAACGATCCAGAAGATCCACCGATTGGGAGCGGGTCAGTTTCAACTGAGTCACACTCATCTCATGGGATGCGAGAAGTGCAGCTATGTTGGCCAACTTCCGGCCGAACCGGTCGCGGACATTTTCAAAGGTGAGCTCCCCTGCCGTCGGCTGCCCTGCGCTCGGGTTCTGTTGGAGATACAGTCGCCCGGCGGCAATCGCGCATCGCAGTTGGATTACCCCCTCCTCATGAGTGCGTAGCATGCCTTCGATTTTGGCTTGCACCGTCTCAACCTGTTTCGCCATGACATCGGCCTCTTCCAATAGACTCTCAAGTTCTTTGCGTGCGTATTGGTAACGCAAGCTACTCTCGACGGACTTCCCGGTGAGGCGTTCCAGCCAGTTCGGCTTACGAGAAATATTACGAGGATCGGCATCCGAGAGCTTGGCGACAATCTCTGCCATTTTAGTGGCCAGCATGGTGACGGGAGACTGCTCAAGCAAGTTCGATAGCTCATCCAGGGACGCGCCGGCCGACTCTTCGGATGCGCCAAACTGAGAGAAAAAACCAGGGAGGTTCAGGTCAATTGTTGCAAGAAGGTTTCCGATCCGGCCGATCTCATGGTCTGTAAAGTCGCCAATGGCAAGTTGTGCCAGGGCTGGTTGTAAGGCGGTCATATGCAAGCCCCTATGAATCACATATTGATATTTTAATTTCGCAATGTTGAATAGTCAACACCTAATCGTCATGGAGCTCGGCCAGAGCATCAATGCACTGGCCAAGATGCGAAAACGAGTATGCCTCTTTAATCTCGTTTAGCTTCTGTCGCGTCTCCGGTTTGATCCAGAGGGGGGGGAGCTGTACAAAACCGGCATCCAGCATGTCTTGACGACGCTTCTGTTGGGACTTGGAGAATTGCGCCCGGCGGCGCTCGGCTTGGGGATCCACGCTAGGCATGCTTTAGTCCTTTTTCATGTTGAACAGGAAGATGATACGCCGCGAATGTTGAATATTCAACAAGGATTGTTTTCACTGGTGAAAACTGGCTTACGCGTCAGCGACGCATGCGGGAGAGGAGACCAGGCGGGTGATGCAGCGATCATCCACCTGGCGTGGTAGACCGGTTACAGAGTCCCGGTGAAGGAGGGGCGAAGCTGAAAGCGATCCGCACAAAGGCGTGTGAACGCGTCTTTTTCGGAAGCCTTGATACGTTTGTACCAACCGCGGGCCTTGTCGAATTTGAAGCCCAGATCCTTCAATTCCGGATTGCGACTAGCAGGGATCTTCTTGCCAACTATCCCAAAATAAATGGATTCAATGTCGTTCTCTGCCAGTGCGATAACCCGGACACTACCGGCCGGTGCGATCTTCAGGATCCACGTCTCTTCCTTGGCCTTCGTCGTTTCGGCGACCTCAAGGATCCAAAGCTTTTCCGTGCTGGAAAAGCGATACCCATGCTCCTTGAGCTGGTCACGGATAGCAAACGCGTTGTCAACTTTGATGAGGAAACCGCTCTTGGGCTGCTGAGTTTCGTAGCGGGGCGCACCCACCTTCTTGGCCATCGCAGCCAGATCACGAGAGTCGATTTGGTCGGTTGTTTCGGCCAAATTGATCACGCTCATCTTGTGGGCAACCTCCAGGAGGTGCTTATACGTGGTGTAAAACTGCTTGTCATGCGCTGTTTTGCCGTAAAAACAACAATCTATATGGTGCGATAGCTCGTGGATCGTGGTCTTGATCAGATGAGCGGTCTTGCGGCTCAGGTTGAAGATGCGGATCTCCCGCGTGAGCAGGTTGTAGTCACCATGCCTGCTGTTGCTTTCAATCGCGTGGATGCTAACACGGAAGGTTCTGATTTCCGCCAATTTCTCAGGATAAGCGGTTTCAGCGATGCTCCGAAGCGTCTTATAGACCTCATGGTTATTTAGGGTTTGCATATTGAACTCCTGTCTAGTTGTTCGATTTCGGTCTTCCAAGAACCGACGTATCCATCGGCACAAAATCCTTGCTTGTTCTCCCCTGGCTCGCCTGGATTGGTTTCCGCCAATCGCGTCGGGCCAGCATTTCCTTGCCTGACTCGAATGCATTCGATCCATCGGCCTTCACATATTCCAGGCGAGCCTTGAAGAACCGTTGATTGCGATCGAGCAGTAAACCTGGAATGGCCGGGTGTTCTAGCTGCTGCCCCGCGTCGTAGACCTCCGCCGGCAGCCCACCCCTCTCCTCAATCTGATCAGGCGTCGGCTCGGTGATACACCGAGCCGACGCGGCTGCCCGCCCATGCGCATCCAGCGCAGGGGCGGGCCCTGGTTGTGCTGGCGTGGGATGAACACGGGAGGTGGGCGGCGGTGCAGCGCCGCCCGGGTCCGCATCGAGCGGCCCCGGGCGGGCCCCCGCGGGCGGGGGCGTGGGTTTTTTGGGTTGGGTTAGGATAGTCCCAGCGGAAGCTGGGGCTTCGCCGGCCGCAGCCTGCGGTAACGCAGGCTGCGGCCCCGCCGCCGGCGGGGCCATCGAGGCCCCGGCGGCGGTGCCCACGAACCGGCTAACCGTTGATGCCGTTCTTTGTTTGGCCGCATCGTCAACTTGGCTGCGCAGCGCACTATGCACGGCTTTTGACTCGTCGACGGCCGGCGCTCCGCCTCGCTTGCTCGCATCGCCTGCCGATACGCTACTTACCACCTTGCTGCTCTTCTCGGTGTAGGACTCACACTCTTCGAGCATCTCCATTAGGAACTCGTAGTAGTAAGTTCTGACCGTACCGATTGCCAATTTCAAGCCGGCTTGCTCGAGTAAGGTTGCAATCTGCCTAAAAGAGAAGCCCCGCTTACGCATCAAATGCAATTTCGGCATCAATGCACGAAATATATCCCTTTGCGAATATTCATCCGGCAGGAGTGCCAGCGCGGCTATTTCAAGGCTGCTCTCAATTGCCTGCTTATCTACCAACCCAAGCCTTTTCAAAGCCTTTTTCATTTCCCCGACATCTGACATGCCTCTTCTCCTGACGTTACAACATCACATCTACTTGCTAGTTCGTACTAAATACACATCAAGAAGCTCCCCAGGATGCTTACGCCGTCGCTGTCGAAAAGTCCGGCAGGGTTACTGTGCGCGTGTTAAACGCGCACAGACTGGTTCACATGATGTTCACTCCTAACAAAATACCATCTGCTTCGCAATTTCTCAAATCAATGTACAACATACTTACAGCAAACATGCTACGATTTCACTAGCACTTTCAAACCAAAATCCGGGACAGGATGCCAGTTGTCCGGACAAAACAAGTTTTGTCCAGCCACCGGGTGGTTTGCTAGGTCGCTTCGCGCCCGTCGCAAGCCCACCCTACTGGTGGATACTCAGGGCTCCGCCCCGAGACCCCGGCATGATGCCGAACAACAGAATGGAAGTCGGTGCACCGGCAGGGAAAAGAACAGAGGCGGCGGGTGTCCGCCGCTCTAATGGCCAATGTTGGCCATTGAACAGAACAGGGTGATATGGCTCGCGGATTCAAGAAGAAGGCGGAGGGTACGACCGCCACCACGAAGAAAGAAATTCGGCTGACGAAAGCCGATCTGGCCGAGATTATGGACAGGGCAGGTAAGGCACAGCTTACCTTCTCAGAATACATGAGACGTTGCGCATTGGGACGCAGGACCGATATGCGCTATGACGTCGACGCCATCAACGCACTCCGGCATGTCGCAGATCTTCTCCGCCTCTTTCACCAAGATCCTCGGGTACATTTGCCTGAGGAAGACGTGCGCGCGGCCTTGATCGAAGTGGTGCAGGCTATCAAGAGGGTTTGACCGATGATCGTCAAGGAAGCCCCCAACCGGCATGACGGCAAGTCCGATTTTGGTGACCTGGCGCGCTACCTCACTGTCCAAATGGACGATGATGTCCGCGAGTTGCCTGGCTTTGGCCAGCTCACCTCGTACGTGACCAATGATAGCGACATCACTGGCGAGGAAAAGTGCGTAGCAGTAAGCCTCAATAAACTGAACAGTATCGAAACGGCAGCCAAGGAGTTCTACTCGGTCGCGGCCAAAAACACTCGTGTTGATAACCCGGTCAAACACTTCATTCTCAGTTGGCCGGAGCACGAGCGGCCATCCTACGAGGATATCTTCGACGCCGGCCGCAAAGTCTTACAAGCGATTCACCTGGATGAGCACCAGTATCTGATGGCGATTCATGCCAATACAGACAACCTTCATTGCCACATCGAGGTGAGCGTCGTCCATCCGGAAACTTATCGCTCGCAGCACCTGCCGTGGCTGCATAAGAACATGCACAAGGCGGCCCGCCATATCGAGATCGAAAAAGGCTGGACACACGACAATGGGCTTTTTGTCGTGCGAGAACTTCCCGACGGCCGCAAATTTGTGGTGCCAAATGAAGGCTACCGTGAAAAATCTGGGCTTGAGCATGACCCTTATGTCGAGAAGCTGGCTCAACTTGAGGCGTGGGCCGATCAGGAAGGGCTACTCAACTACTGCCAGCGCATCGTCGCTTACCAGGTTTCGAAAGCCGTAGAACACGCTACTGATTGGGCTCCGGTTCACGAGAAGTTGGCCGCACACGGGATGCGGTTGAATAAGACCGGCGGTGGCGGCTGGCAGATTGAAGCGATCAGCCAAGAGGGCGAGCTCCTGCAGGTTCCACTTAGCAAGGCAATGCGCAAGTTAAAGCCAGCACAACTGGAAGATAAGCTGGGTCCTTTCCAGCCAAATACCGCCCCCTTGAAGCCGAAAGCTCCTACTGAGGTGGATTCTTCCGAGAGGCCCGCACGTCCTCAGCGCGAACTTAAGCGAGACCCGGCCAAGCGTGAGATGCGTCGCCTTGAGCGAGCGCAGCAGCGTACCGAGTTGATCGATCGATACCAGGCGGAGACTTCCATTCTAAGGGCACAGCACGACATCACCGACGGGGCCATGTCGGCCGTGACGGCGTGGAAGAACAAAGAAATTCAACAGAAGAAGCAGAGCTATGCCAAGCGCCGAGAAGCGCTGCGCAGCAACCGCCTGTTGAGCGAGCAGGAGCGCAAGCTGCGGTACAGCCTGTTGACCATTGAACGGTTGGAGGAGAAGCTGCGCATCGACGCCGAGGCCAACCGTCGACGTGAGCAGATCCGCCTCGGGCGGCCGCACCTGTTGACGTGGCGCGAATGGGTCGAGCGCGAAGCGCGGGCCGGCGACCAGGCCGCCATCAGCGCCTTGCGCGGGATGGTTTATGAAGAAGGCCGGAAAAAACGCCGGCAGCTGCGCGAAGGCGCGGATGAGCTGGAAGCAGGGGAGGGCGTCGAGGATCCTGAAAAGGTGCTGGCGGCCCTGCTGGCGCATGAGCGGGAGGAAAATGCCATCCGGCCGGTGCAGACCAACCTGATAAAGCCGTACCAGGCGGATGTGCTGCTCAGGAACCTCAGCGGCGTCCGCTGGAAAGTCACTAACAACGGCAACGTTCAGTACCAGAACAAAAATGGAGGTCTCCTTTTTGTCGATCGCGGCAACCGGCTCACGTTCGATCGGAAAGTGGTAACAGATGAAGAACTGCGTTTAGCGTTACTCCATTCAAGAGAAAAGTGGGGAAACCGTATCGTGCTCACTGGGGCGGATGCGGTGTTTTTGCAACGCATGGTCAAGGCAGCCACAGAACTTGGCATGGAAGTTGGCAATCCTGAGCTTCAGAGCCTGCAGGCGGTCTACCAGAAGCAGCGTCAGATACCCAAGCGGTTGGTACGGGCGAGCGCACCTTCCGAAAGGAACCGCGTTATCACCAAGAAGCCGACCAAGGCCAAAGCGGTAGATCTTCGTGTACAAATCACTCAGCAAATCCAGGAGACCCTTGCCGGTGCGGCGGTTGCGCCGGCGGCCACCGATGGTGTTTACCAGGGCGAGATTACCCATCACAACGCAGAGTGGATTGCGCAGCGCATTGGCAAGGCCACTTTCGTGCTGCATGCACGGACCAACCTAAAGGGAGAACTTCCGACCGGTTCGGTCGAGATGCGCTATCAGGATGGGAAAGCCGTCACAGCACCATGGCAACCAGCGCAGCAAAGTACCGGCAAGAAATCTGGCAAAGGACGCGGCAAGTAAGCGTTTTCACTGGTGAAAATAGTTTCATAACATTTTGATGTTGCATTGTGCAATCTATATTGCTATCCTGGTCGTGTCCTTAGGCAAGACGGAAACCACTTGCATGGAAACCAATACGTCGCCAAGAACGCGCGGGAGAAGCCATGAAGAAACCAAAGAGTAAGACCAAGCAGCCGTGGGAGATCGAAGACTGGGAACGACACGTTAAGCCGCTTCCCGTGGGTAAGGAAGATATCGAAGAGGCACGTTCTTATCTGGAACAGTTCAACGAAGCTGTGTTGGACGGCGATGTGACTGCATCGCATACAGCTATCAAGGCCTACGACGACCTGGTAATTCGCTTGAATGGCGGGACGCACTTCGGCTCCTACAGCAGCGATCAGCGACCTGGTCCCATCCTACGCAAAGCCTTGGTAGCCAAAGATGGAGAGTATCCGATCTGGGGTCAACCAGGGGTGATGTTTGTACACGTGCTAGGAATGCCAGCGATCGTATCCTACGCTGGCAACTCCACCTCACTTACTGGGCATTTTGAATTCCGCGCCGCGGCTGTCGGGCAAATGTTCATCTCGGAAACCGGCTACCTCTCGCATTTCATCCAGCGCGATCCTGCAAAGTGCTTCCCCGGCAAGACCGTCAAGCAGGCCGTGGAGGCGATGTTGCACGATATTCAGCTCGGCGAGCGTAAGAGGCACCATAAGATCAGCCTGGAGGAAATGAAGTTCAACCACTACTATCAGCAGGACTGGGTGCTACGCGGCTTAGCAGAAATGCGTGATGGATATCCGCGCGCGGGTCAACATGTTCGGCTTAAGACAAATGGTCGGCAACAAGTCGGCCTTGTGGTGGACCTGCCGCATTGCAATGTTCCTCCTGGAAACATCATGGTGGCCCTGCTGACTGGAAAATCGACAGCCCGCAGTGTGCCAGCAATCAGCATTGGAGTAGTGCCAGTCTCTCATGTGATGGTCATGCCAAATGAGGAATTGATCAAGGAGGCTGACCTGGGGTGCTACTTGACGCCGGCGATGGTCGACGCTTTCTTGGCCACACAGGCGATTTTCAGCAGTGAAAATGAACAAATTGTTGGGCAGTAACCAACAATAGTTGGAGGACTTCAAATGCAACATATATTTAATATTTATTAGTCACGTGGGTGCTTACCTTGCGATGCAACCCCCGGGTGAACACCTGACCCATAGATGCGACCTATGAACCAAGGATTGGCTCCCATTGTGACACGCCGGTGGGAATTCCTGCCGATCCGTATGGTTCAACCAAGGTTCGCATATGAGACGAAAAGAGCGGCAGTCCATTCCGGACGACAACCAAATCTCGTTCGATTTTGTATTCAGTCAAACCATCGATACCATTACTCGTCTCAACGATGGGCTGGGTATCGATGACGATCAACCGGTAATCACACAAGGAGTGCAACATGCTGACGGGTCAAACACAACCGCTGGAGATGGCGAAAAAGGTGCTGCTTCCGGAAACTCTGCAGGCGGCGAGCAAAGCCCCCTACAACCAGTTCGGCTGGGCGATTCTGGATCGCTGGGCCTACAACTCGCCGGAGGCGCTGACGGCGTTGGAAACGCAAGGGGAAGTCGTCCTGCTGGGCCGGTTGCTGGAGCAGCAACAGCTGGAGCAGCAGGTGCTGACCACGCAGGAGGCGCTGGAAGCACAAGCAACGGGCGTGCAGAGGCACGAGATCCTGCAGCAGTACCTGATGGAAACCGAACTGCGGTAATCCCCGCCGCTACCAACTACATCATCACCGCGGCCGACCACCTTGGCCAAGGCGGTGCTAAGAGCAAGTACCGCGACAATATCGCGGCCATCAAGCTGATCAAGCAGCTGCAGGCAGAGAACCGCCCAGCTTTGCAGGACGAACAGGCCATTCTGGTGCGTTACGTCGGCTGGGGCGGCCTGCCCCAGGTCTTCGACCACCGCAACAGCGATTGGGCGGGCGAGTTCAAGGAACTCGCCGCCTTGCTGACTACTGAAGAATACGAAGCCGCCCGACGCTCCACCCAAGACGCGCATTACACCTCCGACACGATCATCAAGGGTATCTACGACGGATTGGAACGAATCGGCTTTACCGGTGGCAAGGTGCTGGAACCTGCCGCCGGCATCTGCCATTTTATCGGTCTGCAGCCCGACTCGCTGCGCTCGAAGAACAAGGTCACCGCCATAGAACTCGAACCGCTCACCGCGGCGATCTCGAAAGCGCTCTATCCGAAAGCCACGGTGATCAACCGCGGCTTCCAGGACGTCACTATCCCCAGCGACTACTTCGACGCGGCGATCGGTAACCCGCCGTTCGGCAGCCAATCGGTCTACGATGCCAATCACAAGGACTTGAGCGAACTCTCAATCCATAACTATTTCATCGCCAAGTCGCTTGATAAGGTTCGTCCTGGTGGAGTGGTTGCCGTAGTCGTCAGCAATTTCTTCCTGGACGCGAAAAACCCGATCGCGCGTGAGCGCGTCGCGCAGCAAGCCAACCTGCTGGGCGCGATCCGGTTGCCGAACACCGCATTCAAACAGAACGCGTTGACCGAGGTTACGACCGACATCGTGTTCCTGCAGAAGCGCATCGCAGGACAACAGGTCGATTTGTCCTGGGTCAATACCGGGATCGTGCGCGATCCCGCCAGCCAAGGGGAGATCGAGCTCAATCAGTATTTCATCGGCCATCCAGACATGATGCTGGGCGAGATGGCGCTCGCCGGTACGATGTATCGCGGAGGTCAGGCCGCGCTTATTGCTCCGCCAGAACAGGATCTATCGGACGAGCTTGCCAAGGCGGTCGCCAAGCTGCCGCAGGGCGTTTATGTCGCTCTCGAGTCCGCTCCGTGCATCGACATAGCGCGCCGGGATGAAGCCGTCGAGGTGCCCGACAACACCAAGATCGGTGCTTATTTCGTCACCGCCGGCGGCAAGATTGCCCGTCGCCTTCCAGACATCCTGGACGAGCGCAATTACGAATACGCCGAACTGCGTAACGAGAAAGCCGGCGAACGCATCAAGGGCATGATCGAGGTGCGCTCAGCGCTGCGCCAACTGATGCTGGCCGAGCAGTCCGAGCGGACCGCCGACGCCGAATTGAACCAGTTACGCAGCCAGCTTAATCGAGTCTATGACCGGTTCGTGAAGAAGCACGGCTATATCAGCGCCCAGGTCAATAAGCAGGCTTTTGCAGAGGATCCGGAATACCCTTTACTCCATGCGCTTGAGCGCGATTACGACCGTGGAATCTCTAAGGAGATCGCCAGGAAGACCGGCGTCGAACCGCGTGACTCAAGCGCACAGAAAGCTGCCATCTTCACGCAACGGGTGATGAACCCGCATCGCCAAATCACAAGGGTCGAATCAGCCAAAGACGCCCTCGTTGTTAGCATGAACGAGGTTGGACGGGTTGAGATGGAGCGAATGGTCCGCATGTCCGGCCGGCCGGAGGACGAGCTCGTGCGCGAGCTCGATGGGCTGATCTTTCGTAATCCTAAGGGCACTTGGGAGACCGGAGCCCAGTACCTGTCCGGCAACGTCAAGAAGAAGCTCGCCGAGGCGATCGAGGCAAGCGCCGGCGACGCCAGCTACGAGACCAACGTCCACGCCTTGCGTCGCGTCCAGCCCGCTGCAATCGAACCAGTCGATATCAGTATCCAACTCGGTTCGACGTGGGTCCCAGAACGCTACGTGACAAGCTTTGTCCAGCATCTGCTGGGGGGCGTGCGGACGAACATCTCTTATCAGCCCTCACTCGGCAAATGGGTAGCCAAAATCGGGCCTTCACCCGACAAGACGACGATGCGTGTGACATGGGGAACCGAAGATGTTGCCGCCACCGAGCTGATCGAGAACATCCTGGCTGGACGTGCCACCCGGGTGAAGGAACAGGTCGGCCGCGACGACAACGGCCCGATCATGCGCGTTAACGAGGCCAAGACGGCAGCGGCCAACCAGAAGGCCGACGAAATCAAGCAGGCCTTCCTCGACTGGGTATGGGAAGACAAAGAACGGCGCGAAACGCTGGCGCGCACCTACAACGATCTGTTCAACACCAATGTGCCGCCACGCTACGACGGATCCCACTTGACTCTGCCTGGGTCGTCGGCCGCGATCACCCTTCGGCCGCACCAGAAGGATGCGATCTGGCGTGGCGTGCAGGAAGGCACTGCGCTCTTCGACCACGTCGTCGGTGCCGGCAAAACCATCGTCTGCGTCGGGGCGGTGATGGAGTCGCGACGGATGGGGTTGTTGAAAAAGCCGATGGTCGTTGTGCCAAACCATCTGTTGCTGCAGTGGAAAGATGCTTTCTACGAGCTCTACCCGACCGCTAATATCTTGGTAGCCGAGAAAGGCGACTTTAAGAAGGAAAGTCGGGAGCGGCTGTTTGCAAAGATCGCGACCGGCAGCTGGGACGCCGTGATCGTCGCGCACAGCTCATTCAAGAAAATCGGCATGCCCGACGAGACCCTATCCGAGATCCTGCACGAGCAGATCAACGATTTGACCGATTCTATCATTCGCCTCCGTAGCGAAGGCGGTGACAGAATCACGGTCAAGGAAATGGAGAAGTCACGCGACCGCATGAAGGCCAAACTTGAAAAAGCGGCCGAGACCGGGAAGAAAGACCTGGCGGTGACCTTTGCGGACCTGGGCGTAGACGGGCTATTCGTCGACGAGGCGCATGAGTTCAAGAACCTGTTCATCAACACGACTATGAACCGGGTCTCTGGCCTCGGCAATCTCGCAGGTTCCGACAAGGCCTTCGACCTGTTTGTGAAAGCCCGGTATATCCAGTCCAAGTACGACGGCCGCGGCGTTTTCTTCGCCACCGGCACGCCGATCTCGAACACGATAGCTGAGCTCTATACCGTGCAGCGCTACTTGCAGTACGACGAGCTGAAGCGTCGCGGAATCGTCCATTTCGACGCCTGGGCCAGCACCTTCGGTCAGGTTGTAACTGGCTGGGAACTGGACGCCACCGGCGTCAACTACAAGCTGAACAGTCGGTTTGCCAAGTTCCAGAATGTGCCGGAGCTCATCAGCCTGTACCGCTCGTTCGCGGACGTTATCACCAAGTCGGATTTGGACCGCCAGGCGGCTGAGCAAGGCCGACGTTTCCCTGTGCCTAAGATAAAAGGAGGCAAGCCGATCAACGTGATAGTTGAGCGCTCCCCCTTGCAGGCCGAATACATGGGGATTCAGAGCAAGGCGCTAGACGACCATGGCAACCCGCTGATGCGTGCGGATGGCTCATTCTTCACCAATTGGAACCGTGGCAGCATCATCCAGCGGATGGAGAATTTGCCTAAAGACCCGAGGCTCGACAATCCACTGAAAATCACGAATGACGCGCGTAAAGCCGGTCTGGACTTCCGCTTAATCGAGCCATCAGCACCAGACTTCGAAGGCAGCAAGGTTAACGAAGCAGTCAAACGTATTTACGACATTTGGGATAGTTGGCGCGAGCGCAAGGGAACACAACTCGTGTTTTGCGACCTGAGCACGCCGAAGAACCTCAAGTCGATCGATGCTACCCAGACGGCATCCGTAGACGATGGCGGACCCGAAGCACCGGACGAAAATGATGTATCCATTTCGATGGACGAACTGCTTGCCGGGACGGTGAACTTCAGCGTCTACGACGACTTACGCAACAAGCTCATTGCCCTTGGCGTTCCACCAGAAGAAATACGCTTCATCCACGAGGCCAATACCGACGCGAAAAAACAAAAGCTGTTCGACCAGATAAACCGTGGTGACGTGCGAATAATATTGGGCTCAACCACCAAGATGGGAGCTGGCACCAATGTGCAACGCCGCTTGGTGGCGGAGCATCACCTCGATGCTCCGTGGCGACCGAGTGACCTGGAGCAACGGGAAGGACGCATTTTGCGCCAGGGCAACATGTTCTACGACGAGGACCCGGACGGCTTCGAAGTCGAGATCTACCGCTATGCGACTAAACAGACATATGACTCTCGCATGTGGCAAACCATCGAATACAAAGCTGCCGGCATTGAACAGTTTCGCCGCGGTGACAGCCTGCAACGTGTGATTGAGGATATCGCCAGCGAGGCGGCCAATGCTGCCGAAATGAAAGCGGCGGCGACGGGAAATCCGTTAATTTTCATGCAAGTGCAGATCAATGCCGATTTGAAGAAGGTGGAGGCACTCTACTCCAACTACAAGCGTAACCGGCACAGTCTGGAGGATCGGGTAGGCTGGCTGCAGCGTGCCGACACCCGCGCGGATACCTCGATCAGCAACGCCAGGATGGAGATAGCCATCCGGGAGCGCAATTCCGCTAAGGAAAAGGAGGATGAGATATTTCTGGTGGATGGGAGAGCCTACAAAAAGGACGCACATGATGTGTTACTTGGTGCGTTGCGCGGCTGCATGCTGCAGGCGATCAAACAGCAGAGCACCGCAGTTTTTGACAAGCCGGAGATGATCCCTGTTGGAAAATATCGAGGCTTTGATGTCGCGGTGTACTGCGAGCGCGGGCTGGTGCGTTTCACTATGAATGGCCATCACTTGCACACTCCCGAGAACCTCACCTACAAGGCCGATGACGAGTTCAAGATTTCCGGCTTTTTCAGCCGGATGGATAACTTCCTGGGGCGCCTGGACTTGCGAATTGACGACGCCGAGCGGCAGCGAGAGCAAGACCAACTGGAGCTGGACAAGGCCAAGAAGGAACTACAAAAACCTTTCGCCCAGCTGGCCAAGCTCGAAATGCTGAGGAAGGATGCTGCAGATGTCATGACAGAGCTCAAGAAAATGCAAGCGGATCCGGCCTACGTGTCTGAGTGGAAGCCAGTCAGCCATGCTGATGACACCTTACACCAGGGAGCACTGGCATTGAGCGTAGAGCACACTACGCAGCAAACTGTGATCTCGCCGGAAACGTCCACTGAGCAGGCTCACAATCAAGAAGACATCCCTGCCGATCAACCGTTCCCACAGAGAGATCCGGGCAAGCATGACCTTTTCGGGCAGGAAAAACGGGAGGCCCCTTCGATTACGGTGGATGCCCGTAAACGTGGCGAACAGGCTGTTCATGATTACTTTGCTGCCAGTCACGACCCAGGTCGTGCAGGTGAAATCCTTGGCGGCCGTCAGCACGATAGGCTGTTCGAAATGGGAGATGGAGAAGCGGTACACCAGGTATTGTTGGAGAGGATCCAGTTGGACCCCCTCTTTGCAAAGGTTGTGACAAATTTCCCCTGCGATCGCTATGCGACCATGCGTATGCTTACTAGAGCTCATGAATCGATGGATCGATTCAAAGAAGCGATGGATATTGGTAACGAAATGGAGTTACAACCTCAGTTACCAGATCGGCACTCAGGTCTCTACGTGGGGCGGATTGTTGGTATGACTGACCACTTTGTGGTACAGCAGACCAGTGCAGAGAATTGCGTTATTCATCCTCGGAAGGCTTTCATTGATGTTGAAACTATGAGTCCACAAAGAACAATCCAGATAAAGTACCAACATGGTATTGCGCTAGTGAGAACGGAAAAGCTGGGTGGAGGAATCGCACGGTAGGCACATTACGGATGCTCTACGAAAGACAAAACAGCGCCGTTGGCGCTGTTTTTTTGTGGGTCGTGATTATTCAGTTTTCTTATTTGCTTTAGTTGAGGAGGGACACCAGTTGCTCTCCCCCGATTAGTTCAATTGGTTTGTCATGGGCGAATGCAGTTGCCTGTTTGGTGAATCGTCCCGTGCTGATGATCTTCACGCTGCTGGCTCGGTGAGCATGCATTAGGCCGAACATCTCGCGTACGATTTTTGCGCCGACACTGGTGGTTTGCCATTGCTTGCACTGAACTAAAATCATCTCTTTATCTTTGTGAAGGATAAGGTCTACCCCACCATCGGCTCCGCCCTGGCCGGTCTCGCAAACGGTGTAGCCCTGCCGGCGATAAGCTTCGCCGATGAGTAGTTCGAACTGCTGCCAGCTAAGGTTTTTAATTTTCCATAGGTTTCTATTCCGATCGAAGAGCAAAGCACGCTGGCGTTGTCGACGGTATGCCTGCAGGGCGCAGAGTACAGCAAATAAAACAACACCTAGACCGATCAGGTTAAGCAATCCTGATGCATGTAGGGCTCGGTCGAATGCTTGCGAAATTGCATTGATACGGTACCCAGGGACATGCAGATGCTTGGCTATCACCCCAAAAAAACAAGCACCGCCAAAGGCGATGCTCACACTGACCCACCAGGGTGATTCGACCAGGTAGTGGTAAAGGCTTCGACGATTACGCCGCTTCATATTTTCTCCAGTGAAAGTCAATGGTGGTCCCGATAATCGGGACCACCGCAGAAATCAAAACAGCGCAGCGCAAGCGACTGCTCTGACCGACTCCAGTTCGTTGCGATCAATAACCGGTTTACGGTGAAATTTCATCGAATTTTCAAATTACATTATTAATCCTTGTATGTATTATGCTGCAACGTTTTTACGCTGTGTGGTGCTAGAGATGATGGGCAGGGCAAACTGGTTGACGAACTCTTCCGCCGGCACAGGCCGAGAGAAGAAATAGCCTTGGCAGCTGTCGCAGCCGAGCGCGACCAGCATGCCGATCTGTTCATGTTCTTCGACACCCTCCGCCAGGGTCTGGTGGCCCAGGTTTTTGGCCAAGGCGACGATGGTTTCCACGATGGTGCGATCGTTCTGATCTCGCAGGATGTCCTTCACAAAGCTGCGGTCGACCTTGATCGTGTGTACCGGCAAGCGTTTGAGATAGGCTAGGCAGGAATAACCGGTGCCGAAGTCGTCCACCGAGATCTGGATGCCGGCATTGGCCAGCTCTGCGAGGATCTGTGCGGCCTGGTCTATGTCCTGCATCAGGAACGATTCGGTGATCTCGAGATTCAGCAGATGCGCCGGCAAGCCCGTTTCACTCAGGATGCCGAACACCATGCTTGGCAGACTGAGGTTGAACTGCCGTGCCGACAAGTTCACGCCGACGCTTAGTCCCTTTCCTTCCGGGCCAAGGCCCATGTCGAGCCAGCGTTTACCCTCGCGGCAGGCCTCGCGTAACACCCATTCGCCGATCTGTACGATAAGGCCAGTCTCTTCGGCCACAGGAATAAACATCCCAGGCGGGACGATCCCGCCGTTGTGCTCCCAGCGTAGTAAGGCCTCTGCGCCAATGGTCTTCTGGGTGGTAAGGTCTATTTGCGGCTGGTAATGTAGTACAAAGCCATCGGTCTGCAACGCGCGCTGCAGTCCCTGCTCGATCAGCAGCTTCTGCTGGGCCACTTTGTTAATCTCGTGGCTGTAGAACGAATAGCGATCCCGGCCTGTTTCTTTGGCGTGATACATCGCCACGTCGGCGTGCTTCATCAGCGTCTCTGCATCGCGGCCGTCATCCGGATAAAGGGCGAGGCCAATGCTGGATGCCACACGGAAAGTTCCGCTGGCCAGTTCTACCGGCTTACGGCATGCATCCCGGATCCGCTCGGCGACGATACGCGCGTCATCGGCGCAGCGCAGATCGTAGAGCAAGGCGACGAATTCATCACCGCCCAAACGGGCGATCGTGTCAGAGTCCCGCACACAATTCAACAGTCGGTTGGCGATCTCTTGCAGCACCTGATCCCCGATATTGTGTCCGTGTGTGTCATTTATCTCTTTAAAGTGGTCAAGGTCGATGAACAGCAGGCCGAACAGCTTGTTGTAGCGTGTGCTCATCGAGATCAGTAGGCGTAAGCGGTCCTGCAGCAAATTGCGGTTGGGAAGCCCTGTCAAACTGTCATAGTGCGCGAGCTGAGATATCTCGGCGTTACGGCGCTCGAGTTCGGTGATGTCGCGCATCGCCGCGGTGAAGAGTCGACGCTTGGGAAGCTCGATCATGCCCAGCCGCACTTCCATAGGGAAAACCTCGCCGTTCTTGCGAACCGCCTTGACTTGGCGCGTATGCCACATGGCCGGCAAGGATTTGCCACTGAATGCTTCTGCATGGAGGTTGACCATCTCCACAGGCATAAACTGGGTCATCGGTTGGCCGATGACCTCCTCAGGTTTCCAGCCAAAGACCTCCTTGGACTGGGCGTTGAACTGCAGGATGGTGCCAGTGTCATCTGTGACCAAGATGGCATCCAGCGAATGATCCAGGATTGCCTTGAATTGTAACTCGCCGGACGTGTAGGCATTACGCATTGCCACCATGTCCACGCAGTTCCGAACCTTGGTGAGCAGCAACTCGTTTTGTGTCGGCCGGGTCAGAATGTCCACACCACCGATCTCCAGTGCCTTTACGGCGGCTTCAGAGGCCTCGTAGCTGTTCGAATCCGTGAGGAAGATGATCGGTGTCCAACGGCTGCCAGAGAGCGCTTGGATCCGGTTGGCGATGCGCGAGCTATCCATCCCTTGGATGCTGTAGTCCATCAACACAATGTCGTGTTTCCACGTTTCAAACATTCCGAGGGCTTCCGCTCCACTGTTGCTGGTATCGACGCGCAGGCCTTCGGTAACCAGCAGAGACTGGAGGGACTCGGTTACTTCGGGATGCGAGTCAATTACCAGCACCGCAATGGTATCTTGCATGTTTACTCCTTCAGTAAGTCTCATTGACTCACCCCAGTTGAAAAATGACGCAGGGGGGTTCCCCTGTTCTGTTAAGTCCAGTCTTGACCGGTTCTACATGCCCCCCTCCTGTGGTTGTCCCGTCTGCACCTGGTGACCTGCTAAAAGGGGCGCGATCGGGGAGGATTTCAAAATTGTTTACTAAAAAATGTAATTGTCCATTTCCATCCAGAAACGGCCTGGCCGTGATCTTGACCATTGCGCGGTGGCCGACCGGCGGAAGACCCTCCAGTGTGGCCACCCACTTTTTGTCGAACACCGTCGGTACACGAGCATCATGTGTGAACAGCACGCCCTCTACGCGATCGTTGAAGACAGATTCCGATTTGAACGAGGCGATGACGCGGTCGGCGTAGGAGAGAGACTGGCCAAGGCGGCGCATCACGCCATACAGAGCCGACTCTTTTTTGCTTCTTATATCGAGATTCATAGGCTATCCCGGGGCTTATCGGTTTTATCGTTAGTAGGATCTTCGAACGTGACTTTAACTTCGGCCAACGGAGATTCCCTCGCTGCTTTTAGTAGCGCCTGGCGCGACTGCCGGCGTTCCTCGACACGCGCCGATTGCGTCCAGATTGCCAGCACGGGGCCTGCGGCAGGGTTTGCACCGCGCCCTCGGCGCGGCTGTGGACCGCTCTTCAGGGAGGGAATTACGCCGGCGGCCGCGATCACGCGGTTTACATAACCGTTCTCGAAGCCGCGCACAAAGTTTCCGGAGTTGTAGGCCGAAATGGCCGCTTGCAGTGCTTTTTCGCTACGACCGTACTGTCTGACGGCCTTGTCGTAGAATTCGGTCAGGATCTTGGCCCCGGTTGAAACATTGGTGCACGGATCTAATACCTGTTCGATGCTGAGTCCCAGCCTCGGCAAGTTGCGATCGTTGATTTGCGTCAGCCCTAGACTAACCGTATGACCCTGAGCGATCAAACCGCGTGCAAATGAGGCCGTCTCTTCTTTACTGGAAAAGAAGAACGACCGCACCATACTCTTGCGTACACTCCAGGGAAGATGCTTCGGTCCGGCATCCGCCATCGCATACATATGGCCATTTGACTCTACGTTCACAATCGCGGACATTGTGCTCCACCCGACACTGGGAGCACATTGTTTGATTAGCGAAAGCATGGCCTCATCAGCGAGTGCCGGCAAAGCCAAAAAACTGCAGAATAACCCGGGAATTAACAGTTTCATCAATAATTCCTTTGTCTGGTTTTCACCAGTGAAAACAGACTATCGTTGCCACACAGACGTCATGCCGTGCATATCAACCAGGCTGAAACCCTGATGGAAGATCGCATTCATCGTCTGCGCCGTAGACATCTCCCCAAGGTTGGGTCGATGGATCTCCACGAACAACTGTGTGATGGATGGAGGAACCTGGCATTGGCTAAACAGAGCCATTTCAGCCGATTCAATATCAATAAATAATGTATCAAATTCGGCTGCAATTTGCTCGAAATCTAACAGAGGAACCTGGATCGACTGTTGTGCCTTATAGGTCTTGATCGACAGGCTTGAAGCCCAGAACTCTTCGGATATCCAGAATTCGGCCTGGCCAGATTTGCCGAGATCGGGCGCGATAGCCCCATGAATAAAGTCCAGCTCAACGCCGTTGAGCTTTGCCGTGCACGCGACCTTGCTGGCTAACGCTGGGTTGGCATCCACCACGGTGACCGGGCGATGTGTCTTGTCGGCAATCGCCGCCGCGATGACGCCAATGCCGCCACCAAGCACCAGCGCTGCGTCGCCGGCGCGCACGTGCTTACGCACCAAGTGAATATCGCCATGCTCGTAGGCTCCGCTGGCCAGCAGATAGAAGATGTATGGGGCCATCGAATTGTCTGCACGAACAAAAATACCTTGCGAGACAAGTTTCACACCGTCAGGCCGCTGTTCGAGGAACAGTTCGATCTCGCGCAACAGGATCTGTTCTGGATAAGTTACATCTGGGTACTGAGGGATCAGATCCCAGCGTCGGGAGATATCGCTGGTGCCGCAACCGGCGACACGGGTGAGAAAATCTTGAACTGCACGCTCCCCCATTATCGAGCCCCGCCCACTGCAGCCTGGATTGCGCCATGGGCCTTGCTCACCGCTTCGCTGAGCAACTTCAGCACACGGAAATGTGCATGACGCAGGCCGCGCACGTAGGTCTCGGCAACCGCCCAGTTGCTGTACAGGTTTGGCGTTGTAAACGACCACTCGAACATCATCATTGCGCCGCGCTCAGACTTACGCACGTAGGTGCCGTCCCAGATCCCATCAAACTGGTTATAGCGATCGTTGAGCAGCTCACCCAATTGACTGTTCTGGACTAGCAACCCAATCTTCAACATCTCACCGATCTGGTAGACCGACCATGCGAGTTGGTAAGTAATTTCGTTGTGCACAGGGTAGAAGTAGATCAACAGATTGCCACGGTCGGCGTCGATAATGCGCTTCTCCTGGCAGGCGGGCACGAACAGGGTCTGTTGTCCCAATATGAAATCGATCTCAGTCGGCTCATCGTTGAGCACGCGGATCATCTCTTCGAAAAAGACTTTGCGGTCCTCAATAACCGCTCGTTTGGTATCGGCAAACATTACTCCACTCCTCATTCAAAACGCCTTGATTTCTCGCACCTCTTTGAGGGCGAATTCAGAGATCAGCATGCGCTGCACTAGCTGAGCCTCTTCTGCAGAAAGGGTGACTCTGGTGTCAGGGTCGACCGGTCTAATGGTGCCTTCCACCTTGATCTGTGCCGGCTTCTCCTTCTGGGGAATACGTGTTGCTCCACTTTTGATTGGAGCCGGCAGTTTAGACCACTTGTTGAACTGCTCGATTTCGTCGTACTTGATCTTGCGACCGTAGATTGGCTGCGAACCGACGATAAAAATCACCATGTCCTCGTAGGACATGGTGAGGAACTCCTGCTGCGTCATCAGCGGGCGTTGCGTCTTGTGGCGGGAAATAGAAACGTTGCCACCTGACATGCCCATACGGTTGGCCGAACTAGACTGCTGCTGCTCGGTGATTGTGGTGATACCCGACATTTCTTCCAGGCGCTTGGCCGTCATTTCATCCGATGGAGCATAGGCGATGCGGACATGGCAGCCCGCGACTACGGTTTCATATTGACCATAGTGTTCGGTAAGTTGCTTCAGATCTTGGCAGATCAGCATCATCTTGATGCCGTAACCGGCAACGTATGCCAGCCCGTCTTGGATCACGTCCATCTTGCGCATGGCCGGGAATTCGTCGATCAGCATCAGCAGCCGGTGCTTGAAGGTGCCCTTCATGCGACCGCCTTCGGCTTCCATTTCGGAAGCGTTGCGCCGAACGACCATCGAGAAGAACAGGCGCGTGAGCGGCTGCAGGCGATCTTTGTCGCTCGGCGGAGTCACGTAGTAACAGCTGACTGGCTGATCCATGTTCATGAGATCTTTGACCAGAAAGTTGCTCTTGCTCGTGTTCATCGCGACGATTGGATCCAGAAACAAGCCCAAGGCGCGCTTGGCCGTGGACAGCACTGAGCCGCGTTCCTCTTCCGGCGTGTTCAGCATGGCTTGGGCGGCATTGGCGACCACCGGATGGGTTAGCGTCGGTTCCCCTGATGAGTCAACCCAGCCCATCCGCCCTTCCGGGTCGTGCACGGACGTTTTCATGCGCAGGTACATCTGCTCGGACGGGTTGAACTTGGGATCGCTCAGATAGTTCGCCATTCCGGTCAACGACGCATCGCGCTCGAAATAGATCATGTGCAACGCCAGCGCGGTAAGAAGTTCCCATGCGCGCGAGGCCCAATGATCATCGGAGATACCTTTCCCTTCTGGATCTACCATCATCAGCATGATGTTCTGTGAGTCCGAGACATCATGCAGGGTAAATTTGCGGATTTCGTCGAGAGGGTTCCAGCATGCGCCAGTTCCATTGATGCAAGTCGGTTCAAAGCGCAAGACGGTCTGCCCGGCCGCCTGGCGCATGCTGGAAGTCAGTTGCCAGTTCTCCCCCTTAATATCGTTCACGACCACGCTATGTCGCCACGCGAATAGAGTTGGGATAATCAGGCCGCGGCCTTTACCGGACCGCGTCGGAGCAAAAACCAGAATGTGGGTGTTGCCATCGTCACGCAGATACTCCATTGCTTTGATGGTGGCTGGGTTGGGGTCCCACAGAGGTCGGCCTTCCTTGTCGCGTACCTGTTCCGCGCCGAGCATGCGGGGGATGTAGCGCATTTCGTACGGTGGCAGGTTGGCTGGGGTGATGGACTGCCCTTGCTCGTCAAACATGACCGAACCGATGTAGACCCCATCGACTGCGCGCGTCGAAGAGCCGAGCGTACCCGTTGCATCGATCTCGTCGGTGGTCGCCCAGTGGGCCGAACCGTGCAGTGCCTCCATGCCCTTCTCTTCGCGGAAAAGGAAGAAAGTGGTGGCCAAGCCGATGATGACCGATACCATCGCGCCCAGGAGGGCGATGACCTGCATCTGGGTGACCAGCGAGTGTGCCGCCGGGCGGCCGCTGAATGTCCAGCCCCAGGCCATCCATTCGTACGGGATGTAAGCTTTCCAGCCATGCCCGGAATACACTGCATCGCCCAGGTACGGCGAATAGGCGGTCTTGGCCGCAAAAAACTGAGTGGCGACCGAGGAGGCAATTGTCATGCATAGCAAGAACACAAAAAGCCCGATCAGGCTGTTCTGAAGGGGCGTTCGCTTGTTTTCGAAGGTTTGCAGCTTGGGCTTTTTCGCCATCATGCTCTCCTGTCAGGCGTGGCCGAGCGGGAGCATATCCGCCAGCACGCCGGCGTTGCCCGGTGACGATAGGAAGGTTTTTACGATGTTCTCCATCTTTGGAATCAGTACCGGGTTGCGCCCTGCATGCCGGGACACGAAACGCTCCAAGTCCATTACCAGACTACCTAAGCCAGCATCGTCCTCGACCTGCACCATGAGTATCAGCAGGTCAAGCAACTCGCTGCGCGTGTTGAACAATTGGTGCTGCGCAGTACGCCACGCTTCCACGTTGACCGCCTCATTGGGTATGAACGGATGATTTCCGATAGTTGGTGAAAAGCTAGCCAACTGACGTTGAGACATTTCGCTAGGGCACATAGGCACTTCCAATAATAAAACAATATATATTGCATATTAACATAGTCATTCATTGAAAAGTGAATGCCATGCTTCCTGTTTTCACTGGTGAAAACTTGCAGTGAATAGTCGCCTCAGCCGCCGGCAAGCTTAGTCGGATCATCCGCAAAGGTTCTGGCCGTCTGCAAGGACACCACGCCGCAGCAAACCAGCTCCTGCAAGGATTGATCCAGCGTCTGCATACCGAATTCCTTTCCGGTCTGCAAAAGACCGGCCATCTGCTGAAGCTTGTTCTCGCGAATCAGGTTGCGCACAGCAGAGGTGCCTACCAGAATCTCGTGAGCCGCAACGCGCCCATTCCCTTGTTTGTTCCGCGGCAGGATCTGTGACACGATGGCGCGAAGACTGCCAGCCAACATTGAGCGCACCAATTCTTTTTCACCCGCAGGGAACACATCGATGATGCGGTCCACGGCCTTGGCCGCGCCACTGGTGTGTAACGTACCGAACACCAAGTGCCCCGTCTCTGCAGCTGTCAATGCCAATCTGATCGTCTCTAGATCGCGCAACTCCCCAATCATGATCACGTTGGGGTCTTCGCGTAGCGCGCTTTTCAACGCTCGTGCGAAGCTCGAGGTCTGTGCTCCCAGTTCGCGTTGATTGACGATGCATTTTTTCCTGGGGTGAATGAACTCGATCGGGTCTTCAATCGTGAGGATGTGCCCTGCGCGGGTTTCGTTGATCCAATCCAGCATTGCTGCGCACGTCGTGGATTTGCCTGCACCGGCCGGGCCGGTGACCAGCACCAGTCCACGCGGATACTCTGCGATCTGCCGCAACACTGCCGGCGCTTTGAGCTCTTCCAATGTAGGTACTTGGTTTGGGATATGACGAAACACCGCAGCTTTACCGCGTTGTTGAAAGAATGTATTCGCGCGGAACCGGCCGTGGTTCGTCTCTAGAGCGAAATCGCACTCCTGCGAACGTTCGTAGCTCTTCTGCTGTGTTGGGGACATGCACCCCTCTAGCATTGCCGCCAGGTGTTTATCAAGCAACTCCTCCATGCCGAGGTATCGAATCTCGCCATGCTGACGCAGCATCGGCGGGTATCCCGCAGACAGATGAATATCCGACGCGCGTTCCTGCACGCACAGCTCGAAGAGATCGTTCAGTTCCATGTCCTTGTCTCCAGGTTAGCGGCTGACGCCGCGCGCCGCGGGAGGCATGCTCGCTGCCTGCGTTGCAGACAATGGACGTGCCCCACCCGCCTGGGCAAAATCAAACACTTGACCCTGGCACAGCGCGTCGGCAATTTTGGTCAAAGTTCCCACACTCACCGGCATTTGCAGATTTTTGCGTACCGCCGCAGAAAAACCATCATGCAGAGAAACAGGTTGACCGCTGATCCAGGCATGCACAGCCAAACGTAGTTCGTGCTCGGCCTGGTGACCCGCTGTAGTGCGGAAAAGATCGTCGAGCTCGTCACTCAACAGGCCTCCCTCAATGCGATACTTCTCCCCTGCCCCGTCGACCATAAAGCCTGGCCGCTGCAGCTTCAGCGCTTGGTCCGCGATGAAGCACAGACTGCTTCGATCTGCCAGGTGGCTGCGGCCGGCAGTGTGGATCATCACGTCGGAAGCGCTGAGTACCGACTGAATATGTTTTATCGCTATATTATTCATACTTTCTTGTTTCATGTGTGCTCCTATCGAGTACGTGCCAGTTCGCGGCGAGCCATAGTTTGCGGCGCAACCGGCGCTTGCGTGCTAAGGCGGGCGAAGCCCAGCCCAAGGCTGTTGCCAACAGTTTGTCGGACACGGGCCGGTCCTTCCCGTACTGCTAGATCGTTGAAATCGGTCGGTTGGCCATCAAGTGAAGCAAAATCTGGTGCCGTCATCATGCCGCCGACCAGTTTGGCTGCGTCGGCCGCGGCCCGGAGGCCAGTGTTATGCGAAGACAGTCGGGTCGAGCGTTCGTATCGACCGTCGTTACCTCGCTTTTGCAGTTCAGCGCGCACCTCGACCACTACATCCGTCTTGATCTCCATTTCCAACCGGTAACGGCCAAGCGTGTGTTCATGCCATTGACCATCTGCCTTGAGCCCTTGCAGGCTGATGTCACGGGTTGCTGTCAGGCTGGTGGCGACCTTGACTTTGCTCGGGTCGGTAGGATCGAACCCGGCAACCTCCCCCAAGCGCTGGATCACTTTATCTACAAAGAATTGGTCGTTGTCGGCGCAGAAAAGCTTGGGTTGATTGGCTGGAAGTACCTTGCAAACAGACTTGGCTACCTCGGCCAGATTGCCCGAGTCGAAGCCGATCACGACCGGCAGGCCAGTCGCTTCATGGAGACTCGCACCAGTGGCATATCCTTCAGCAAACAAGATCGCGACCGCCTTCGATAACTCGGACATATTGTTTGCGCCAACCAGGTGGAATGCGCCTTTCTTTCTGGCGTCGCGTACAAACAGCTTTGGCGTATTTTTGTTGCTGGAGATCGCCTGCAGGGTCCAGATTTTGCCGTTCACGTCCTGGCCCGGGATGATGAACCAGTCTTCGTCACTACGGCGGAAATGCTCAAGGTTCAACAGCTTGCCAATGTCCACCTCTTTGCCGGAGGCAAAGCGAACCCCATAGGCTCCCACATCTTTCCGGTCCATGTAGTCATGAACCCCGGTGGATTTCAGCTGATTAAACGCCACTTCGCATGCGTCAGCGATCTGTGACTGCTGGGCGGCAACCTCTCGATCTCGCAGCAATGCCTGCTCACGGGATTGAGCCTCCAATGCAGCCATCTGTTCCGGGGTCAGCTGGACTCCGTCATAACGCCACGGTCCCTCGACTCCATTTTTGAAGTTCTTGATATACCCGCTAGGGATGCCTGCCATGTTAAGAACATACCCACCATTTTTGGCGTTGCCGCGAGAAGTCTCTGTTGGCACATAGTGCCATTTGCCATCGTTTATCGGGCTCTCTCTCACAACCAGACCGTAGCTCCGCATCTCGTTTTCAAATGCGATCAGCACATCTGCTGGATTAATGCCGGCCGCTATAAGCGTAGAGTTATCAACTATCCATTGTTTGAGAGCCCCAACATCTTTGCCAGGTGGCAGGTACCATACCTTTTGATCTTTATCCCAGCGTGCGCCCAGGGCTTTGGCACGTTTGATTTCATCAAAGGGCACAGCAAGGAACGTTCGGCCAAGTTCACGCTCTGCGGGCTCATTGCTTCGTTTTTCAGAGGGGGGCGCTGCGGGGGCTGGTGCTGTGGCACGGTTGGTTTGGGTGTTGCCTCGGTCGAGTTGGGCGGTCTTGGCGGCCACGGCCTGGGTAAAAACCACCCAGTCATTGTCATCCATCACCAGTTGGCGATTCAGAAAGCCTTCGTCGACGCTGACGCAATACGTCTGTAACTCCGATAGGGATCGGACTTGGCGAAGACCTGCCAGCACCCCTTTAAAAGCGCTAGCGACAGGGTTCTTTGCCTGGCTGACCTCGACGCTGATCGAGGCCTTTTGCCCATCCCGAAGCTGCAGGACCGTTTCCGCAACCTGCTTGAACTGTCTCCGTTCTTGCCTTCGAGCTGGGGAATCGATGGCCGTGAAGTCGTCTGCTTCACTAAGATCAACCGATCCATTGTGGAACAATGAGCCTTCAGCGCTCTTGCCGTCGGCGCTGATCTGAATATAGTGCGAAACAGGCTGAGGTTGTCCTTTCGCCTCGGCCAGCTCGAGCGTGGCGGGTTTACCATTCAATCGGAAGGAGACCTTTGAGCGATAGACACCCTGGCGGTCAGTCTTCCCTGTGGCACTGATCCGTTCAACCTCAATCTCCTCCGGGCGCTGTTGCAATGTCGTGGTAAATGGCGCTACTGCCTGCCGTTGCAGCTTGGGTTGTTCTCGCTCAAGTTGGATCTCGTTCGCCATCGACATGATGTGGTTGCATATCTGCTCAGCATCTCTGGCGGCTCGGAATATCTCGTTCTGGTCCTCCTGGAGCGCTTGTATCCAGGAGCCGGTATACGCAGCATGCTGGCCAGGCTCATGTGGGATTCCAAGGTTGAACGAAAGGAAGAAGCTGGCAAGCTCGGCTCGTAGCTCTTCCCGAGCATAAGTAGGGCTCTTGAAAGAGTCCCCGAATTCCCGATTCAGTCGGGACGGATGACCTGTAGCGTGACCAAGTTCATGTAAGGCCACTGCATAGTAGCGTGTCGCGTCTGCAAACGACGTTTGCGGGGGGAGGTGAATTTCATCCGCCGCCATATGGTAAAACGCGCGATCGGCCTGATCGTGGATGATAGACACCTTGGACCTGGCCAAGATCGCCTCAGCCATCTCGATAGGCTGCCAGTTGCGCTCTGGTAGCTTCAAGGCCGGCATGCCTTCGATCTGGGCTGCATTGAAGACGGTAAAAATGTGGGACCGCGGCTCTTTGAGCGGAACCTTCACTTTGACCAACTTCCCATCGGCATTAGTCTGCACTTGCTCTTCGGTTAGCTCCCAGAACTGAAGCTGAGTACCTTTGGAATCGATGACTTTCCAGCCGCTATCGACAGCTTGGTTGAATGTTACGAAGCGGGGGTCTTCCCAGCCTTCAGTCATCATCTTGATCTGCAGCCACAGTGCGTTTATGCCGCGATAACTGCGTCCGCCGGCAGTGACCGGATTGAACGGCAACGTGGGGGCCGGGGCATTCCCATTCCAGGGTTTTACCCAGGGGGCTTTGTTTTTTTGCAGCAGATCAATAATCTGCGCGGTGAGTTCTGCGCGATAGTCGCGCTGATTGGAAACAGCCATGCTCTACTCTCCCAATTGCGGATATCTGGTTATCCAATCAACCTAAGTGGGCGAATATCCGCTCTCACCACACCGCCGATGGCGAATTCGGCGAAGGTTAGTTCGCTCGCGCCCTGCAGCAGCGGTACGGCCGCGCTAGGCAATTTAGCCATACGGATAGCCAGCGGCTCTCCGTCATTTTCCAGCGCCAACGAGCGATTCCTGCCGTCGTATACGATGGTGTCGGCCGCGAACACGCCGCTGTTCTCGGGAACCGCGATAAAAATGCCCTGCTCCGAGTGGAAAACTTCGTAGGAAAGCATCTCTCCCGCCATGGCAAATCCTTTTCACCAGTGAAAATTAGATATGAATCACAAAATAATAACATATATGTTTAATTTAAAGAGTGCGGCGCAGATTCCTGTGGCCATTGTTCGCAACCTAGCGCATTGCAATGGTTCCAAATCCACATTCCAGCACTGTTGGAAGGAAGTCCCTGTTGGATTTTGACCAAAAAAAGGGGCTTGCGCCCCTTCGTAGCGACGGTGCAACCGTCTAATGTGCCAAGCTGCGCGTTTGTGCCTGGGGCTTGTCCTTCTTGAGCGCTTTCCCGTCACGGAACTGCGTTTTCAAGACCTCGCCAGGTTTCACTTTTAGCCCATCCAGTTTGTCTTTCTGGAGCGCAGTGGCCGTGCCGGCGCGACCGTCCACCATCACTATCACATGATGATCGGTCTCGCCGATGACGGTTCCGGCGTATGCTCCATCCTTTTCGTTGGCTGCGACGTATCCTTTGCCGTTGGCCAGGATAATGTCTTTAGCATCCTCAAGCGACGACTCGACAGCAGGCCCGATCGAATCTGCTTTCTGCCGCTGCACCAGCTGTTCCAAGTCCTTCAGGTCTTTCTCGTTGGGATCATAACCAATCACCTCGATACCGGAGGCTTGGGCATGCAGCCAGGCTTCCCTTCGGAAGCGCTCGTTACCTTGTACCTCGATGGCGCTCCAGCCCTTCTCCTTGGCCAACTCAACCCCGGCCTTGAAGGTGTCCATCTGTTTGTCGTTGAAGCGGATCTGATCGCCGTCGTCGAACAGTGCAACTCGCTCTTCGCCAATACGCCGATATTCTCCTTTTTCGTTGCCCAAGAACTGCCCACCATGCAACCGTTTCGGCGGCTCTTTCTTCTTCGGCTCATCTTGGGTCTTTTGTTGCGGTGAGGCATTCTTGATGACCAGGTCTTCATCTTGTGCTGCCGCAGCCTTGGTTGGCGTGCCGTTCGCAACTGGGCTGGATTGGGTTGCTGTTTGCCGCTGTTGGCGCGGCACGGCCGGTCGGATTGAACCTTCACCCAATTGAACCTGGGCGGCTGCGTCTTGGACGTTTGACTTCACCTCTTCAGACTTTTCCACCAGGGCTGCCTGCTCGACCACCGACTGTGCCGTTTGAGCTTGTGTATCGGCGCTCAACTCGCCTTTGTTGGCAACGCTGTTGCGCAGATCCGCCGGAGTCTCTTTCCAGCGATCGCGCATTTCCGGATTGGCGCCATTCTGAAGCAGGATCGCCGCCATCTTCTGACTCCGGGCCTCGGCATAATGCAGCGGCGTGCGACGGTTGGCATCGATCGCATTGATGTTGGCTCCGCGCTTGATAAGCAGTTCGGCAACCTCGGGATTGTCGTTAAAAACCGCGTAGTGCAGCGGCGTACCCTTTTGCACGGATCCGATCGGAGAAGCGTTGCTGACCACATTTACCTTTGCGCCGGCGTCAAGCAAGAGCTCGGCCATGATGGCGGACGGAGCCACGTGCAACAGGCTCACGTTGCTTTTCCAGTTTACATCGGCCCCTTTCTCTACCAGGTACTTGGCAAACTCGAGGTCGTCGCCCTTGACGGCAAACAGCAAAGGGGGAAATCCGCCAATTGCAGTGTCCTTGATGTTCGGGTCAATGCCGTGCAGCTCCATATGCTTGCGCGCCGTGGCGAAATCGCCAGAGTGGAGCATTTCAAACAAATCTTTTTGGGCAGTGCTCATCTTAATTACCTTATACAAAGAATTATGAGGAGAACCAGCGGCTGCCAGCCCTCTCATTGGTGAAAACTAGCGCGACATTCCCGTCGAGCGCTCCTGCACCTGGCTGCGGTCCACTACGGTTGCCTTGCCCTTTGCGTAGCGGATCGTGACCGTCTGGCCGACTTCCGGCACGTCCGCTAACTTAGAGGCATCATGCGCCCTCATGAAATCGCGGCCGGCGGCCTGCAACACAAAACGATCAGTCACGGCAACAATCTTGCCGGACTGAAATTCTCCGTCCTTGCCCTGCGGGTATTGCACCTTAGCCCCGGTCAGCTTTTGCTCGGCGATCTGTTCGATCTCGTTGCGAGCCGATTTCTCTTCGCGGAGTTCGCGCCGCGCGGCATGCAAGGTGCGTTTGAAGTCATCCAGTGCTCCATCCTTATCGAGTGCTTCGCGAGAAACCAGGTAAGCGCCCTGCTCCCGCTGGAACTTCACGGCATCATCACCATACTTGTTCAGTCGGTAGAGGATAGTCGCCGCCTTCAGGCTGTAATCCATCTTCACCACCATGCCTTCAGCTGCTTCGGATACCGTGATGCCGTCTACCTGCTTGCCGAGCGTAGCTTGGAAACGCTCGTTGGCCAGGCTGGCGAATTTGGTTTGAGCTTGTTCAGGAGTGAGCAGCTGAGCCTTGCCATTGCTGTCATATGACACTGCAACTTTGTCGCCCTTGAACACTGGCTCTGGCAAGTCTGCTGCCCGATGGATGACCACGGTCGCCGCGTCTTTATCGTGCTCGGCTAACTGCGCCACATAATGCGCGTTGGCCGCTACGATTGGACCGACATATATCCACTCCGGACGATGAAACCCCGTTACCCGCAGCGCGGTTTCCTGAGTAATCCCTTGCAGTTGTCCTTCCTTGGCCAAAGTTTTAACTTCCTCGTCGATTGCTGCTTTCGCACTGGCTACTTGACCAAGCACTTGGTCAGCCATTTGCAACGCAGTTTCGAGTGCAGCGCGGCTTTCGTAGGGAACAAACCAGGCCTTTGCTTCCTGGCCAAAGCGCGCCGCCGGCACCGCACGCATTGCTTTGACGATGTCCGGGTTATAGGGCAGGTTGACGATGTATAACGGTGTTTCTCTGTCCGGACCAACGCTGACACCTTTATCTGCCTGCAGGTTCGCCCCAAGTGCTGCGGACAATGGGCTAGTTTCCTCAATTTGCACATAATGTTGTACTACCGCTTTTTTGACCGATGCAATAGCTTCCGGTGATAACTTGTTTTCTTCTGCGAAAACCTGGAACTCGGTCAGCGTGTTGAAGGGCAGTTCCTTGCCTTTCGCCGCAACCGTAAACGGCTGTTCGCCAGCGAACGACACATCCACTTTGCCTCCTTTGCGACTTGCCATGATACATCCTCCATAAAATAAGTGATTGATACCACTGCAAGAGGCCTGCTAGGCAGGCCGCTAATCAACGGGACAGACCTCCCCGTGAATTCACGTTGGCTCGTTCCTGAACTTGCGCCGGCCGGCGCAAGTCTTGGCCATAGCGGATATCCATCGTCGAGCCCAGCGTAGGAACCCGCTCCAATTTGGCCGATTCATGAATGACCAGTTGATCGCGGCCGACGTTTTGCACCACGTGCATATCGCTCTTTGAAACGATCTCACCGACATACTGCCTGTTAGGCTCGGCAATGCTGATAATTCCGCCTTCGCCACAACGCTCGCGTGCCTGTTGGACGGCTAGGGTATAACTCACGTCGAGCGCTTTTTCCAATGCCTGGTGCCCTGTACTTTGCAGTTTGCCGGCACGCAAGAGTTCCTGCTCGACTTCTAGGACTTTTTTGGTTGACCTAGAGACTTGCTGCGGGAACGTGCCGACGGATTCCGCCGCCTCACCAGGACGCTTACCCTCTACCAGGACAAGTTTGGCGGCTTCAATTTGTTTGTCAGACAGCCGTGTATGTTTAACGACCTCGTTAAAGGTATGTTCGTTCATCATCTGTTTAGATCCTGTTGGCCCTAACCTACAGGGCATGAGCTGCTCACAGACGGCGATGGTTCACACCTACAGAGTTTTCGATCTCTTCGCGCCGCTCGGCAGAATTCCATTCTATCCAAACACGGCAAAATTTATCATTAAACTGATAAAAAAATGCTAAAACGCCGGCTTGAATTTTTACTGGTGAAAATTCTGGCCGGCGGTCTTCATGGCTTGTGTGCTGCTAATGCGTCCCCCACTACATGTCGAGCAAGGCTTCGGCAGCCCGCTCACTGATGATCTGGAACCAGGGCAAGGCTGTGCCAAGCGTAAAAGCTTGGCAACGCATCTCCTCTGGGACTTCAGACGGATCCAGTTCGACGGCACGAAGATCATCGTTAGTGAACTGTGTCTTTGCCTCACATACCGAAGCGTTGACCGATACCGGGGGAACATAACCTTGCAGCACCACCATGAGTAAACTCCTAATGAAAACGCCCAATGTGCTTGTACTATCAACCTAAATTATCAGTAAGTCAACAGCAATTTAGCACTTTATCAACAGTTGAAACTAAGCTGACTGTTTCTCGTTCGGGAACAGGGTCAGGTTATAGGTTGACTTGACATCATTGTTATTGATGATCTGGATCAAGCCGTTGTACTTCGGTCGGAGCAGCTCTATCTTCTTGCGTTCGATCTTCAAATTCTTGGCCGAGGCATCCCATTTGGTCGGATCGATATAGAGGATGACCTTGGCTCCTAAGTTAGAGATGAAGTCTTCGCTGAAATGTGCCGGTGACTGAGAGGCCGCCCACAGGCCTAGGCCAAACTTACGAGCCTCCTTGGCAATCTTATTGAGGATGTTGTTCTCGTCATCGTCAAAGTACATGTCGGCCTCATCGACGCCAGCAATGTCGCGGACATACGGTTGTTCGCCTCGTTGTCGCGCATCGTCAAACATTTGTGACAGCTTAAAATGCACAAACAATTTGGCTTCGTCAGACTCCAAGGCGCTAATGTCGTAGCGCCAAACACGCGCTGCCGGATCATGCGGTGGCGGCGTATTGCGGAAGATCCCGATCGAGTTCAGGTTCGACAAGCGTTCGAAGACACTTGTCATCACATCCATGCTGCGATAATGGATCACCTCGTCTAATTCACGCCCGTTTTCTGCGGTATGAAGGTAGGCTTTATAGGACGCGAGGGCTTTCTCCCGAGCATCGTCCAGGCGCTTACCCAGTTTTTCGAGCTCGTCGTCCCGACTTTCCTTGTTAAGTTTGATGGCTAAACGATGGACGGCCGCAGCCACTCGATTCACTTCGGCCAGGTGCCCCATTGCCGCAGCGTTAGTGCCCAGAAATATCGCCTTCATCTTGCGTTCGGCAAAGGCGACTGCATCGGACAGCGTCGGGCTCGACTTGAATAGGACTTTGGGATCCCACATCAGTAGATCGCCGGCATACTGCTCCCGTTCGACCCACCAGGCCCGCAGGTCTGCATCCCAGCGGGCTCCGAGCTCCTTAACCCGCTCGCGTTGGGAATAGGGTACATCCAGGAAGATTCGGTTATCTTTGCCGTACATCTTGGCGGCAATTTCAGCCGGATCATCAGGTAGCCAGGTCCGGTAATCATCTTTGTTGTAGCCACGGGAGGCGTATAACTCCTCCAGCAAACGACGCATCAAGGCTTCCTGCAGTGGTCCCAGCTTGTGCGTCGCTGTGCGATTGACCCCCGCCAAGAATTTTTGAATCGCACGGCGTACACCTCCAAAGTGAGGGTCAGGATTTACCTCAAGCGGATTGAAACCGTAGGGGGAGGATTCCGAGAAGCGAACCGCGGACTCTCCGGGAATGCGAAGGTCGCCATGGCGATCGAAGATGTGGAAGCGAACGGGGGTTTGAGATGTACGGCTGGCGGCATGAACCGCACGTCTCAGCTGGTGAGACTTGCCGGAACCACTTTTCCCACAGAACGCCATGTGCGGATTCACAACGTGGAGGGCGTCCCAAATGACTGGAACAATTTTTCCTCCTTCATTGTTGTAGTTCCATTGCATACAGCCAAACTGAATTTGCATTTAATACCCCAAAACAGCCGTTCCCATCACTCTTCGGCTGTGTCCGGTGAGTAACCCTGCCACATTCTCAAGTAGCAACACGGGACAGACTTATTGAACACGTCTTCTTTGGGACGAAGCCCATTTCTTTGCTTATAGAAAACTGAATGCTATGCCAGCTTTAAAGCGATAGCATTGCCTTAGTGTGACAATTTTGCACAGAGGCGGCGCAGAATGCAATTGTTAAAGCATGCATTTGCAATTTATACGCACACTATGCACAAATTATGCGTTTTGTGCAACATGACTAAGTGAATTATAGTGCACAGTTAACAACTTATATGCATACACTTACAAGTGAGCGTGTCGACGGAGGCGTGCTGCGCTGAAAGTAGTGCATAATTTGCCTATCAACTGCGATTGTTGATAGCATTCTTTGCTAACCATATGCACTGACTAACGCCATGATAGATGACTTCAAAACGCAGTTTCTGAGCCGGCTTACCCAGATGATGGATCTTCGTGGTGTGACCGAGCGAGAGCGGAGCGGGTGGCTGAGGGATCTACTTGGCATCGACACGTCGAGCGCCGGCCGGAAGATGAAAGGCTTCATCGCCTTTAACCTAGAAGAAGTTTCCAAGGTTGCTAAGGCGTTAAACTGCACTTCCGATTATCTGCTCGCGCTCAGCGAAGAGTCGATCTCTGGTGAACAGCATCTACCAGGCATAGCTTTTCAGGGATTGGGATTGCAAACGACCTTGGTGTGCGACCGCCTCCCCGATAATGAAGTGACTGTCATGCCGGCAAGAATGGTAGGCGCGCCTGAAAACAGCGAATACATTGCATGGATCTCTCGCGAGCCAAACTGGCAGCCTACACTCATTGCCGCCTGGCAAGACCCGGCTCAGTTTGTCTGGTGGATAGGTCCGGTCCAGGATATCCCCGCCGATACCCCTCGACATTGCGTTTATGCGTATTTAGCGCTGGGTCCTGGAATCGGTCCTTACCGTATCGCCGTACTTGATGATCGAGCCGAAACGGCGGAGCTCATGCAGAGTTATCTGGAACAGGCCGGCTACATCGCCGACACGTTCACCCGTACTGAGGCGCTGCGCAACGTGCTTGTGCAGCGCCGTTACGATGCCTTCGTACTCGACTGGTCAATGGGCCGCGGAGAAACAACTGAAGCGCTTATGCAAGAAATACGCCGACGTAATGGCTCCGCAATTCCTATCATCCTGATGACTGGCGAAGCCAGCGAAGCGGATACCGAGCGTGCGATTGAGCTGCTGGGCGTCCGCTATTTCCAAAAGACTGTCAGAACTCCGCCATTTCGGCTTGTTGTAGCTCAGCTAAAGAAGGATCTGCGCGAGCTTTCATGATTGGAGGCTGTGCTAGCGAACAACCTGATCTGTTGGGCCTGTTTGAGCGGCTGGCGTAAGGTGCGCGTAATGCCTGCGGAGGTGAGGGGCTGCTACCCTGGTCTTTTGGGCGAGGAACTAAGTAGAAAATCCCTAACCCAATAAGATGGCATTTTTCCCAATCCAACTGCAGGGGAATGGCATGCAGCATACGACAGAGGAAGGGCAGCGCCTCGTTGCCGACTGGCTGGCCAAAACGGCTGGCAGACCGATCCTGGCCATCTATCCCGTGGCGACGGACGCCTCCGTCACCGCGTGGGGTGGGCAGGTGCTAGCGACATCGCCCATCGTGTTGGGCGCTCACCGCATCGCGCTGGTGGGCGACACCGTGCGTTACGCCGACGGCACCGAGGCCACCATCATCAGTGGCGCCGGCGTCGCCGGCATCGTGGATAACCGCTCCATCGCCCTCGTCGGCAGCGAGCTCAACAATGGCGATCGCATCGCCGGTCCGCACCATGATGATGCCACCATCACGCAGTATGCCGATGAGCCGCCCATTGAGGGCCTGCTGGATCCGGCCTATGTTTCGGCCTCTGGGTCCGGAGTCTGACATGGGCAAGCCGATTATTCGCGAGGGGGACCCAACGTCGCATGGTGGCACCGTGCTGGAGGCCTTCCCCACGCTGACCGTGTTCGGCAAGCGCGCGGCCGGCATTGGCCACCAGGGGTTTTGCCCTAAGTGCAAAACCACTTTCACCATCGTCGCTGGCGCCAGAACTTACACCTTCATGGGCAAAAACGTTGCCGTCGAGGGCATGCAGACTTCCTGCGGCGCGGTGTTGATCGCGACCCAAGGGCAGGCCACGGTCGGGGACGAGCCGGGCGCGCACAGTGTCCAATCTGCACTGGCTGGCGCGCCGACCGCCGCCCTGGCCGCTGCCGGCGTTGACGGGGAAGAAGTGATTGAGCACTGGTACAGCCTGGAAGACGAGGCAGGTAATCCCGTAGATGGCTATCGCTACGACCTGTACCAGGGCGAAGATCGGCTGGCGCATAAAGGAACCTTTGCCGGCGGGAAATCGACCGTGATCCCCGGTGGCGAGTCCGAGTATGTGATGTGGTTGGAGCGCGATTCCGCCATCAGAGAGACGGAGCCATCATGACGACAGTGACGGCAAAAGCGCCGAAAGCCATAGCGGCGGAAACCCGCCTCCTTGCCGCCATGGCGTATGGTGAGGCCTCCACGGCAGATGATGCCGATGAGATTTACGCCCTGGCCAGCGTGCTGAAACGACAGCGTGATGCGAGAGGCTACGCCACCATGGCCGCGTTTGCCGCCGGCGAGCCCTCATTCTCGTTTGTTGTTGGCGACGGCAACAAGCGCTATCAAAAATTCAAGAAGGCGTCGGACGCGGACGTGCGTGCCGACGCGGGCATGAATACGGCCATCGCCGCGGCTGAGAACGCGCTCGCGAACGGACCGGATAAATCGAACGGTGCATGGTTCTGGGATGGCGCGGACATCAAGTCCAACTACAAGAAGCATTTCAAGGTCCGCCAAGGCATACGCTTCACCGAGGTGGCTCACAACATCTACGACATCAACGAGTCCAGCAAGCTCGTGATCAAGTACAAAATCACGAAAAAGAAGGTCAACGGGAAGGTCCTAGAGCACAAAGAGGAGCTGTATCGCTATGATCATGTCTATGAGTCCACCGCGGCCTACGGCGGCACGATCTTCTGGCAACAGGCTCCCGACTACCTGAAATTCACTAGGGCAAAGGAATACAAATGAGATGGCTCAGCGTGCTTTTTGCCCTCGCCCCAACGATGGCCTTCGCCCTGCCCTCTGATGCCGTTGTGAAGAGCTGCCTGGAGAACCAGGCTCAGCCGGGCGTTACCGTAACGGACATTCCGACTCACGAGATCAATCAGGAAGACGCGTTCCGCCCCGGCTACACCGCCGAGTACCTCCAGTTCAACGGAGTCCGGGTCGGTGTGGCAAGGTCGAAGCACGGCGCGGCCATCCTCTACCGCGAGAAGCTCTACCCTGTCGCCAAGGCCGCGGTCTTGAAGGGTGCCAAGGCCGCTCAGCCGGAGGAGATCCATGTCGAGTTGGCATCCTGGGCCTGGCTGCACGCAGATGGACGTCAGTATCTGTGTGTCGCCGACAATTTCGACGGTATCGGTCGCAGCGGATCGTTTCAGAAAATCCGGTATGGTTACCTGCTTGAGGCTCGAAGCGGCGGGAAGTTGTTTTACACAAACGGCGTGGTGGGCGATTAAGAGGAGTTATGGAGAAGACGTCCACCATCAGGAGGCGAACGCCGATCTCCGATTTAGGGTGTCCTGTTACATGCTATATGTACAACTTTTGGCTTCATCCTGGTCATGCCCCTAGCTGGATCAAATTTTCAACAAGGACTCGGTTTCTAAAAGGCTTGGTCAGCTTTGCCGTCAGCATTGAACAGCGCCCATCTAAGAAGTTGTCTTTGTTGGCACTAATGCCGATTACCGGAACTGCCTTGTTCTCCGAGTTGCCCATCCTTAGCCGGTCTAACATCTCTAAGCCGTTCTGATCGGGTAGTTTGATATCCAAAACGATTGCATCATAGTGCGCATCTTTCAGCTTGCCCATAGCACCCTCGCCGGTGCGGCTCGTATCGCAATTGAACCCATAGTATTGGAGCACGTCGACCAGCATCTCGCGCAGGTTATCATCATCTTCCACGATCAAAAGTCGTTGCCCTTCCCCTGTGTGCGGGGATGACTCGCGCAACGCGCGGGTATCATCGTCAACAATAGTCACCGGCATCTTGGCGATAAACATGGACCCCTTGCCCACATCGCTCGCCGCCAGCTCGACACTTCCCTCCATCAGCGCGATCAGCCGGCGCACGATCGAGAGTCCCATTCCTGCTCCACCTCTACCGGCGGCACTACCTTGAATAAACGGGTCGAACAAGGTTTCGCGCTCATTAGCGGGTATGCCAACGCCAGTATCCGACACCGTGACAACCAACTTAGCCGGTGTTCCCAGCTCCTGATCCAGTTTGATCTGGATCTTTCCTTCGTCCGTATAGCGCACGGCATTGGAAACCAGGTTGTTGATTACTTGGCGCACCCTCGTCATGTCCGCATAGACCATGCTGCTCACCATGGCCGTAGCCTCTACCGATAACGCAATTCCCTTAGCCTTTGTTGCGCGCTCGTACTCACCTGCCACGTTCACGACCAATTGGCGTGGGTCAAACACGGAGGGGCGGAGCACCAGCTTGCCGGCATCCAGGCGCTCCATATCCAAAAGGTCCTGCATCAGTCTCCCTAAATACTCTGCTGCCGACCGGATATTCGACAAAGTACGTATCGCGCGCGGTGTGGTCACAGTATCCGATAGAAGATCTACGCCCCC
This sequence comes from Chromobacterium piscinae, assembly GCF_021129175.1. GTDB lineage: Bacteria > Pseudomonadota > Gammaproteobacteria > Burkholderiales > Chromobacteriaceae > Chromobacterium > Chromobacterium piscinae. The sequence goes on along the minus strand of NZ_JAJOHV010000025.1, from coordinate 70,074 downwards.
CTGGATGGTGGACAATGGCGTCAAAATTTCGTGGCTGACTGTCGACAACAAGGTAGATCGCGCCAGCGCTGTCTGCTCGGCCTCGTCACGGGATTGTCTAGCTGCCAGAATAGCCTCGTTCTGTAGTTCGATTGTTTCTTGCCGGCGGCGTGCCCTCACCAATTCCCTGGCCAAGAAAACGACCAACGCAAGCCATACCCCAACCAAGCTCGCGAGCGCCATATTGCGCAGCCGTAAAGTCTGTTCGATCGAAAGATCGCGCAACGTCACTTCCACTTCGTGAGACGCCTTGGCTAGTTTGGAACCGATTGGCAACAATTGTTGAAGCTCAGCCCTTAACACCTTCATTGCGGTGGGATCGTGTTCGCCTTTTGGAAATTGCGCATGGATCTTTGCCATGATAGTGGCGGTCTGTTCGAGTAGCCCGGAAAATTCAGGCCTATCGCTGACTTTGGAAGGGATGGTATTGGTGAGGACGAGAAATTTAGACTGCAGAACATCGTAGGCCTCCTGAAAATCAGACCAGCTTTCTTCGCCCAAGGTGTAAGCACCGGCTTCGCCGTAGATGCGTTGAATAGCATAGCGGTACTGGGAAGCCGCCCAGTAATAGCCCTCTCCCGGGCCGGCCGCTTGTTCCAGCGCCTGCTTCGAAAACACACTATCCTTGGCGTGGAAGAATCCGGCTGCGGGTAAAATTAGGGCGACAACGACAAAAATCAGCCACGTCCGCCATTCACCTTTTTTGAGCAATGATTGCATCATCGTACCACGAGTCGTTTGATTTGCCAGACCAGCTTTGCGTCGGATTTGACCGTCTGCAATTCTGGGTATTTGCTCACCGGATACATGATCCATAATGGGCCATAATTGCGGCGTTCCAACCGTTTTCCGTTCATCGAATGAGCCATAATCGCCCGGTATTTGGCGATATCGTCGAGTGGAATTGTGACTTCGTAATCATCATAGGTGATCGCATCGACCTTGGTGCCGTGAGCCCCCACAGTATTCAGAATCTCAGTGATCTCCGGCCCGCTAAATGTAGAGGTTGGGGTCCAGGTAGTTTTCGTCACGATTGAGTGTTGTTTCAACTTGAGCAACTGCTCTTCGGTAAAGCGGTACTCGCTAGACTTTGCATCGTTGAAGACACGGATTTTCCCTTGAACGACCAAGATCGTGGCTTGCGGGTCTGCGATGGCCAACGTTGCCGCTAGCATCAATACCGTCCCTACGAGCAGGCGAGAATATCGAAACATAAGTTTCCTTCCTTGTTTTTATAACATACGTTGCCAACATCCGGTTAATCCCTCCGAATCAACCAGCTTGAAACCTTGATCCCATAGCCGATTCATCACAGCAGCCTCAGCCCGTCCACCAATCAGCGGACGATGGATCTCAACGAAAAGGGTTTTCACCGTTTTAGGTAGTAGTAGCATCTCCAGCAGACCGACTTCGGCTCCCTCGATGTCCAGGAACACAACGTCGTAGGGAGCTGTCAACACCGTCTCGAGGTCCACAATCGGAACTTCGACCGTTGAGGTTTTCCGCCAAGTATCCTCGCGCAACGAGGAGGCCCAAAACTCCTCCGAGATATGGAACGGCGCGAGCCCAGAAATGCAGCCAGGTTGCACCACACCATGAATGATATCGAAAGCTACGCCGTTAAGCTCGGCTGTGTCATTCAGGCGTTCGAGGAGCAGAGGATTGGCCTCAATGATCGTTGGGGCTAGCGCGCTTTTTTGGGCGATCTCCGCTGCGATCACACCAATACCTCCTCCGATTACTAGTGTCCGCTCGCCAGGTCGCACGTAGTCTGCAATCAGACGAATATCGCCATGCTCGTAAGCATCGCATAACAACAGATAGGTAATCCAAGTCGGGATGTCTGGGCCGAGCCGGACACGGATCCCACTTGATTCGATGATGAGCGACGAGTGTCGCATCGAATCCAGCTCTTGAAAAAACGCGCGCTCCTGGTCATTGGGTTCAGGAAATATAGGGTCAAGGGCCCAGCGCTCACGGATCTTCTGCTGGAGCCCGAAATGACGGCATTTCTTTACCATCTTGGCATAGGCAGGAGATGGGGTCTTTGTCTTCAATTTGCCTCGTGATTGCCAGCACATGTCTTACACGCTTTGTATCTACTAAAAGGAAAGACGTGATAAGCGAGTTATCACGTCTTGACCGTTACCCATGGTAAGGGTTGTTGTCTCTGAGTTGTTTCAAAGTCCGGCAGCACCTGGTGCCGGACCCACATCACGCGTGCTCTGCCCGAGTCAGGCGATCGGCGACCTCGATGAGTTTCAGCGGAAGCACCGCTTGAGGAAGATCGGTGGCATCTGCTACGCCGAGTTCCTTCAGAATCAGGCGTAGCAGCGCATCGTCGAACCGCACATCAACTGGAAGCTTTTCGGTTTTCGCGCCAAGGTCAAACATTTCGGTGCGAAGCTTGCTCTGCAGGGTCACCAGCTGCTGTAACGAAATCCGCGCGGCTACGGTTTGAGTCGCAGCCGCCGGCATCTGGTTCATCGTACTCACCCTGCTGTGGCCAGAGAAATCGCTAACCGGGTTGTCACCCTGGTAAGACGGCTGGCTTTGCTTGGCCGTGGTCTTGTCCAGTAGATTGGCAGGGGTATCCCGCAGCGCGGTTAACTGATCCGCAGGCGGAACATAGCCATCGTCATCTTCCTTCCCGTTAATCGGAGCGCTGCTTTCGTCCAGGAGTGCAGCAATGGCACTCGATTTGGCTGCGTCGCGATCTGTCCCGGTGTGGTCGGCATCACCTTTGGCATGCTCATTCGCATCGGCTGCTGCCGAGGCATTGGCCGCGGCCACTTCCGCCTCACGACGTTTTTCATTACGCGCCCGGGCCTCCAGCGCTTTCAACTGCGGAGACGTCAGTTCCACATTGTTTTCTTTGCACATCTGCATCGCTTCGTCCTGCAGGTGCTGCGGAAGCTGGACTAGAGCATACAACATCCAAGCCTTGGAAACGTAGCCGGGATCTACCCACTTCACCCGCAGGATAGGATCCGCAAAGGACAGATAACGTGTGACCCAAGCGGGCTGCTTCTTGAACGCTTTAGCCAGATCTTGTTTCTGGACTTCTCCGCTCTTGACCAATTCGTGAATGAACCGGGCCTGGTCATGCTCGTTCAGGTCTTGGCGTTGGATATTCTCAGCCAGCTGATAGAGCTTGCGGGCAGTGCCGCTAATCAGATCGTTACGGATCTTCGCCAGAATTTCCGTCTCGCCATTGAGCAGATTTGCACGCGTCCGTCGCTCGCCGACAACGACTTCATAGAAACCGTCCGGCATCTCGCAGACGGTGATCGGATGAATCAGGCCTTGCTGTTTAATATCATCCGCCAACTCCTGCAGTCCCTGCATGACGTCATCGGCCACTTCACCGTCGATCGTGTGAAAGTCTTGGCGTGGTTGGTTCGGATCAAAGCGGACCTTATCCAGCGGAATCGGACGGAGCAATTCACCCCGGGCCGCATTGGCGGTTTTAGCAGCAACGGCCATCTTGTCAAGAGCGCTTTTCATAAATATGTGTCCTTAAAATCAGAGGGTCTCTAAGCTTTTCGATGAGCCGTTTAGCAGACAATTGTGGAGCAGAACCCGTGCCAAAGTTCGCGAAGACGTTTATCCGCCCCTCGGAACTTCCAGACAGGTTGGGGGTTTTCTTGCTGGCGCGAATCGGTCACGGCCACACGGTCGGTCAACTCACTGACGACCGCGTTGCCGTACATCTTCTCGACAGCCTTTACCACCTCTCGATGCGATTTGGAGGCCTTTTTGACGCGGTTGAGCACAGCCATCCAGCGAAGACCAGGATTAAGCGGCCGCGCGAGGTCAATTGCGGCAATCACATCCTGGAGGCCGGCGAGGGAACTGAGCTCCGGTTCGAGCGGAATTACCACTTGGTCTGACCAGTACAGCGGGGCCATATGGCGCACGCCAATTGCCGGCGGAGTGTCGACAATTACTCGGTCGTATGGTAGCTGCCGAATCCGTTGTCGGAGTGTGGCAGAATAGGCTAGCTCTTCGACTTCTCTCACGTTATCGATCCGATCGATGCCTTTATGGCCATGCACCAGGTCGATGCCATGCGCGGTCTTGGTTGGGTTAATGCCGTTAAATTCGGGCAAGAACAGCTCATCTGAGCCATTGATAAAGATGCGATTGATGCCGATGTCACCTGTCAGGATCTGACTTGCATTCCCCTGAGTGTCGAGATCAATGACTAGTGTGCGCAGGTTTTCTTCGACAGAACGCTTTGCCAAGTTAAAAACCAGTGTGGTTTTCCCTACTCCACCTTTCTGGTTGATTACCGTGGTAATTTTCATGCCTCACCCCTAATTGCGTTGAACCTAGAACGAGTTTTTGTCATTGGCCTGCAGGTACCGCCCAGCACCACGCAAACCACCAGTCAGTTGTTTGGTATTACCTGCGGTTGCCCCGTACTGCCATCCTTCAACCCTGGATGTTTCTCTAGCCATACCCGCATAACGTCTTGTGCAGTGACCGCAAGACCGCCATTAGTACTCAGCGTCGCGTTGGCCGCCAACTCATGGAAGCGTCGTAACAGCGAGTCAGAGAGCCGTAGCGTGATACCTGTCGTTGCCTCCTTCCCCTGGTTGACTCTAAGCCTGTCAACAACCTCAGCGACAGATCCAGAATAGCGTTGCAACCAGTCCCTCATAATGTCCTGAGGCGTGACGAATACCTTTCCGCCTGTGCTCAGGGTAACAGTGGCAGCCATTTCGTGAAACCGGCGCAACATCACATCCGGCAGCCGCAATGTGATACCGGTTGTCGGCTCTTTCTTCCGCGCCATCTTTGGGCCTCCTGTCAATATGATTTCATAATACCATGACGGCGCGATTTTGCAATATATATTGCTATAATTTTTACTGGTGAAAATAGGAAGCAAAAGGCCCCGCTTTTAGCGGGGCCCGGGTGTCGGTTAAACTCACTTCTGGGGCGGGAAAATATACTTACACCACCAGAAGATCGCGGTGTAGCAGAAGGTGGACATCGAGACCTCCAGTTCATCGCACTTCTGGGCGATCTCTTGCTTGAGATCTGGGGACATCTGCATATTGAACGTCTTCCACCCCGTCTGCGCCGGCGCATCTCGGCCGGCATTGGTCTGTGCGGACCTTGGCGTGCGCCAACTCAGTGGTGGCTCAGCCGCCCAGGGCTGACTCAGCAGAAATTTACGGAGCATGTCGTCGTTCATGCGAACAAGGGTCCCATATCGGAGCATGGCCAAACCTTTTAGGTAGACGATGATCTGAGCGGGGCAGCGCGTTTGCACGAATTCAGCTTCTGTTGTCATGGCCGGTCTTCTTTATCAATGTTCCTGATCAATTGCAGAAAACATTCTGTTGCATTAAAGCATAAAGAATTTTAGGCTAGACTGCAAAGTATATTTTTAGTCTTACCATGCTGGCCAGCCCATCCAAACCGTATTTTTGGCCACCAGTGGTCTCCCGACTTAGCAAACAACTGGTTGCGCGCGGTGCAATTTTGGTGTGCCACGCACTCCCCCAGAGTAGAACCACAACCGATAATTTCACTGTGTACGTGGTAGACGTGGTGTTTCGAAATATGCCAGCTTAGATGCCAGGGGCACCCTAGCCCCCTGGCATCCCTCTTTTGTTACCGCTTCCAGGCCTGCGGAAACACGATGTTCTGAGTCACCATTATGTTGAAACGCTGACCAGGCTGGGTAGTAATTGTCGGTTGCACCTGCAGGTAGCGTTGAATCATCTGGCTACCCGCCTGTCCGAGCTGCTGCCCCAGCGCCGCTATCAGAGTGGAAGCCGGCGTTGGGTTATTGCTGTTGTTACTGGAATTGGAATTATTGCTCTGCTGCGGCTGAGAAAGTTGCGCGCCGGCGGTGATTACCGACATAAACACAGCAGCCCGGAACATCGGCCATAGATGGTTGTCTACATCGCCAGTCAGCCCCGCAAACCCGGCTTGATCAGTACCGGGCATACCGCGCAGGAACAGCTCAGTCCCATCCGGGAAGATCACCCTGTTCCACACGACCAACACTCTGGACTGGCCAAAAGCGATTTGCGAATCGTAGGTCCCGACCAACTTGGAACCACTGGGAATCAGCAAATAGCGGCCGGACCGCGAGTCGTATACATTCTCGCGCACTTGAGCTAGCAACTGCCCGGGCAGATCCGAATTCATACCGCCCACCATGATGGCAGGGATCAACCAACCCGCTTTAATCTCATAGGCCGAGATGGGCTTGCGCACGGTCTCTGGCAGATAGCCTCTAATCACCTCATCCTGGGCTTGTTTCAAGAACTGTTCCTTACGGATCTGCTTATTCTGGTCGTCGCCGGCAGCCGCTTGCACTTGATTGACTGGCATCGCACCACCTCCGGCCACCGGTGCAACGGCGGCCGCTGCGCGAGTCTCATCGCCTCGCGGATCCGCAGCATCGCGAGCGCCACCAGGATTAGATGAAAGCGGCGACTCCATCGCGCCTCGCAACATATCCAGGCGTCGTGTCTTGGCCAACTGCCGTTGCTGTTCTTCCCAGCTCGGCCCGGTTTGACCGCTCGCTCCGCCAGGTGTGAGGTTGTTGCCCATCCCAGGAACACCGCCAGCGGGTCCTTGTCCCTGGCCGGCCACAGATTGCCCTGCAGGAGCAGATGCCGTGGCTCTCGCTCCCGGGTCACCCAACGGATCCGAAGCATCTGGCACTGGGTTGCTTGCAGATGGCACCCCATTCGGGTTCTTATCGACTTTTTCTGGCGTAGTGGCCTCAACAGGCCCATTATTTTCTTGCTTCGGCTGCTGCCCCTGGGCCGGTGGGCTGTTGTCGATATTCATGATGGAGGCCGCAATGATGCCAACGATCAGCATGCCAATGGCGATGCCGCCGTTTTTGACCTTGGGACTGAGTTGTTTGAAATTACCGGGCTTCCCTTTCAGGGAACCTGATATAGCACCTGCCGATCGTTGAGGCGCAGCATCGAAACTGGTCCCTTGCGCTGGCGCTGCATCGATTAGCGGTGTTTGTACATTTTGTTCACTCATAATCGATCCTTACCACCACCACTTTTTGGTCTTATTCCAGACAATGGAAACCTTGGAAGACTCACCCTGCGGACCCAAGACGATCTGTGCTCGATCAAATAACTTGTCGACGACAAAGTAGCCGCCCTTGACCGGGCGGAAGTTAACCATCTGCATATCCCCCTTTTCGTCCAACAAATACAGGCTCGGAGCCTCGGTCTTTGTCATCAACTGCGGGAACTGAACCCAGACTCGGGTGCCGTCGTTGAACACGCGCACGGGAGTAATTCGCGGGTCGGATCCGGTGATCTTGTAGTCAAAATCCAAGTTATCGACAGTCATTGATGGAAATTCAGCGATGGTACGGTCGTCATCTTCCTTTTTCTTCGCCGCGGCCACCACCTCTTCCTCTTCCCAGCGGTCGACCAGCTTGTTTGGGTAGTAGAAACCGACCCGGTTCATATATGCGCCCCCCTCAGTTTGAGGAGAGATGAGCTCAATGTGGTAAGTGCGTCGGTTGGTGAAGATAATGACGTTGGATTTAATGCCGTTTAATTTCGGCTTGAAGATTACATGGGTTACAACTTTGTCCTGATTTTCATCGATCATCGACTTACCCTTGTCGATGTCCCAGAGCTTGGTGTCGCCACGCACGTCCCCCATGACTTTTTCACCAGGCTCCAACTCAACATCGCAGGCGCGCAACGTGCCGCAAACGAGTTTTGGCATGTATTCGCCAAACGGGAAAATTAGCTTCCCGTCATCGGACATAATGGGCTTGATTTTCCCGGTTTGCTGCCATTGCTTGACTTGGTCCAGAATCGCAGCGTCCAAGGTCTGAAATTTTTTCGTAGTCGCGGCCACGCCCAAGCTACTAAGCAAGCTGGTCGCAAGACCGACGATCAACACAAACTTGCGCATAACACCTCTCCTGATTCCTAATCGCGTAAATTTCAGAGCTGCTTGGTCCAACTGCAGGTCGTGACATAAAACCCATACGGGTTAATGCGGATTGTCTTTTCATCCGCCGGCGGGGTCATCTTGGTCTCGATATTTGCTTTGTAACGTGCCAGTGGCCCCCAGGCTTCACCCTTGAGGGTGTATGCCTGTTCTTCCCATTCCACCTGCCAGGACTTGTTGGAAAGCTTGAGCGCTGTTTTGACGGTTGCCGTGACAGTCATGCTCTGGTTGAGGGTGAATGGATCTTTTTTCGCAAATTCATCAATAATATATTTACGACATGCCGAGTCATTCGGCAGTTTGGCCCACATGCGACCTTGCGATTTCTTCATCGCAGCGTTGTCACCAATGATGGTACGTCCGTCCTCGAAGAAATCGATCACTTCACGGTACATTGCGCGCTGCGGATCGATCTTGGCCTCCTCCCCGTCGACCGCGCGTACCGCAAGGGCACGCCCGAGTTTATCGACTTCCACAATGTACGGGATGATCTTGGACTGGGACCCGATATAGGCAATCCCCACGACCGAAAGGCATGTAATGCCGGCCATAATCATAAATGCGCGTTGCCAGTTCTGAACCTGCATAGCCAGGCGCAGCATCCTGTCATCCCAAGCCTGCTGTGCCGCAGCCCAAGGAGTTGCGGCCGCGGGCAAGGAAGCATCCCCAGCTCCGTCGGTTGTTCTTTTTTCTTTCTTGCTGAAGAATCCCATACTCACCCCATTTTCACTGGTGAAAATAAATCATATGTTGAAATGTTGAATAACAATGTTATCGCCAATATGAGAATCAGGCAATAACCTATTCAACATGATTCATTGGAATATTGACACTTCCCGTTCCGCCATCATCAGGCATAAAGCCTTTCGCGCTTTGGAAGCGATCCTCCATCCGCTGATGGAACGGGCGTTCCGTCGTCCCGTTGCTTGCTGAATTTGATTGGGAAGAACTCGGTGCCACAGCCGCCGAGCTAGCATCACCGGTCGGAGAACTCTTGGCAGAAGACGAACCCATACCTGCTGAAGAGGGTGTGAAAGTAGAACCAGTAGAGGAACTCGGCGCAGCACTAGCACTCGATGCTTGAGCAGCCGGGGAGCCACCTGAATTTGGAGCCCCCGTCGAAGCTCCCGCCTCAGCAATAGGACCAGTGGCGTCACTGCCACCCGCGGCCCCTGCAGTGGGATCGACAGGCACCATACCCCCGCCAAGGCTACCAAGCAGCTGTTGCGCTGCCCTCGCTCCAGATGTCTGGTCAACCTTGGCACCCAGCGACTCCTTCACACCTCCACCGAAGCTGTTGACGATTTCGCGTGCCATGGCCGCACCGGCATGGCCGAATGCTGCCGCACCGGCGGCGGCACCACGCAAGCCAGACTCTTGTGCAACTTGGAACCCCGCCCCAACGGCGCGCGCCGCCCCAAAACCACTGGCACCGGCGCCGACCGCAGCTCCTCCTGCTGCCATTGCCCCCCCCAGCGCAGCGGCCCCACCAGCAGCAACGCCCATTGCGGTACCAAACGCATCATTGCCACTTAGTGCGGATGCACCAGTTAGCATCCCACTAGCGATTGATCCTACTTTCAGGGAAAGGAAGGCATAAATGAATGCAGACCCCAATGCGGTCAAGCAAGATTCGATGAGGTTGTCTTGGTCGATGGTAATTCCGCTACCTATCCCTTTGCCCACACCAACGATTAGGTAGATCATCATGAGCTTGACGCCTACCCCGAATGCGTACTGAAGGTATTTGGAAGTAAATTCTGTTGTCCAGCGTGAGCCGCCTAGGCCCAGCATGATTGTCCCCGCACCAATCACCAGGTAACTCTCGACCAGGGTGATCAAGAGCTGACCCGCAACGATGAGGAAACAAAAGAAGATCAAAATAGCGCACGGAACGATGGCTAACCCAACGGAGATTGACTCCATCACTCCCAGGTCTTTCATCGTACCGTAGATAGTCATGGCCGTTTCCATGCCATCCACCAAGATACCATCGGGTGTCGCAGAAGACCCTCCAACTGTCGTCCCAATCTGAGAAAGTGAGTCGATAATTGCCGGTACCCAGGTATCGGAAAATTTCAGCAACCCATAGAAGAACCCAATACTAAATACTTTCTTGATTAGAGAAACGGTGATTGACTTAAATTCGTCAGCTTTGTCCAGAACGATGAGGATGCCGTGCCATGCCATGTCTACCGATACGAGTAGCCAGAACAAACGTTCGGCGTAAGCCTTGATCTGCGTGTGCCAAGAACTCTTGAAGGGTTTGTAAAGGTTATTGATGTTGTCTAGCGTGCCGGCCAATGCCGGATGAGCATAGAATAAGAACAATACAAGTAACACCGCCGCGGCCAACAATGTCTGCGAGGTGCCAGCCCTTCGCATGTCAAGGCAAGCCAACCGCGTGTTAGAGCGAATCAACGTCAGTGATCGCATTAAGATACTCCCGGTTTACTACTGGCCCTGCCCATCCGCCGCCGCACCTTTGTGCCGAAGCTTGCTGGTCGTGTTGGATTTCCCCAGCGCTTTGCCCCACGGATTCGCGCCTTCTTCAGACTTGATCACCGGGGGGATTTTCGGTGGTTCCGCATTGGGTACTTCCTTTTTCTCACATGCAGTCAAGCCAATCGTCAAGAGCAGTGTTGCAACGAGTAGAGCCTTGTTCATAGTTCCCCCTTACTTCGTGAGAGTCCCCGATTTCGTTTTACGGAGATTGAAAATAGTGTCGTTGGCAGACCGCGTAGCGGCTTTTTGATCGGTCTCGCCGGCGAGATACGCGTTATGGGCCTGCATTTGTGCTGCTTGTAGCTGCCGCAACTGGCGCATTTGCTGGACCATTTCCACCCCTATGGCATTTCCGACTTGGGTCGCTTGCATCTGCCCTTGGGCTGATTGTCCCATCGTGCGCAACTGGTCGATCATTGCACCCTCGCTGGCCACCTGGTCGACCGTTAGTCCTGCAGCCCCAAGCGCCCCCAGGATGGAGTCACGCGTGGTGTTGTTCCAGCGAATGAAGTCCCCGAGCATATCATTGCTTCGGGCGTAGCCCTTATAGGTGTTCTTGAATTGCTGCTCCATTCCAGAAAGCTGGTAGCCAATCGCCTGCCCTTTCTGCACGACATCGCGCAGCTTTTGCAAAGACTGCATGGTTTGAGACCATGGTGTGTTCGGATTCGTCAGTGCCTGCTGCAACTGGACTTGGACCATTTTAACTTGCTGGGAGGTCTGTGTAATCAGCTCAACGTTGTTCAGAATTTGGGTAACTTCAGTCGAGCCACCCGTCCCCCCGACGGAACCCGCTAGTGCGGAAATCGGTAGCCCGATAGACAGTACGAGCAACACAGATGCTTTACTGTGCAGTTTTTTCATTTTGGTAGTCCTCTCTGTTTACAGGTTCAGCCTGGGCAGCTTCGTCGGGACTCACCGCGTCCTCGACGAATGCCCCCATGTCGTTTGCCTCAACGGCGGTAAATTTTTCTTCCATGATTAAGCCTCACTTTCCATGATCGGGAGGGCTGCAATCGAGGTACGGAATCACCATCGATTTGACGTACTTCTGGTTGTCCATCAGATCTTTCTGGATCAGCGACAACTTGAACCTATCATCGCTATCGTATTCGGGGTTCCATTTGCCTTGAGCGACCCGCTCCGGCCGGAGTTGGTTGAGTGCGTCACGTCGCGTCTTAACCATCCCCTGAGCTTTTGGCGTCAACACGCCGTAGCCTAAATAGATAGTCCAGCCTTGGAAAGCCGCGGAGGTATACGACGGTGTTCCCGGCAAGTAACGCGTCAGCGGATAACTTGACGGCAATCCCGCATCGTATCGTGCGGCCGGCTGATACAGCCCTCCTTGATACGCATCCCAGCCACCCTGCAGATTCAGGAAGTATGCCGTGCGCTGATCCGGACTATGCATGCCGACGAACACCAGACCCGGCTGACCAGGTTCATTCACTGCAACGGCATCCTGGATCACGGGCCGGAAATCCGGTGAACACGCCAGGCGCCCAGCCGCGCTGACCACCTGTCCAACGGATAGCATGAAGAAAAACATCAATATACGTTTCATTTTCACTCCTACAGTAATAACAGGTGTGCGCCAATTATTGCATAACGTATGTTATTTTTCATTCCATAACTCTTTGGCGCATGCCCGACCTACATAAAACAGTGTACCCACAAACAAACCAATGCCCGTGAAGGCAATCTTCAGAGCAAAGCTAAGCATGGGCCCAAGCAGTTTTCCAAACATGAAGAGCAACGCGAAAATAGCAGCGAATACCATGATTGCCTCCCTTTGTGCGGTGATACTAATATCATAACACTATGCACAATGGAGGCAAGCACTATTTTCACCAGTGAAAAAGTCTCACGCCACTAGCAGTTCAGCATTATACGTCGTCTGATTAGCAGCAAAACCGTCAAAAACGCGAAGCATCTCCTCACTGACCCCATGCTCCTTCATCCAGACACGGATCCAGCCCTTGCCATGTTCTTTGATCAGAGCCCTGGCCTGCTCCGTGTTTTCAATGCCGGCGGTGGCAACCAAAGACAATGCGACAGGACCAAGTCCTAAGTCGAACAAGCGGCGACCATAGGCTGACATGTAGTAATACTGCCGCTTGGGAACGGCCATCGCTAGCAGTTGAATCTGCCGCTTATTGAGGCCAAGGTTCCGGTAAAGATCGATGAAGTTCTCGCCTGCGGCTTCTTTGTTGGGCAGCAAGATTTTCGTCATGCACGCCGAGTAAATCGTATCTCTGATTGGCGAATTGTGGACGTCCGAAATTTCCTGCGTCGCAAACACCACATGTGCGTTTGCCTTGCGCAACACCTTCAGCCACTCGCGCAGTTTCTCCTGGAACATCGGGTGCTCGAGCATCAGCCAGGCCTCGTCAAGCACCACCATGACCGGCGAGCCATCAAGTTGCCGCTCGATGCAGCGGAATAGATACATCAGCACGGGTACGATGTGCTCGTCGCCCTGCTCCATCAGTTCCTCCATTTCGAACACGGTGAAATGGGACCTGCTCAACGTATCCTCGTCGGCATTCAGAATACCGCCAGCGCCACCGCCGAACGTATAAAACTCCAGCGCCTGGCGCACTTCTTTCACCTGGACCTGACCAACGAAATGGGTCAGCGTGCGGTATTTCTTCGGTTGCTTAGCCAGCACTTGCAGGGCGCGCCGTAGTTCTTGGCGAATCGTTTGGGTAATTGTGACCTTCTGCAGAACGAGCATCGTCATCAGATAGGACTCTGCCCACGCGCGCTCGCTCAGTTTGTCGACATTGGCCAGCGGGCAGAACCCTAACTTGCTGTTCTCGCCAAGGATGTCATAGTGCTTGCCGCCGCAGGCTTGGTTGAGCACGAACGCAGAATAGCCCTTGTCGAATGCGACCACTCGAGCACGTGGGTAACGGAAATGCTGAGCCATCAGGAATGCCAGTAGCGCGCTTTTGCCGGTGCCCGTCGGACCCAGGATCAACGTGTGACCAACATCTCCGACATGAAGAGAACCCCGAAACGGCGTACTGCCCGTACTGGCCGCATAGAACAGCGGGGGAACCTTAACATCTGCCCGCGGGTACATGTCACGGATGAATGAGCACGGGTTCTCTTCCAAACCCTGCCAGACTGCAGTGGTTGGGAACAGATCGGCCAGATTGAGAGTGTGCAACAAAGGGCGGCGTAGGTTTTCGTAACCATGCCCGGGTAAGGAACCGAGAAAGGCCTCAACCGCGTTGATGTCTTCTTCACGCACCACGAAGCTTTTCTGGCGCAAGGCCTTTACAACCATGTCACCAGCGGCTTCAAGGAACTCAGGATCCTCATGGTAAAGTACGACGCAGGAAGTGTAGTAGCCAAACTTCACTAGGTCGCTGTTACATTCGGCCATGGCCATTTCTGCATCGGCCGACATCGCGGCTGCGTCCTGGTTAACCGCTCCCGTGGTCTTATTGGTGAATTGGTCCATGAAACCACGCACCGCCTGTCGCCATTTCTTGCGCTGCTTGTCCATGATGGACAAGGCTTCTTGCTTGTCCACATAAATAAAGCGCGTGCTCCAGCGGTACTCGACAGGGATGGTGTTCATGATATGAAGGATCCCCGAGTGGGTCCCTTCCGGCAGGCCTTCAAGACTGATCACCTTGATGAACTTCTTACCCACCCGCGGCATAACGCCGCCGTAGAAATCTTGGCTACCAATGATGCTGTCCAGCCCGAATGGGGCGCGGTGCTTCGGCACGATTACCGGCTGACGGATCCCGGTGGCACACCAGTGCATGAAGCCGACTTGCGGATCAAGCATGACTTGACTATTGGTCGGCAAATTGTGCATCAACACCGGCTCAAGCCGGACCATCGACTCCATTTCTATTTTCAGCTCGGCGACGATATCGTCCACAGTACGCTTGAAATACTCCAGTTGCTGCATCGCCACTGGCCCCGCTCGGCTTTTGAGATCCTCACTTTGCTCGAACAGGTAATTCTTTGCCTTGGCTTCCAAAAGCAATGGCGGGAGATAAGTAAACGTAAAGACGCATTGTCCCTCGAAGTGACGCCCCTCTTGATGGTACTGCCGACGTCTCTCTTCATCGAGGAGGCGTGTCACTGGGTCGGGAAAGTGCCCAGGGTCGGCATACCCGGAGCTTTCCAACCGGAACGCATTGCAATGGATCATCCAGCCCGCGCCCAAGCGTTGCAGAGCCGAATTCAGCCGCTGCGATACTGCCTCCATTTCCTCAAACGAACTGGACTCGTTGTCCTTCCCCCGAAATTGGAAGGACATCATCAACTCGCCGCCTTTGCCGATGACCACGCCCTTATCGATGATGGCGCAGAATCGCAGCAGATCAGCGTATCCGTTTAGCGTGTCCTGAAACTCTTTGGTGAACAGCATTTTTCTCACCAGTGAAAATAGCCGGCAACTGCCGGCCAGGTGTTAACGGAAATCCCTCACCTGAGGAATGATCGACCGGATCCGCCCACGAGCAGGGTAGTATGCCCGGTACCGGAAATGACGCTGCAAGATCCGCGACAGCTGTGGGTCGGTTTCACCCATCCGTTTCACGACGAACAGCAGCGCCACGGTTATCGCTAAGCCGACAGGAATGCCGTACAAGGGACCGAAGCCCCCCGTGCAGGCAAAACCGACCCCGACCCCGATTAGGAAGGAGCTCAGGATTAACTCGCGCTCGCCTCCCATGATGGTCTGACGACGCAGCAGCGACCGGTGGATCGGTCGGATGGGCAAGCCATCCATCAGCAGCTCACTGCACTGGGGTTAATCATGCGGACGATCGCCGCGCCGCCAATCAGAATGGAAATTGCCATCACGACTGAGAGCAGCGTTTTGGTCATGCCGGTCAGCTCCTCGCCCCATACCATCTTGGCCCCAGCACCGAAGAAGGCGGCAATCGCGATCGCAAATGCAGCCTTCCCAGTGAGAGCATTCGCGATGGTGCACAACGGGCCATCCCATGGCATCGAGCCGGCAAACGCCGCGGAGGCATAGAGGCACAGCAGAATGGCCATCTGAGCTTTGGCGATGCTGTTCATATTGGTCTTCATTTCGAAATGATCTCCATCAAATAACACTGTTTAATGCATAAACTAAAGGTGAATTTTAGCGAGCTGGGGGGCGAAGCTGTCTGGACACTTTTAGGTGGTCGCGCCCTCCTTTGCTTTCCTCGCCTTCACACGGTCACGCAGACCATTCAGATTGGTCAGGAAGAGAATCATGAAGCCGATGGCCGCAGCCCCGGAAATCAGGAATTCATTACCGATGTGATAGACAACCTCTGGGCGACATATGAACTGTTCCATATTTATGTTTCCTTAATAACGAATGGTGAATTGGAACTTGCGTGTAACTTCGTCGTACCCGTTGACCTCGATCATCTCACGCAGCTTGCGGCCGGTTGGGGTCCTCTCGATATAGAGGATCACGTTCACCGCTTCTGCGATGAGCGCTCGCTGCGGTAGATTGGAAACTTCCTGGATGAGCTGGTCGATCCGGAGCAAGCCGGCTTCACCTCCGTTCGCATGGACTGTCGCGCATCCACCCGGGTGTCCGGTATTCCATGCTTTTAACAGCGTTAAAGCTGCGCCGTCACGCACTTCGCCGACGCAGATTCGGTCTGGCCTCAAGCGCATCGTGGCCTTCAATAGCATTTGCATCGGCACGGTGTCCGTTGCCCGCAGCAGCACCTTATTCGAAATGGAGCACTGCAACTCGCGGGTATCTTCGATGATCAGCATGCGATCATCAGGTGTAAGCTCGGCAATTGCGTGCAGAACCGCATTGACGAGCGTAGTCTTACCCGATCCCGTCCCGCCGACCACCAGGATATTTTGACGTTTTCTCACCGCGTCACGGATGTAGTCCGCCTGGGCAAGTGTCATAACACCCTGCTTCACATAATCGTTCAGCGTGAAGATCAGCGAGGCCTTTTTACGGATAGCAAAGATCGGCCGCTCCACTACTGGGGGGATGAGAGCTTCGAAGCGGGAACCATCCAACGGCAACTCACCCTCGAGAATGGGATTCTCGACGGTGACGGTGTCGGAAAGCATGGTGGCCACGTTATTGATCAGAGAAGCCGCTTGCGATGGGAGCATCTTAATGACTTCACCATCTCTATCACATAAAGGAGCCATCCCCTCCCCCAGGCGGTCGACCCAGACAATACTGTCGTCGTTTAGCATCACCTCAACAACCTTCGGATCCAGCATCGCCTCCATGATGTCTGGCCCGAAAGCATAGCGAATTGCATCGAGCAAACGTTCTTGGTTGACCCGCTCAGCCGCGGACAAACCGGAAAAATCTTGGTCTGCGCTCATTCTTCTTGCTCCTTGGAAATGTGGCGTCGGATAAAGCTACTCACCGTTGCAACAGTCGTCTGGACGTTGTTCGCCTGCAAAAAAGCACAGATTTGACTGAGCGAGTACTCCTTCTCACGCAAGGTCTTAATGTCTTCGAGGAAGGGCATCAATCTCGAGCGCCGCCCTTTGCCTGCGATGGGCGTAGATTTTATAAAATCGTCAACAGATATTTTGTTCATGGCGACCTGCCATAGAAGTCAGATTTACGAAATTGCACATCGGCGCTGAAAACTCCCAACTGATCGCCCCTTGTTTTCACCAGTGAAAACGGAGAGGTTCTCCCTTTGATCGATACCACGGTAAAACATTCTGTGATAATTGTGCAACTTATGTTGAACTTTAGCAAGAGCCGCTGCATAATCTGCGCATATATCAATGAACTATTTACAAACCAGATCATAGGGAGGTACGAATGCCAGCATGGACGTTCAAACGCCTCACGATTGCCGCTTGCCTCTTGGGCGCGATCGGACAGGCCCAGGCCTCGTACAGCGTGGTTGACGATGAGCCCCCGGCTGCGGGAGTCCGCCGTGGGGACTCCGTCAACAACCATGCCGTACCATTCGCTAGCGGTAGCGCCCGTCTTGGCCCGCTGGGGCGTAAGGCCATACAAGAAACCTTGCAAGTCATTTCCTCATCAGACCAAATCATCATCACCGGTCGGCCAGACGCCCGTTACAACACTGCACTCGCAAATCAACGTGCAAATACCATCCGCAGTCTTTTATTGCAGCGCGGGATCAGTGCGCCCAGGATCCGCATTCAGAACGACGCCAGCGAAAACAGCGCCAAGGCCGGCGTCTACCTGAGCCTCATACAAATTTTTCCGTCTTCCGCCGGTACCCCGGTTGCAAGATCCAGCCCCACCACCAACATGGCAGTTCCGACAGTTCCCCGATCACCAGCAGCGCCTGGCAGCGGCGCACAGGCGGGGCTGGCCAACAGCGATGTACGCCTCTTGATCGTCAACAAACTCCTAGACATTAATGCCAACGGCAAGATCGACCCGCAAACGGCGATCACCATTATGAAGGAGTTCACCCAACCGGTAGCCAGCACGCAGCCATCTCCGCCTAACATCGAAGCTGGGGCCAGCACTCCCTTACCACCTCCTGCCGCGCCGGCAGCTGTGCAAGAGGCGCTAGCACAGTTGCCAAAGCCCGCCGCAGTGGCTCCAGCAGCGCCGCCTGCCGCTGCAGAAATCATCAGCGCGGCAGCGCTGCCGGCCACAGTCGTAACCGTAGCGTCAGATTTCTCCGCTCCGCCGGAAACCGCGCCGAAACCCAAGTGGGTGCTGGACCCGACCAAGACACTCAAGGACAACCTGGAGGTTTGGGCCAAAGACGCTGGTTACCGCCTGAACTGGAAGGCGTCCAACTACATCAAGGTCAACACCGCACGCACTTACGAGAAGGACTTTCTCGACGTGATGAAAATCATCAATGCCAGCGCGGGCAAGCTGATCAAGATCGAAATCCTCCCCGACGAACAGCCGACACCGGAAATCCGAGTGACGGACCGCTAACAACACACTTTGTTGAAGGGTTCGAACGAACATGAAACGCATCATCATTGCCCCGCTGATGGCAAGCCTGCTGGCAACCGGCTGCTCCACCAATTATCGTCAGCAGGCCGGCGACTTGCATAAGAACGCCACCGAGGACTACGAGAAAGCCAAGGCAGCCTCAAAAAGTGAAGAGCCGTTGATCGTCCTCCGCGGTGAACAGCCTCTCTCTTTCGAGAAATTGTCTGATGAGGCTCAGGAGGCCAAGCAGCGGGCCTGGCTGCGCCGTATGCAGCTGACCTATGTCCCCAAATATCCGGTTTCCGCCTTCGAGATCCTCAAGGTTTTTCGTGATCATGGCATCAATGTTACGAGTAGCCTTCCTCTGGATAGTTATATGTACGGCGGCCATGGCGTGCGCAGTGTCAACGGCGAAATCGCCTTGCAGGTCCTCCTGGGTGCAATGGGGCTGGATTACGAAGTCGACGACAACAGTCATGTCGTTGAGATCATCCCGATGAAATCGCAAACCTGGAGCATCAACATTGGTAACCGCACCACGTCGTTCAATACGGCAACGCTTGATCCGAGCGGTAACAGCACGAGTTCGACTACGTCCTCCTCCAGCTCTTCTGCGACCGCTGCTCCATCGAGCATGACGCCGAGCGGCTACGGGATCGGCGCTCAACAAGGCAGCTCCGGCAGCTCCGGCAGCAATGCCGGTTCGAACGGCAACACCATCTCAAGTAACGACAACTTCTGGGGCAGCCTGAAAACGGAACTTGCCGGCCGGCTGTCCATTTTGGTTCCGGCCAATAAAGCCGCCTCCTCCGCACCGACACCGGCTGCAGGAGGAGCCACGCAAGTACCAGGGTTCAACTCCAGCATGCAGCGAGGCATGCCTGGTACCGCGATGGGCGGAGCTGGTATGGCCGATGCGGAAGGCGGTTCCGACCTTTTCGTGACCCAAAAGGTCGGCCGCTACCAAGTAAACCCCGAAACCGGCGCAGTCACCGTTCAAGCACCGCGCTGGCTGATGAAAGGCTTGGCCCGTTACCTTGATGACGTGCAGTCCATGTACAACACCCAGATCACGTTCGAGGGCCGCATCATTTCAGTCACCAGTCGAGAAGACCAATCAGAGGGTTTCGACATTGCTGGACTCGGCAAATTTGCGGCCGGCCGCTATGGAGCGGTGCTCAGCAACAACATTTTGGGCGGAGCCACCATTAGTCTCCCGACGGCAGGCTCGAATATTCCGAGTGTTACTATCGGGAATAGTGCGCTACCTGGCAGCAGCAGTCTGTTCGGTATTTCCTCTCCGCTCGACGGCTTGCAGATCTTCAACGCCTATCTGACTACGCAACAGAATGTCGAAACCACCGACAAGCCGCTCGTGTCCACCACTAGCGGCACGCCGGTCGAGTTCGGCCAAATGACGACTAGCGTTCGCATCAAGTACGACCAAGAGGTCTCCGGAGGCTCGGCCACAACCAGCTCGATCGTCGCCACGAAGAACGTGGAAGTGCCTTACCAAATCGGCTCCGTCTTGCGCATTAATCCGCGCTACGACGTGTCGAGCGGCATTATCCGCGCGCAAGTATCCCTGCAACAGAAAATCCTGCAGGGATCCGTGGATACCGTTCAAGTGGTCACCGCCGGCGACAAAATTCAGCAAATCCCAGGGCAGATTCCCCTGATCAAGGACCAGGTCAATACCGGTGAGGCGGTACTGAAAGACGGCGACCTGATCGTGTTGGGTGGGCTTTCGTCCTACTCCAACAGCGATACCAGCAGTGGGATTACCGGTTTGAAGGATATTGCCGCCCTAGGCGGTTTCTTCGGCAAGGTCAGTCGCAGTAAAACCAAAACAACCACTTACTTTGTCCTCAAAGTAAGCATCACCAAGCGCGGGGGCTGACGTGAACAAGCGGCACCAAACTGGGTTTACGCTCTACGAAATGCTGGTTACCACGGCAATCATGGGTATCCTCCTGTCTATCTTCAGCGACCAGATTGGCGCGGCCCTGGGAATGAATCAACGTGCCTATCAGAACCGACAGTCCCTGAACAACCAGCTCATCGCCTCGGTACTGCTCGATTCGGCTCGCACTCAGTCCCCACTTGGCACACTGCCGGCTCCGTTTACAGGGAATGGTTACACCAGTACTGTCTTTGACCCCAGCAATGCAACTCTAGGTAGCTCATTCCAGCAAGCCGGGTTGTCCACGAACGAGATCAACGACGATGGTTTCGGCAGTCAACGCGTTCGCGTGTATCAGCGGGTTACCGGCCTTACCCAGCAGGTCCCGCTCTACACCCGCAGCGGCGCGCTGGTCCAGCTGACCTACCAGGTCGGGGCGATATACAACACGACTTGTGCCTTGACCGGATCGGGTTGTAACCCTTCCGCGACCGGCGTACCTGGCGCAAGCGCACAGATGACCAACTCCAACGCCACCACGTGGACGCCGACGGCGCCAGACTTTGGTACTCAGATTTTCAGCACGCTGCCTTTGCAAAAAAGCATGCTGCAGACCAGCGTTGATCGGATGGATAAGCTACGCGATTCGTTGCTGAACTACTTCCGAGAGAAACGCCAGCTCGCAGCGGCCGACGATACGACCAACTATTACCCGGCTCCAACCGGGCCCGGTGCCCCCAACCTTTCTGGCGGCAACCCTGCCACCAACCAAAGTTGTTACGACGGCTGGTATGACCTATCTGCCGCTAACGTAAACGTCCTTGCCCAAGTTGGGCTGGGGCAGGACGAGTTCAGCAAAACTGCATGGGGAGGAGCTATCCAATATTGCCGTGACTATGACCCAACCGTTTCCGGAGCAAACAAAATTCCGCATTACGCCGCCATTCGAATCCACTCGCAAGTCTCGCTTGGCCAAGCACCAGACGGTGCCATCGCCGGCAATAACGTAGTTCTTACCTTTTAATCACATCGTCCAAGGAAAACAAATGAAACGCATTTTCTCGCCCTCTAACGCTGTCACCGATCAGGCCATGCGCAAAGCGCATAGTAATCGCCCCGTCCAACCCAAAAAAAACACCGGTTTTACTTTGATAGAGGTCCTGGTTGTCATTGCCATTATCGGCTTCCTCATCATGATCGTCGCGCCACGTGTCTTTGGGACCAGTGATAGCGCCAAAGCGATGAACTACTTCACAGCCGCGGATCGGCTCACGACAAACTGGCGAACTGCTAACGAAAGCTGCGGCACATCCAAGATCATCGGCACCAGCCCGATCACGACCACTGTCACGACTGCGGCGCATCTGCAGTTCCTGGTTGATGGAACGGGCCTGAATCCGCAATATCAGGCCTGCTACAACTCCAGCAATATTCAGCCGGCGCGCACACAGATTCAAGGGGACGCCTCCAACGGCTACACCGTAGGAGAATCGGTTATCAGCATTCAATCGGTGACGATCAACGGGCAGCCGCGCGTTCAAACCAGTTTCACTAACGTAGCTGACCAACTCGTCCTGCAGCTGTTCCAAAAGTACAGTTCGGTGGCGGGGGCTCGCACCGCAACCGCCCTACCGGCATCGGACGCCAGCGATCCTCAGATTCAATTCTCGGCGGCAACCAACGGTTCCCGAACTCTCACCATCATTCGATAACCGCATACCATGCCACTCGTCGTCATTCTTTTTGCTACGTGGTTCCTTGCCATTCTTGCCGGAGTGGCTGCCAACCAGGACGCGCTGATTGAGTGGTATGGTAACCAGCAGCGCGCACTTCAAGTGCGCGGGCTGGCCGCCGACATCTACCAGCAGATCCGCGAAACTGGCACAGTACCAACCGACCTGAACGCTTTCTCAGCAATGCCGGGGTATGAACATCAGCGGCTGGTGATCAATACACCATGGCAGGGCTACGCTGTCAGTAGCCTGCTGACTGACGGTAATTGGCAATACCAGCGTGTAGCGATGTTCTCGCAGCCGGCGGCCAGCGCGGTGGCCTCGTCGCAGTACCTGGACTCCTCTCACAACGCCTGTGGCACCACCGCCTTCGACAATGTCGCGACCTGGTGCGGTAGCAAGACTTCCTATTGGTGGCGTTTCGATCTCAAAGACGAGTACGCGCGCCAAATCAACGCCGAAAAAACGGCACAGCGTCGCTTGCTCCAGAAATTCGCCAGCTATTACGCGATGGTAGCCAACAACAAGCAGGTCTTTCCAAACCCGGGCGGATCGTCCGTCAGATTGACCGACCTGCTTGCCGGATATTCCAAAACCGCAACCTCCTGCACAGGCCAGTACCAGTGGCAAGGCATCCCGCTCGACTGCAGCGACCTGTATTCGGCATGGGGGACCCCTCGCGTGTACAACTATCTCAACGAGGACTACATCGCGATCCTGGCGACAGCCCCCTTCACAAACGCGGCCGGCGCGGCTGTTCAGATCTCTTCACAGCTCGACGCGACGACCCGCGTATTCAACTAAGGAATAGTTATATGAACGCTATTACGACACCCACCGCAGCGCCCCCGGTCAACATTCTGCATCGACTGGGCGAGTGGGGGTACAGCCTCGAATCGGCCGGCGACGACCTGAAAGCCATGGCGGAACAAAGCCTTCGCTTCGAAACGCTGCGCGCCGGCGATGTGGTGATCGAGCTCGGCTATGCCACCCGCGACAAGGTGGAGAGTGTGCTGGCCGATAAGCCGCGGAATGTACCGACACTTGAGCACCTGACCAGCCAGATCGACAACCTGCGCCCCCACATCCAAAAGATTCTCGCGCTCACGCAAGGCCTCCCCTACTACATGGTGCTCCCCGACGCGCCACACAGCGCCTTGCAGCAGCCACACATCTTGAAGGCCTGCAACGAATATGAAGCCGCGCTCATTACTACGCCACTCGGCTTTGCCTGCCTGGTCTTCACCGAATTCTCGCGCCTGAAGGATTACCGCCAGATGGGACGCGACGAGCGTGCCAATGATCCGATCTACCAGCTACTGGAAAAATCTCCGCTGCTGGCGGTCGGCAATCGGACGGAAATCTACCGGTTGATGAGCAACGACCGGGGTGCGGTGAACGCCCTGCAACAGGATGCGCAGACCAAATACTTCACCCCGGACCAGGCCACGACAGAGTCTCAAAAACTGGTGGTGCGGATCCTTGACTTTGCCGCCGGCAAAAAGTCCAGCAATATCCAACTCGCCCCCCAACCCGACGGCATCGTCCAGGTCCGTTACCGCCAGTCGGGCAAAATGCGCGATATTCCCGTCTGCCCACGGATCAGCCCCGAGCAGGCTCAAGAGATCAACCAGTTCCTGCATCGCATCAGCAATGCGACCTACACCGCCGGCAAAAAACTGGTCGAAGGCCGGCTTATCGCCCCGGCCGATGGCCAGTTTGTCTATAAATCGCAAGATCACGAGGTCAACCTGCGCCTGAGCTTCACGTCTCCGAACGCTGCGGGCCTATCTCACCCTTCGGAGTTGGTATCCATCCGGTTGCTCCCGCGGGACACCTCCAGGGTTGACTTGAAAAAGCAGAAGATCAAACCGGCCACCATCAATCTCATGACGACTGCCCTGAGCCAGTCGCAAGGCCTGATCTTGTTGGCAGGTCCAACGGGATCGGGCAAGTCGACTACAATCGCCGGCATGCTCAGCCTGCACTATGACATGTACGGCGATACGATGAACCGGCTGAGCGCCGAGGACCCGATTGAACGCCTAATTCCAGGGATCATTCAGCACCAGATCGATGCTCGAAACACCTTTGACGTGCTGATGGCCGCGCACTTGCGCCAGGATCCTGACCTGATCTTCGTGGGCGAGCTACGCGATCGCGCTTCTGCCGCCACTTGCGCGCGCGCCGCTGGCACTGGCCACGTTGTGGTCTCGACCGTGCACGCCAATAACACGATCCTCGCCTACCGGGCCGTGATGGCCTATATCGCCAACACGCATGTCGACAATGCCAATGCTGCGATCGTCACCGAAAATGACCTGATCGAATCGCTCAACCAGATCATCTCGCAACGGCTACTACCACACTTGTGCCCCAAATGCTCCGCACCGATCAACAGTCAGAAATTCGATAACGTCGCAGGCCTAGCCAAAGATTATTGCCGACAGCATGGACACACCTCGCTTACAGACGCCCAGATTGCGCAGCTGCGTAAGAGCAAGGCGGCCTCTCCCGACGGCTGCTCATATTGCGACCATACCGGTTTCGTCGGCGAGCTTCCGATCAATGAAACGCTGACGTTCACCCGTGAACTGAAAGACCTGCTGCACGACATGGCCGAACGCAAAAGTTTCAAGCCCAGCGCATTGGCAGGGTTTCGAGATCAGACACTGTTCGAAGCGGCACTGCAGCGCGTCCTAATCGGCGAAGTTGCGCTGCAAGATGCTCTGATTTGATTTTCACTGGTGAAAAATATGAGCAAACAAAGCTTTCGCCTGGTCGACCTCAAAATGGCGGCCTCTTTCATGCACAACCTGCTCGACAGCGGTATTCCAATCGACCAAGCTCTGGTTGAGATGTCCAAATTACAGAAGCCACACAAGGAATTTTGGCTGGCTGCCAGCATCCACTGCCGCAATGGCTATCCGCTTTCCTCGTATTTGAAACAGCACTGGCCATCCACCACCACAGCCCCCGTGGAAATCGGCGAACTCACAGGTAAGCTTCCAGAAATCTTCAAACAGGTTGAAGAGACTATCTCTTTGCAATTGCAAATCCGCAAGAAGTTAGGTCTGCTCATCATCCCTGCGGGATATATCCTGAGCGGCTTTGGGGTATGCCTTTTCTTCCTGATCGGTGTGATCCCGACCTTGATCAAAGGTTTGCCCAGAACCCAAGGGGAGAAATCCTTCATCGTCAGACTCACAGAGGGAATCCAATTCTTGATTCACGACCATTCTCTGCTAATGCTGGGCGGGCTGGTGGCAATCATAGGACTCGGCAACCACCTGCTCAAACAAAGTGAGGTTCGCCAAGCATTGCTGGCCAAGCTCGATTATGTTCCTGGCCTCGGGATGGCCATCAGAGCACTTTATTATGGTCTGTGGTCTAAGTACATTGGTGTCATGACCGGCTGCGGGATCGCCCCCATTGATGCGATTCGCTGCTCAAACAACTTACTGCTCTCTTATATGGTGCCCAGCGTGATGGCAATCGCCGAGAACGCACCGCGTGGGTTATCGGAAGCAGTCGACCTCGACCGCCTTCCAGAACACGATCCACGCCAACACCTCCCCGTCTTCGTTGTCAATGCGTTTCGGCTAACCGATTCCACGGGTGATTCGGATAAGCATTTCCAGAAGGCCAGCCAGCCATTGATCAACATCGGTATGGAGATCATCGAGAGATTCGTCGACATCAGCAGACTGGTGGCAATTATGGTGGCGGCTGTCGTTGGTGTAACACCAATGTTGATGTATTTTATACAAATGGCAGAATCTGCTAAAGTCGTCGGACAATGAACTTAACGATTATTCATAAGGTAGCCATCCACAATGAAGAATAATCCTTTGCTAAACGCACTAACCACGCTGCGAAAGATTGGCAGGTCCACCCCACGCGCGGAAGCCAATGCACAACCCTTGGCCGACAAGCCGGCCGCCAAGCTTCCTCCTCTCGCATCGACGGATCTTCCGAATCCCACAGGCATAGGTATTCCAGCTGCCCAAGGCAAGAGCCGGTTTGAGCAGCTGGTCATGCAAAACGACTACCTCGGCGATGCCGCCGGCGTCGCACAGCTACAGCCATCAAAGAAACCCATCATCCTGCTGGGCGAGCTGGTCTTCGCCTCGCTTGAGAAGTCCCCGATCCGGAAAGGCTTTCTGCCGCAGCCGCCTCGATCGCTCGGCAAGATCCTACGCATCGGCAAGCAGCGGCACATGTACGTTCAGATACATGAAACATTGCTAAATGTTGAAAAACGTGTCCGCTTCTCTCTTGCCGTCGACAGTATCCTTCGCTACGGCCGCAAGCAAAAAGGACGCTGCATCATCATCAACGGTTCCCACTCCGTGGATGAGACCTATATCAGCCTCTATACCTTCGACAAGGGAGAACTGGTCAAGATCAGCGAGAAGATCCTCGTCTCCGCCGACAACTTCCGTTACGACACAGAGGTTCGGCAATTGCTGGACCAGCATAGTCACCCGGACACCCGGCTGATCTGGACCAATCCCCTGTTGCCGGTCGACTACCCGGGGTTGATCCTGGCCAAAGACACGCCATTCGCAAAGGCCACCAGCACGCGCCTTACCCGTCACACGGCCCATCATGGACTCCGCCAGATGGCCTTACCTGCCGGCCTGGCGATCGTTGCGCTAGTCGGCTATGCCGCCACCGTGGCCTCCGACGTGGCTCGCTTCAATGCAGTCAAACACGACTATCAGCGACTCGCGGCCGCAGGTCCGACCAGTATCGAATCGCTGGACCTCCTGCGCGCCAGGGATCAGTGGATGAAATCGGGCAATCCGCTCCAGCAACAACTGCCCAACCTGGATAAGCTGCTGATCGCCGTCGGTAGCCACCCGGATTGGCGCATCACGGAGCTCACCCTGGGCGAGTCTGATCAGATGGAAGGACCAAATACCGAACAGGCCGCAAAACAGGCCGTAAAAGTGATCCAGTTCAAACTGCGCGTCCAGCGCCAACCCGATGTCGCTCCCCTTGACCAAGCGCAGCCGATCCTGGCCGAGTTGGCCAGTTCGACCGGCATCACGTTGCGGCTCGTCCCGCAAGGCTGGCAGGAAGCACACGAGGGCAATCAGACCTGGTTGTCGTTGACCATCAAATCGGGCAGTGGTGAGTCTCCGACCGCCAAACTATAAGGACCATGCAATGGAAAGTCGCCAAGATAATCGAATGCTTGCAATGGCGATGGCTGCGCTGCTTGCGGCAGCCCTGTATAACGGCGGCGACCTGACGCACCAGGCGCTCGCGCGCAAGGCTGACGGACAGCAAGCCGCAACCCAGCGACTCGCTCAGTGGCAGGCTCAGTACAAGGAGCTCGCGCCTTCCCAAGTTCGTTGGAAGAACACCTTCGCCCCCGCCGACGACGTGAAGGACCAGTACCGCCTGATTCAACTGCTGAATATCCAGCAGTACGGCCTGCAGATGCCGATGGACAGCTTCACAGTCAACGACATCAAGCCCATCGAGTTCAACGGCCAAAAACTGGGACTCTACAAGGTTTGCATCGGCAACACCGGCGGCAATCAACTGAATTTCGTTGCCCAGGACTACCAAACCCTCCTCGCCGCGGCGAAACAACTCGCTCAACGCCAGGATCTGAGACTCGACAAACTGACCGTGCAAGCCGGAACCGCACCAACGATGGTGGTCTATAACGCTTGCCTGCTCGTCCGCAGCTGAGAAATGCCATGAAAACCAAAATTGAGACCAGTTCCCGCAACATCCTGCTGATCTTAGGACTCGCAGCCGCGGCGGGAGTCTATTACGGGGATCAACAGCTACGGGTGACGTTGGATCAGTCGCTGCTGATCGTCGGCGGGATGCCCCCGATTAACGCCACGCATGAGGATAAGCTCAAGCAACTCTATCCGCTGATGGCTACCGCGCCGGCGAAAGATCCTCGCATTCTTCAGCCCGACGTGCCTGGGAGTACGCTGGCCGCGCCGCCTGGCGCGACCAACATGGACCAGATTTTCGAGATCCGCGCGGCCAAGAGCGAGGCCTCAGCAGCCGCAACCGAGCCGGCGGCACCGGACTACTTTGCCCTGCTGCAGACAAACCAGCTGATGAAACTTGATGCGACCGCCCCTGGCCTAGGCGCGTTCATCAACGGCAAGTACATAGCCCTCGGCCACCCGATCGAGCAGTTCGCCTATCCGTCCGGCCCGGGAAAGGCCGAAATCGCCCCTGTCCTAACCGTCGTCAGCGAAACCTCCGTCCTCATCGCCGAACCCAGGGGAAAACGACGAATCCAGTTGACGATGAACAAATAACAAAAGCCGGCTTATGCCGGCTTTGTTCTTCTTCTTGTTGAGACAGCAGCGTTTACTTGATCCGCGCGTATTCGATCGTCCCTCCCATGCCTCCAGGCACCGTCAGCGTATCCGTTTCTTTCACGTGGCCAATGTTCACTGCCCCCATCCCTGCCTGGATCTGCAGCACGCCGTCCTTCAACACCGCGGGAAACTTGCTGGTCTTGAGCTCCCCCTTGCTGAAGAAGTCCGGCTTGGTCTCGTTCACCAGGAAACTATCGCCATTCCTCACGATTTCAAGCGACGACTTGGCATTCTTGCTGTTCTGCCATTTCCCCAGATATTCACTCCCCTGCCCGCCGCCACAGGCGGCCAAGAGCAACGCTACCGACATTACCAGGATTTTTTTCATAGATTGAGCCTTTATGATTTCCGCCGAAAGCCTCTAACTCCCCTGTGAGACTTTCACCGGTGAAAATGGGAACCGCGCGGCGAGACGCCGGCGCGTTACATGGCCGGCTTACTTCCGAATTCGAAGATCATCCAGCACCTTGCCTTCTACCAACGCCCGCTCGACCCACGACGGTTTACGTCCCTGGCCAGACCAGGTCTTACCAGAGGCCGGATCCTGGTACTTTGCCTCCATAGTGCGCCTCGGCCGCTCCTCACCGAAATCAGCTAATGTCAGCCCGTGCACTTTCAACAGCTCGCGAATGCGCTTCTTAGCTTCAGCCTGCTCTTGTTCCTTGCGTACCGCGATTTGGGCATCCAGCTGCTTACGCAGCTTGAGGAGGTCAGGGAAAGACAATGACTGCACGTCGATCATCATGCTATTCCTAATGCTGGATCATAAGGCGGATACAATAGCACATATGAATGATGTTTTTCACCCAGCCAATCTGGTCTGGGTGGCCTAAATTGCTAGGTTTATGCGATACTGGAAGCGAAAAGGAGGACATCACGATGAAGACCTTTCTAGGAGTGCCTCTCTCGGAAGTCGTCGACGAGGCCCGCCGCGCCGGCGAAAATGCGATCAAACAGCGACTGGAGAAAGGGCTGCCCGTTTCCGGTCTCGACGCGCGCGGCAAGATCGTGCAGGTCAAGAAGGTCGCACCGCCGGCGGCTGCAAAGAAATCACTCAGCAAAACAGCTTTGCGGATACGTAGTGCACTGGGCAAATCCAAAGCCATTCGTACCGCCGCAATCCGACTCGGGCACAAAAAGAAGGCCGCCGCCTGACACCGTCATGACGCAAACCCACACTGAATCGAACACCCCGGGCGACCAAGAGTCGCCCGTTTCATTGGTAGTGATCGCCGGCCCCAACGGCAGCGGTAAAACCACCTTGACCGATTGGCTACGCCACCAAGGCCGGTTGCAGATCCCGGCCAACTACGTCAACCCCGACGAAATCGCCAAAACTCTACCCGGTAGCGAAGACGAACGTAACCGCACGGCGCAGCGCCTGGCCGACGATCAGCGGCGCGCGTGGATGCGCGCTCGAGAGCCGTTCGCGTTCGAAACGGTCGGCTCCCACAGCTCCAAGCTGGGGATCATGCAGGATGCTCGCCAGCTTGGCTACGACGTCACCCTGATCTTCGTATGCCTGGCCACGCCTGACCTGAACGTGCGCCGGGTACAAAATCGCGTTCAAGACGGCGGCCACGATGTGCCACAAGACAAGGTCAGAGAACGCTACCATCGCGTACTCTCGCTACTGCCGCTGGCAACCGAATTGGCACACCAAACGCTGGTCTTCGACAACTCTATCGCGCTGCAGGGCCATCGCTTCCAACTTGCCCTGCAGGGCCCAGAGGTGATCGAGCGGAATGATCAGCTCGAGGCCTGGGTCGAAAATGCCCTGTTGGTCCCGCTCCAGGAGCGCGGGGAGGACCGTGCGCGGTTCACCGGCCTGCATCCCGGCTACGATACGCCAGCCACGGCACGACTCAGCGCCGGCGACTACGCTGGAGGACTGTTATTGCTCGGCCACCACCTGGCGTTCCAGGATGCCGGCAGGCAAGTCGTAATTGAACATGACCTGGCCGTGGTCAAGCCTCACCAATTGGTAGCCGGTGATCCTACGATGCGGCTTACCTACACCAACGGGAACGTGACGGCCAAGATCGCTTCCGGGGGATCCCTCAAGAAAAGCCGCTAAGGATTACCACTCCGACCAAGTTCACTAAAGTCGGTAACACGTCTGGCTGAAGTTACGACTACGACAGAACAACCAGGAGAGACAAAATATTCAGCATGGCAAATGTAAAAAAACCTAGCGCTATCTTCAGGTCACGTTGAGTTCGCCTGGACGACTTCCGTTCCAAGTCGGCACGCGCCTCAATCAGCTGGCCCCATTCGGATATCGCCGCGTCCATACTTTTGTACAGCACAACAGTGCAAGGAGGGGGATAGCTTGCGCAGTTTTCTAATTCGTTCTCCAGCATGTCTCTCCTTAATTGGCATGTCCATAAGGTTCATCTTCAAGCACAGGCACGCCTTGTTTTTTGAGCTGAGGGATCAGGAATAGCTCAAAAACATCTTCGTCACGGAGTCCCTTTATATCCTTTGGAGTTAGACCAACATTCAGTAGTTCTCGTCGCTGTTGACGGACCTTAACTGCGCACACATACATAATCAAACAGCCAAGTCCAAACACAAAAGCTAGCATGGACCCTATGACGATGGGACGCGAGAAGAAATCAACTACAACTGTCACAAAAGAAACTAAATTTTGATCGGAGGATGACTGGGTTGATTTACTGGGTCCAATTATGAAATGAAACAATATGGGTGCAGAAACCAACATAACCAGGCCGCCCCCGTACTCTATAGCTCTGTGCCAAACGTAGGAAACTGTGCTTTGGTAGTTGTAGATAGCACTTTGCTGAACTTCTGTAAGTTTTGCGAACTCATCGCGTGTCATATATCTACCCTTTTACAAAGAATACTCTTGGGCCGTGGATCTCGACAAACCCCATGATCATACCAAATAATACTGCTATTCACCCAACCCAACCAACCCTGAGAGCTGGATCCTCTTCTAGAAACAGCCCGATGATGTACCTCTGTTGCACAACGAGGACATCAATATAATTAATAGGATGCTTACCATTTCGTGGTAGTTAGACATTCTATCTTGCTTCATGGCTATTTTTACGCGGTGCGTTTAATCCAAACGACGTCCACGCAGTGATGCAACAATCCCGGCCGAAAAGCCAAAGCCGCCTCCTAGCCCGATAATCAAGTCACTCCACAAGGCCCCTTGCATCATACCTTTTACACCCAGCCCACAGAACAGGAAGCTTAAGACTACGAGCAATATCGCTGCCTTTATATTCTCTGAATAATGGAATTTCTTGCTTTTGGACCTGAACATGATCATTTCCTTTTCATAATTTTCGTGACATCAAACCCTGTACCATACTATTGATTTCTGCCACTGTCACATTGACATGATTTTAGTGATAGGTTCGCTGCATGCAAACCGGGATGCGTTGAAAAAATGGCTCCTGGCTGTCCGCCCGTGCAAACTCGAAGCTATTGCTAGGTTTGTGCATACAGATGAACCACATACCGAGTGCCCGTGCTCTCCGGTGAGCAGGCATGAAGCCGAAATAATCTCCGATAGCAGCCCGGTAAGCAATTTTTTTGGGTACGATTGAAATAGCCATCTTGATCTCCTTAATAGATCACTTGGTTAGATGGATGCTGTGTTACCAGCACGGCGTCCATCACTTAATCTTGCAGCATGAGCATTGCGGACAACTTTATACCCCTGGGTACGGAGGCCTTGGGCTATCGAAAGCCTTCTCGATTTACGCGTTTTCACCAGTGAAAATCATAGCCGTCCTATGGTATCCCCATAGTTTTCTAATCCAAAGCCGCGCCAGAACTGTGGCAGCTCAAAACTCGCAGAATCACGCCGGCAGCTCGGGAGAATCTTGCAGATCCACTTTTAGGCTGAAACGAACGTGTCGTTGGCCACGGAGTACTATTACAGCGTACGCGATTTTCATAGCTTCCCGATCACTATCAAGAACAGCTTTGCGAGACCAATACCGGTTATGCCGCATTTGAGCAGCACCGCGGAAAAAGTGTCCACTCGGAACAGCCCCAAATACAAGGCGATCAAGCTGACGATAACCCCAGCCAAGAACACCCATGCGGGGACAACTATGCCCAACATAGCCAGCAACACAAGGGAGGCCAAGAATATGGATGCTCCGCATAGTGGAACAATCCATGGGCGGTTTCGCCCCAGATAGCCGACTGGCTTGCCCATCCCATCGTCGCTCGATGAGTACTTTGTAAACATATCGTACATGTCAGACCCCTCGAATCTTGTTGATACCGTTTGATAAGCGTCTTTCAAAAATCCCTTATAGGATAGCAATGCCGGAGCTCGCCGGAAAACTACCAACTGGTAAGGGCTTGTTACTTGCCCAATTCACTCAGCTTGGCATTTCCAAAGACCAGAACTGCAACAATCACAGCAAGCACAACTACCCCGGCTGTTAGGTGGTTTATGACCTCGCCCTGGTTCGGCAGCATCTTGCTAATCCAGTGATAGGCCGGGATGATCGTGTAGTTGGCTACTAGAACGACAGAAAAAATTTGCAATCCCATACCTGTAAGCATATGGATAACATTTTCATTGCTCCGATATATCAGGACGAGGCCGGCTATCATCAAAGCAATTGACCAGATCACGTACAGCATTTCAGTCACCTTGGCTTAGTGATAAATGGTAGCTAGTAGACGGCTTACACCGTCTGGAAAAACCAGGCTGGCATACGCCCATGTTGATAGGCTCCCAGCAACAGCAAATGCAATTGTTCGCCAACGCGACTTCGCCAACACCGAATCTATATCCAGTTCCAACGTCCTCCAAGCTTGGAAACACGTCAGACCGAATACATCCAAATCAGCAGGATGCACACCCATTGAGCGCGCAAGCTCCGTAGCGCCACTAGAATAAACCTTTGTGCCACCAATTTCAGGCTGAGTCATAGCTACTTCCATTCGTCTGCAGATGGTAAAATTCTAGCCTCTTTATGTTGACCGGTCAACATTTAATTGAAGCAGAATTTCGTCTAACGCCACACCCAAACTCTTGAATCCATTCGCATCTCGATAGGCTTCAAGATTGGCCTTCGCTTCGACGGATACAGCCGCATCGATTCGTGCCCTTCCGGCCTCTGTCTCTCGCTCTCTCTGCGCAGCTTTACCCAGACGAAGCTGCTCTTTGCGTGCCTCCTGGGTCAAGCCTGCCGGGCGTCCCCGGCCTCTCTTCTTCTCGTCCAATCCGTGCTCCTAGTGCGACAAAGCCGCCCTATCCTGGGCGGCCTGGTGAATCTGCTCGTTGATGCCAGCGACGCTGGCAGCGATCAACAAACGTTTCAGAGAGTTAGACAGATTCAACCTGGGCGTGGAGTTTAGATGCACCTGTTACGCAGGCCCCCAAAGGGGGTAGCAGGTTAATTATTGTTTGACATTTTTTTTCAACTGCGGCGATGCCTTCTTCGGTAACTTTGCCATTCTCCAACTCTGCCTCCCATTCCAGCCAAATTGGTTCAAGCCCAGGAACAATCAATCGAAGCTGCACAATATGAAATGGCTCTCCTTGTATTCTCTTGTAATCCTTTGCATCATCCCCCCAAGTTCCGGTTAAAACCTGCTTCTCCGCTAAAGCAACGGCAGAAATATTTAGCCAAGTATTAGGTTTAATTTCGACTCGCATATCTATTCCATAAAGACATTTCCGGCGGCCGGCCGGCAACGGGCGGCACCTGGCCGCGATGTTTCGCGAAACTTGGTAAGGTTGCGCCGCGAATGTCACTTACCATCGGTTCATTCCGTGGTTGGTCGCTTTACGGAACGTCTCACGTACTTCGGGCGAAACAGGTGCGTTGTCGAGCACGAACAGGCTGACTGACACCTCCTGCGCCACTTCTCTACCGAAGTTCTCTGCAATCTCCCGCTCGAAGTTGTCAGCATTCTGCCCAACATACAGCAATACTGCCTCTCGCAAGCGAAGCTGCCCGAGCATGTTGCCAACCGCGGCTTGCCGCGCCTGTAGAAGTTTAGCTTGCAACTCCACGATGTAGCGATCTTGCCGCTGAATTTTCTCGGTCAGTGTTTCTAGAACTACGTCATTAGACATACTGATTCCTCATACCCTTAGATAAAAACATTTTCCGTAATGTGGCATTCCTATCGGCGCAAGCAAACCCAAAAAGCCATGTTTGCTTTGTTGCCGCTGTTTTCAGATTGTCCGCCTGAAACTGAACGTTCATACCCCCGTCAGCGCGGTCTTCAATTTTGATGGTGATGCTTGCCGCCTTTGTTTCTCCCAGGCCACATGGCCGCGATAACTTCCCGTTACGACTTTATGGTCTGGTTATTGTCCGAAGCACTCAGTTCAGCGTTGGGCCGAAACCAACTTGAAACGTAAGCCAGCATCAAAGAGGCTGCACAGTACATTGCCAAATATCTGGTTACAAGCCAGGTAGTGTCGGCGTACAACCGCCAGGGAGGGAGTGGTGAGCCCGTCGAGAAAGACACAAGGCGACAACCAAGATTGAAGCCAATCACAATCAGCCAGGGCATAGCCAAGGCAAGTAGCAGGCGGGCGGCCATCTGATATTTTTTCATGGCAATTTCCGAGTTAGTTAGGCCGGCTGTGCGACAGCACGTCCTCGATACAGAACCGGTCATGCACGCCATACTGCGGCGCGGCGAATACAACGTGTCCGGTGTAGCCCAGCCTTGCCGATGTCTTTGCGATGTCGAGTCGGCACGATTGCTCCAGCCCATCCGCAGGGATTACCAGTCTATCCTTTACCAGGGAGACTCGTTGGACCCTCCCCATTTTGATGAGTAGTCGACTCACAGCAGCTGGCCGGGAAAGATATCAGGTATTAAGCACCGTCTGAAAATCGGCCAGAATATTCTGCGGGATACTCAAAGTCACCAGCTCGTCCCAATGCTTCTTGATGAAGGTCTCTGCCAGCAAGCCCCGATCATATGGGCTGGGAGCCAAGGGAAGATCTGACAGCACAGTGTTCCCGCTGTGCTTAACCTCCACAACACGCAAGGCGTCTTGCGTACCCCAGTTCTCATCAAATACCAGATCCTCGACGATTGACGGGCCGTACTCCAGTAGCCAGGTTTTCAGATCGACGTCAGCCGGAATTTGCACTTCGGTGGAAACGTAGGCGCTCAAATCCACGCCAAACAAGATATCTACGGTCTTCATAACAGGCTTCATCAAGTCTGGTTTTGATGGTTTAATTCTAGGATAATTATGTTGACCGGTCAACATAAATTTTAAGTAGAATTGCATCCAATGCAACACCAAGACTCTTAAATCCATTCGCATCTCGATAGGCTTCCAGATTGGCTTTCGCTTCGACGGATACAGCCGCATCGATTCGTGTCCTTCCGGCCTCTGTCTCGCGCTCTCTCTGTGCAGCTTTACCCAGACGAAGCTGCTCTTTGCGTGCCTCCTGGGTCAAGCCTGCCGGGCGTCCCCGGCCTCTCTTCTTCTCGTCCAACCCGTGCTCCTGGTGCAACATAGGCCGCGTCGGCAGCCTGGTGAATCGAATTCTCTAATGCCGGCGTGCCGGCATGGGGAAAACGACCAGTACCTAGAAGCCGACTTGGCCTTGAGCGATCAGCGCTTGTAGAGCACATAGCTCATTGTCGCCAGCGTTTGCAAGTGCGCCACCTTGTTCAAATAGTTCAGGCAGCAGATTGTGCAGTTCTCCATGCTCCATATGGGAAACCTTCGTGAGCACGGCCTTAGCCAGAGAATTGGCTGCTTCATTCCAGTGGTTATCCACTCACATCTCCTTTCGTTGAAAAATATTTTTGGTGATCAATCAATAAGGCTTAGCTGTGGCCTAATACCGGTTGGGCGGATAGTGTTATATCCATTTCGTTGTCGACTATGATTTTTACTTCTATGCGGCTTCTTATTTTGATTTCAGTCATTTGTTATAGTTAGATTACTAAACATTCTCTCAAGAAGGAAATTTGCTGTCATTTTATAATCTTTACCGAAAGCATATGTAGCTAAATTTAGCGTGTCATTCTTGCACTCTAAAACACTTGTTCCTTTTCTATCTAAGCAGGAATTAAAAGCGTAAGATATAAATCGTTGCTTACTATCCTTCATGTCAATTACTGATTCTACAGATGAAATCCTTTTAATTCTGTAGTCCTGAATGCTTTTGTCAAGTTCTTGATGGGAATAATATATCAACCAAAAAACTATGACGAGTGCAACTGCATAAGCGGATGCACTTCCTATAGCAGACAGCTCAACGCGCTCTGCGTACGATCCGCGATTCTTCTCTCGTCTCATAGCAAACTCCATTTCACTTCCTCCGACTACAGACCGGTACGGGGGCCAACTAGCCGCAATGTTTCGCATACGGAACGCGGTTGAGTCTGCTTGTGGTTGCCGGGACTCGTCCTGCAGCAGCCAGGAGGCTTCTCTGATGGCTTAACGGAGGTATGCCGGTGCGATTTTATTTGCCAACGCAATAGGATCAATCTCCTCTACGTTTGGAGCGTTCATCCACTGGTAGTCAGCTTCCTCTTCTGCCATGTTGAATGCAGAGCCTCCATGAGCTTCCATGGCAGTAATAAATGCTGCCTTCCATTCACCCTCAGTCATATAGTATTTTCCGCCCGAAGTCTCATCACCCACGCTGTGGATTGAAATCGACAAATTGAAACTCCTTCATTTCAGTCACTTTGTCATGTGAACCGATACATTGAAAATCCCTCGCCCTTTGAGGAATTTCAACGCGCTGTCGGTACTTGCAAAAAACCGTGCTCTACCATCATCAAGTGCAGAGGCATATGCGCCATCGTTAAACTGTATCGTCCAACCGTCCGGCGTTTCTTTCAGCGCTACCATGCGGATCACTCCGATGCTGACCAGCTTGCTAAGTTCACCTGCCTGAAGTGGCTTCATGATCATTTTCCCGTGCCAGTTAGCGATGCGATATATCGTAGACGTCCAGGGCCTCATAGCCAGCATTAAGCAGTGGTTGGCTCGCCGGCTTGGCTATGTCGTCGTGCCATTCGAGCATGGCCCTCAGCGCATCAGCCAGCCGCTTGGAATGCTCTTGTTCTGCGGCTAACTGCACACTGATACCACTGGGCAAACTTTCAAGAGTTGCCACATGTTGAGCGTTAGCTAGATGGACTTGCACCTGGTCATCATTGAACGCCTCCAGAAACTTTGCGTTCTTGCCAGCGAAGTGTTCTATCGCTTCGGCTGTAATCGCATCTTTGGGTGAATACTTATCGAGAATGACCCTCGCAACAACCTGGGTGATGAACGATTCCATATGACTGATGTGGTCTGGTGCCATTAACGAAGCAACGCGCCCCTCGATCGATTCGGCCGTTCTCGCAACGTTGGCCAGCTTTGGCAGCAAAGGCTGGAGAGCCTGGGCCATTCCGGAATCGAGCTGGATGGTAAAGCCCTCTCGATAGATCGGGGCGCTTTCGTAGGGAGCCATGCACAGAAGAGTTTCACCCGCGAGCGTGATGTCGCTCAGAGAAAACTCGTGAACAGCCTCAAGGTTTGTCAAACGACAAGACTGCGAGAACCCGGTCAGGTCAGGGTGAGCCGTCACCGTGACGCTCAATTGACCGTTGGCAAGCGGGTTCACGCTGACGCTGATTTGAGGCCCGTCGACATAGATGCCAGCGAATGCTCGCCGGGTCGAAATATTTTGCGTCATGTTTTCGTTTCCTCTCTCACGTCACCCTTCGGCCGGCGTGTATTTTCCGAGTCAAACCGGCTGGCCGTTGGCTAAGCGTCTTGCTATCGAAAACAAGACGGCTCTTTCCTTGGCCAAATCCGGCTCATGTTGAAATTCGTTCCAGCCTTCGACCGACTGCCCAAGACCCGGCCAGATATTCCCCAGGGGGCGGCGAACGTCCTCTACCGCTGCTCCCCGGACATAGAGGAGGCCCCACTTCGCCGGCAATTCATCGACCGCGATCAGACCATGCGGACAGATATAGAACCTGTAAATCCCGAGTCCCGCGCCATCTGCTTTGCGTTCCGGCTTCTTCGCATCCGCCAGAAAATCAGCCCGGCTTGTCTTGGCCTCGATGATTGCTGAGCAGGTTGAGCGAAAACCTACTACATCGGGTTGCTCACGGCTTCCAACGGCGCTTATCTCGGTGGCCACCACAGCGAAGCCTTGCTTCTTGAGCCACCTCGCGCCGAGGCGGGTCAGATTGTCGTGTTCCGGGCTTGGCATGAGCTTTTCCGATCAGATCAGCAGGCTGCCTGGCAAGCATTGACTAACCTAGTCTTTACTGTCTCGTAATCTTCCTGAACGCAAAGTGTGCGGCGACCACGAATAACCCCACCAATATCATCAGCATCATTTTGGTAGTCATACTCTTCTACCAAAGTGATCTGAGTTAAAGTGTGATTCACATATTCACCACTGGAAATGTCCACAATAGATGTGATCTGATCATGGCGAATTATTCCTTTGCGTGGGGCTGCAAGAGGATCGTTGGAGTCGGAACTGATAGTGACTTCAATAAAATGGGGGGTCATTAGTTATATCCACTTTCGGCTACCGGCCGGCGCGGGCGTCACCTGGACGCGATGAAATTAGGCGCTGTGTAGCCCAAGACGATTTATCGTCAATCGTATTTTCCGTGGCGTCAGTCGCGCCGTTCGGTTGGGTCAATCACATCGTCAAAGCTGGACTGCAAGCAGTCAGGATCATACAGACCGAACATTCGTCCTAACCTCATCCCCACATTTGGGCGGCCCAGCTTCTCCAGATAAATCATTGCGCCGGCACACCAGGCCTCATGACCACTAGCACTATATTTGCCATCATCATCCCAGGAGCCACCAGTCCGGCAGTTATGGACTGTCTTGTGGCACTGAAAAGGCGCATGATCATTCTTTACAAGGTCATCGATGATGCCCTTCAGGCGGCCTGGCTCCAGCCTGATACCACCCTCTTTTAGAAAAGGGCAGTTGTCGCAAGGCTTACGCAATTTGAAATGGGCTTCCGGTCCACTCAACATGATTTTTTCCGGTTTTACTTGCGGCAGATCGGCTGCTTGCTACGAGCATCCAGCATCTTCACGAGCTTAATACCAGTGCCATCATCAAAGGCTGATACCAAGCAACCTTTTGCATCTGTCAGCCAAACGCCTTTAGCCGCAGGCTTAGCCTCAGCAAACCAGCCGTTAACTTTCTCTTGAAGGAAGTCGGCGTCGGCTTGGCTCCCAGCTACAGCAGCCGCACCCACAACCAGAAGTAAAACAGCAGTGATAGTAGTTCTCATCTTCTTGATCTTTCATGCCGCCCGACTGGGCATTATTTTTCGTGGTGTCAGGTAATTGACCCAGATGAACCTATTTAGGATGTGAGCGCAATGGTCGATACATTTCGCTCACCTTTCTGTTAATCATTTTGCTGATGCCGCCAAAAGCGGCATAGGCAAAACGACTATTTACTAGTGCGTTGCAAATCGCCGGTTCCATCGTTCAACCAAAGCAAAAGCCTTTCTTAAGCATGTCACCCAGCGCACAGGCTTTAACTCCTCGTCGGTCGCAGGAGGGAGCGTACTGCATTCGTGGTCGCTCCAAGTCTTCGAAATTGCATAACCATAGCGGGGAGTGTGACCTTCTACATAGAGTCTCAAGTGCCTGTCCATCGCGTTGTTGATGGATTAATAATAGGTTAGTTTATTTAACCTTTCAAGCTCTTTCTTACCCCTTGTTGCTTCAACACATCACCCCACGACCGCAGCACAAAACGAATGCAATCCCTAAGCCTGTCCCTACCAGTGCAGCCAAAAGAATGTGGGTCATCATAATTTTCCGAGAATTACTTGGGCCGTGAAGTTTGCCGGGATTGGACAACGAAAAACCCGATGTAAAGAGGGCCTGCGACATCAAGGATAGTGCAAATAACAACCAGCTCCGGCCTTGCTGTGATCCACTGCACTAAACGCATCACAATATCGGCAAAGAAGATTGTTCTAAAACCCTTTACGCCTTTTTCTGTTGGATCAATAAATAGCCAGCAAAGCACAAATATCACAGCGCTCGGGATAAGGTATGCAAGATTTTCCATATGGTTTTCCGAGCCTTACTTACGAAGCAAAACCACGCCGTTATACAGCAGGCCCACCACACCAAAAATCAGGGTAGTGATGCCCTGAGAGGTCGTAGGTGCGCCGTTCGTCGCA
Organism: Chromobacterium piscinae; assembly: GCF_021129175.1. Classification (GTDB taxonomy): domain Bacteria; phylum Pseudomonadota; class Gammaproteobacteria; order Burkholderiales; family Chromobacteriaceae; genus Chromobacterium; species Chromobacterium piscinae. The sequence continues at coordinate 29,473 of NZ_JAJOHV010000025.1, read as the reverse complement.
TACATGATTAGGGCGGCAACACTAGCCACAAAGAAGAAAATCTTGGTCAGCATGTTCATTCCTATCCAGGCTTCCGGCCGGCGGCGGGCGCCCATCAGGGCGTAGGATTTTCAGTCACGCCAGAGGCGTTCTGTTGATCTTCGGAAGGGGCTTGGTCAGCGCCCCGTTTTCCTCCGCTTCCATTACCCGTGCGGCACGCCAGCACTTCTCATTTTTTGGCGTGGCCGAGTTGCGAAAGTGTGATGCACGGCCTTGAACCATGAAGTCTGGCTTACCCAAGAAAATCTCAATTCGCTTCCGTGTCCAGCCTCTGGCCAACAGTTCTGATTGATTGAAGTTGATCTGCCGTGTCATCGGGATTTTCCAGCCTATCCACTTTTAATCGTGCCAATCATGAGAGCAAAGCCAACCAGCCACTTTCCGCGATGGAGAACGCTCACGAAATTCGTATAGTGCAGAGACCTCTCCAGATCTTCCATCTCGCACCCATGTCAACGTGACTGTTGCAACAAGTTTCCCATCTCTTCGTTCTTTGATAGAAGGGTATACTTCTACGGAATCGCAATCTGCACGAGCTTTTTTCAGTTCCTCAGCAAACCGTTGCTCAAAGTGTGCCAGCAGTTCTTTCCTGCGCAAATCAAGCATGTAGCTATTTGCCATTTTTCTCTTTCAGATTTTCCGGTTATTTTGCAGCGTGATGCTTGCGCTCAAGTTTTCTGGCGACATACATCAACAGTAATCCAGTAATAAGGCATGCAATAGCTGCCTTTCCAAAGGTACTAAGCGGCACCCACCACGGATCGAAATCAAGTTGCTTATGGATGAAAGAGGCCAGAAAGCAGACGTTCCACCAGCGGTTATGAATTTCGTCATACCCCATCATGATGCCAAGCAGTAGCGCAATCGACCCGCTCCAGCCGATCCACCGCGCAGCACCTCGGCCCGGAACGATCCGGCTATGTGCCACATTCCATATCGAGAAAAGTGCCAGAATCAAAACGAGGTTCACCAACTCGTGGTAGCTACACATAAATATTTTCCGTGAATCAGTGACCTACACCTTCGGGATCATCAATTTTATACAGCGCGGTAAGGGCCGCATTTGTAGTGCTTGCAACTTCTGCAAAGTTTTTCCAGCACGCCAGGTCGTTTTCCTTACACGGAGCGGTTGCCTTTGCCTCTGCTTTTCCTTGTCCATTCTTATGGCGCTGTTCGACCTTCATCCAGTACAGTCCGGCCTGTGTTTGCGCTTGACTTCTTTGGAGTAGAGCAAATTCACGCCAACATTTTGTGTCGCTTTTGCACGTCTTCTCGCCGGCAGCAATGAACTGCTGGGCGGTCGGTGATGCAGCCGTTGTTGTAGCCGCAAAGGCTCCGCTCGTTAGCATCAGCAAAGTGAAAAAATTCAACGTCTTTTTTATGAGGTTCATAATGGTTTCCTTGACGGCTACCGGCCGACGCGGGCGGCGCTGCCGCATAGTTTCCGATCAGTCTTTGTGACGGTGAATGTTGATACGAACCAGCCCCTGGATGCTGCCCACCAACCCACCAACAACAAGGGCGAGGAGAACGACAGTTCCGGCCCAATGCCAGAAGTCAGTGAAGATGAATTTCAGAATTTCGAGCATTGTATTTTCCGAGGTGGTTATTGCTCTGGCAGCTCAACACCTTTTGCCTTCAGTTCAAAAGACTTGAGGTCATTGGCATATTGAAGCTCGCCATAAATTTTGGATAAAACGTAACCAATTCCGCAGACAGCCCCAATCAAAAGAGCCATTAGAATATTTTGTGTCATATCAATTTCTGTTGATCGTGGAGAGGTTAGCTATTTGAACCGTTCGTGTGAGCTTCCATGGCGGCCTCATAACTCATGTCATGTCGCCAAGCGGTAAAGCCATTGCTCCCGCCGTCAATTGAGTATCCAAGACGAGCTACCGTCTCATATGGCAACCCACATCCACGTGAAATCTCCATCCAGCCATAAACAGAAATAGGTGCTTTCTGGTCCAGCAGAAGCTGGTTCACATAATTTTCCAAAGTGGCCGCATCCCGATTTTCAGCGGCAGCTTTGGCTTTCTTCTTCGGGTCAGATCCACGGTAGTGGTTTCTCGCCACGTAAATCGGGTAGGTCTTCATGACTGCCTTTCTCTATCTAGTGAGCTTGTCCAAGGAAACCGAGCGTTGTTAACGCTGCCATAGCCAGTCCATTTTCCGAATTATTTGGTTATGGGTTTAGCCACGCCATCGCGCACCCAGCGCCTCACGTACAGCTCGCACCCAACCATCAGGCAAACCCCATTGGCCATGCCTCTGTACGTCGCCCTCTTGCCGCAGCCGCAATAACATTTCTTGCGACGCTGCGGCTCCTGTGGCTCTGCATACCGGATATTGTCCGAAGCCGAGCCTATTTGCCCCCATCCGGCAGTGCCGCCACGCATCGCGGCAGACAATGCTGCCCTGCCCAGTTCGTTCAAATCTGGCATGGTCGTTTCCGTGGCGTTTACTTGGGTGCTACGCAGTCATCCTGCGGGCGATATTTGATGTCGGGGAAACGCTCGCGCCAGGCATTAACTTCTTTCCGGAGCTGCGCCAGTTCTTCTTGGACCGCGCGGAGCCAGTCGGCATCATCCGAATTCGTCTTGGCGATGCCGTGGCCGCTGATGATCCGGTCCATCTTCAGTGCGTCGTGATGCATGATATTGCTCCAGTCCCGGCGGCCGGCCGGCGTCGGGCGCCCTTCCTGGGCGCAATATTTTCCGTGACGGGGTTAGGCCGATGCCTTGGCCGTTGCAATTGCCTGACGAATAGTCGGCTCCAGTTTCTTCGCAACGCCCTCTGCCGCGACTTGGCGCTTTGCACCGGTCTAGATCAGCAGCTCATCGCAGCCAGCATAGGTCGTGGCGTAGTAGGTCTTGCCCCCGCGAATGCCAGAACTGGGCCACTGCACCCGCCAAACGGTTGCTTGGTTGTCCTGCGATACAGCCGTGGCAGTTGGTTTGCGGCGCATGCTCTGCTCCTGGTTATTTCTGCGGTGCTGGGCGCTCGCCCCGGCCCGACAGATGGTTGTATCGATCCAGCCAGAATTGTGACTTCGCATCGCACTCGGCCGCGCGCTTTTCGTCCCCGCACTCGCGGGCCTGGTTGGCATCGGCCCGCCACTGCGAGGCCCGCACTTCGGCGTCAAGAACTCGGTCGGCAAGCGGCTTTTTCGGCATGGTATTTTCCGAGCGCTATTGTTTTGCGGTCATGGTGCGGATTTGCGCGACAGGGTGAATTTTTGGCCCAGCAGCACTTCGATCCAACTCGCCCTCCCAAAAGTCAGCGTCCTTCTCGCCCTGCTGACGGCTACAAACTGCTGATAGCCAGATCGCAAGGTGATCGCGTAGCCACGCCCAAGATGGCGGCACATCTGCCGTGTTCGCGGCTTCCTGCTGCCCAGCAGCAGGCAATCCATCCCACTCAATAACGGTGCAGCGGATACCTACGCTGGCCAAGACTGAGAGAAGGTAGGTCAGGTCATTGAATCGAGTCTTGCCATTGGGTTGAACAAGAACGCCCGCCTGGCAGCGCACTTCCCACTGACCATGGCCGACATGAAAGATGCGGCAATCATCCGGCGATGCCTCGCTGACAAATTCCTTGAGGGTAAGCTGTTTCATTTTCAGTCCAGATCCCGGCTTCCGGCCGGAGGCGGGCGACCATCAGGCCGCAACGTTTGTGCTTGCGAAAGTCTGCTCGTGGTTGCCGGCGAGCGCCGGCAGCGGCCAGCAGACTTTTCCGTTTGTCAGCAATCAGAGTTCAGACTGCTGAGCAATGAGTTGGTCAAGCAGTGTGATGTACTGCTGCCTGTCACCCGCAATTTCGCACTCGATCACAAGGCACTCACGCTCGCTGCTACCTCCCAGCATGCTGTGGAAGGTGCGCTTCTCGATGCCCAAAAGCTCGATCGTCATGTTCTTGGCTTCTGCTGCCGGGGCTGTTCGGTACCAACGGGAATTGTGGATGTCGTCGATGAGATGAGTAACCAGCCAGGTCCTCAGATGTTCGGCTGAGATGCCATCAGACTCCATGCCGTGGTCTGGCAGCATTTCAAGCACCTTTAGAGCTGCTTTACTGGGGCTTCCATTCCCGAGGGCCAACTTGGCCGCAGCATCCTTGATCGCCTGTCTATAGCCAAGTTCGTAGGCGGCATTACCGGTGTGGTTCATATGGTGTTTCCCGAGTTTTGGTCTGTAAATCATTTTGCTGATGCCGCCATAAGCGGCATAGACAAAACGACTATTAACTAGTGCGTTGCAAATCGCCGGTTCCATCGTTCAACCAGGGCAAAAGCCTTTCTTCTGCATGTCACCCAGCGCACAGGCTTTAACTCCTCGTCGGTCGCAGGAGGGAGCGTACTGCATTCGTGGTCGCTCCAAGTCTTCGAAATTGCATAACCATAGCGGGCAGCGTGACCTTCTACATAGAGTCTCATGAGCTTGTCCATCACGTTGTTGATGGCTCAATCTTAGGTTAGTTTATCTAACCTTTCAAGCTCTTTCTTACCCCTTGTTGCTTCAACACATCACCCCACGACCGCAGCACAAATACAGGACCGTCGCGCCCAATTTCTACCCCGTATTGCTCGGCCAATTTCGCCACGTCCGCGTCGATAGTGCCTTTGTTGTGGCCAGTAAAGGCTGACAACGTGGTCAGCGTCGGCCTGGGCAGCTTGTCGATGGCGGCCAGCAGCACAAACAAGCGCCGGGCATCGCCTTTCGGATATTGAGGTACACCGTGTTCGTTGCACGGGAACTGCTGCATCCTGCCTCCTAGTGCAAAATGGGCCGTCCACGACGGACGGCCTGGTGAAAGGTCTTGCGGATGCCGGCCCGGTCGCCGGCATGGACAAAGCTTTTCCCAGGTGGTCAGTGCGCCAGCAGCAGCACTGCGATCAGGACCGCCAATGCCGCCGCTACGAGCGTTTTCTGGTCAAAGCCAAACAGCGTGGGTTTCACACCAAAAGGCCGGGCCTTCCTGAGAGTTTCGAGCGCTTCCGCGTTGTGCTTATTGAATTGCATTACAGCTCCCTTCTCGGCTGACGGCTGTGTTCCCAGCAGAAGATCAGCAGGCCAAACCATATGCCCGTCATAGCCGTTGTTTGGATCTGATACCTTCCGCCATTCTCCACCGAGACTTTTGCCCAAATCGGTGAAGAAATGTAATCCACCTCGCTCCCAATTTTTCTTCAGTCATGCGCCAATTCCTAGTTGTCATGGTCTTATCCGATGGCTATTTGGCAACGCGTTCTTTGGCACGACGCACAACAACAGCCCCCCAACCGGGCCATTTCATGCAATCAATTGCCCCGCCATGTTCGGGGTCTCCAGTCTGCTCGGACACCCATTGATTGAATGCTTCGCACTCGACCTGCGTCATGTCATCCATAACAGACTTCGGCTCATTAGACTGGCCAACCAGAAGTGTTAGCCAAGACTGGACTTCAGCTTGCTGACCTGCGGGCAGGTCACTCATTTTCTGCTCGACAGGCACAGGCTGAACGCTAAATTTTCTTTTACGGTCTTGCATTTTCCTCTCCAAACTTTTTCCGACCTACCGTCAGTTCATGAATTCTGTAAGAGCCGGGAATTCCGCCGGCCCGGATTCGCTACGCGAGATCCATCCCAGCGCAAGCCGGATGAACAAGGTTCGCCCGGCCAACTCGGCCTCCAACGCCTCTACAGCATCAGCATGCTCGGGCGAGAAATCGCTGTGATCCAGCGCACGAGAGACATGGTCCCAAAGCGTGTGATAGAGGGCGTGTGCGGCTTGAGAACTCCGCTCGAAAACACTCAACGAGGCTTCCGCCTTGCGCACCAACACAGAGGCTGCTGCGATCTCCTCGCCGTCGATCAACGCGAGTCGTTTAGCCAGGTATTGGAGGGTAGACAGGGTTATAGTCATGCTGATTTTTCCGGGGTTTTAGGCTGCGGCCCTGATCTCGTTGAGAATGTCGGTCACGACCGGCGGACAGACTGCATTGCCCAGCAGGTGAATGGCCTCGCGTCGGGTCGGCGGAAGCTGATAATCGGCAGGGAATCCCATCGCCGCGCGCACTTCAGGTGGTTGCAGCATGCGCATCTGGTCGCCATTAATAACGGCCCAGCGATCCAGCGTCGTGATGGTGCCAATTGGGCGGTCAATGCTGCGCCCAGTGGTGCCGCTACCGCTGCCGTAGTACGGTGCAACAAATCGATCGCCGTGGCGAGCGCGGCCAGCGGCCACGCGCTTCAGCGTGGCTTCGCTCCGGCCAGGCTTGTTGATCGGTGACCAGCGATGCTTGCCCCACTCGATCACCTGGCCAATGCCGACATGCTCGCGCTGTGGCAGATTCAGCTCCAGCGGGTGTTTCGATTGTGTGCAGACCAGAAACAGCCGCTCGCGATTCTGTGGCACCCCATGATCCGCCGCGTCGATTAAGTGCGGGGATACGGCATAACCGAGTGCATCCATGGCTTGCAACCACGCCGGATAGAGCGCCCATTTGGTAAATTCAGGGACGTTCTCTACGACCACTACGTCCTGACGGTGATATTCGGCGCAGCTCACCACCGCCCACGCTGTGCTGCGTTGCTTGTCGTGGTACGGGCGATCCTTTCCGCGTGCCGGGGTGTGCCCCTGGCAACAGGGCGACGCCAACATCACATCGTGGGCCGGTAGAGTCGTCCAGTCTGCTTGATGCAGATCCTGGCAAACGTGGATGGCTTCCGGGTGATTATTCGCGTGGTACTGAACGGCCACAGGGTTGTGGTTACCTGCCCATACCACTTCGATGCCGGCGGCTTTGGCTCCGGTGCTGAATCCCCCGCCGCCGGCAAATAGGTCAACTGCTCTCATTATTCTTTTCCGTCCGATTTATTGATGGGTTGCCGGACTCATGGGAACCCATTGACTTACGCGGGATCGACCGGTGTAACCGCACTCATTGCAGCCGGCTCCTTTTTCGCCCATACCCTCATTGCAGCCACTGCAAGACATGGAGAAGCGAACAAGCTCGCAGACATCGCCTTTGATGATGGCGTAGCTGCAACGCCGATCCAGGCGTCGGCCAGCAATACCATCGGCAATTTCGTAAGTGCTGGGGCAATCAGCCCACTGCGACCCGGTTTCGTTGAAGACTCGTTCAATTACAGATGCCATGATGTTTTTTCCGATGGTCAAAACGACAGTTGAAGGTTGGTAGGCCAGACCATGTGTCCGTCCTGGCAGGTGCCCCCCGGACTTTGCCGCCACTCGCCGCCCTCGGATCGGCCAAGGGGCGTGATGAAGTGCAGGCCATTACGAACTTCGATGTACCCTAAACGAACCAGCTCCAACTGCACTGCGGCTGTGGTCGTGCCGTACTTTCGTGCGAGCTTTGTCGCAGATATTTTTTCGTCCGCCATCGCGTCGAACACGGTTTCAGCCGACGCCAGTGCGTTTTCCAGCGCGTCTTGGCTTACGTCGAACTGCGCGCAGGTATGCCAGGTGGCGTCATTGATTGCCTGCAAATCACTGGCTTTGACTCCTTTCAACTTCTCCTGCAGAGCAGCAAGAGCTTCGCCCACACTGGCCGCGTCAGTCCTGTATTGCAGTCCGTTTTGCATTGTTTGGTTCCTTGCCAGGCTGCCGGCCTGGAGCGGGCACCCACAGGTGCAGTGTTTTCCGGTGGCTCAGACGGGTTGCGCCGCAGGGTGCAGCGTACACACGCATGACACCATGTATGCAACACCTGCCATCTTGTGCTCATGCTTCGGCGCAAACGACTGGAGGTGGGCGCGCACGCACTTATTCAGATCAGCAGACGCCTGCTCGTCGTCGAAATCGGGCAGGAACTCCATGTCGCAGTTGGGCAGCTCGCCACCGTAGAACAACGCACTCACCAACTCGACGTAGATGTTGCCTCGATCGTTCTTGAACGTTTCGGGGATGTCCTCCCACGCTGGCAACAGCCTTTCAGTGCTGAATGCCATCTCGGGGTCGGTGATAGAGCCGAGGTCGGCACGGGTCAGGGTATAGGGCATGATCTAGTCTTCCAGTTTTCCGAATTAACAGCCAAACGCACGCTCAGCCGCCATCTCTGCGTCAACGGCACGTGCCGCAGCGGCCACTTCACGTTGTTCCCTACGCACGTTTACCAAGATGCGTTTATGGGTGAACGTCATGCGTTCCAAATTTGGCACCAACACCCGTCCTGTTCCTTCGCAGGCTTTGCATTGCACGTCGTAATCGCCGGCCATGTAGTTTTCTTTAGACTCATCATCCAGCTCAGCCCATTCGCTAGATGTAAAGCCATTAGAAAACGCTGAGTTTTCTACTTTCCCATACCCTTCGCAGCAGGAACAAAGACCGACTTTTGCCGGAATTGAAACAGTTTCACCGTCTTCGTTTTCCACCCTGATATACCGCTCCATGGCTTCACTCCTGGCTTGGTTGTTCGACTATGGCTCTATTATGGGTGCGTTTAACGCACCGCGCAAGGCCATTTTCACTCCTTCCATTTTGAATACTGGCCCGATGTTGCGAAGGTGATACACTGCGCCAATCTTTTCCCATTCGACTCCAGCTTGATCCTTTGCTTGAGCCAAAAGATTAGAAACAGTTTTCTTATCTAGTCCTGTTTTTTCGGCAATAGTCACCAGCGTTGCGCCTTCTGTTGGCTGCAATGCAGCCAGAACCATAAGCATGCGGCGAAGATCACCCTTTGGGTATTTCGGGGGCTGTTTCATTCCACTCCTAAAGAGGTGCGTTAATCGCACCCAATCATAGCGCATGTTCGTACATGGATCGAAGCGTTTTTCTTTCTACTTGGATATAGGCAGACGTCACCTCAGTGTCCTGGTGGCCCAAAAGGATGGCCAGCTGCTCCAGCGACACGCCAGACTTGAGTAAACGACTCGAAAACGACCTCCTGCCAGCATGCGAGCTAGTCTTAATGCCGGCTGCGCGGTTCAACACCCTGAAGCGCGCTTCCAGTGCGTCAGCGGCCCAATACTCCGCCTGACGGCCATCAGGCAGACGATGAGTCAGAAGCAGCTTCGTCTGCGCTAAAAACCACGATGGTCTGTAGCAGCTAAGGCGCAGTCAAGCCTGTTTTGCAGTCGGTACTCCAGATAGCTTTCAAGAGCCTGTCGCAGCTTAGGGTTGGTCAGAAAGATCAGCCTAGCTGTTTCGGTACAACGCAAGCCGGAGCAGTGGGTCAGCAGCAATTGTTACCGTCCTCGAAAAATCAACTGCCTATCATTGACCACGCGACATAAGAATTTCTGACGTTGGAAAATTTCTCCCTGCCCACCCGTGAGCCGCATCAAATTCGCGCTATACGCTGAACCAGGCCAGTGCATTCCGTCCGAGCCTGGGTTCACGCAAGGAGTTGTGACATGGGGTTGCACCTGATAGAGGGTATATGGTTCGTTCTGGCGCTGGGTCTGGCCGGATTAGCGGTAGTGGGAAGAAGGAAATGGGCGCTTGCGCTTCTGTTGCTGCAGCTGTTCGGCACATGGTGCCTGCGCGCCTGGCTGACATAGCCCGGCCCGCTCCGCGTCTTCATGGGCACCTCCTGGTGCTAAGTCGGTCAAGGCCTCGGCGTTTTAGCTGCGGGTTGAGTGCTGTCAACCGGAGACGATGTATGCATGAGATCCGCGTACAGTTTCGACTGGCCGACATATACACCCGCCATGAAAATCCCAACCGCTCCGCTCAGCAGGGCCGCAATGGCGGTCACCGACAAATGGCGCCACAACCAAGCCGGCGTAATCGTGTCCGGCACGGCTAGGCTGTCGGCGGAGCGTGGCGGCGTCGGCGGCGTGCCATCGCGGTCGAAATTGGCGATGATGGTGCTCAGCTCGATCTGCGTCTCGCGCAGGTCGGACACATAATTGCGCAGTGGCGCCTGTCGGTCCATCCAGCGCCCCGCGCCGAATCGTCGTCCGCCGACGTGGCAATGAGGCCGATACCCCTGCTCACCGACCCGTAATAGCAGATCGTTGAGCGCGTGTCGCCATTGCCGGAAGGCATGCGCCTGATGACCCTCGCGCTCGCCCTGCAAGGCGTCAATTTGTGCCAGCAGCGGACGCAGCTGGTTGATGAAGTCCGCATAGCGAAATTTTGCCATCAGATGGGCCAGTGCTGCGCGGTATGCAAGACTCGCAACACAACAATGTCGCCGGCGTCGTCGACCCGGTAAACCAGCAGATAGGATGGATGCGCGACCAACTCGCGCGTGCCGTCGACGCGGCCGCGGCGACCCAGACTCGGCTTGTCGAGCAGCTGCTCGGCGCGTTGTTCGATGCGTTCGTCCAGCGCCTCCGCAGCGGCAAGGTTGTCCTGTGCGATGTAGTCGAGGATTGTGTCGCGATCAGCCAGCGCCTGAGCTTTCCAGATCAGCATTCCTTCGCCTTCAGACTACGTTGCCTCAACGCCGCGCGTTTGGCCGCGAACATCGCTTTGGCTTCCTCATGTGGCACGCCAGGCGTAGGATCATCCAGTGCGACCTGCACCGCCGCGCGGACATAGGCGTCATAGGCGGCGGCCTGGTGCGCGCGGCGCAACGCGGCGCTGCGGTCGGGCCGCTGCACCCGCTGAGTACTGGCGGGGTTGAATTGCGCAGCATCGACATCGAAATGGGTGATGCCGACGCCGGCTAGATACGCGACCAGGGTCTCCAATTTTTTGAACAGCCTCACCTTTTTGCTGCGCGATGTCGCCAGCGCATGCTGGGACGCGCCGTATTTCACCACAACCGACCAGCCGCCGGTCTGGCCGACAGCCTGGGCGTTGCGCACGCTACCGGCATCGATCAGGTGCGACAGGGTGGTGTGATCGATAGTTTCCAAAGTCGCCATATCGGCCTCCTCTGCAAGTAATAATAAATCGTCATTGCAAATTATAATTACTTGCTATCGGTTCAGCAATACGGTCGCCGCCGGCCGCGAGCTCGTATAGCATGTCGGCATTCACCACAGACAACGGCTACAGCTATGGAATTCAAGATTCAACGCTTTACCCACCCCGCCAACGACAACAGGGAAGAAGGTCGCTACAGCATCGTCGAGGTGCAGCCCGAGATGCCGGCGACGTTGCAGGACCAACTGCGCCAGATCCTGGAGCAGCGCCCGCGCTTCGACGAGCAGATGATCGTCGTCGATGCCCGCGCCGGCGCGCCGGACTGGCTCACCGCGTTGTTTGAGGGCTTTCAGGGACATGGCGGGCACTACACCGTGCTGCCGGAGCCGGCTGCCGGCACGCCGCTGCGCCAGGCGCTGGACCGCAGCCGCAGCGATGTCGCCGCGCATCGTGCGAATCAGTGGGCAGGTCACCACTTCACTACCGTCGAATCCAGTCAAACTTAAAAGGAAACCCTATGCCGCACTTCCCTAAAACCGATGCCTTTATTCAAAAACCGGATGGCCCAGTGTTTGGCCCTGTTCCAGCCACATTCACCGGTGGCACGATCCTGATCGAGGATGACGCGGTGAATATCGCGGAAGGCGACACGGTCATCCGCAAATTGCCCAATGGCAATGATGACAAGCACTATGTCACCAAGGTCAATTTTTACCCAGGGGGCAATGGTGTTATTGGGTCCCACTATCAAATTGAATTCACCAAGACTATGCACACTAAAAGCCCGCCGCAAATCAATATTCACACCGCCCAAGCCGTGCAAATTGGCGATAACAACACCCAAAATATTGCCAACGCCTTCGAGGCCTTGATCAAGAACATCGACAACTCGAACGCGTCACCGGCCCAAAAAGAAGAAGCCAAGTCGCTGCTGAAGCAGTTCCTCGGCCACCCGCTGGTCTCCACCCTGGTAGGCGCGGGCGTCACCGCGTTGCTGGGCGGCTGACGTCGAGACATCAACCGCCCCGCCGTCGCCGCGAGGCGGCTTCCCGGCCTAGCCCGTTATTCGTCCTCACCAAAGCCGGCCCAGGCTGGCGGCGGCTCCCCCTCCATCAGCTGCAGGTCCACTTGGCGTCGCGCCCGCGCCGCCGGCGACTTGTGTGCATAGCCCAGCGTCGTTTTCGGGTCGCTGTGGCCGGCTTCGGCCGACACGTCCTCTAGCGGCACGCCGGCTTCCAGTTTCGCGGTCAGTGCGCTGTGGCGGAACCAATGGGTCGAGGCGCGCGCGAGCTCGGTCGCCAGGTGCGGCTGGCCCGCGTCGGTGGCGGCTGCCGCCGCGTGTTTGAGCAAGGTCTTCACCAGCTGGTACAGATGGCCCGCCGTCACCGGCCGCGGATCGAGCCACGCCTTGCCGTTCAGCGCCATCAGCAGCGGCGTGGTCTCGTCCGGTGTCGGCAGCGCCGCGAGACCCAGCGCTTGCTCGCGGTAGTAGCGCAGCTCGGCCAGCCACTGCGCGGTCACCGACACTTCGCGTGGTTTCCCGCCTTTGCCCAGCACCTGCAGCACCCACACGTCCAGATCCGCATAGCGCTTGAAGTCACCCATCCGCGCGTTGACCACTTCCTCGCGGCGCAGCCCGCCGATCAGCAGCAGCGCCAGTAGCCACCGCGCGCGGTAATAGGTGTGGTATTCGTGCAGCCGCGTGCGCGGCAGCGCGGCTACAGACTGCTGCAGCCAGGCCTGCGCCGCGCGCGACAGCACGCGTTCGTGTTTGGCCGCCGGCGGCACCGCCGGCATCGGCCAGCGATGCAGCGGATTGCGCCTAACGCCGGCGCGGTCCTGGTGCAGCAGCCAGTCGAACAGACCGTGCAAGATCACCAAGGCTTGCCGGACGCTGGCCGGCGCCAGCGGCTTGCTCAGCGGCCGCCAGCCAGCATGCCCCAGCGGGCAGCGCCGCGCGCTCAGCCAGCTGGCCGGCGGCGTCTGCAGCAGGCGCTGGAAATCGCCCAGATCGCGCCGCGTCACCGTGGCCAGCGTCAGCTGCTGCAGCTGCAGCCACAACAGCAGGCGTTGCACCTCCTTGCGGTAGTTGCGCCAGGTCGCAAGCGAGCGGTTCAGCTCAATCTCGGCCAGCCAGTCGGCCACCGCCTGCAGGTCGCCGGCCGGCAACGCCGGCGGCGCGTCGACCGCGGCCACTTCGCTGGCCAGCACCGCGACCAGCTCAATCGCGTCGTGAGTGCTCATCCCCATCCCCTTGCGGGCCGCGTCCAGCCAGGCTGGCCAGGTGTCGTCGACCCTGCCGGAAGTGTAGCAAATCTACCAACGTGATTAGAGGAATAATAACGTAAAGCCTAGATTTATCTTGATGTAATTACGGTAATTATGTAATTTATTACCTATCAAAACTCGACGCGAAACCACCCTCCCCATGGAAAACCACGACAAACCCGCCCTCAAGCCCGGCTCCGTCCGCGCCCAGGTCGACGCCATCGTCCGCCGCGAGCTGGCCGCCTCCGGCCGGCGCCCGAACGCCAACGTGATCCGCGACGAGATCGGCAGCGGATCCAATGCGACGATCCAGCAGCAGGCCGAAGCCAGCGAAGCGGCCTGGCGCAAAGAGAACGAAGCCGCCCAGGCCTTTCCCGGCTTGCCGACGGCTGTCGCCCAGCTGGCCGCGCCGATGCTGGCCACGCTGTGGGCCGACGCCTACCGCGCGGCGCAGGCCGAGTTCGCCCCGCTGCTGGCCGAGCGCGATCAGGTGCTGACCACGCTGCGTGGCCGATTGGCGGAAATGGAGGAATTGCTGCTGGATCGCAATGAGCAGCTGCAGCAGCTGAGCGACGACTTGAGTCACCGCCGCGAGTTGCTGGCCGCCCGCGAACAGGAAGCCGCGGCGCTGCGCGAGGAACAGGGCCGGCTGCATCAGCTGCTGCAGACCGAGCGCGCGGCCGCAGCCGAGGCCCGGCAGGATCTGGAGCAGCAGCATGCCGGCGAGCTAGCCGCCGCCGCCGAGGCGCAGCAACGCGCGGCCAACCAGTACTCGCTGCTCAATGATGAGCTACTGACCGAGCGTGAGCGCCACGCGCGCGCTATCGAAGCGCTGCAAGCGCGGCAGCAAAAAACCGAGCAAACGCTGCGCCAGGACCTGGATCACGCCCGCCAGCTGGCTGCCGGCCGACAAAACGAACTGACGGTGCTGAAAACCGAGCTGCAGCATGTCCAGGATGGCAAGGGAAAACTACAGGTCCAGCTGCAGCAGCACGTTGATGCCGCGGCGGCCGCTCAGGCCACCCAGCAGCAGCGCGACGGCGAGTTGGCCGCCTTGCGCCAAGACAATGCCGGATTGATCGCACGTCTGGCGCAAACCGAGCAGCTGATGACCCAGTTGCTGGAGCGGATACCGGCCGGCATGACGCCGCCGGCACCGTAGTGGACGCTGGCGACGTGGATGAAAGTTGTGGGTATTTTCCTGCGTATTCCTCGATCGCAGCCCACAAAGAATTCTTACGTTGTGGGAATTACTTAAGTTGATAAAACTGAGCCAACGTAGAAGACAACAATCGATAGCCGGTGTTAGTCGGGTGAGTGTAGTCATTACTAAGCACACGATCTAACGATATCGTTCGGTCGCCAAACTCCTGGGCAATGTACTGCACGAATAATGCTGCCTTGAATTTTGAAGATGGAATAACCCAAACAACCTCTTGCGCTTGGATGTAGCTACGTAGCATCCGCAGGCTTACCAGCGAAGCGCGCTCCCCATCATTACTACCAGCGCTGATAATTGCGACGTAGTAGTGATTCTTGGGAACATGGCCAATGATTTGGCGTGTTGTGCGACCCTCTTTGGCCTGCACGGCGCACCCTGAAAGCCCTTGGCCAATTCCAACCGCGATGCTGTCTCCTAGGACAAGGCAATCTGATGCTTTTGCATCAAATACAGTCATCAAGAGCAAGCTAGTAACAACCATCGCCTTGACCACAGATTGCTCTAGCGTATTCAAGGCCGCCAGCGCCGCGTAGCAGGTCGGCAGGAGAGGTCTTTTCGTCATGGGAGTTCCGATCAGTTGGTAGATTGCCGCAGCTCAAGCCGCTGGCGGTTCAGCTCACGCCGGAGTTCGTCCCGCTCGGCCTGCATGATATTCACCTTATTGACCAGCCGAGCCTGTTCCGCGTAAGCGCTTTTCAGGGTCTGGTTCAGCATTTCCGCGTCACCGATGCGGTGGAACAGCTTGACCAGCAGGAACCGCTCCCGCGCCGCCTCCACCGGCTGGCACCACGCCGCCAATGTGTCGTGGTAAATCTGGTAGTGACCCTTGGCGTACAGCGCCGGCCCCGCCATCGGCTTGATGTGGCCGCGACGGTTCACCCACAACAGCCCCCAGCCGGCCGGCAGCTCGTCCGGCTGGATCAACCCCTCCGGGCACAGGTAGTAGCGCCAGGTGCCGATGCCCCCAGCCTGGCGGTGCGGTTTCTTGGCGTCGACCAGGAAGTCGGCACGCGACACCTTCACCTCCACCACCACTGAACCGTCGCTGAAATCACCCGAGGCCCGGAAACCGATGGCATCCGGCACCTCCCCGTTCCAACCGGTACGGACCTCACTCACCGCTACGGTGCAGCCGGGCCCGCCTTGGCTTTGCGGCCGTTGCAGCCACTTCACCGCCAGCTGGCACAGTTCGTTATGCATGGTGAGCCCCCTCAGAATGGAAGCTGGTTAGATATGGAATGCATCTGTCCTCTCCGGATAGCGATCAACCTTGGCACGAGGACCGAACAACCGGCCCGACTCCAACGTCGGCATCGCAATGGATTCCGCCCGTTCCAGAATCATCCCTTTTTCGATGCGGTCACGCCGCCATGCCTGTTGGGGCAAACCGCCCATTTCGGGTGCCCACAAATCCATACGCGGTTGCAGATCGACCGGGGCCATGTCTCGACGATCCGCTGGCTGCTTCGGCCAACGAGATGACCACCCCCCCAGGCTCTCACACGCGCCATACCATAACAGCATGTGATCGCTGATCAGATCAAAATCGGCATCCAGAATCTGACGCTCGACATGGTGTGTCAGCACGACCTCAGCATCAACAGACCAGCGCGTAATTGTGCTGAGCGTAGTAACGGGCTGCGGCAATTCCACCAGCACCCCATTGATCGCCTTCTGTCCTGCCTTCCGGCAACCCGCCAGGTAGTTCTTGTTCGGATAGGGTTTGCGCACCACTAGGTCGCGCCCACCCTGCAACACCATGCCGAACGGCTCGATAGTAAGGTCCACCAGATCGACAGCCAGATCGCGTGCTACGTGGGCCAGATACAGTCGCGGTACCAAATGTAATAGCATTTTGATGCTCCCAGGATTGATTACTCGCGCCCGAACGTTGCGGTCGCGCCGAGCGCCTTGACCAGCAGCGCGGCCAGATGCAGCGCTTCAGCCAGATCGGTGGTGTGCGGCTCATCGACCGGCCCGCTCACCTTCGGGGTGCCTGCCGCGACAATCGTCAGCGGCCAAGCGGCCCCAGCTTCGTCGGTCAGGTCGCAGCTCAGGTATTCGGTGCTGCCCAGGCGGTAGGCCCACAGCGAGGCGGTGATGGCACCGGTCAGCTGCTGACGCACGATGGCGCTGGCCAACTCGACCCACTCACGCACGGCGGGCGGGGTGTCTGGCACACCGCACGGAGGCAGCTCGCACAGCGTCGCTTCCGGCTGGGTCATTTCGCTAAAGTCGCCCAGGTCATAGCGCATAACCAAATCCTGCCCAAGCAGTGCATAGCCGCCGGAGCAGGCCTGCGCATAGGCCGCCAGGGCCGGCTTGGCAAAACGGTCATGCGTCACATCCAGCACGAAGTAATCGGCTCCGTAGCGGTCGCCACCGGGAGCATCACGGCCATCCACCCGGCAAACGGTGAACTTGCCGTAGACGCCGGTTTGTTGTTGATCGACCGTCGTACCTGCCGCCACACGCTGGGCTGTCAGTGCGGCCAGGGCCTCGTCGGTATAGCGTTTGAGGGTGACGACATCCGCCCCTACCGGCAAACAACCTGTGTCGGTTTCACGGGCATGGGCCCCGAGCGAAAACGCCATCGTCAGCGCCTGCTTCAGGATCTCGGCGGAGGCTTCGTTGTGATGGTTCATCTGCTACTCCAACTGAAATGCCGTGGTCATTGTTTACGGTTTGGTCCAGTAGCCGCTGAGGTCCACCTCATTGGCTCCGGCTGCCGCCCAGCTTGCGGTGGCGTCCAACAGGCGCTGCATCAGCACCTGGATTGAGTGGTCCGGCTGGTCAAGGCCTTGCCGGCAGAATTGTTCACGGAAGGTGTCCAGCGACATCCAGGTGGTCAAAAACGGCTGGCCCTCTTCGTCTTGTGCAACGCACTGCAGGTCGCGCTCGAACTGACGCCGCCAGCCGGCACTGCCAGCCCAGGCCAGAAAGGATTGCGCTTCCGCCCCGCTCACCAGCAGCGGAACATGCAGGCCCTCGACCAGATCCGACATAAAGCCGCTGTTACGGCGAGCCTCCAGAGTCAGCGGGCGCGACGTATCCAGCTGCTCCAGGCGATGGCGCTCATCTGCAAGGCCTAAGACCTGCGCCAACTGGGAAAACGGTGCACTTTCGTCATATCCGACAAACACGCGCTCCAGCCAGGCGTTATCGGCGGTGTCGATGGTGATGCCGTCCATGTTGGCCATTAGTGCGCGGGTAATGCGGCTGGTCCACGGCTCGTTGGCGGCCATCGCCTGCTGAGCCTGCCCGAGCGGGAACAGGCCGGTCCCCATCCCTACGCGTGGTGCATCCGGGATCAGCGTGGCAGTCACGGCTTGCGCTTGCGCCTTCAGGGCGGCCAGCGCCGCATAGCAAGCGGTCGAAAGAGGTCTTGTCGTCATGATGACTCCTGTTTGCGGGGTTAGTGGTAATATGCCACGCCGGCCTCGTGCTCGGCCGTCTGGGTCAGTCGCAAGGTCTCGGTGTACGCCTCCTGCAGCAAGACCTCCGGGTCGCCATCGAGCAGCTCGGAGGCCACCAGGTCGATCCAGTCGAAGTAATCCCAGGTCAGGCAGTAGGCGAACGGCAAGCCGCTGATCGCGGCCATGAAGCGCGCCTTGCGTTCCGAACTGACCACGGGACAACCAGCCTCATTCCACTTCAGCCAGTCCGGATAGCGCTGGCGATCCGCCGCCTGCTGGGCTTCCTCTTCGGGGGTGTCCGGATGGCTGACGCCGGCATAGATCGACCAGCGGTAGTCCACTTCTTCCAGCGTGCCAACTGTCGCCTGCGGAATGCAGGCCAAACCGGCCAGCGGCGCGTCGCGGCCCGGAGCCAAATACTCGGTGTGCCAGTGACTGACCCGCACGATCTGGCTGGGGCCCGACTCCACCAGTTCTGGGAGGTCCTCCAGCCACTGCAGCGCCACGATGGCCACCTGCTGCTGGGCAACGTGCGCCTTGATCCGCTCGACGGTATTGGCAAAGCGATAGCCATCGTCGATCACCGTCAGGCCGGTGAGCACCGGCAGTGCCGGCGATAGCGGGTCGTGGTCCGCCACGGCATGCACAGTGACTGCCAGGACATCGACTTGCTCACCGAACTGCCGCAGCAGTTCTGACTTGCCGACGCCGCTCGCGCCGACTACGACCACGACGCCACCACCGGCCGCCTGCAGGTTTGCCACAGCGGTGTGCAAAAGCGCCAGCGCCGTCACGCGGGGGAAGATAGTTTGGGACATAAGATGTTCTCCAGTTTGAAAGTTCGCGGCCAGTGGGCCGCCAGCGGATGAAAGATTCGCCCGGTCACGACAGTGGCAGTTATCGCGACATCGACACATATTGCAATAACTATTGCACAGCAGTCGCAACGGGTTCGCTGCTGCTGCCATCGTCCGCCGGCGACGCCGCCTCGACGCGCACACTCAAGCGATACGGTTGCTGCGCCGCTGCTGCCGGCAGCTCGCGCTGCAGCTGGCGGCCGAGCGCGGCCAACGCGCGCCCCGGCTCGGCGCTGTCGCGCTCGAGCTCGAACACCGACGTCGTGTCGTCGCGCGCCGGCAGCCCCAACGGTTGCGCGACGGGGAACGGCCCCGCCGGCGACGCCGGCGCGTTTGACAGTCGGGCCGGCACGGGCTGCTGATCCGCGCGCAACAGCGCCGTCCCTTCGAGCGCCAGCACCAGGCCGAGCCCGATCCCGACCAAACCGGCCAGCGCCGGCAGCAAGTAACGCCGGCGGCACAGCGTCCCCGGCCAGCCGCGGATCGGCAGTCCCAGGTACTGGCCAACCTTGTCGACCAGCTGCGCCTGCAGGTCGGCCGGGATGTCGCGGTAGCGCATGCAGTGCAGCGCCTCCAGCTCGGACTGCAGCGCCGGATCGGGCTCCGCACCGCCCAGCCGTTGCTTGAGCGCCTTCAGCTCGTTGATATAGAACGAATCGTCGCGCAACAGCTTGCGCAGGGCGGCCTGGTGGCAAAACTGCTGCCAGCGCGTCAGCGGACTGTCGGCCGGGAAAATCAGCGAGATCATGGTCTCTCCTTACGCTCACGCGCCCTTGGCGTGGCGATCCAGGTCCTCGAGCGCCGGCACCCAGCCGGCGGCGGCCGCGCGGGCGATCCAGCCCGCCCCATCCGGCTTGCCGTCATGGCGCAGCAACCAGCCGTGCGCATACATCGCCTCTGGCAGTCCCTGCGCGGCCAGCGCCGCGAGCTGCGGACGGTTGATCTGGTCAGCATGCAGCGTCAGCCACAGCTTGGCTTCCGGACGGCCCGCGCTCGCCAGTCGTTGCATCGCCGGCTGCAGCGCCTCGACCTTCTCGCGCTTTTCCCAGCGGTTCAATTGGTCCGGCACGATGTTGAACACCGCGACCAGCAGCGCGCCAGTCAGCAGACCATAGACCAGGTTTTTTTCAGAAATGGTGGTGACCTTGTCGCCCTTGCGGGTATGGGAAATCACCGTTATCACAGGTTTGGTAACCAGTTTCTTCATGCTCTGCTCCTTACCGCTAAAAAATTGTTACAACCACCCTGCATCAATCACCCCGCTGAAGGTGCGATAGAATTCAACCTTCATCAATTTTCACTAGTGAAAATTATACATCATTTAATGTAATAAATCACCAAGCCTTGAGTTCAGATGCGATTTACCAACAATAGTTGGACGACGTTAGCTTCGGCGACCCTGAAAATCTTGGTCTTAAGGAAAAGACCAGATGGAATATCACAACAGGGCATTCGGGGCAGTCCTTCGCGACTTGCGAAAACAAAAGGGACTCTCTCAGGAAGCTCTGGGTTTCGAAGCTGAGCTCACTCGCAATTACATCTCCTTACTGGAGTGTGGAGACCGTTCGCCGACTCTAGACACCATGCTTGCTCTCTGCAGCGCCCTAGATATTTCACTAGCGCATCTTGCCACGGCTATTCAGGCAAGAATAAGAGAGAACCATGATCGTAACAACCCATCCTGAATTCCCCCGTAGTAGACACCGTTACATTTATATCCTTCCAGGCCCACGGGTATCATCCGTCCAGCCCTATATAGTGGCAAGCCATAGCTTCCCCCCCACTATGCTTCTTGTGAGTGTGAGATAGGAAATGCTGTATATCCCAACTTGCACTACTCCTCTGCGTGAAGCGCTTACCTACTACGTCAATACAATATCAGTAGCTAAAAAAAGCTACCAGACCGAGATCTACCGGATCAGGCCACTCCAGGAACACCTCGGTGATTTGACATTACCAGAGATCGAGCGCGGTCACTGCGTTGCCTACCGGGATCTGCGTCTTGCGTCGCCACACCCCCGCAAGCCTGGCTGCACGCTGGGCCCTGCGACGGTGAAATTAGAGCTCATGTTGCTCAGCCACGTTTTCACCATGGCGATATCCGAGTGGGGGATGGAGGACTTATCGAATCCAATCGAGAAACTACGCAAACCAAAATCCCCACCTGGGCGTGTGCGCCGCTTGACGCGCGCAGAAGAAAGAAAACTGTTGCCTGCGGCCCGTAGGCATTCCAACCCAGAAATGTACGCCATCATCGTGCTGGCATTAGAAACGGCCTGTCGTCAAGGGGAGTTGTTGGCGATGACGTGGGAAAACGTGTCATGGAAAAAACGAACCGTGTTGCTTCCACAGACCAAGAACGGCGAGGTCCGTGAGGTTCCTCTGAGCGAAAGAGCACAGTCCATCCTTCGCGAATACCTCTCTCCACAGCCGGACGGCAAGATTTTCGGGTACAGTGCCGCGGGGTTCAAAAGTAGCTGGAGGATGCTGGTCCAAGGGCTTCGTATCGAGAATCTCCATTTCCATGATCTGCGTCACGAGGCCATCAGCCGGCTGTTTGAATTGGGCTTGAATACGATGGAAGTGTCGACTATCAGCGGTCACAAGTCACTCGCTATGCTCAAGCGTTACGCTCACCTAGTTGCTAGCCAGATCGTGCCCAAGCTCAACCCTCCACGCCGGAGGAAGGCCGAACGTTCGATATTACGCGATCAACTACCTTCCTACCCAGCTATCCTTACTATCTACAGCCGCCAAGTGATTGTGGAGTTTCCAGATCTGGAGGATCTGCGAGTACGGAGCAGCCGCATTGATGAAGCACAGGCACTGGCCCAGGCATTACTGCTGCAACGTTTGGTACGACTGCTAGTTGACGGACGCGCCACACCAACGCCAAGCCCGGTCGGAAGTTTGCAATTGCCATCGAAAAAAAGCCAGTGGGTCTGGATCTCTCCGTTAGGAGAATTCTTGGATGACCTATCTGCGAAACAAGTTGGAAATACAACCATACGAATGGCTGAGAAAAATCTGCAAACTTGCGGATATGCTACGACTTAATCGGTCGATATAGTTGCGGAAAAAATAACTGAAAACCAAGCATGGCCGCGTGTCTAGCACAATGCAATATCCAATTTGTCATATGCCAAACTGGCTTGCCAATCCGGTCGCTGGAAAGGCAGCACTGGTGGCTTCAATGGCCACTATCTAAACCTCGGATCAACCGTCGGCACATATACAAGTTTCAATACATCAGATAAGGCTTTAGCAGTATTTGCTACCGGTGGGAATAGTACATCGGGAGGTCAATGCGGAAATCGATATGATTTAGGTGCAAATATTGCTGGCATTGGAAGAGTTGCAACTAATAGCACGGCAAACGACAACTATTCAAAAACTGGATTCCTTTCATTTTTTGTTCCAGCAAAAACCCAATTTTCTATAGAGTCTTACCCTTGGGGCTGCGGGCCAGGTATTTTTTCTGCATACGCATTCATCGTAGAATGATTTTGCCAATCCGGTCGCTGGAAAGGGGGCTCAAGCAGCGGTCAATGGGCACAGTGTTACTGGGCAGGAAATTGGGATATTCGTAGTGGGGCACAGTCTTGTAGCAGCGGATATTTTACAGCAGGCTTCTCGTCAACCGGTTCCTGGTCTAGAGACATGCTATGTTGTAAATAGTAGAAAAAAGCCCGCTCATGCGGGCTTTTTTAATGACAGCGCTTTGCTAGTTCGTTCTATACCAGAACTGCCAGTACAGATTTAAGTTACCCCCCATTGTTTGGCCTGTATATAGGCTTGGCCCTACTGGTGTCCAGCTTCCATAACCTAAAGCATTATTGCCATACCAATATCGCCCACACGTTGATGGTGGAGTGCTTGGGTTTGCTGGTGACGCATCGCAACCGAATGTCATCCACATCTGGCCAACTCCTGTTCCAATCACAGGACCAGATTGGGAGCTGCCTTTCCAGCGACCGGATTGGCAAGTGAATCACATATGAAAACAAACAGCTTGGCAGTTCACCCAAGAGGAGTTTGAACTAGCAGACAAGTACCAATCAGAGCCAGAATTAAAAATCTGACACTTTCTGAAGTTGCCGTAATCTTGGCTATAAATAGAGAGACTACAATAATCTTGATGACCAAGATATATTTGTCCAGATCCGATGACTGGACTGTAGCTAATTACTGGCTGTCCTCCTGATTGTTTTGCCCAGCTACCGGATTGGCAAGAAAGTTGCAATCCGCTTGCATCAACTGCAACTTGACCATTTCCATTGTTCGGTAAAGAAGGATCTACACACGATGTGTTTTCAGTCACAATATCCGTCAAGTGGATACGACCAGTTTGCAGCTTTCCGTTTTGATCCGCAGCCAACGGCTTCCAGTTCGCCCCATCCCATGCGAAAGCTCGGTTAAGATTCCTGATGAGGCGAACATCTCCAACCCCGTTGTTCGCCGCCGGCAAAGCAACCAGCGTTGCCCAGTCTGCAACAGGATCCTTCCAGCTACCCGTGGTAGCTTGTACCACCACCGTTGGTGGCTGAGTGTTTGTTGCTTGGTTCGCTTTGACCTGAGCAGCTGTCGGATTAGCAATGATGTTCACCGCATTGCCATTCGCATCTCGCAGGCTGATGCTCCCATTATTCTTTGCTGTGTTTGCGGTGATCTGGTGCCACCACTTCACATTCGCTGCTGAGGCCACACTCGGTACTGCAAGCACCGCAGCAAGCAGAGCTATCTTGCGCATAGTTAAACCTCATTTGTGCAATAATTATTGTGTTATTTTACATTCCAATTCTTATAATTGTCCAAATTTTCATAAGGTTGCTCCATGAAGCGTCTTCTCCCCATACTACTTTTACCCTGCTTAGCTGCTGCAGGCCCAATGCCATTGTCGGACTTACATAACTTTAATGCTTCGATCGCAGCTCTTCATCAAATCTACAAGCAGCAGGTGCCAGCCTTGACCAAGTACGCAGAGCAGCAAGACTTCCAGCATCCTTACGAAAAACTGGCAATCGTGTCGCATGAACTGATTCACATAGCTAGCGCAGCCAATGTCGGCTATTGGAGCAACGGACAGATTCTGGCCGGCTATGAACCTGCCTACTGGGTTGGCCTCAAAAATCGACAGATCCAGCCGACAGCTGACGAGCAGGGTCAACTAGCGGCCGTTTGGGAGGGATATGTGAAACGAACACCCAACAACACTCTCGGCAATGTTCTGGATGAGATTAACGCTTATAGCTCGACGGTAGGGTTTGTATGTAAACATGCACCTCAGGATGCTGTAAGACAAATCGCCCCTCTCATGGGGCACCTGACGCTAATGAACGCTTACTTGCGCAATTACAGACTTGTGCTGCCTAACCGGTATTCCCAACTGCAGCAGAATTTGGTGATCAAAAGCATAATTGAGTCAATGGCGACGCAGGGCTGGAAGGCCCTTGCCAACTGCAAAATCGACCGGATTGACCATCAAGAGGAAGTTCTTCGATTTCTGAATGCCAGGATCCGTTAGTACGTTTGTGTGGGGCATGTCATTTTCACTGGTGAAAACCCTACCGAGCATATCCCCTACCCCTCCAGCGCGCGGCAGCCTATCCCCTGGCCACCATCTGCAGACTCAACCCATAAATCACCCACAAGTGCAGGGCATAGCCAATGTAAAGCGCCAGCCGCGGTAAAAAACGGACGCGGCGCGCTTCCACCTTCCAGGGGCCAGCCACGATCCAGATGGTAAACAGGATGGTCAGGTACATCCAGGGAAATCCGTACACAACAAGGCCCAAAACGGCCATTGCCAACAGCGGAAACGCCACGCCTCCGTAACGGAACCAACCGACCAGGGCCAGGATGAATCCAAGCCCGTGCCACGAATACGAAGCAGGGGAAAGTGCGACCCCGCCAAAAGTAAACAGCAGGGAGGCCGCAACAACTCCGCCATTACCTCTTCCCCACAACCGATTGACGCCCCAGGCAATTAGGAACGTGAACAAGATATTCAAGCACTGCTGATTTTTTCCATGGATGGCGATCACATAATGGAACGGCCACTGTGCCAGCAGGCCGAAGGCAAGGCTGAGCATTACGAACCGGCGCGGTTGTGAAAAGTGGTGCACCAGGTTGAACGCAAACACGACGGCAAACAGAGGAAAGGCCAGCCGCCCAAACGACGTCATCCATGGGTACGCACCATGCAGTAGACCCTTGTTGACGTGGTCGGCCAGCATCGAGATGAAGGCCAGCAGCTTGAGGTGGTCTAACTGACCAGGGGTGAACGCGGGTGCGGAGATGGCCGCGCCCCGGACCCACAATGCTCGAAATTTATTCCGCATGAGCCAGGCCGCCAAAGGAAGCCAGCAGCGCCTCAAACACCGTGCCGGCCTCCTTCACTGTGATCAGCATTTCCGCCTTGGCCAAGGATTCGATATCCTCTCCTTGCTGATTGATCTCTTCCTGCAGCACATCAAGGAAAGCAACCCTTTGCAACACAAGCTCATGCGTCACGATGAAGGACATCCGCTCAGCCCAGATCAAACCCAACTTGAAACATTGCTTGCCTCCCTGCAGGTGCTGGCGAATCTCTTCCGACTGGAGGTCATGGTTTTTCGCCTTGATCAGCGCACCGCCCTCTCCCGCGACCTCGAGTTCGCACTCTTCGCCAAACTCAAAGCCTTCGGGCAATTCCGCCGAGACCAGCCAGTTGGTCAGACAGGTATACGGCATCTGCACCGTGCGTGGCAGCGCGGCGCTAAACGCAGGCATGGCGTCATGCAACGCCGCGATCACTTCTTCTGCGGCCGCGGCCGAACTAGTATCGACCATCAGCAGGCTGCGCCGAATATCAAGATAAGCCCGGGTGACACTCCAGATTGTAAACGCCCTAGGCAGCAGCTCGTCGGTCAGCTGTTCTTTCAGGGCGGTCTTCTCCTTCCGGCCCATCTTGCGGTTCTCTTTTTGCTCGATCACCGCTAC
The DNA here is from genome assembly GCF_021129175.1 of Chromobacterium piscinae. Taxonomy (GTDB): domain Bacteria; phylum Pseudomonadota; class Gammaproteobacteria; order Burkholderiales; family Chromobacteriaceae; genus Chromobacterium; species Chromobacterium piscinae. Next base: position 3,866 of record NZ_JAJOHV010000025.1, on the reverse strand, counting down.
ACGTTTCTTCAGCTCCTTCGCGAGGACTTTTGCTGGCAGCACCTTCTCCTCGACCTGTAGCGCAATCTGGAGCAGATCCTCGGCGGCGAGCACATAGAGATCCGGCGTACTCTCCAGAGGCGGGATCCACCCTTTGGAGGACCAATCCTGATTGCCACATTCAACAAACGGTTTGCTCTTCAGCGTATCCTGGAGGCGCTCTACCCCGAAATCCGAGGTATCGCCAAGCAGGTAGGTCCGCATGTTTTTTATCAACACAGCAGCTACTCCTTATCCCAAATCACCTAGAAGCCAAGGCTGCCAAAGGCAACCCATAATCACTTACATCTGTTTGTCGAGGAACAAATTGCGCTTCGGGGTGAACCGGCCGCCGGCGATATCCAGGGCGTAGCTTTCAGTGGAGATCCACTCGCGGACGTAAGCGAGTTCAAGGTATCCAGCTTCGCGAGTATGGTGCTGCAAGTGTCGGAATGCCTCCTTGTCGACCGGCTCGTATTCAGACAGCTTGGCATCGATGAGGTCAATCCAGAGTCTTGGAAACTTGGACTTGATATTGACCCACAGATGAATGACCAGCCCAAGTATGAATGCGCTCCACCACAGGGCAGACCACACAACATGAACGCCTGTCGCTTCGAGCAGTTTGCCAATCCCCAGCAATGCGGCCGCTGCCGCAACGCTGCCAATTGAAGCCCGTTCGAAGCGCGGCCCCATGCTTCCACGGAGTGATTTGGCAACCGCCATCCGGATATTGCGCAACTGCAGTCTCTTCTTCTTCAATTCGGCAAGCGAGAGCGTGGAGGCAAAATTTTCAACTTTATGAGACATGGCACTTTCCTTGAATTGATTAACACCTATTGCTTAACCTCTGCAAACGGCACTGCGCGCTTAACGGAGTTTAGCTTTGCTCGGGCTATACCCCGTATTGGGGCGGCTCGCCAGTAGTTGTCGAGCTACTGCGGTAAGCCAGGCCGGCAGCTCGCACATCAAGGCAAAAATAACTACGCCCGCCAATAGTTCCCAAACCGACCAGCCCGGCAAACAACGCGTCATAGGCAAAAGCTGGTTAAGAGAAGGATACGGAATAGCAAACCAACGCAGGACCATAACGACGAACAACGCAAGAGCCTTAGCGCTGCATGCAATCTCCCAGCCAAACCCCAGTACCTTCAACCCAACAGATACCTTTGGCTGAGCCAGCCAAACAGAAATTTGCGCCCTCATGGTTGGCCGAACCGTGCAGAGAAACATTTTGACATCATTGTTATCGAAGCCCGCGTCTAACAAACCACGGCTAATGGCCTGCTCGTCCCGACCGAATAACTGCCGCCTGAACTGGACGCCGCGGCTCTCAGCCACGCACAGCATGAAGGTGCGCCGCCAATTGGCCCCCATCTGGGTCTCCAGCAGAGCGAGCAGCTTATCCATGCCTGAAACCAAAATCCCTTCTTCTGCCAACATTTGCAGCAGAGCCCACTGGTCGGCTGCAGCCCGGCTAATGATGACCTGTTGCAATTGCCCGCTCTGATCGGCTAGTTCCGATTCCAGTTGGAACAAATCACTGTCGGGAAGAACCCCGTGTTGGCTGCAATCGAGCACGCGGCTAATCCGCCCCCAGATCTGATCGATAAGGCCTTTCAAAGCCTGGGGTGTCGCCAGATCAGCCGAATGCGTCGACTCAACCAGTGTGATTGCATCCCTAATCAGCATTTCATCGCTGAAAGCTGTCAGCCGCTCCAGCAAGTCTTGCAGATACATCAACACGCCCAATTCATCGATTCCTACGATATCCGTTCGGCCAGTTTCCAATCCTTCCCCTCCTCGTCCTAACTCCGCCTGCATTCAATACGGTAAGCATAACACTGCATAACGAAGCATTAAATATATATTGCATGATTATTCATTATTTTGTGAAAACATCGCGCCTCGCGGGTAGAATGGCCAATGCATCATATATTGCAAAAGGCAACCACATGACTACCCTGCTGATTGTTGAGTCCCCCAAGAAGGCCAAAACCATCCAGAAGCTCCTAGGTGAGGATTTCGTGGTGATGGCCAGTTACGGCCATTTCCGGGATTTGCCGGAACACGAGCTCGGGATCGATACCGACACCTTCCAGCTCAAGTATGAGTTCACCGAAAAAGGCCGGTTGAAGTTCGTCACCATCAAAGCCGCAATGAAGAAATGCAGCCAGGTGATCCTGGGTACCGACTTGGATCGCGAGGGCGAGGCGATCGCCTGGCACCTGGCGACCATGCTCGGACTCAAGTCTCCGAAACGGATCCGCTTCAACGAGATCACCAAGGCCGCCCTGGAGAAGGCCATTTTCACCAGTGAAAAAATCAACTATCACTTGGTGAACGCCCAGCAAGCGCGCCGTGGAATCGACCGCATGATTGGCTACCGCCTCAGCCGGCCGCTGTCGACGAAGCTCAGCCACAAAGGCCTATCCACGGGCCGTGTCCAATTCGCTGCCCAGGCGCTATTGGTCGAACAGGAGGCGCTTATCCGCACCCACGTCAGCCGTGAACACTACACCGTGGAGCTGCAGTTCCATAATGATGAACGCCAATGGTCGGCGCGCTGGATGATCCCCGAGTCAGTACGCGCGCAGGTCGAACTGCAAGGCAACGCACAAACCAATTACGAGCAGCCCAAACCGATCTGCCTGGACAAAGCAATCGCCCAGGCTGCGGTGTCCGTATCCTCCGTTCGCGTGCTGGACTACACTCGGGAACAATCGACTCGCATGCCGCCACCGCCGCTGATCACCTCGACCATGCAGCAGCAGGCATCAATGCGCTGGGGTTACGATCCCGACGTCACGATGACCGCAGCGCAGTCGCTCTACGATTCGGGCCATATCACCTACCATCGCACCGACGTACCTAACCTGGCCGAAGAAGCGATCCTGGCCATCCACCAACTAGCCGCCAAACTGGGCTTACCATTTCCAGATAAACCGAACAAATGGCCAACCCCGCCCGGGGCGCAGGAGGCACACGAGGCGATTCGTCCAGCCAATATGGAGCTGGAAGACGTTGGCGAAACCGAGCAGGAGCGCAATCTCTATCGCCTGATACGCCTGCGCGCGCTGCAAAGCCAGTTGGCTCCAGCCCATTACGACGTGCAGGAGCTGCTGCTGGAAGACGAGGCGGGGCAGTTCCAATACAAGGCCAGCGGTCGGCAACTGGTGGATCCGGGTTATCTGCGGTTTGCACGAATTTCCGGAGCTGGCCAATCCGATAACCCGGACGAGGAATCAGACGAAGACACTCCCTTGCCGACACTCCCAGCGCTGAATGCCGGTGATCTGGTCGCCGTGGACGACAGCACGATGAGCCGACACAAGACGCAGCCGCCGCGGCGTTACACCGTGGCCAGTCTGATGCGTAAGCTCGAGAAGCTTGGCATCGGTCGACCAGCGACGTATGCCACCATTTTCAGCACGCTCTCCCGCCGCGGCTACTCGAAGAAGGAAGGAGGGTATCTGGTACCCAGCCAAATTTGCGAGCTGATCTACCAAGTGATTTACCCAAACTTCTCATACAGCTTCCTCAGTTACACGCGAGACATGGAAGCGGCGCTGGATAGCATTGCCAAAGGCGAGCTCAACCACGTCGCACTGATGCGCGAATCGTGGAATATCCTTTCCGAAGAAGAACAAGGCTTCGTCACCGTCCCCCGCCCAGCCGGCATAGAGGATCCAGCTGATAGCCCGACCAAGGATTGTCCGAAATGCGGCCGCGTTATGCGTGCGATCAACGGGCGCTACGGCAAGTTCTGGTCCTGCAGTGGCTACGCGGAAAACAAGGCTTGCGAGCATACCGAAAAATTCGATCCGGCTGTAATTTCTATAAATAAA
>NZ_JAJOHV010000024.1 GCF_021129175.1 Chromobacterium piscinae | reverse complement strand
CGGCCACGTCGCCGACGCCCGGCAGCGTCGATCCGCCGGCGATCTCGGCCAGAGGCGCCATCACGAAGGCGCGCTCATGCATCCGGGGATGAGGCAGGATCAGCCGCTCATCCTCGAGAAAGACGCCATCGTAATACAACAAGTCAAGATCCAGCACCCTTGGCGCGTTGCGGAAGCTGCGTTCGCGGCCGAAGCGTTGCTCCAGCGCCAACAATTCGTCCAGCAGCCGATGGGGCGGAAGCGCGGTGTCCAGCAAGGCCACCGCGTTGATGAAATCGGGCTGGTCGGCGTAACCGACCGGCGCGGTGCGGTACAGCGAGGAATGGCGGACCATCTCGGTCCCGGCCAAATGGCCAAGGGCCGCGAGAGCGGCCCTGACCTGCTGTTCCGGCTGCTCCAGGTTGCTGCCCAGAGCCACGTAGGCCAGCGTCACTCGGCGCTCTCCCCCGCGCCCTCGGGCTTGCGGCGGCCGCTGCGCCTGCGGCGGCGCTTCTTGGCCGGCTCCTCGGCGCCGCCCTCTTTCGCCTCGGCGATCAGGCGCTCGCACTCATCGCCGTCGGCGCGCTGGAAGCGCTCCCACCACTCGACCAGGGCGCTCGGCACTTCGCCGGCCTCGCTGCGCAGCGCCAGGAAGTCATAGGCGGCGCGGAAGCGGGGCTGCTCGAGGAAACGGTACGGACGGCCGCCGGTGCGGCTGTCGAAGCGCGCCTGCAGCGTCCAGATTTCGCGCATAGTCACACTGAAGCGGCGCGGAATGGCGAAATCATTGTCCTGTTCGTTTTCCACATCGGAAATGGCGTCCAGCAACGCCGGCAGGGTCTTCTCGCCGGCCTCGCAGCGGCGCTGCCAGCCCTGGGCCACCTGGCGCCACAACAAGGTGGCCAACAGGAATCCTACGGAAATCGGCTTGTCGGCGCGCAGGCGGGCGTCGGTGCTGTCCAGACTCAGCTTCAGGAAGGCGTCTTCGCCGCCCTTGTCGTCCATCACCGCGTCCAGCAGCGGGAACACGCCACGGGCCAGGCCTTCTTCGCGCAGCTTTTTCAGGCAGGCGTAGGCGTGGCCGGACATCAGCAGCTTGAGCAATTCATCGAACAAGCGGGCCGGCGGCTCCTTCTTCAACAGATGGGCGTGGGAACGGATCGGCTTCTTGGTGTCCTCGTCGATCTCGAAGCCCAGCTTGGCCGCCAGGCGCACCGCGCGCAGCATGCGCACCGGGTCTTCCTGATAGCGGCGGGCTGGCTGGCCTATCATCACCAGCTTCTTGGCGTGCAAATCCCTGACGCCGTTGTGGTAGTCGATGACGGTTTCGTTGGACGGGTCGTAGAACAGCGCGTTGACGGTGAAGTCGCGGCGGTGGGCGTCCTCTTCCTGGCTGCCGAAGCTGTTGTCGGCCATGATGCGGCCGGTTTCATTGGTGTCGTCGACGCTGCCGCCGCGGAAGGTGGTCACCTCTATGGTTTCCGGGCCCATCATCACGTGGACGATGCGGAAACGGCGGCCGATGATGCGGGAGCGGCGGAACAGATGGTGCACCTGCTCCGGCGTGGCGTTGGTGGCCACGTCGAAATCTTTGGGCGATACGTCCAGCATCAGGTCGCGCACGGCGCCGCCCACCACGAAGGCGGAGAAGCCGGCCTCCTGCAGACGGGAGGTCACGCGCAGCGCGGCGTGGCTGAGCTGATCGCGGCGAACGCCGTGTTGCGGCAACGGATAGACGCGCGGCTTGCCGCGGCGCTTGCCCATGGGCAATTCCAGAACTTTACGGATGAGCTTGCGGATCATTTGGAAGATAGTGGCTTGGAATGCTGGATTCGCAAGGTTAGAGATTCAAGGTCGCGATTATAGCCCGAATCCCCGCGGAAAATACACATGGCCCTTCCCTCCCCAAGAAACTTGTTTCAATCGGCACCGCCCGCGCCTGGCTCCGCCAGATACCGTTCTAGGCAATGTTGCAGATGCGCGCGCAGCGCCGCCACCGCCGGCGACAGCATCAAGCGGTGCGGGGTCACCAGGCACAGGGGCGTCGCCTCGGTCTCATAGCCGGGCAGCAAGCGCGCCAGCCGCCCGGCGCGCAGATCGGCCAGCACGTCCAGCCTGGATTTGTAGGCGATGCCGCAACCATCCAACGCCCAGCGCCGCACGACTTCCCCATCATCGCTGAGCCAGCGCCCCCCCACCGCCACCGTCTGCCGCTGGCCATCGCGCTCGAAGCTCCAGCGCTCATGCACCGCCGTTCCCAACACCATCCTCAGGCACTGGTGGCCGCGCAAATCCTGCGGCGTCTCCGGCGCGCCATGGCGGACCAGATAGTCCGGCGACGCGCACAGCACGCGGCGGTTGTCCGGCATCAGCGGCAACGCCACCAGGCTGGAATCCTCGGGCACGCCATAGCGCAGCGCCACGTCCACCGGCTGGCGATAGAGATCGGCCACGCGGTCGCTGATCCGCAACTGCAGGCTCAAGCCGGGGTGCGATCGCAAAAAATCGTCCAGCCAGGGCCTAAGCAGGTTGCGCCCCAGGTCCGACGGCATCGACAGCGACAGGCTGCCGGATAGTTCGCGCCGGTCATGCTCCAGCGCCAGCCTGCCCGCCTGCAGCGCGTCCAGCGCGCCGCGGGCGTGTTCCAAATAGCGCTCCCCGGCCAGCGTCAGCCTCAGGCTGCGGGTGGAGCGCGCCAGCAGCTGCGCGCCCAGCGCCTGTTCCAGCCGCTTCAAGGCGGCGCTGGCCACCGCCGGGCTCAAATCCAGCTGCCGCGCCGCCGCCGACAGGCTGCCGTTGTCCGCCGCGCGGATGAATACCTGTAAATCGTCTACTCGAACCATTTTCATCAAAATTTTTTTGAAACTGATTCATATATTAGCCGGATTTTCTTGAAATCAAACCGCAATACCATGCGAGGCATCACGAAGGCGGACCCTGCGCCGCCCGGATCGAACAAACGAAAGGAAGCCAGAATGAAAGCCGTCGCCTACTACCAAAGCCTGCCCATCTCCCACCCAGAAGCGCTGCAGGACGTGCAGTTGCCTGAACCGGCCATCGGCGAGCATGACCTGCTGGTGGAAGTGAAAGCCATCTCCGTCAACCCGGTGGATGTCAAAGTACGCGCCAATATGGCGCCGGAAGCCGGCCAAGCCCGCGTGCTGGGCTGGGACGCCGCTGGCGTGGTGAAGGCCGTCGGGGCTAAGACCAGCTTGTTCCAGCCGGGAGACCGCGTCTGGTACGCCGGCGCGCTGCAACGGCCCGGCGCCAACAGCGAGCTGCACGCGGTGGACGAGCGCATCGTCGGCCACATGCCGGACAGCCTGGACTTCGAAACCGCCGCCGCGCTGCCGCTGACCGCCATCACCGCCTGGGAATTGCTGTTCGACCGCCTGCAGGTGCCGGCCAACCAGCAGCCATCCGGCGAGAAGCTGTTGGTGGTCGGCGCGGCGGGCGGCGTCGGCTCCATCCTGGTCCAGCTGGCGCGCCAGCTGACCGGCCTCACCGTCATCGGCACCGCCTCGCGGCTGGAAACCCAGGCCTGGGTCAAAGAACTAGGCGCGCATCACGTGATCGACCACCGCCAGCCGCTGAGCCGGGAGCTCAAGCGCATCGGCGTCGATCAGGTCGACTACGTGGCCAGCCTGAACCAGACCGACCAGCACTTCAGCGAAATCGTCGAATCGCTGGCGCCGCAAGGCAAGCTCGCGCTGATCGACGACCCGGCCGCGCTGGACATTGCCCAGCTGAAGCGCAAGAGCCTCTCGCTGCACTGGGAATTCATGTACACCCGATCGATGTTCGATACCGACGATCAGATCGAACAGCACAAGCTGCTGACCGAGCTGGCGCGGTTGGTGGACGCCGGCATCGTCAAGAGCACGGTCTCCGAGCGCTTCGGCGCGATCAACGCCGCCAACCTCAAGCGCGCCCACGCGCTGCTGGAAAGCAATACCGCCAAAGGCAAGATCGTGCTCAGCGGTTTCTGACCCCGTCGCGCCGAGAGCGGCCCGCCGCGGGCAGGCCGAGACTGGCGCACCTTTCCCAACCCGGCCGCCGACGCGCGGCCTTTCCGGCCCTACAAGCGGCCTTTCCGGCCCTACAACATGAATGCGCCCCGCCTCACCCTGATCACGATAGACCTGTCCTTCCATGCCGCCAGCGCCGCGGCGGTGGCCGCCGTTCTGGAGCGGCACGGCGTGGAGGTCGAAGAACGCCGCGCGCCGCACGAGCGCGCATTCGAACTGCTGGCTGCCGGCCAAGGCGACATGTTGTGCAGCGCCTGGCTGCCCGGCAGCCACGGCGCCTATCTCGCGCCCATCGAGAACCAAATCGAAAAACTGGCCGCGCTGTATTCCCCCTACGCGCTGTGGGGCGTGCCCGACTATGTGCCGGCGGAAGCGGTGGCCGAAATCGCCGACCTGAAAAAGCCGGAAGTCTCGGCGCGGATGATCAAGAAAATACAGGGCATCAATCCCGGCGCCGGCATCAGCCGCTTCTCCCGCGAAATCATCTCCCGCTACCGGCTGGGCGAGGATGGCTACCATTTCGAAAACGGCAGCCTGGAGGACTGCGTCTCCGCGTTCGAGCAAGCCGTCGCGCGGCGCGACTGGACGGTAGTGCCGCTGTGGCAGCCGCAATTCCTGCACTGGCGCCACCGCATCCGCGAACTGGCCGATCCGGAAAACCTGTTGCGCGGCCAAGACCAGGCGACGCTGCTCATTCGCAAGGCCGCGCTGGCCCGCCTGCCGCCAGCGGCCGTAGACGACTTGCGCGCGCTGCGGCTGGGCAACCGGACCGTCGCTTGGCTGGATCATCTGATCAGCCGCGAAGGCATGGTGCCGGCCGCCGCCGCGCGGCAATGGCTGTCATCCGTCTAACCCTCAGTTCATCGCGGCCGTTGGGTCAAATGGGAGCGACAGTCATGTTCAACAAGACGACATTCATAAAACCACATCATCAACCCAGTAGACATATGGGCAAAATCCAGAGAGCATACGGACTTCATTCCCTTGCTCCGCCCAAGAGAGCCCTCGCAAGGAAAGAAATCGGGGAAGGCCGCAGATCCGAATGATGGCCGCGCGGCATTCCTGCACATTCAGGAGCACGCTGTGTATTCCAGATCCAATCCTCCATCCGCCCGTCGGCGGCAAGCCGCCGTTGGCAGGCACCCCTGGCGCCGCCTCGCGCTGCTTGCCCTGGTTCTGTCCCAGGCCGGCTGCGCGGTCGGCCCAGATTTCAAATCCCCCATCCTTCCGGATGCCGCCAAGCGCGGCTATTCTGAGTCGCCGCTGCCGACAGCCACCGCCAGCGCCGAACAAGCCGGCCCCGCCGGCGCCAGCCAACGGCTGCTCAACGGCGGCGAACTGCCCGCGCAATGGTGGACGCTGTTCCGCTCGCCGGAACTAGACCAGCTGATCCGCGCCGCGCTGGAGCACAACCCCACGCTGGAAGCCGCTCAGGCGGCGCTGGTCCAGACCCGCGAGAACTACAACGCCGCCTCGGGCAGCCTGCTGTTCCCCAATGTCAACGCCCAGTTGGGCGGCGGCCGGCAGCGCGCGATCCTGACCGGCACCAATCCCAGCGAATTCAACGTCTACAGCGCCACCGTCAACGTGTCGTACACGCTTGACCTGTTCGGCGGCTCCCGGCGCCAGCTGGAAGGCCTGATGGCGGCGGCCGACTACCAGCGCTTCCAAACCGAGGCCACCTACCAGACGCTGGTCGCCAACGTCGTCACCGCCGCGGTTCAGGAAGCTTCGCTGCGCGGCCAATTACAGTCCACGCGGGAATTGCTGAAGGCGCAAGAAGCCCAATTGGCCATCGTCGACAAGCAGGTGGCGCTCGGCGCCCAGGCCCGCTCCGCGTCGCTGAGCCAGGGCACGCTGGTGGCGCAGACCCGCGCCCAGCTGCCGCCGCTGGAAAAGGCGCTGGCGCAAACCCGCAACCTGCTGGCGACGCTGGTGGGCCGCTTCCCCGGCGAAGGCGGCCTGCCGGAGTTCCGGCTGGAATCGCTGAAGCTGCCGGACGAACTGCCGGTGTCGCTGCCGTCCGACCTCGCCCGCCAACGCCCGGACATCCGCGCCAGCGAAGCGCTGCTGCACCAGGCCAGCGCCAATGTCGGCGTCGCCACGGCGAACCAGTACCCGCAGATCACCCTCAACGGCAGCTACGGCACCCAGCACACGGTATTGCCGAGCATGGACGTCGGCAACACCTTGTGGAACGTAACCGGCGGGCTGCTGCAGCCGCTGTTCAACGGCGGCGCGCTCAGCGCCAAGCGCCGCGCGGCCGAGGCGGCCTATCGGCAGGCGGAGGCGCAGTACCGGGCGACCGTGCTGAAGGGCTTCCAGAATGTCGCCGACAGCCTGCGCGCGGTGGAGGCCGACGCCATGGCGCTGAAGGCCCAGGCCGACGCCGAGTCCCAGGCGCGCGAGTCGCTGGAGGTGCATACCCGGCAATACAAGCTGGGCGGCATCAGCTACCTGGCCCTGCTGGACGCCGAACGCAGCTACCAGCAGGCAAAAATCGGCCTGATCCAGGCCCAGGCCGCCCGCTATAGCGACACCGCGGCGCTGTTCGTGGCGCTGGGCGGCGGCTGGTGGAAGCAGCCGGCGGCCGCCGACTGACCGACAGAACACACGCATCGCCCGCCGCGAGCGGCGGGCCGGCCAATACGAATCGCCATTAAATCAAAGAGAAGACGAATCATGACCAAGCGAATGTTGATCATGCTGGGCTGCGTGCTGGCGCTGGTGGTGGCGCTGGGCGTGGGCTTTTTCCTCCACATCCAGAAGCTGATCGCCAGCTCGCCCAAGCCGGGGCCGCAGACAGTGTCCACCGCGGTGGCCAAAATGCAGGAATGGCAGCCGCAGCTGGGCTCGGTGGGCACGCTGTCCGCCGTGCACGGCGTGGACGTCAGCAGCGAAGTGGCCGGCCAGGTGCGCAGCCTGCACTTCAAGTCCGGCGAAGACGTGAAAGCCGGCGAGGTGCTGGTGCAGCTGAACGCCGATTCCGACGTCGCCCAGCTGCGCGCGCTGCAGGCCGCGGCCGAGCTGGCGGCCACCACGCTGAAGCGCGACCGCGCGCAGCTGGCGGTGCAGGGCGTCAGCCAGGCCCAGGTTGATGCCGACGAGGCCGACCTGAAGAGCAAGAAGGCCCAGGTGGCGCAGCAGGAGGCGCTGGTAGCCAAGAAGACGATACGCGCGCCGTTCGCCGGCCGCGTCGGCATCACCCCGATCAATCCCGGCCAATACCTGAACCCGGGCGACAAGATCGTCACGCTGCAAACCATCGATCCGGTCTACATCGATTTCTACCTGCCGCAACGCCAGATCGCCCAGATCCGTCCGGGCCAGCCGGTCAAGGTGAAGAGCGACGCCTTCGGCGCCCAGCAGTTCCACGGCCGGATCAACGCGATCAGCCCCAAGATCGACCCGGCCACCCGCAACGTCCAAATCCAGGCCACCATCGCCAATCCGAAACGCCAGCTGCTGCCCGGCATGTTCGGCAACGCCACCGTGGACGTGGGCAGCAAGCAAAGCCGCCTGACGCTGCCGCAGACCGCGATCACCTACAACCCGTACGGCTCGACCGTATTCATCGTCCAGAAGGGCAAGAACGGCCTCGAGGCGCAGCAGGTCTTCGTCACCACCGGCGACACGCGCGGCGATCAGGTAGCGATCACCGGCGGCCTGAAGGACGGCCAGGAAGTGGTGACCAGCGGCCAGCTGAAGCTGAAGACCGGCACGCCGATCACGGTCAACAACTCGGTGCGCCCGTCGGATAATCCGAACCCGACGCCGCAAGAACACTAAGGCCGCGCCATGAACTTTACCGACATCTTCATCAAGCGGCCGGTGCTGGCCACGACGATCAGCCTGCTGATCGTCGTGCTCGGCCTGCGCTCGCTGTTCGGCCTGCCGATCAACCAGTACCCGCAGACGCAGAACGCGGTGGTGACGATTTCCACCACCTACTACGGCGCCGACGCCAAGACCGTGGCCGGCTTCATCACCCAGCCGCTGGAGTCGGCGATCGCCCAGGCCCAGGGCATCGATTATCTGTCGTCCTCCAGCAGCAACGGCGTCTCCACCATCACCGCCACGCTGCGGCTGAACTACGACGCCAACCGCGCGCTGACCCAGATCAACACCCAGGTCAACTCGGTCAAGAACCAGCTGCCGGCCCAGGCGCAGCAGCCGGTGCTGACAGTGCAGACCGGCCAGACCACCGACGCGATGTACATGGGTTTCTACAGCGACACGCTGCCGACCAACAACGTCACCGATTACCTGGTGCGCGTGGTCAAACCCAAGCTGGACTCGGTGCCCGGAGTGCAAACCGCCGAAATCCTGGGCGCGCGCCAGTTCGCGCTGCGCGCCTGGCTGGATTCGGCCAAGATGGCGGCCTACGGCGTCACCGCGGCCGACGTCAGCGTCGCGCTGGCCAGCAACAACGCGCTGAGCGCGCCGGGCTCCAGCAAGGGCCAGATGGTGACCATCCCGCTGACCGCGGACACCGACTTGCACTCGGTCGCCGAATTCAAGCAGCTGGCGATCAAGCGCAACGGCGACGCCATCGTACGCCTGGAGGATGTGGCCACAGTGACGCTGGGCTCGGAAAACTACGACTTCAACGTCGCCTTCAGCGGCGTGCGCTCGGTATTCATCGGCATCAAGGTGGCGCCGGAAGCCAACATCCTCGACGTGGCGGCGCGGGTGCGCAAGGCCTTCCCCGCCGTCCAGCAGCAATTGCCCACCGGCCTGACCGGCCAGATCGTCTACGACTCCACCGACTTCATCAACACCTCCATCCATGAGGTGGTGAAGACGCTGCTGGAAGCGCTGGTGATCGTGACCGTGGTGATCTTCCTGTTCCTGGGGAGCTTCCGCGCGGTGGTGGTGCCGGTGATCGCGATGCCGCTGTCGCTGATCGGCACCTTCTTCATCATGCTGATGCTGGGCTACTCGATCAACCTGCTGACGCTGCTGGCGCTAGTGCTGGCCATCGGCCTGGTGGTGGACGACGCCATCATCGTGGTGGAGAACGTCGACCGCCATATGCGCGAGGGCAAGACGCCGTTCGAAGCCTCCATCATCGCCGCCCGCGAGCTGGGCGGCCCCATTCTGGCCATGACGGTGGTGCTGGTGGCGGTGTACGTGCCGATCGGCTTCCAGGGCGGTCTGACCGGCGCGCTGTTCACCGAGTTCGCCTTCACGCTGGCGGCATCAGTCACGGTGTCCGGCGTGGTGGCGCTGACGCTGTCGCCGATGATGTGCTCGCGCTTCTTCAACGCCGACATGGACAACAGCCCCTTCGTCCACGCCATCGACCGCGCCTTCGAGCGCGTGCGCCTCGGCTACCGCCGCATCCTGCACAGCCTGCTGGGAACCTGGCCGGTGCTGATCGTGATGGGCGCCATCCTGATCGCGCTGCTGGCGGTGATGTTCAAGATGTCTAAGTCCGAACTGGCGCCGGAAGAGGACCAGGGCATCGTGCTGTCCCAGGTGGTGGGCGCGCCGACGGCAACCTCTGAACAGATGCAGACCTACGCCAACCAGGTATTCCAGGTGGCTAAGGCAACGCCTGAATACCAACAGATGTTCCAAATCACCGGCGTGCCATCCATCAATGCCGGCATAGGCGGCGTGCTGCTCAAATCTTGGGACCAGCGCACGCGCAGCGCGCATGAGATCCAGATGGACCTGCAGGCACGCTGGAACAAGATCGCCGGCGCGCGCGTGGCGGCATTCCAATTCCCCTCGCTGCCGGGTGCCTCCGGCCTGCCGGTGCAGTTCGTAATCAATACCACCGAACCGTTCGAGAACCTGAACCAGGTAGCGCAGCAAGTGATGGACAAAGCTCGCGCCTCCGGCAAGTTCTACTTCCTGGATTCGGACCTGAAGATCGACAAGCCGCAGGCCACGGTGATGATGGATCGCGACAAGATCACCGCGCTGGGCCTGAGCCAGCAGGATGTCGGCAACGCGCTGAGCGCGGCGCTGGGCGGGGGCTACGTCAACTATTTCTCGATCGACGGCCGCTCCTACAAGGTGATTCCGCAAGTGCAGCAGGTCGATCGGCTCAACCCCTCGCAACTGCTGGATTACTACATCAAGACGCCGAACAACGGCGTGATCCCGGTCGGCACCGTCGCCACGTTGAAGTACGACGTGGTGCCGCAGTCCATCACCCGCTTCCAACAGCTCAACTCGGTGACCATCTCCGGCGTGTCCGGCGCGTCCCAGGGGGAGGTGCTGCAATTTCTGCGCGACACAGTGCAGCAAGTGGCGCCGACCGGCTATTCGGTCGACTACTCCGGTCAATCCCGCCAGTTCATGCAGGAGTCCGGCGGCTTCCTGGTGACCATGCTGTTCGCGGTGATCATCGTGTTCCTGGCGCTATCGGCGTTGTTCGAAAGCTTCCGCGATCCGGTGGTGATTCTGGTGTCGGTGCCGCTGGCGCTGTTCGGCGCGATGATCTTCATCTTCCTGGGCCTCTCCTCGCTCAACATCTACACCGAGGTGGGCTTGGTGACGCTGATGGGCCTGATCAGCAAGCACGGGATACTGATCGTCGAAGTGGCCAACGAGCTGCGCAAGACCGGCCTGTCCAAGCGCGAGGCGATCGAGGAGGCGGCGTCCATCCGGCTGCGCCCCATCCTGATGACCACGGCGGCGATGGTGTTCGGCGTGATCCCGCTGGTGATCGCCTCCGGCGCCGGCGCGGCCGGCCGCTACGCGATGGGCCTGGTGATCTTCACCGGCCTGTCCATCGGCACGCTGTTCACGCTGTTCGTGGTGCCGGCGATGTATATGTTCATCGCCTCGCGCCGCGAGGAGAAGGCTCAGCCGGCGCTGGAAGAAGCCGCTCAGCACTAAGCCCTCGTCCTGGGCTATGATCCGACAGGCGGCCACGGCCGCCTGTTTTCATTCCACTACAGGAAAATCGCCATGCCAGCCAGCCATCCCGACGAATTCGTCACCGCCCTCTTGCTTGCCGGCGGCGAGGGCCGGCGCATGGGCGGCGTAGACAAGGGATGGGTGGCGCTCGACGGCGTGCCGCTGGCCGAGCGGGCGGCCGCGCGTCTGCGGCCGCAGGCCGACGCTTTGTTGATCAGCGCCAACCGTAACCTGGAGCGCTACGCCGTGCTGGGGCGGGTGGTGGCGGACGCGCCGGAATTCGCCGGCGGCGGACCGCTGGCGGGGCTGGAGGCCGGCCTCTCCGCCTGCGGCGGCGGCTGGCTGGTGACCGCCCCCTGCGACCTGCCCTTCCTCCCGGACGACCTGGCGGCGCGGCTGCTGGCGCCCTTGCTGCGCGGCGAAGCCCCGCTCAGCGTGGCCCGTTGCGGCGGCCATCCGCACCCTGTATGCATGGCGGTCTCGGCGGACTTGCTGCCCTCGCTGCGCGACTATCTGCGCGGCGGCGGACGCAAGGTCAGGGAATGGCAGGCGCGCGCGGGCGCGGCGATGGTGGACTTCGACGACGCGCCGCAAGCCTTCCGCAATCTCAATACCCCGGACGACCTGGCGGCCGCCTCGCAGGGCTGAGCCGCGTCAGGCCGTGTACTCGACGAAGCCGTTGTGCCTACAGAAGCTGGCCAGCGCGACGCCGGAGCGGCGCGCGATGTCCACCGCCAGCGAAGTGGGCGCGGAAATGGTGGCCAGCAGCGGAATCCCGGCCCTGGCGCATTTGCGCGCCAGCTCGTAACTGGCGCGGCTGGACATGAACGCGAAGCCGTCGCCCGGATCCATCCCCTCCAGCGCCAGCCAGCCTATCAGCTTGTCCAGCGCGTTGTGCCGCCCCACGTCCTCGAACACTGCCTTCACCTCGCCGTCGCGTCCGCACCAGGCCGCCGCGTGCGCGCAGCCCGTCGCCCGCATCAGGCGCTGATGGGCGGGTAATTCGGCCGCCGCGCGCGCGATCGCCGCCGCCTCCGCGATCACGGGACGGGCCGGCTTCGCCATCGGACCGGGCGCCAGATCCAGCAAGGCCAGGCTCTCGATGCCGCACACGCCGCAGCCGCTGCGGCCCTCCAGCGAGCGGCGCCGGCCCTTCAAGGCCAGGAAAGCCGGCTGAGCGATCTCCAGCCTGACCTCGGCGCCGCCGGCGACGAAATCGGCTTCGACATCGAAAATCTCCGCCCGCCGCCCGACAATGCCCTCGCTCAGCGCGAATCCCACCGCCAGCCGCTCAAGATCCAGCGGCGTGGCCATCATCACCGCGTGCGAAATGCCATTGAACACCAGCGCCACCGGCGTTTCCTCCGCCACCAGGTCCTGGTCCGGCCGGATTTCTCCATCGCGGTGGCGCACCACCGCCAGCGATGTCATCCCCTCTTCCGTCCCGCCATTGTCTTGCTTGCGCATCCGTCGCCTCGTTTCGCGTCCTTCGGAAAGAAGGCCGCCGTCAAAATTCCATCACTCCATCCATTCGCCGCGCCGCCATCGGTTACACTGGCGCGCCCGACACCGCGCGACCGCCATGACCGACCTGCCGCCCATAGCCCAGCTGGACCCCAATATCGCCGCCCTGCTCGCGCAGCTGTGGCGAGCCGCGTCAAGCGGCGGCCAGCCCTGGTCCCTGGCCCGGCTCGCCAAGCAATCCGGCCTGGGAATGAGCACGCTGCTGCGCTGCCTGCATCAATTGGCCGAACTGGAACTGGCTCGCATGGAAATCCAGGACAACGGCCGCGGCCGCGCCTGGCTCAGCGAGGAAGGCCTTGCCTGCTGCCGGGAATGGTTCGACGCGTCGGGCCAGAATTGACATTATCCCGCCGGAGCCGCCCCGCGCGCCAGCAAACGCCATCCGCAAGGAATCTACCGCAAGCGGCCGCCATCCTTTATCCTTGCACCTCTTGATCCAAAGCAAAACCGGAACCACACCTTTCCAGCAGGAGCCGCCCCGACATGAGCCATTCCAAGACCAGCGAACGCATCCAGCCGTACGCGCAAGCAGCCGGCGGGCTGGACTCCCTCAAGAGCACCACGGTCACGCTGATCAAGGAAAAAGTGCCCGGCAGCCGTTACAAGACGCTGTTCCACCAGAACCAGCCGGACGGCTTCGACTGCCCGGGCTGCGCCTGGCCGGACCGCGAGCATACCTCCACCTTCGAATTCTGCGAAAACGGCGTCAAGGCGGTGGCCGCCGAGGCGACCTCCAAACGCATCGGCGCCGATTTCTTCGCGCGGCACACCGTCGCCGAGCTGCTGGAGCAGAGCGATTACGAGCTGGAACAGCACGGCCGCCTGACCGAGCCGCTGGTCTACGACGCCGCCAGCGACCGCTACCTGCCGATAAGCTGGGATGACGCCTACGCGCGGGTCGCCGGCCATCTGAAAGCTCTGCCTCATCCGGACCAGGCCTCGTTCTACGTCTCCGGCCGCACCAGCAACGAAACCGCCTTCCTGTTCCAGCTGTTCGTGCGCATGTACGGCACCAACAATTTTCCGGACTGCTCCAACCTCTGCCACGAATCGTCCAGCCGCGCGCTGCCGCAGACGGTGGGCGTGGGCAAGGCCACGGTGGTGCTGGACGACTTCGAGCACGCTGACACCATCATGGTGTTCGGCCAGAATCCGGCCACCAATCACCCGCGGATGCTGAACGAGCTGCGCGCCGCCGCCAAGCGCGGCGCGACCATCGTGTCGATCAACCCGCTGAAGGAAAAGGGGCTGGACCGCTTCGCCAGCCCTCAGCATCCGCTGGACCTGGTCAACGGCGGCGCCCGCATCAGCTCGCTGTTCATCCGCCCGACGCTGGGCGGCGACTTCGCGCTGATCAAGGGCGTAGCCAAGCGGGTGCTGGAGCTGGACGACGCGGCTGTCGCCGCCGGCGGCGAACGGGTACTGGATACGGCCTTCCTGGCCGAGCATTGCGCCGGCTTCGACGCTTTCGCCGCCGACCTGCGCGCCGAAAGCTGGCCGGACCTGGCCGCCGCCTCCGGCGTGCCGTTCCAGGACATCGACACGCTGGCCCAGATATACGCGAAGGGCAAGGCGGTGATCGCCACCTGGGGCATGGGCTTGACCCAGCACCGCGACTCCGTGGCAGCGATCCAGATGCTGTCCAATCTGATGATGATGCGCGGCAACATCGGCCGCCTCGGCGCCGGCCTGTGCCCGGTGCGCGGCCATTCCAACGTGCAGGGCGACCGCACCATGGGCATCGAGGACAAGCCGGCCCAGGCCTTCCTCGACCGCCTGCGCGATGTCTACAGCTTCGAACCGCCGCGCGAGCACGGCCTGGACGCGGTGGACACCATCAAAGCGATGCTGGACGGCCGGGTCAAGGTGTTCTTCGGCCTGGGCGGCAACTTCGCCATGGCCACGCCGGACACGCCGCGTACTTTCGAAGCGCTGCGCAACTGCGATCTGACGGTGCAGATCTCCACCAAGCTGAACCGCAGCCACCTGGTCCACGGCCGCGACGCGCTGATCCTGCCGACACTGGGCCGCACCGAGATCGACCGTCAGAAAACCGGCCCGCAGGGCGTAACGGTGGAAGACTCGATGTGCATGGTGCACCTATCCTACGGCATCAATCCGCCGGCCTCGACGCAGCTGCGTTCGGAAACCGACATCGTCGCCGGCATCGCCCACGCGACGCTGGGCGGCGGCAAAGTGGACTGGCTGGGCCATGTCGGCGACTACGCCTCGATACGCGACGAGATCGCCAAGGTATTCGACGCTTTCCACGATTTCAATGCCCGCATCGCCAAGCCCGGCGGCTTCCACCTGACTCCGGCCTCGCGCGAGCGGCGCTGGCTGACGCCCAGCGGCAAGGCGCAGTTCATCGTCAATGCGCTGGAGAAGGACACGCCGATCGCCCGCGCCCGCGCGCTGCACGGCGACCGATTAATGGTGTTGATGACCGCCCGCTCGCACGATCAATACAACACCACCATCTACGCGCTGGACGACCGCTACCGCGGCGTCTACGGCCAGCGCCGGATATTGCTGATCAACCGGGAGGACATGGTCAGGCTGGGCTTCGCCGACGGCGAGCGGGTGGACATCTTCACCGTCTGGCACGACGGCATCGAACGCCGCGCCGACGGCTTCCGGCTGGTGGAGTACGACATCCCGTCCGGCTGTCTGGGCGCCTACTTCCCGGAAACCAATCCGCTGATCCCGCTGGACAGCGTGGCCGATGTGTCCAACACGCCGACCTCCAAATCAGTGCCGGTGCTGCTGAGGCGCGCGGCGGCATGAACGCGATCCGGCCTCATCTGCGGCCGGATCAGCCCGCCTCCGCCAGCAGCTCCCTGACAATGACGATCGCCTGCTCGAACTGCAGGCTCTGCACATAGGCCGCCACTTCGTGGACCGCGTCCTCCTGGCCGCCCTGCGGCCGGTCCAGCAGCTTATCCACCATATCTATCGCCGCCAGATTGTTGTCCTCCAGCAAGGCCAGAATGCCCTGCAGCTGCTCCCGCCAATCCGCCGCCGGCAGCGGCTTCGACGTTTTTCTGGCCTCTTCCGCCGGCAGGCTGTCGAACAACTGCTCCACGCTGTCATTCAACAAGCCGCGCAGCCGCTCCAGATCTTCGCCGCCTATCGCCCCTCCCGCCCGCGCGCGCTTTTCCAGTTCGGCGGCCAGCTGGCTCAGCGCCTGCGCGCCGAGCGTCACCGCGAGACCCTTCAAAGTATGCAGCCCTGAAGCCAGCTCCGGCTGCGCGCCCTCGCGCCCGCTTTCTGCAATGCCGGCCAGCAGCGCGTCGCACTCGGGGCGGAAGGTGGATAGCGCGGCCCGGTAGACCCTCAGCTTGTTGCCGAAGCGGCGCAGGCGCGAAGGCAGCGACTCGACCAGCTCGCCGGTTTCCGCAGCATCCCGCGGCACGGTTTCCCGCACCGGCTGCGGCCCGCCGCCCGCTCCAGCCTCCCGGCCGCTCAGCTCCAACAGCTTGAGCACCAGCTCGTCGATGTCTATAGGCTTGCCGACATGGTCGTTCATCCCGGCCTCCAGGCAGGCGGCGCGATCGGCCTGGGAGGCGTTGGCGGTCATCGCCAGGATGGGCAGACTCCGGCAACGCGGATCGGCGCGGATTCGCCGCGTGGCTTCCAAGCCGTCGATGTCCGGCATCTGCACATCCATGATCACGATGTCGAACAGCGGATCCGCCCCCACCGCCTGGGACACGCCCGATAGCCCGCCCTCCGCCAGGCTGATCCGCGCGCCCTCCTCTTGCAGCAGCTCCGACGCCACCAGCCGATTGAGCGCGTTGTCCTCCACCAGCAGGATGCGCATGCCGGCCAAGCGGCGGATCGACGCCGGCCGCGCCTCCTCCCTGCTCACCCGAGCTTCGCCGCTCACCGAGCGGACCACTGCGTCTACCAGCTGTTGCGGCGTGATCGGCTTGGTCAGGAAATCGCTGAACGGCGGGTTGGGCCTGTCCGCCGCCTCGGCCAGCACCTCGCGCCCGAAAGCCGTCACCATGATGATCACCGGCGGCTTGTCGCGCGACAGCTGCTGCCGCATCACTTCGGCGACGCCGACGCCGTCCAGGCCGGGCATCCGCCAATCCATCAACACCACGTCGTAAAGCCGCCCCGCCTCTTCGGCACGGTGCACTTTTTCCAGCGCGTCCTCGCCGCCGTCGGCGTACTCGGCCTGCCAGCCGACGGTGGATATGGTGTCCATCAGGATCTCGCCCGCCAGCGGGTTGTCGTCCACCACCAGAACGGCCAGCGGCCCCAGCTGCTCGGCCGGGACCTGGGCCAACGGTTCCCCAGCGACCATCCCCAGGGTCAGGTCGAACCAAAAGCGGCTGCCGCAGCCGAATTGGCTTTCCACCTGCAATTGGCCGCCCATCAGCTCCACCAGCCGCCTGCTGATCACCAGGCCCAGGCCAGTGCCGCCGAAGCGCCGCGTGGTGGACGCCTCTGCCTGGGTGAAACCTTCGAAGATGCGCGCCAGCTGCTCCGGCGCTATGCCGATGCCGGTATCGCTGACCTCGATGCGCAGGCTGACCTCTCCGCCGTCGCGCGACGACTCGCGCACCGAGATCACCACCTGCCCCTGGTTGGTGAACTTCAGCGCGTTGCCGGCCAGGTTGATCAGTATCTGCTGCAGCCGCAATCGGTCGCCAACCAGCACGGAGGGCAGCGTCGGCTCCATGCGGAACAGCACCTCGACGTCCTTGTCGCTGGTATTGCCCGACAGCACCACCGCCAGTTCGCGCATCAAGCCTTCCAGCTCGAATGGATGCAGATCCAATTGCAGCTTGCCGGCATCCATCTTGGAAAAATCCAGAATATCGTTCAGCAAGCCCAACAACGACTTGGCCGCCGCCTGGATTTTGTCAACATAGTCGAGCTGGCGCTCGTCCAGCCGGGTGTGCTGCATCAATTGCAGCAAGCCCAGCACCGCGTTCATCGGCGTGCGGATCTCATGGCTCATATTGGCGAGGAACTGGCTCTTCGCCACGCTGGCCTGCTCGGCCAGGCTCTTGGCCTCCAACAGCTTTTGCTCGTAGGCGCGGCTCTCGCTGATGTCGCGGTTGATGCCGGTGATCCTCACTCCGTCGCCGTGGCGCTCCAGGCGGGCGCCAACTTGCACGTGGCGGACCTCGCCGTCCGGATGCACCACCCGGAACACCCGATCCATCGTATCCCCGCCGGCCAGCAGCTCTCGCAGTCCGGCCTCCATGTCGTCCACGTCCTCCGGATGCACTCGATCGCGCCAATGCCGGTATTCCAGCCCTCCCAGGGCCAATTCAGGGGGCTGGCTGTAAATTTCGAACATCCGCGCGTTCCAGCTCAGCTGGTTGTCGGCGGGAGACCAGCTCCAGATGCCCAGCTGCGCCACCTCCGAAGCCAACTGCATCTGGTCTCTGGCGGCGACCAGCTCGCGCTGCTGCCGCTGCTGGACTGTGATGTCGGCGGCGATGGCCAGGTAACCGACCACCAGTTCGTCGCTGTCACGCATCGCGGTCACCATCAAGGACACTTGCAGATGGGTGCCGTCCTTGCGGACATAGGTCCACTCCCGCGTTTCCGCGCCTGCGGCCTCCGGCTCCTGCACCAGGGCGCGGAGCCCTTCCACCCGGCGCTCATAGCGCGCGCTCAGCTCCTCGCCGTGCTCGTTCAACTCTTCCGCCAGATGGAAACGGGTCAGCATCGCCTGCCCCACCAACTCGTCTTCCGAATAGCCAAGCATGCGCTGCGCGCCGCTATTAAACAGCGACACCACGCCGCGCACGTCGGCGGCGATGATGGCCACCTCAGACGCCGCGCGCAGCACATTGGTCAGCAGCCGGTGCACCCGGGCGAGTTCGGCATCGGCCAGGCGCCGCTCGGTGATGTCGATGCGCAGCGCGATATAGCGCTCGATGCGGCCGCTATCGCCGGCATGGGGCACGATCACCGTGTCGAACCAGCGCAGCCTGCCGTCCCGGGTCCGGTTGCAGATCTCGCCTCGCCATGCCCGGCCCGAGCCTATGGTGTGCCACAGCGACTGCCAGAACAGCACCGGATGCACGCTGGCGCTCAGCTTGCGGTGGTCCTGCCCCAGCAACTCCTCGCGGCTGTAGCCGTGGGCCATGCAGAACAGGTCATTGGCTTCCAGAATGCGCCCATCGGTGTCGGTCGCCGAATACAGCAGCTGCTGGTTGATGGTGTTCAGCAGCAGATCGCGCTCCCGTAACGCTGCGGTCAGACGGCCTCGGCTCTCCACCTGCTCGGAAATGTCTTGCACGATGGCGTAAAAACCCTTGATCCCGCCATCCACGACATCGGGCAGATACTGGATCAGCGAATGGCGCACCACACCGTCCGGCCCTGGAATTCTCCGCTCGAAAACCTGCGGCTCTCCGCGCAAGGCTGCCTCCGCGTGGGGGCGGTTGGCCTGATACAGCTCATCGCCCAGCAAGGATTTCATGGACCGTCCGGGCAGCTCGCCGTGGTCCACGCCGAACCAGGTCTGATACGCCCGGTTGGCCACGCGGTTGATCTGGTTGCGGTCCCAGTAGCCGATGATGAACGGCACCGCGTCCAGCACCGTCTGCAAGGTGCGCCAGGCCTTGTCCAGCTCCGCCGTGCGGTCGGCCACCTGCCGCTCCAGATTGTCGCTCAGGGTCTGCAGCTCGGTCTTGATCCGTTTCTGCTCGCTGAGATCCCTCAGCACTTTGGACGCGCCGACGATCTGCCCGGCCTCGTTCTGCACCGGCGACACCGATACCGACACATTCAGCAAAACCCCATCCTTGCGTTGGCGCACCGTTTCGAAGTGCTCGATCCGCTCGCCGTTCGCAATCCGCTTCAGGATGTCCGTCTCCTCCCCCTTCCGGTCCGCCGGCACGATCAGCTCGGCCAGCGGCCGGCCTATCGCCTCGTCGGCCCGGTAACCGAACAGGCGCTCGGCGCTGTGGTTCCAACTGGTGACCACCCCCAGCAGCGTCTTGCTGATGATGGCGTCCACCGAGCCCTCGACGATGGCAGCCAGCCGATTTTGCGCCGCCCGCAGTTCAAGGCGCCGCTGGCGGTTGCGCCCCACCACCAGCGCCAGCAGGCTGGCCAGAATGCTTGCGCCCAGGCCGTCCAGCGCGGCCTGGGTGGCGCTGGGCAGCCGCAGGCTGTCGACAAAGGCGGGGCCGGCCTTCAGCGTGAGTCGCCAATCGCGTCCGAACAATTGCCGCTGGGCAGAGGCTGTCGCAATAACCCGGGTCACGCCGGCACCGCCGCTGAAAAAAGCCACCGCCCGGCCATCGGTCACATCCGCCAGCTCCACGGCCACGCCCGGCAGATCATCCATCACCCCCGCCATCGCGTCGCGGGCGCGTATCGGCGAGAACACCCAGCCGAAACCCGCCCGCAGTCTCCCCTCCTCGGTGGCGGGCATCACTCCGCCGCCATACACCGGCAGCAACAGCAGGAAAGCCTGCGCCTTATCCTCCGGATGCGGCATCAAGGCAATGGGCTCGCTCAGCCGGGCCTGCCCGCCCCGCATAGAAGATTCGGCCGCCGCCCGCCGGCCGGGCTCGGAAGCGATGTCCAGACCGATGGCGGAGCGATCTCCTCGATCCGGCTCGAAATAAACGATAACCGCGCGCTCGCCCTCATGCGGCCGCAGCTGATGGACGGTGAAATCCGGCACGCCGTCTTCGCGCTCCCGCCGCTCGAAACCGGCCACCTGCTGCTGCGGCACCCGGCGGATATAACCGAAGCCTAGCAGGCCGGGGTATTTGATGGAGGCATCCTGGCTTTGGACATAGGTTCGGAAACGCGCGCGGCTGATGCCATGCTCGCCGTTGCTGGCGAGCACGCCGCGCGCGCCGTTCAAGCCATACTGGTAGAGCCCGATGCGGGCCGCCACCTCCGCGCCCAACTGCCGGGCCTCCCGCTGCAGCTCGGACTCCACCCGCGCGCGGTTGTCGAGCGCGACCTTCCACCCCAGCAACAAGCTCAACACGGCGCCCAGCGACAACAGCAGCAATGCGGCGGCAGGCGTGGGCAACAACGGCTTTTTCATCCAGGCAGACGAGTCGCAATGTCCGTTCAAGGCATGCTCCCAGGGGTATCTTCAAATCATGGCCACGCCAGCCGGGCGCCGTCCGCGCGCAGGAAGCATCGGAAAGGCCGGACGTCAGGCGAAGCACCTGTCGATTTCGGCGACCGGCTCCGGCCTGCCGTAGAGAAAGCCCTGCATGATGTGGCAGCCCAGCCGGAGGAGCTCGCTGGCCTGCTCCTCCCGCTCCACGCCCTCGGCCACCAGGCGCAGCCTCATGCCCTGCGCCATGCTGACGATGGCGGCGACGATGGCCGCGCTGTGGCGGTCATCCAGCATGTCGCGGATGAAGCTCTGGTCTATCTTCAGCACATCCAGCGGGAACAACTTCAGATAGGACAGGCTGGAATAGCCGGTGCCGAAATCGTCGATGGCGATGGAAACGCCCAGGCTTTTGAGCTCGGCCAGCACGCTCATCGTCCGCTCGACGTCCTGGGCCAGCACGCCCTCGGTGATTTCCAGCTCCAACAGCTCGGCCGGCATGCCGGTTTCCTTCAGCGTCCGTCTCACCGTATCGCAGAAATCCGACTCGGTCACTTGTACCGCCGACACGTTGACCGCTATCCGCAAGCGGCGTCCGGCATCCAGCCAGCGCTTCCCGTCCAGGCAAGCCTGCCGCAGAACGAACAAGCCCAGCGGCACGATCAGGCCCGTCTCCTCCGCCAACGGTATGAAATGGGCCGGGGACACGATCTCGTCCCTGTCGTTGCGCCAGCGCAGCAACGCCTCCAGGCCCACCACGCTGCCGTCGCGCGCATCCACCTTGGGCTGGTAGTAGACCAGGAAGCCGCCCTGCTCGGCGCCCATCCGGATATGCCGCTCCAGTGCCTGCCGCGTCAGCAAAGCCTCTTCTATTTCGGCGGAAAAGAAGCGGTAGCGGTTGCGCCCTTCCTGCTTCGCGCGGTACATCGCGGCGTCGGCGTGGCGGTACAGCTCCTCCTGGTCCTTGCTGTCGTCCGGATACAGGCTGACGCCTATGCTGCCGGAAAGATCGTAGCGGCTGCCATCGAGCAGGTAAGGCTCGGCGATGGCCTTCAGCATCTTGTCCGCCATCGCGCCCGCCTGCTCTATGCCCCCCAAGCCCGGCACCAAGACGATGAACTCGTCGCCGCCTTGGCGGCTGACGGTGTCGCAGGGGCGCAGCACGGCCTGCAGCCGGAGGGCTACCTGCAGCAGCAACTGATCGCCGACCGTATGCCCCATCGAATCGTTAATCACCTTGAAATGATCAAGGTCCAGGATGTACAGCCCCAGCCTGTCTCCAGCCCGGGCCGCCTGCTGCAACGCCTGTTGCGTGCGGTCTTGCAGCAGCATCCGGTTGGGCAGATTGGTCAGCGCGTCATGGTGGGCCAGATGGGTCATCTTCACCGCCATCGCCCGGGCCTCGCTGACATCGTGGAACACAATAATGGCGCCGGTCAGCTTGCCCGCGTGATCCAGGATGGGAGAAGCGGAGTCCTCCAGCTCCAGCAACTGGCCGTCCCGGCGCATCAGCGCGCAGTTCATCGCCATGCCTACCGAGCGCTGCTCGGACAGAACCAGCCGGATCGGATTGAACATCGCGTGCCCCTGGGAGCTTTCCCTGAGCGGCATGATCTTTTCCACCGGCTCGCCCAGCGCCTCCTTGGCCTGCCAGCCCGTCATGTCCTCGGCGATGGGATTGAGGAAAGTGATGTTGCCACTGGCGTCGGTGGCGATGACCGCGTCGCCGATGGAGTTCAGCGTGATGCGGATGCGCTCTTTTTCGTCGCGCAGCGCCAGTTCCGCCCGTTTGCGCTCGGTGACGTCGGTGATCAGCATCAGAAAGCCCGGCTGACCGTCCTCGTCCGGGCGGAACACCAGCGACACCTGGCCGAACAGCAGCCCACCCTCGCGCCGGACGAAACTCAGATCGAACGACGGGCAGTTGCCGCGCATCACGTCCTTCAAATGCTCCTCGATGGCACCGTAATTGGCCTCGCCCAGCACTTTGCGCACGTGCATGCCGCGCATGGTGGCGGCGGCGACGCCAAACCATTGTCCGGCGATGTCGTTGCAGAACTGGCAGCACAGATCGCGGTTCCAGTGCGCCACGAAGGCCGGCAGATGCTGCAGCACGTCGGCCAAGTCCTTCTTGACCCGCGCCAGTTGCCGGGTACGCATCTGCAGCGCCAGGTGGGTCTGGATCCGCGCCCGCGCCACCGGCACGTTCAGCGGCTTGTGCAGGAAGTCGACGCCGCCCAGGCTCAGCGCCTGCAGCTCATGCTCGCGTTGATCGTGGGAGGTGACGAAGATCACCGGAATATCCCGCAACCGGGAGGACTCCTTGATCGCCCGGCAAACCTCGTAACCATCCATGCCCGGCATCTCGATGTCGAGCAGGATCACGTCCGGCGCGCTCTTCTGGGCGATTTCCAAAGCCGCCTTGCCGCTGGTGGCAAAGCGCACCTCTCCCAGGCCTTGCACCGCCTCCCTGATCACATGAATATTGCTTGCCACATCGTCGACGATCAGGATGCTCGCCTGCTCGCGTCGCAAGTCATTGAACATCTCGCTTCCCTGTGACAGCGGCAGCTGGATGCGGACATCGGTGCCCCGCATCCAGCATGCCGGCTTGCTGGTCAAATTTCCCGCTTTACGAAATTCATTGTAGTTATGCTATGGGGCTAAGGTTAGGAGAAAGTCCAATCCGGCCCAGCATTTCCGCCCGCTGACGCGCGCAAAACCTTGGCTCGCGCCAAGCCGCCATCCTGATACGTACTATTACGGAAGAGAGCGCTTACAGCGCGGGACGACACCTGAACGCAAGCGCCGACGGGATGTCCAGGCCGCCGGCCAGACCGGAGCCAGCGGCGCGGCTCACTGGCGCCATACTTCCAGACTGTCGATGGCGGCCCTGCCGGCCTTTTCAGCCGGTCCCGCCGCTTGCAGCAGCAGACGAACCGCGCATGGGCCCTGGCGGTTTGCCAGAAGCCCAGGCGCCAGCTCGAAACTGACATCCCGTCGAGTGCCGGGCCCGCTGCCGTAAAAATTGAACTCGCCGACCGGCTCGCCAGGCGAGCGCGCGCCGCGCCGGACCAACAGCACCCGGTAACCGGGATGCGGCCCTTCGTCCGCTCTTAGCCCCCTGAGGTACAAAGTGAGGCGCCTCCCCGCCCCATGGCAGGCCCGCGCATCCAGCGGAATCGAAACGCGAACCGCATCGGCGCCTATCTCCACCCCTCGACCGCCGCCATCGTATTTCCCCAGCAAGCGCATGCCCGCCGAGTCGCCTTGCGATGAGCCAGACAAGGCCAATCCCAAGGCGGCGCAAGCGAAACGCGTTTTCAAGCCCATATGCCGCGCCCTCCCCGACGCTCGGCGGCGGCACGGCCGCTAGCCACCCTGGCCGCGCCGCGCCTCGTCACGATGCCACCAGCGCTATCTTGTCTATTGTCGGCATCGCCTCGTCATTGCCGGAAGGCTCCGTGGGCACCAGCGTAACCTGGGGTTCGCCTCCGCCATTCTTTTGCAGCCAGGCGCGCGTATCCGCCCTCAGCAGGAAGCTGAACGCCTTCTTGTCCGGGATATTGCCGGTACTCTCGCCATCATGCTGATGGGTTCCGGCCGCGCTGAAGAAATTGATCTGACCCACGAAGCCCGGCCCCCGCGCATCCGCCGCTGGCGCGTCGCCGGTGTGGACATAAACGCTGTAAACGCCGTTGACGGCCCCGTGGGCGGACAGGCCTTCAAAACGCAGGAACAGGCTGGACTGCTTGCCGAGCGCGCCCAGCCGGCTCGACAGCATCTCCACTCGCGGCGCGGACGCGGATGTAGACTTCGTGTCGCCCAGGCTGACGGT
Organism: Chromobacterium piscinae; assembly: GCF_021129175.1. Classification (GTDB taxonomy): domain Bacteria; phylum Pseudomonadota; class Gammaproteobacteria; order Burkholderiales; family Chromobacteriaceae; genus Chromobacterium; species Chromobacterium piscinae. The sequence goes on along the minus strand of NZ_JAJOHV010000024.1, from coordinate 10,553 downwards.
GACCGGCGCATTCCCCAACCTCACCAGACCTGCGGCTTCGCTCGCGAAGCTCTCCAGGCGCATGGCCAGCTCGGCCTTGGGCAATACCAGCTTGAGCGGGAACGGCAGGCTGCCCGGCGGCCGCGAGACATAGCTGGAATAGGCACTCTTGGGAAGCGACAGGTAATTTTTGACCGTCGCGACCACCGCGGCGCCAGTCGGCGACGCAAAAACGAATTGCTGATTGAGGAAGGGAGCATCGGAAGGATTCTTGCCGCCGGCAAGGTTCCAACTGGCCCAGATCCGGTCGATATTGCAATGGTGAATCCAGAAAATAGGATCGTTCGCCGCCCACGGCACCTGAGCCATGCCCTGGCTGTTGCCGACATCGACATGCAGCGCGCCATGCGGATTCATGTCCGTGTTCGCGCAGAAGCCCGCGTCGCCGGCCGAGCCGGAATACAGATTGGACTTCATGCAGTCCAAAGTCAGCGCGCTGCGCCCATCGGTGACATTCTTGCCCGCATTGGTGCCAGGCCAGCGGGTCGCGCGATACAACGAGCCCCAGACCGGATCGCCGGGCCGGCGGAATTCAATCGGCAGCACTTGCTGATTGGGATCGGTGTAGTCCCAATATGGCAGCGTGAAATCATGCCTGCCAGACACCTGGCGGATGATGTCTTCGAAATAAGTGATGAACATCCGGTGCCAAGGCAGGAAGAAATCCTCGCGCTGCCCTGAGCTATGGGCCTGACAGGTATTCCACATCTTTTCCGCCAGCGTCCGGTTCGCCGACGGCGACGGATAGACCCGGTTCAGCTCCTGCAGCTTGGTCCGGTCCCCCCGCACGAAATGGGTGTACCACTGGAATATCCAGTTCAGCGGATTGCCCTCCGGATACAGCGCGGGGTCCATCATTTTCTTGACCGCCCCCGCGTAGATCTCCAGCATCGCCTTGCCCTGCGGGCTGGCGACATTGTAGCGGGTGCCCCGGCTCAGGCGCAGCAAGCGCGCCAGCGAGGGTTCGAACAAGGCGAGGCTGCCGAAGACGATGGCTCCGCCCTTCAGCAATTGGCGACGATTCAAATTGGACATGTTTCCTCCCAGATGCGGATCATGGTCACGGACCCGCGCTCGCGCGTTCGTGCGCAATGCCGCTCTGCCGCGGCGGGAAAGTGGATGAGATTGCAAGGGACGCCAGGAAAAATATGAGCCGCGATGGACAAACGGGCCGTTTTATTCCTTGCTGGCATTATCCTGATTAGATGTCCGCTGCTCGGCTCGCAATCCGGAGCAACACTTAAAACAGAACCAAGCCTGGCCTGAAAGCCCGACATAAAACAGGCAAACCGCCTCCGCTTGCGAGTTATTCCGCGCCGCAATATGCTGGATAGCGCAAAGGAGACATCCTGCTTCCACCGTTTCGAGCGAAAAATGACTGGAATGAGGCGTGTGGACAGACTCCGCGCATCAATTGGCTGAGACGCCGCGATTCATTTGATGCGTGGTTTCAATCGCAGTTCGAACACGCGGATAACGCCGATTCATTTTCCGATGGTGGGATGGCGGATTTGAGTTTTCAGCTGGCGATAATCCAGCGGCAAAGCTTGGCATCGGCAAGCGGATTCATGTATAAGCAATAATCTGGTTTATTATTTATGTCGTTATGAAACTGCGACTCACCGAACGCTTCGGCTTTCTCGTCAGCGATACCGGCCGCCTGTACGGCCGCCTTTTCGATCTGCGCGCGCGGCAGCAACTGGGACTGTCGCTGGCGCAATGCCGGCTACTGGGCGCGCTGGCTGCGCATGAGGGCGAGGGCGGCCTGTCGCAGGTGGAACTGGCGGACCGCCTGGATCTGACCCCGATGGGCGTGGCGACCCTGTGCGACCGGATGCAGACAGCCGGCTGGCTGAAGCGGGTACCCTGCCTCAACGACCGCCGCGTCAACCGCATCGAGCTGCTGCCGCCGGCCTACGACGCGCTCAAATCGGCAATGGCCTTGGGAGATGAGTTGCAGCGCCAGGCTCAGCAAGGCCTGGACGCCGGCGAGGCCAAGCAGCTGCAAGCGTTGCTGCGAAAGGTGCACGGCAATCTGAGCGAACTAGTATCTAAATGAATGGGCCGCGCCGCGGCATGATCGTCGCCGCCGTCATACGGGCCTTGGACGTCGCCATCGCCGGCATGAAGAAAGCCGGCCGATTTTCTAGCGGCGGAAAAGTAAAAAGCCCCGACCAGTCGGGGCTTTTTAATTTGGCGGAGAGGGGGGGATTCGAACCCCCGTTAGGCTATTAACCTAAACACGCTTTCCAGGCGTGCGACTTAAACCACTCATCCACCTCTCCGGAGGTGTCTTGCTAAATTGTCGAAACCGCCAGGCGATTCCGTAATGAATTCTGGCGGAGAGGGGGGGATTCGAACCCCCGTTAGGCTATTAACCTAAACACGCTTTCCAGGCGTGCGACTTAAACCACTCATCCACCTCTCCAGACCCTGTATCGATACGCTGGGCGTTTCGTTCACAGAGGCTGCGCAGTATATAAGCCCTACTCATCCCGCGCAAGTGTTTTATAAGCCGAATGGGAAAATAACTGATCGACATAATCAGCCACACCTTCGCGTTCGCGCCGCAGCCAATCGGCGATGGCCGAGCGAAAGCGCGAATCCGCGATGTAGTGGGCGGAAACCGTCCGCTCCGGCTCGAAGCCGCGGGCTTGCTTGTGCTCGCCCTGGGCGCCGCCCTCGAACGTCTCCAGCCCCTGGTGGATGGCGTACTCCAGCCCTTGGTAATAGCACAGCTCGAAATGCAGGCAGGGCACCTCCTCCAGCGCGCCCCAGTAGCGGCCGTACAACGCGTCTCCGTCCCGCACGCACAGGCTGGCGGCGATGCCGCGCCCTTCCCGGCTGGCGATGAACATCACGCAATTCCCGGCCAGCCTCTCGCCTATCCGCCGGAAAAAATCCAGGTTCAGATAAGGCAAAGAACCGTGCTCCAGATAGGTCTGCCGGTAGCAACGGAAAAACAGCTCCCAATCCGCCGCGGCGATATCGCCACCATCCAGCGCGCGCACCATCACGCCGACATCCGCCACCTTGCGCCGCTCCTGGCGTATCTTCTTGCGCTTGTCGCGGCTCAGCGTGGCGAGGAAATCGTCGAAATCGGCGTAATCCCGGTTGCGCCAATGAAACTGCACGCCGTCGCGCAACAGCCAGCCGGCTTCCCGCAACCGGCCGGCCTCGTCCTCGGTCGGGAACAGCACATGGGCCGACGACAGGCCATTATCGTCCACCAGTTGCCGCAAGCCGTCGATCAAATGCGCCTGCTCGTCCGCGCCGCCCAGCAGCCGGCTGCCTGTCACCGGGGTGAACGGCGAGGCCACCACCAGCTTCGGGTAATAGTCCAGCCCGGCGCGGGCGTAAGCCTCGGACCAGGACCAATCGAACACGTACTCGCCGCGGTTGTGCCGCTTCAGATAAGCCGGCGCCAACCCTACCGTCCGCCCGTCGCGCTCCAAAGCCAGCGGCAGCGGCCGCCAACCCGTCTCGCCGCCGACGCAGCCGGTTTCCTCCAGCGCCGTCAGCCATTCGCGGCCGACGAACACCCCCGCGCCCTCGCCGGCCGGCCACGCTGGTTGCGCGATGGCGGCCACGCCGTCATACAGTTGCAGCTGCAATGCTTTTCCTTTCTGGGCGGACGCCATCTTCAGGTAAAATCGAACGATCAAGAATCATCGGTGCCCTCTCAAGATGCGTATCGCACTCGCCCAGTTCAACCCCGTAGTCGGCGACATCGCCGGCAATGCCAAAAAAATCGTCGACCTCGCCAACGCGGCCATGGCCCAGGGCGCGGACATCCTGCTGACGCCGGAGCTGGCGCTGACAGGTTACAGCCCGGAAGACTTGCTGCTGCGCGACAGCTTCTATCGCGAAGTGGCGCGTGGCTTGGATATCATCGAGCAATTGGACGGCATCACCGTGATCGTCGGCCATCCGACCAAGATAGGCAATGAGCGCTTCAACGCCGCCACCGTGCTGCGCGACGGCAACCGACTGGGCCAGTATCACAAGATGCAGCTGCCCAATAACGAAGTGTTCGACGAGTGCCGCTACTTCACCCCGGGCGCCGCGCCGCTGGTGTTCGAGCAGAACGGCGTCAAGGTGGGCGTGCTGATCTGCGAAGACATCTGGCACCTGGAGCCGGCGGCGGAAACCGCCGACGCCGGCGCCGAGCTGATCGTGGCGCTCAACGCCTCGCCCTTCCACCGCGACAAGATCGAAACCCGCCAGCAGATGGCGCGCTTCCGCGTCGAGGAAACCGGCCTGCCCATCGCTTACGTGCAGATGACCGGCGGCCAGGACGAGCTGGTGTTCGACGGTGCCTCGTTCGCGCTGAACAAGGCGGGCGACGTGGTCGCCCAGGCCGCGGCCTACGACGACGAGCTTCTGCTGGTCGACTTCGCCGACGGCGATTTCCAGCCCGGCAAGCGCGCCGCGCTGCCGGACATGCTGGAAAGCGTCTACCGCGCGCTGGTGGTCGGCGTGCGCGACTACATCGGCAAGAACGGCTTCCCCGGCGCGCTCTTGGGCCTGTCCGGCGGCATCGACTCCGCGCTGACGCTGGCGGTGGCTGTGGACGCGCTGGGCGCCGACAAGGTGCACGCGGTGATGATGCCGTCGCGCTACACCGCCGATATTTCCGTGACCGACAGCCGCGACATGATCGCCCGCCTGGGCGTCAAGTACGACGAGATCGAAATCTGGCCGATGTACGAAAGCTTCATGGCCGCGCTCGCGACGTCGTTCCAGGGTCTGGAGATGGATACCACCGAGGAGAACCTGCAGGCCCGCATCCGCGGCACGCTGCTGATGGCGCTGTCCAACAAGAGCGGCAAGCTGGTGCTGACCACCGGCAACAAGTCCGAGATGACCACCGGCTACTGCACGCTGTACGGCGACATGGCCGGCGGCTTCGCCGTGCTGAAAGACGTGGCCAAGACCCTGGTGTTCGAGCTCTGCCGCTGGCGCAACACCGTGTCCGACGTGATCCCGGAACGCATCATCACCCGCCCGCCGTCGGCCGAGCTGCGTCCCGACCAGAAGGACCAGGACAGCCTGCCGCCGTACGAGATTCTGGACGCCATCATGGCGCGCTACGTCGAGGACAACCAGTCGGCCGCCGACATCATCGCCGCCGGCTACGCCGAGGCGGACGTGAACCGCGTGGTGCGGCTGTTGAAGATCAACGAATACAAGCGCCGCCAGGCGCCAGTGGGCCCGCGCGTCACCCCGCGCGGCTTCGGCAAGGACTGGCGCTACCCGATCGCCAACAAATTCAGCTGACGCTCGCCCGGGCGGCCGCCTGGCCGCCGTCCGCCGCGCGCGCAGGTCAAACGCATAGCCATTGCGGCTGCGATATAATCCCGGAATACCCAGACGATCCGCCAAGATCGCGCACCATGGACATTAACAGGACCTTGACCACAATGACCCGCATGAAACTGGCGGCCGCCGCCGCCCTTTCCTCCCTCGCCCTGCTCACAGGCTGCGCCACGCCCCTGGCCGGCAAGACGCCCGACGAAGCCACCCGCAAGGTGATGCTGCAGAACTGGCAGAACGCCAGCTACAACTTCGACGCCCAGATCGGTTTCGACAAACTGGTCTTCACCGACCGCGACTCCAAGCTGGCCCAGCCCGACATCGCCGACACCATAGATCAGGTAGGCCGCGCCGTGCGCGTCAACGTCAGCGGCGCGGTCGACGCGCCGAACGGCAGGGTGGAAGCCATTCCGGAGCTGCGCTTCGAGCGACGCAACCTGCTGGCCAGCATCAAGGTCCCGCTGCAATTCCACGCTCAGGACATGTCGCTGCTGGTGGACCCGTCCGCCGTCGACCTGTTCCTGCCCTCGTTGCGCAAGCAATCCGGCAAATTCATCCGCGCCAAACTGCCGGCCGAAATGGCCAGCCAGATTCCGCTGAAGGCCATGTACCAGGCGATGCCGAAAATCATCGACGATGCCTACGCCCAGGCGGACAAGCAGGCGTTCAGCTTCCAGCCGCTGGATGCCTACGCCGGCGAAATCGGCGCGCATTACAAGCTGCGGATGGATCTGAGCCGGGAACAGGAGCAAAAGCTGACCCTGCAGATGCTGGACGGTCTGGCCAAGGTGGCGCGAGAACAGGCCAAGCAGCCTGACGACAAGTCCGGCGCCGAGGCGATGATTCGCCTGGTGCAGAGCCTGGTCAAGCTCGACCCGGCCAGCGGCGACAAGAGCCGCACCGTCAGCGACATCTACGCCAGCCGCGGCGGCGACCTGCTGGCCCTGCGCCAGAAAGTCCACGTCGAAGCGCCCGAGTTCAGCGGCGACGCCTACGTCAATGTGCGCTACAGCCATTACGGCAAGCCGCAATTCGTTTACCAGCTGAGCGAAAACGACATCGTCGACTTCGACAAGCTGGACATGCCGGACTGGCTGAAGGACACCGACAAGCTGCTGCCCGGCGAGCATGCCGAAGCCCCGGCGGCCGCGGCGGCCGCCGAGCCTCAGGCTCAAGCGGCCCAACCCCAGGCCAAGTCCAAGAAGAAGCGCAAGGCCCGCCGCGCGCAATAATCGCCAACACAATCGCCCGGCCCGGCGATGAACCGGGCCGGCTCCGTTCCGGTCCTACTGTTTTTGATTCCGGCCCGCACCGCCCGCGAGGACATTGACGCCATGAAACCGTTTTTTACTATGCTGGCCGCCGCCGCCATCGCAGCCTCCCTGGCCGCGCCGGCCCAGGCTTCGGCCGTCGCCCAGCTCAAGGCCTTCGTCTCCGGCAGCAAGACGCTGTCCGCCGATTTCAGCCAGACCGTGACCAACAAGGGCAAGCGCGAGGAAGCCAGCGGCCGGTTGGAAATAGCCCGCCCCGGCAAATTCCGCTGGGAATACAGCAAACCCTACTCGCAGCTGATCATCGGCGACGGCAAGACGCTGTGGATCTACGACCAGGACCTGGCCCAGGCCACGCGCAAGGCCCAGGGCGCCGCGCTGGGCTCCAGCCCGGCCGCTCTCTTGGCCGGCAGCAACGAAATCGAGCGCAGCTACAAGCTGAATGAGGCCGGCAAGCAGGGCGAGCTGGAATGGCTAGCCGCCAGCCCGAAAAAGCAGGATAACACCTTCAGCGCCATCCGCATGGGCTTCAAGAACAATATGCTGGTGGAAATGCAGCTGACCGACAGCTTCGGCAACGACACCCGCATCGTGTTCAGCAAGCCGCAGCAGAACGCCGCGCTGCCTGCCTCCCGCTTCGCCTTCGTTCCGCCCAAGGGCGTGGATGTGGTCAGCGGCGACTGATCCCGCGCCCCTAGTGAAAAAGCCCGCCGTTCCCGGCGGGCTTTTTTTCGCGCGTCACGCCGGCTTGAGCGCCCGGGTGGCGATGAAGGTGGGCAGATAGCGGTCGATCAGGAAACGCGGCCGCGGCTGCCAGTCCTCGTGAAAACCGGCGATCAGAAAGCCGGCCGCCACCTGCCCGCCGATCAGCTCGGCCAAGCTATGGCCGAACACCAGCGCCTCGCCCCTCGTTCGCTTCGCCGCCAGCTCGGCCTCGGACAAATGCGCGGGATCGGCGTACGGGATGGCGAATCGCGGCCGGATCAAGCCCTGCTCCATCAGCGCTGGATCGCGGTCGGCGACGAACACCGCCGGGTTGTAGAAGCTGGCCAGCAAGCGCCCGCCTGGCCTCAGCACGCGATGGCACTCGCGCCACACCGGCGCCACGTCCGGCACGTAAAGATTGGAGATCGGGTGGAACACACAATCGAAGCTCGCGTCGGCGAAGCGCGACAGATCCCGCATATCGCCCTGTTCCAGCCGCAGCGCCAGGTTCTCGCGCTCGGCCACCTCGCGGTCGCGCGCCAGCTGTTCGGCCGACGCGTCCAGCACCGTCACCCGCGCGCCGGCGGCGGCGAGCAGCGGCCCTTGCTGCCCGCCGCCGGACGCCAGGCACAGAATATCCAGGCCGAGCGCATCGTCCAGCCAACCGGCCGGCAACGGCCCCGGCGTCAATTTGGCCAGCACGCGGCCCTGCCTGGCCTCGGCGATGGCGGCGGCGTCCACCGGCCGCGACCACTCGCAGTCGGCGCGCGCCTGGCGATCCCAGGCGGCCTGGTTGTAATGGAAAACATCGTGTTGTTGAACGGCATCGGGCATCTTGCCCTCCATTGAGGAAAGGAAAATCAATGCCGACGCGCGCGCTGCGCGGAAACCGCCCATGCCAGACTCAAGCGGGACAGGAAGGATCCGGAACGGATTGTCGAAAACAAGCAATGCGCACGCTCGCACGCGCCGGACGGCGGAACGAATCGGGGATGCGGAGACATCCAGGCATCACTTGTTCATTTCGACAGGACTCCTGAGGATGAAATCGGGGTGGGAAGAGCCGATTCTAGCGAAGCGGCCATGACAAGACAATGCCGGCTTACACGCCGCGGCGTTCGTACACTGCCTGCGCCAGCGTGCCCAGATCGACATACTCCAGCTCGCCCCCCACCGGCATGCCGCGCGCGATGCGGGTCACCGTCAGGCCGCGCTCCTTGAACAGCTCGCTGAGCATGTGGGACGTCACCTCGCCCTCGGCGGTGAAATTGGTGGCGATCACGATCTCGCTCACCCGCCCGTCCAAGGCCCGCGTCAGCAGCTTGTCCAGATGCAGGTCTTTGGGGCCGATGTTGTCCAGCGGCGATATCCGCCCCATCAGCACGAAATACAGGCCTTCGAAGCACTTGGCCTGCTCCAGCATCATCAGGTCGGCCGGCATCTCGACGATGCACAGCTGGTCCTGCCGGCGCGCCTCGTCGGCGCAGATCGGGCACAACTCGGCCTCGCTGAAGGTATTGCAGCGTTGGCAATGAGTGAGCTGGGTCAGCGCCCGGTCCAGCGCGCGCGCCAGCTTGTCGGCGCCCAGCTTGTCCCGCTGCAGCAGATGGAACGCCATCCGCTGCGCGGTTTTCGGCCCCACGCCCGGCAACACTTTCAACGCGGAGATCAATTGCTCCAGCGCGGGAGGATTCTTCATCGACACGGCATCAACCTGGGAAAAGCGGCCAGACGGCCGCGATCGGAAATCATCAAAATCAGCGATAGCGCCGGCGCAGCCGATAATGGCGCCAGCCGAACACCAGCCGGAACAAGGGCCGGCACACCGGCAGCATCCAGGCGCAACGCGGCTGGAACGCCACCCGGTCCACCACCTCGCAGCCGCCGGCCACCGCCCTCACCCGGCGGCGATGCCACCAGACGCGCTGCCCCAGCATGCTCGAGCGCTCGTCGAAGGCGCCGGGCTCAAGGCGCAGCAGCGTCAATTCGTCGCACTCCACCGGCAGGCAGCCCAGCAACAGCATCCAGCAGCGGCCGATGCGCGCCGGCTGATCCAGGCGCGCGGGCAGATCACCCGGCGGCAGCCGCATGCGCAGCCACGGGAAGAACTCGTCGTTGATGCCGCGCCGGCTTACCGCGTCGGCCCACACAGCCTCCGGCGGGCGCGGCAGACGGCTGCGCAAGGTGAAGTGTCCGAACACGGCCGCTCCGACAAAAAAGGCCCGTCGCCGGGCCCTGGGATCAGAACGGGAGTTTCATCCCGGCCGGAAGGTTCAGGCCGTTGGTGAAGCCGGACATCCGCTCCTGGGTGGTCGACTCGACCTTGCGCACTGCGTCGTTGAACGCGGCGGCGATCAGGTCTTCCAGCATCTCCTTGTCGTCCAGCACGCTGTCGTCGATGGCGACGCGCTTGACGTCGTGGGAGCAGGTCATCAGAACCTTCACCATGCCGGCGCCGGACTGGCCTTCCACTTCCACCAGGGCCAGCTCTTCCTGGGCCTTCTTCATGTTTTCCTGCATTTGCTGGGCCTGTTTCATCAGGCCGGCGATACCAGCTTTACCGAACATCGCGGTCACTCCTGTACGGGTTGAATGGTCTCGATGAGCAGCGTGGCGCCGAACTCGCGCACCACCTGCTGCACCACCGGATCGTTTTGCATGCACTCGCGGGCGACGGCCAGCTGCTCCTGGCGCAGCCTGGCGTCGGTCATCGCCGGGGTTTCCATCCCCAGCTCTTCCACCGTCACCGCGAGATCCACCGCGTGGCCGAAGCGTTCGGCCAGCGCGGCTTTGAGTTTTTCCTGATAATCGCGTCCGCTCATATGGCGGAAGCTCTCGGGCACCGCCAGCTCCAGGCGGTCCTGGCTCCAACTCTTCAGCACGGCGTTATGCGCCAGCATCCGCGCGGCGCCAAGCTTGATGCCCAGATCGGCGACCAGCCGCTGCCAATCGCCGTCGAAGCTGTAGCTGGATGGCTCGTCCTCAAGCGGCGGTTGCTGCATGTAGGCCGGCATCGCGTCGTCGTCGGACCACGGCGCGTCGACGATCTCCTCCTCGTCGCGCTCGTCCTCCGCCTCCTGAACGGCGGCCTCGGGCGCGGACGCAACTTGAACCGGCGCCGGCGGCAAACGCGGCTCAGGCTGGATTTCCGGCTTGGGCTGCGCCGGCGGAGTCGACTCCGCCGCAACCGGCTGCGGCCGGGGCGCGGGTTCGGGCTCCGGC
>NZ_JAJOHV010000023.1 GCF_021129175.1 Chromobacterium piscinae | reverse complement strand
CGCCAGCAGCGCGCGGCCGCCCTCGCCGCGGATGATCAGCCAGCGCTGGCCGGACGCGTCGGCCAGCTCCGGCAGCGCCAACAGCGCCTCGCTGTCGCTGCCCGCGGCCGGATGCAACACAGTCTGGCCGGAAAGATCGGCCAGCCGCTTCGCGCTGGCCGCTCCGACGCAGGCCAGGCGCTTGCCGGACAGATCCAGGCCCGCCAACACCGGCCATGCCGTGTCTATCGCACTGGGGCTGACCCAGAACAGCGTATCGGCTTGCACTGCCCGCGCCGGCAACGTGGCCAGGGCGGCGGGCAACGGCTCGATTTCCATCAGCGGCAGATGCTCTGCCTGCCAGCCCTCGGCGCGCAATTTCCCGAGCAGACCGGCGCACTGCGCCAGCGGACGGGCAGCGAGTACGCGTGTCATCGCCGGCTTAGCGCGGCTCGGCCAGCACCGCGTCTATCAGCGGACGGGCGCCGGCGTCGATCAGCTTCTTCGCCACCGCGCGGCCCAGTGCTTCGGCATAGTCGGCCGGCGCGCTGGCGCTGGCGGTCAGCACCACCGAGCCATCAGGATGGGCGACCAGTCCGCCCAGGGTCAGCGCGCCGTCGGCCAGCGTGGCGAACGCGCCCAACGGCACCTGGCAGCTGCCGCCCAGCTCCTTGGCCAGCGCGCGCTCGGCGGCGGTACAGGCGCGGGTGTCCGGGTGGTTCAGCGGCGCCAGCAGCGCCAGCAGGTCGGCGCGGCCTTCGCGGATCTCGATGCCCAGCGCGCCCTGTCCTGCGGCGGGCAGGCTTTCCGACGGCGCGAGCTCGCCCTTGATGCGCTCGGCCAGGCCCAGGCGCTTCAGGCCGGCGGCGGCCAGGATGATGGCGTCGAACTCGCCGTCGTCCAGCTTCCTCAACCGGGTCTGCACATTGCCGCGCAGCGGCTTCACCGCCAATTGCGGGAAGCGGGCGCGCAGCTGGGCCTCCCGCCGCAGGCTGGAGGTGCCGACCACGCTGCCGGCCGGCAGCTCGGACAGGCTCTGGTAGCGGTTGGAGACGAAGGCGTCGCGCGGGTCTTCGCGCTCGCACACCGCTGCCAGGACGAAGCCGTCCGGCAGCGTCATCGGCACATCCTTCAGCGAATGCACGGCCAAGTCGGCGCGGCCCTCCAGCAGCGCCTGCTCCAGCTCTTTGACGAACAGCCCCTTGCCGCCGATCTTGGACAGCGTCTTGTCCAGAATCTGGTCGCCCTGGGTGGTCATGCCCAGGATTTCCACTGCCAGGTGCGGGTACAGCGCTTGCAGCCGGGCCTGGATATGCTCGGCCTGCCACATGGCCAGCCGGCTTTCGCGGCTGGCGATGACGATCTTGTCCATGAAACCGGATCCCAATAGAGAGGGTGTAATCAGCTCAGGATTCTACCACGCTGCCGTCATGGGCTTGGCCCGGTTGTTGCTGCGACGCAGCAAGATCAAGGCAAGACACGGAAAAATGCCGTAGCGTGTCCACTACGGCGCGGAAGCTGCTTATGATGAATGTTTGCCCGCGGCTGGTGAGGCATGGCCATGGAGGCCGTGGCCATGCCTGACGAGTCGAACACGGGAACAAGAATATGAGCGATCACGACAAGGACCTGCCCCTGCGGGCAGACCTGGCCTGCCTGGACCGGCTGCTGTCGGAAGTGGTGGGCGAACAAGAGGGCGCGGTGGTGTCCGGCGCGGTGCAGGCGATCGCGCTGCGGCGCGGCGACGAGCGCAGCCATCCGCTGCCGCAGTTGGCCCCGGAGGCGGCGGCTTCGCTGCTGCGCGCCTGCGGCCTGTACGCGCAGCTGTTCAACATCGCCGAAGACCTGCACCACAATCGCCGCCGCCGCGCCCACCAGCTGGCGGGCTCCGCGCCGCAGCAGGGCAGCCTGCCGCGAGCGCTGCAGCGGCTGCGCCAGGACGGCGTCAGCTTCCACGCGCTGCACCAGTTGCTCAGCCATGCCAGAGTGGGCGCCATTCTCACCGCCCACCCGACCGAGGTGCAGCGCCAGAGCGTGCTGGACGGCCACCGCGCAGTGCGCCGTTTCCTGTCGCAGCTGAACGCGGCGGACCTGACACCCGAGGAGCGCGAGGAGCTGGAAGCCAAGCTGAAACGGGCCATCCTGGCCCTGTGGCAGACCTCCGAGATCCGCCACTTCAAGATGACGGTGCGCGACGAGATCACCAATGGCGTCGCCTACCACCCGCTGGCCTTCTTCGAGGCGCTGCCGGCGCTATACCGCCGGCTGGAGCGCGAAATCGGCCAATTGTGGGGCGAGGAGGCGCGGCTGCCGTCGTTCATCCGCGTCGGCAGCTGGATAGGCGGCGACCGCGACGGCAACCCCAATGTCGACGCCGGCCTGCTGCGCCACGCGGTGACGCGCCAGTCGCAGCAGGCGTTCGAACACTATCTGCAGGAGCTGAAGAGCCTGTACCGCGAGCTGTCGCTGTCGTCGCGGCTGGTGGATGCCGGCACCGAGGTTCTGGCGCTGGCCGAGCGCTCGCCGGACCAGGCGGTCAGCCGCGGCGAAGAACCGTACCGCCGCGCGCTGGCGACGATGCAGGGCAAGCTGCGCGCCACGGCCCGACTGCGCGGCGTCGAGCTGGCCTGCCGCTGGGACGAGCGCGCGCCCTACCGCGACCACCGCGAGCTGATCCAGGATCTGGCCAGCCTGTCCGCCTCGCTGCGCGCCCACGGCAGCGCGCTGCTGGCCGACGGCCGGCTATCGCGGCTGATCCGCAGCGTTGATGTGTTCGGCTTCTTCCTGATGCCGCTGGACCTGCGCCAGCACGCGGCGGTACACGAGGGCGTGGTGGCCGAGCTGTTCAGCGCCGCCGGCCTGGAGGAATACCGCGCGCTGGACGAAGCGGCGCGGGTGCGGGTGCTGACCCGCGAGCTGGCGACGCCGCGGTTGCTGTTCTCGCCCTACCTGCGCTACGGCGAGCAGGCCGAAAAAGAACTGGCGATTTTCCGAGAAGCGGCGGCGATCCAGCGCGATTTCGGCGTCGAGGCCATCGGCCAATGCATCATCTCCAACTGCGCCAGCGTCAGCGACATCCTGGCGCTGGCGCTGCTGTGCAAGGAAGCCGGCCTGATCCGTCTGGAAGACGGCCAGCCGCGCGCCAGCGTCAACCTGGTGCCGCTGTTCGAAACCATCGCCGACCTGGAAAACAGCGAAACGGTGATGCGCGCGCTGTTCGCGCTGCCTTGGTACAAGCAGCTTTTGGACAGCCGCGAGCGGGTGCAGGAAGTGATGCTCGGCTATTCCGACAGCAACAAGGACGGCGGCTATCTGACCAGCCAGTGGCAGCTGTGGCAGGCGGAGACGCGGCTGGTGCGGGTATTCGCCGACGCCGGCGCGCGGCTGCAGCTGTTCCACGGCCGCGGCGGCTCGGTCGGCCGCGGCGGCGGCCCGTCGTACGAGGCCATCGTCGCCCAGCCGGCAGGCAGCGTCGCCGGCCGCATCCGCATCACCGAGCAGGGCGAGGTGATCACCGCCAAGTATTCCGATCCGGCCATCGCCGGCCGCAATCTGGAGGCGCTGGTGGCGGCAACGCTGGAGGCCAGCCTGGGCAACATCCCGGGCGGCGAGGTGGACACCGCGCTGTTCGACGAGCTGTCGGCCAGCGCCTTCTCCGCCTACCGCGCGCTGGTGGAAACGCCGGGCTTCATGCAGTACTTCCTGGAGGCGACGCCGGTGACCGCGATCGCCCGGCTCAACATCGGCAGCCGGCCGGCCTCGCGCAAGAGCCTGTCGTCCATCGGCGACCTGCGGGCGATACCGTGGGTGTTCTCGTGGTCGCAGTCGCGGCTGATGCTGCCGGGCTGGTTCGGCGTCGGCTCGGCGGTGGCCGCCTATGTGCAGAAGCACGGCGACGCCGGCCTGGCCAAGCTGCAGCATCTGTACCGCCATTCGCCGTTCTTCCAGGTGGTGCTGTCCAATATGGAGCAGGTACTGGCCAAGGCCGACCTGGGCATCGCCCGCCGCTTCTCCGAGCTGGTGGACGACCGCGAGCTGGCGGCGCGGCTGTTCGACGCGATCGAGGCCGAATGGCGCAAGACCCACGACGCCTTCTTCGCCATCACCGGACAGGCCGAGCTGCTGGAAAGCAACCCGACGCTGCGCCGCAGCCTGGAAACGCGGCTGCCCTTCCTCGACGCGCTGGGCCTGCTGCAAGCCGACTTGCTGGCCAGGCTGCGCGCCGAGCCGGAGGACGAGGACACGCTGTACGCGATCCACCTGACCATCAACGGCACCTCGGCCGGCCTGCGCAACACCGGCTGAGCGTCCGCCAGGCGCGGCATCAAGCTTCCTGGCGATTCGTCTGGAGGCCCGCCGCGAACCGGCGGGTGGTTGCCGACAAAAAGAACGCGGGGCCGGCAAAACCGGCTCCGCGTCGCGGCAACCGCCGCGGCAGGAGCGCCGCCGCGGCGAAAACAGACTCAGCGCAACTTGGCCGCCGGGCCGTCGCTGCCCAGCTCAACCGCGTAGGCCAGCGCCAGCTGCGAGAATTTCAGCGCATGCTTGGCCTGGTTGCCCGAGCTCGCCAGCGTATCGTTGCGGCTATGGATGTAGGGATTGGAGTTGTTGAAGCTGGACTCGAACGGGAACGATGCCGCATAGCCCTGCGCGTTCCACGAAGCGTGGTCGGAGCAAGCGTAGCCGCACTGGCTGTAGCCGACTTTCAGGCTGGGCAGGTAGACCTTGGCCAGATTGGCCAGGAAGGTGTTCTGCGCGGCGTTGGTGTAGTCGGTGAACAGGAAGATGTCCTGCGCGTCGCCCTGATAGTTGGTCATGTCCAGCTGCAGCGCACCCACCACCTTGGCCTGCTGCTGCTTGAAGCGCTTGGCGATGTCGGCCGAGCCGCGCAGGCCCACTTCTTCCGCCGAGTACGCCATGAACTTGATGGTGCGGCGCGGCTGGTAGTTGCCGGCCAGCAACACGCGGATCACCTCGGTCAGGCTGGCGACGCCGGAAGCGTCGTCGTCGGCGCCCGGCGCGCGGCTGCTCTCGCCGGTGCCGCTGCCGACGGTGGAGTCCAGATGGCCGCCCAGCACGATGGTCTCGGCCGAGTTGTCGGTGCCCTTGATGGTCAGGATCACCGATTTCTGCGGCCAGCTGGCGTGGGCGAACTGCTCGACGGTGACGTCGCCGCGGTTGCCAGCGAGCTGCTTCCATTGGGCGGCGATCCAGTTGGACGCGTTGACGCCGTGGCTGGTGGTGTAGAAGCGGTTCTGATAGTTGGACAGCGACTGGATGGTGCCGAGGATGTTGCTGTCCTGCAGTTGCGGCAGCAGCTGGTTGACCGCGGCCTGATTGTCTATCGCGTAGCTGGGCGCGACGAGGCCGGCCAGCGGCGCGGCCGCGCCTTTCAGCGCGGCCTGGGCCTCCTTCAGGTCGCGATGGACGATGAAGCCGCCGCAATGGCGCAGGTTTTCATGGATGGAGTCGGACAGCTTGGGCAGCAAGGCCTCGTCCACCTGAACCAGATGCACGGTTTCTCCGACGGCTCCTTTGGCGAGACGGCCGTCCGCCGCCAGCTGGCGGCTTTCCCGGCTCTTGGCGCCGGCATCGAGCTTGCGCAGCAGCTGGTAGCCCTGATCGCCTACCGAAATCCAGACCGGCTGGGCCTGGGCGACACCGGCCAGGCCCAACAGGACCAGCAGGGCGCTTTGACGCAGTTTCAACATATGAGGGACTCCCGAGCGAAGGCCGGCGCCTCACAGCGCCGGCCGGGCAGTCAGATGCGACCCCGGACGGGGCCGCGTTGGCAATGATGGCTTATTGGCAAGTCACGCCGACAGCGGCGAAGGCCTTGGTGACGTCGGCGCTGCTGTAGCCGCGCGCATCGGCCGCCTTGATCACGCCGCAAGCGGCGCTGTTGTAGGTGGCGTTGGCGGTCCAGTACAGGCGGTTAGCGTCGACGAACACTTCAAAAGCCTTGCGGGTGTTCCAGCTCGGGCTGGTGGCGATCAGGTAGAACGCCTTGTTGTACACGCCGCTGGAGTAGTGCACATCCAGACCGTTGTAGTAGTCCTTGGCGTGGCCGATCGACTGGCCATCCTTGGTCGGATCAGCGAAGTAGCGCAGCGCGCCGGTCTTCTTGAAGATTTCAGCGCCGACCAGGAAGTCGTTCTTGCCCTTCATGTAGTACTCGGCGGCTTCGCCGGCCATGTCGGAGAACGCCTCGTTGATGCCGCCGGACTGGCCGCTGTAGACCAGGCCGGAGTTCTGCTCGGTAAAGCCGTGGCTGACCTCATGCGCGGACACGTCCAGCGACACCAGCGGATAGAAGGTGCTGGCGCCATCGCCGAAGGTCATCGCGGTGCCGTCCCAGAACGCGTTCTCGTAGTTGCGGCTGTAGTGCACCTTCATCAGCAGCTTCTGGTTGATCGGCTTCAGGTTGAACCAGTCCTTGTACAGGTTGAACACCACGTTGCCGAAATAGTGGGCATCGTTCAGCGGCGAATAGGCGCCGTTGATCTGCTTGTAGGTATTGGTCGGGCAGGCGAATTTGTACGGGGTGGTGCCGCTGGTGCCGCCGTTCAGGTTGACGGTGGCGACGTTGCCGCTGTCCATCTTGCAATCGCTAGTGACGATCAACGGACCGTAGTCGGTGCCGTACAGGTACTTGCCGGTCTTAGTGTTGCCGCCAGGGCCGTTGGCCTCGGCATGGTTCAGGCCTTCCCACTGCTTCAACACTTGGCCGCTGTTGGCGTCGATGATCAGGTGAGGACGGCTCGGCTCCTTGCCGTCGACGACGAAGGACACCAGGTAAACCAGCTGAGCGACGTTGCGCTCGTTCAGACGCACTACCAGCTCGGCTTTGTCGTTGTAGGTGGGGTTGCCGTTGGCCTTCAGCGACTTGGCCTGGCTCAGCACCTGCGCGCCGCTCAGCGTCGGCTTGGCCGAAGCCAGATCCGACTGGATGCCGGCGATGTAGCTGCCGGACAGCTTGCCTTGAACCGCCTTCAGCGCGGCGGCCGGCTTCTCTTCCACCACGGCCTCGCCCCATACCGGCACGCCCTGGTAGTACTGCTGATAGCGGGTCACCACCTTGCCGGAGGCGAATTGGGTGCTGCGCAGCGGCTTCAAATCAGCCTGGTTGACGCCGGCGAACGCCGAGGCGCTGCTGGCCTGGGCCTTGCCCAATTTTTCCAGGTCGATACGCTCGGCAGCCATCGCCGAGGCGCTGAAGACAGCCAAAGCGGACAGGACCAAACCACGCAGCATCAGTTGCTGTTTTCTCATCACGGAACTCCAAATGTAGACGGAGCGGGACGGGATGCGTCCCGCGCAACACCGCCAGCTCATGGCCGGCGGTACCGGGAGCCGCGATCTGGCCGGGTCGGGTGGGTCGCTCCGCGGCGGAAGCGCCGTCGGAGAAGGCGGATGGCCGCGACAGACGATGATGGCCGCCGGCGCCATTCTGTGCGGGCCGTGCGCATCGTCTGCCACCGCCGGCCGCCGCCCGGTACTGCTGCCGGACAGGCCTGCGACTAGCCTTGGGACGAGCTGGAAGCGTCTGCCACGCCTCCGGACTTAACCCGGATTATCCCGGCCCGTTAAATCCCAAATGCATAAAATATGTATTGGATTTTTCTTGCCGAGATTCATCTGTACTTTTGATCAGTTGCTGAAATCATTGCAAAAAAAGACTGCGCTGAATCAATTGTCAATCAATGAATTACGTGATGATCTTGGAGTTCCGATTCAAACTGAAGAACAACAAATATTTACACATTTGTTTTTCTGTACCGGTCCTATTTGCAAAAATATGACAATTGCAGAAGAGCATGCGCCACGCGATGGCGAGGACCGCCGGAGCAGAGGAATGGCAAAGGCCCGGTTGACCGGGCCTTTTCAATGACAGGGAGAGAGAAGCGGACCGCGAACCCAGCCCGGAGGGCCAGGGGTCAGGGCGCGAGGCGGGAGCGGCGCCAGAGGCCGTCAGGCTGCAGCGTGTACAACACCCGGTCGTGCAGGCGGCTGGGGCGGCCCTGCCAAAACTCGACCCGCTCCGGCACCACCGCGTAGCCGCCCCAATGCGGCGGGCGCGGCACATTGATAGGGTGCCGGGCGCCGAACATCGCGGCGCGCGTCACCAGCACGGCCTTGGACGCGATCTCGCTGCTCTGCTCGCTGGCCCAGGCGCCTAGGCGGCTGGTATACGGACGGCTGGCGAAATAGGCGTCCGACACCTCCGGCGCCACGCGCGCGGCCTTGCCCTCCACCCTCACCTGGCGCTCCAACTCCGGCCAAAAGAAATTCAAGGCGACATAAGGATTGGCTTCCAGCGCCTGCCCCTTGCGGCTGTGGTAGTTGGTGTAGAACAGCAGCTGGCCATCCTCCACGCCCTTGAGCAAGACGATGCGGGACGACGGCCGGCCATCGGCGCCGACCGCGGCGAGGTTCATCGCCGTCGGCTCCGGCACCTGCGCGGCGATCGCCTCGTTCAGCCAGACTTCGAACTGCGCCGCCGCGTCGGGCAGGCAATCTTCCGGCGACAATTCTTTCTTCGAGTATTCCAGACGGATATCGGCAAGGTTCAGCGACATGTTTCCTCCTTGGCCGTCCATCTTAGTCGAACGCGGCCGCGCCGGAAATGCGCGCGATCAGGTTCCGCCCGCGACAGGCGGAACCTGAACCGGCGCGGCGCTTAGTTCAGCGCCTGGTTGATCACCGCCGCGATGCGGGCGCCGGCCTTGGCCAGCTGTTGGTCCACCAGCAAGCCGCCGGCGCGCAGATAGGTGTTGTCCAGATAGACCGGCGTGGACGGCGATGCGCCGCAGCTGAAGCCGGCCAGCGGGCCGTAAACATCGGCGCGCGCGTACTGGTTGGACTCATGCACCCAGTCCATCACGCTGCCGCTTTGCCAGCCGGCGACGTTGCGCTGGTACTGCTGCAGATCGCTGGCGGCCCAGGTCTTCTCGTTGGCGCCGTTCAGCTCCTGCTGCACCAGCGCGGTATCCCACACCGAGTGCAGATTGCTGACCTTCTTGCTGCCCGGCAGCTGCACCTTGAAGTCGTTGCCGCCGCGGTCCAGGTTGTCTGCCGCATGCAGCGGCTGGTGGATGTCGCCGACCATGTGGATCAGGAAGGTCAGCGCCTGCGCGCGGTCAGCCTTGCTAGCGGCGCGGTCGGCCAGCACCTTGCGGTAATGGTCGATCTGGTTGGACGCGCAGTTGCCGTCCGGGCACTCGTCCTCGGTCACGCCGCTGCAGACCGGCTCGTCGTTGTAATGCCATTGGTCGGAGCCCGGCAGGGTCTGCTTCAGATCCTGCTTGTGCTGGTCCATATACAGCGCCAGCTGGGCGAAATCGGCGTTGGGAACCAGCTTGGCCACTTCGGCCTTGGCCTTGGCGCTCAACAGTTGCTGGGCGATGTAGCCGGTGATGCGGTGGCCTTCCTGGCCCCAGGCCAGCGCCTGGGCGCTGCTGGCGGCGAACGCGGCGGACAACAGCAGTGCGAGTGCTTTCTTCATGTTCTCTCCCGGATGATTGCTTTTGTTTTGGTGGCCGGCGGAATGCCAGCGCGGCGCATCATACGGGACAAATATGAAAAACAGATAAATATTTTCACATCGAACTAATTTGATGATTTATTTTTCAGCATGAAAATATTTCAAATCAATCATTTGTGGAATCGCCTAGCCCGCTTCCCGCCCAAGCGCGCTTAATCAGCATTGTTTCCAAAGCGTGCAAGGCCGGCAGACAAGTCTGCCGGCGGCGGATCAGCAAGGTCGGCGCGCGGGACAGGTCGTCCGGCAGCGCGTGCGTCGACACCTGCGCCGCCATCTGCGGCATGCTGTCCAACAAAGCTTGGGGCAGCAAGGCCAGGCCCATGCCGCAAGCCACGCAGCTGAGCATCGCATGGTAGGAGCCCAACTCGACGATGCGCCGCGGCTGCACGCCCTGGCGCCGCAGCCAAGCCTCCAGCCGCTGGCGGTACGAGCAACCGCTGCCGAAGGTCAGCAAGGTGGAATCGGCCAGTTCTTCCAGCGACGGCGCGCCCCGCGCCGCGGCGGCCACCAGCACGATATCCTCCACCGCCACCACGGTCTGCTCCAGCCTGTCGTCGTCCAGCGGCCCGCTGGCCAGCGCCGCGTCCAACCGTCCGTCCAGCACCGCGGCGGTCAGCGTCCGCGACTCCCCGGTCTGCAACTCCAGCTGCACCGCCGGATAGCGCGCGTGATAATCGGCCAGTACCGGCGCCAACCTGGCCGCCGCCGTGCTCTCCATCGCGCCCAGCCGCAGCCGTCCGCTGGGCGCGGCGTCCGCCATCGCCAGCCTGGCCTCCTCGGCCAGGTCCAGCAGCCGCTGGGCGTAATCGTTGAGCCGCCAGGCAGCGGCGGTGGGTACCAGCCGCTTGCCCTCGCGCAGAAACAGCGCCACGCCCAGCTTGTCCTCCAGCTGGCGCAAGCGGGTGGTGACGTTGGACTGCACCCGGTGCAGCCGCTGCGCGGCGCGGGTGATGCCGTCCTCCTGCAGCACCGCCTGGAAGATTCTCAGCTCGTCCAGCTCCATCATTCTTTCCTTGAGATTATTTCAATCACAATAATTCATTTTTTAAGAATAATGAAGCGGTCTAGGATGCGGGAAACCCTTCTGGAGAATCATCATGACCTCACCAAGCATCAAGCAAGGCTATCTGGCGGCGGCCGGAGCCGTCGCCATCTGGACAGGCTTCAACATCGTGTCGCGGCTGGCCGGCAAGAGCGCGCTGGCCGGCGCCGACATCCTGGCGCTGCGCGTCGGCACCGCCGCGTTGATCCTGCTGGCCTGCGGCGGCCTGCCGCGCGGCGCGCTGCGCGACGCCCGGCTGTGGCTGCTGACCTTGCTCGGCGGCCTCGGCGTCAGCATCTTCGCCTATTGCGCGTTCAAATTCGCGCCGGCGGCGCACGGCGGCCTGTTGCTGCCCGGCCTGCAGCCCTTCTTAGTGGCGCTGGCCGCCTGGCCGCTGCTGGGGGAGACGCCGCAAAAACACAAGCTGCCCGGCTATGCGCTGATCGCGCTGGGCTTGCTGCTGAGCGCGCTGCCGCAGTTGGGCGGACACGATGCCGGCCAGGCCTGGATAGGCGATCTGATGTTGCTCGCCGCTTCGGTCAGCTGGGCGGTGTTCGGCGTGCTGGCCCGGCGCTGGAGTTTCGCAGCCTGGCCGCTGACACGCGCGATCACCATCATGGCCGCGCTGCTCTACCTGCCGGTCTATCTGCTGTGGCTGCCCAAGCATCTGGCGGAAGCCTCCTGGGGCATGCTGGCCTTCCAGGCGCTGTACCAGGGCGTGGGCGCGGCGATCCTGGCGATGCTGTTCTACCTGCGGGCGGCGGCCGTGCTGGGCGCGGTGAAGATGGGCGTGCTGTTCGCGCTGATTCCGATTCTGGCCGGCCTGTTGGCCGCGCCCTTGCTGGGAGAGCCCCTGACAACCAGCTTGGCGGCGGGCCTCGGCAGCGTCAGCCTGGGGGCATGGCTGGCGGCGCGGGAACAAAAGGCAGCGTCTCAGCCAATTCCCGCGCCCGCCGCGAGCAAGGCCTAAACACCACGCTCATGATGCGGCCAAACGCGAAAACGGCCCCGCGGGGCCGTTCAGCTCTGGTAGCCAGGAAAGTCTCAGTAGCGGCGCGGCTGCGCCCCGGCGATCTCCTCCACCTTCCAGCCTTCCTCGCGCGCGTCGAGGAACTGGATGATGGAATCGACCGACACCGTCTGGATGCGATCGGCGAAACGCAGTTCGTTGGGGTGGTCGTCGAAGGCGACGTTGGCCTTGAACATGCGGCCGCCCAGCCGGGTCATCGGCCCCAGCTTCAGCTCGGTGGGCTGGTAACCGTTCAGCTTCAGCCACATCTGCGCCTGCTCGCGGCTGCGTATCGCCGTCTCATGGCTTTCCGCCGCCACCAGCTGCTCCAGCACCCAGACGTTGGAATTCTCGTAACGGGTGGAGAACGGATAGGCCAGCAGGTTGTACTTCGCGGTGTGCAGCTCGCGCAGCTTGGCCGGCTGGTTCAGCCGCGCCAGCAAGCGCGACGCGACCTGGGGCGGCGGCACCAATGCCACCGAGTCGAAGCGGAACATGTCGTCGAGGAAGAAATTTCCCAGACCCTCGTACCACAGCTCGGAATGGTCGGTGCCGCAGTCGTTCAGCAAATGCGCCACCCGCCAGCGACGGTCCGGCTCGGCGCGATAGACGATGCCGGCGTGGGTGTAGCGCAGATTGTACTGGCTGAGGTCCTGGCCCATCCGGCCCAGCACCACTACGTCGCTGCCCAGCTGGTCCAGCCGCTGCTGCACTTTCTGCGCGGTCTGCATCGCCATGCGGAAAGTCTCCGGCGTCAGCGGCTTTTCCTCGCAGCTCTGACCGGCGACGGCCAATGCCGGCAGCATCAGCGCGAGCGCGGCAAGCAAGCGCGCCGGCCTCATCCCGGAATCCTCGAATGTTCCAGCAGCGCCTCGCCCACCTTGTTGGGGATGAAGGCCAGCACCTTGCCCGAGGCCACCAGCAGCGTGCCGCTGGCGGTGGCGGTCACCTGCACCGAAGCGCCGACGGCGGCGCCGGACGCCTTCACCGCGGAGCCGGAAACCTTGACCAGCAGCTTGGCGCCGCCCTGCACCGATTCCAGCGTCAGCTCGGCCACGTCGCCCACGCCCTGGACGATGCCGGCGATCACATAGGCACTGCCGGTCACCGCCAGCACCGGGCCCAATGCCGATTCGCCATGGCCCTGCGACGCGCCGCCCACGCTCACCACAGGCGCGGCCAGGATGGACAAGGCCCCCATGCCTATGGTTTGCGAGCCGTTATTGCCGATGGAGGGATCCGCCAACGCGGGCCAGGAAGCGGCCAGCAGCACAGCGCCGGCCAACAGGGAGTAACGCGACATGATGCAACCTTGGTGTCATGAAGATGGCTGCCATCATGCCAATTCAATTGTAAACAGGCAATTGTCCCATTACCGGACATCGCCGCGCAGCAAGGCCAGCAAGGCCTCGCCGTCCAGCCTGGCGCTGGCGTCGCCGCCAGCCAGCAGGCTGTCGGCCAGCGCGCGCTTGTCGCGGTGCAGCTCGACAATCTTTTCTTCGATGGTGCCGGCAGCCACCAGCCGGTACACCGTCACCGGCCGCTGCTGGCCCATGCGGTAGGCGCGGTCGGACGCCTGGTCTTCCACCGCCGGGTTCCACCACGGGTCCAGATGGATCACGTAGTCGGCGGCGGTAAGGTTGAGGCCGGTACCGCCGGCCTTCAGGCTGATCAGGAACATGTCGCCGTCGCCGGCCTGGAACGCGTCCATGCTGGCCTTGCGCTGCTTGGTCGGCGTGCCGCCGTCCAGATAATGGAAGCGGATGCCTTGCTGCTTCAGGTGCTCGGCCGCCAGCGCCAGGTGGTCGACGAACTGGCTGAACACCAGCGCCTTGTGCCCATTGTCCAGCAGTTCCTCGCAAATCTCGGCGAAAGCCGCCAGCTTGCTGGCCGGCAGCGCGCTGTCGGGCTGGGTGAGCCTGGGATGGCAGCAAAAGCGCCGCAGCCGGGTCAGTTCCGCCAGCGCCTGCATGCTCTGGCCGCCGGCGGCCGGATCGGCCTCCGCCACCCGCGCCAGCGCTTCCTGCCGCATCGCTTCGTAGACGTGGCGTTCTTGCTCGGACAATTCGATCAAGCGCGTGGTCTCGGTCTTGGGAGGCAATTCGGTCAGCACCTCGCGCTTGGTCCGCCTGAGCAAATAAGGCTGGATCAAGGCTTTCAGCTGCGCGCGCGCGGTTTCGTCGCCGTCGGCGATCGGCTGGGCGTAGCGCTGCTCGAACTGCGCCAGATTGCCGAGCAGGCCCGGCGCGATGAAACGGAACAGGCTCCACAGCTCGCCCAGGTGATTCTCCACCGGGGTGCCGCTGGCGGCCAGGCGGAAATCGGCGCGCAGGCTTTGCGCCACCTGGGCGCGCTGGCTTTGCGGGTTCTTGATCGCCTGGGCTTCGTCCAGCACCACCGACGCCCAATGCACGTCACCGAACGCCTCGGCCTCCCGCTGCAGCAGGCCATAGCTGACGATCACCAGATCGCCCGGCCCGACGTCGTCCAGCCTGCGCTGCTGGTGGTAGGCGCGCAAGCGCAGGCTGGGCGCGAAGCGGGCAGCCTCGGCCAGCCAGTTCAACGCCACCGAGGTCGGCGCCACCGCCAGCTGCGGGCCCAGATGGGCGCGGGTCAGCAACAGCGACAGCGTCTGCACCGTCTTGCCCAGCCCCATGTCGTCGGCGAGGCAGGCCCCCATACCCCAGTGCGCCAGCCGCGCCATCCAGGCGAAACCTTGCAGCTGGTAAGGCCGCAACGTGGCGTTAAGGTTTGGCGGCACCCGCGGCTCGAACGCCGCCGCCTCGCGCCAGCGCGCAGCCTGCTGTCGCCAGCCATCGTCGCCGTCGAACTGGCCGGCCTCCTCGCCCAGCGCCTGCAAGCGCGGGCCGGCCAAGGGGCTGATCGCCAGCCCGTCCGGCCCGGCGTGGTCCACCATCCGCGCCAATTCGCCCAGGCGCTCGCCCAGGCTGCCGGACAAGGCCAGCCAGTCGCCGTCGGACAGCTGCAGATACTTGCCCTTTTGGTTGGCCAGCGCCGCCAGCAGATGGCGCAGCGTCAGGATGCGGCCATCGTCCAGCTCCAGTTCGCCGTCGGCCTGCAGCCAGCCGCCGCGCCGCTTCACTTTCAGTTTCAGCTGCGGCATACCGTCGGCGGCGGCCAGGCGGATCTTGTCGCCCTGCGGCCACAGGCAGACGACGCGCGCCTCGCCGGCCTCCTGCAATTGCGACAATAGCGACAGGGCCGAATGCTGGTCTGCGAACAGCCAGCCGTCGCCGTCGCGCTGGCCGCGTCCTATCGCCGGGCAGGCCTCGCGCAGCGCGCGCAGCCGGGCGGCCTCCGCGGCCAAGTCGCGGATGAATTGGCGGTACGCCCCATCGACATCCAGCACCAATCCGGCCGCGCCGCGGCCCGGCGCGCTCCAGGCGGCGGCTGGATGCGGCTTGACCTTCAACTGCAAACGCAAGCCCTCCGGTTGCCGGGTCAGCAAGGCGAACAAAGTCGGATCTGCCGCCTCACTGGGCAGCGCCGGATCGAAAGCCGGGCTGGCATCCACCAAGGGCAGCCCAGGCGCGACATCGCGTATCGCCTCCAGCACCCGCTGCCGCGCCTGCCACGGCACGGTCAGGCCATGGCCGACCAAATCGGCCAGCGCCTTCAGCTCGTCGGTCAGCTGGTAGACCAGCAGCCGCTCCGGCTGCGGCCGCTGCCACAGCGCGCCGCCGCAGCCGGCCAGGCCATCCGGCAACAGCTTCAAGCGCAGCTCCGCGCCCACCCGCTCCATCTGCAGCGCCGCCTGGCCGGCCTCGACGCGGATGCGCCGCGCCGGCGCGTCGGCATCGAACAGTAGCGGATGGTCGACCAGCGCCGGCAGCAATGGCGCGGCGTCGATCAGGCCGGCGTCGCCGTCGTGCCGCTCCAGCAGCGCCAGTAACTGGCGCAACAACGGCAGGTCGTGCGGCCGCACCACCTCGGCCTGGTCTTGCAGCAAGCCGGACAGCGCACAGGCGCGGCCGCGGCTCCAGCCATCGGGGCCGGCGGTTTGCAGCAAGGGCTGCAACTGGGCGCCGGAGTCGGCCAGGCGCAAGCGCCAGATCAAGCGGGAAGAGGGTTGCGGTTCGGTCATTACGCATCGAGAAACGAGAGGTGGGGCCGATGTTGCCGGATTCGGGGCGAGCTGCAAAGGCGAATGCGAAAACGGCGGACTCAGCCGCCGTTTCCATTCGCTACGCGCTGCCGCCGTCGCAGCCGCCGGCCTGGGTGGGGATGTTCAGCAGATGGATGAAGGCCTTGCCGTTCCAGCGCCACAAGCGGTCGCAAAAGCCCGCCGAGCCCACGCGCAGATCATGCACGCCCGCCGACACATCCCGGGTGCGGCGCACCTGGGCGGCCGGCATGCCCAGATTGGCGCGCAGGCGCCCCCCGCCATCGCGGACGAAAACCCAGACGGAAGCGCCGGCCGCGCCCGAGGTGCAGCCATTGCCGCCGCGCACCCATAATTGCTCTTGTCCGCCGTCGCGTTCGAAATGGCCATTCAACGGGTAAGGATCGTCGCAACCGTTCGCGCCGACGAATCCCGCCTCGCCATCCTCAGAGACGTAGCGCATGTCCAGCTGCGCCAATACATCTTGCAAATCGATCTCAGACAACTTGCGCCCCTTGCCGAATAAAGCCTCGTTGGCATCGGCCGCCAGCATGGCCGGCTCCTGGGCCTGCGCCTCGCGCTCCGGCCGCGTCGGCAGGCCGGCGCGCACCCGGCAATCGACATCGGCGCAGACATATTCCCAACGGCGGCGGTCGAAGCGGAAATCGAAACTGGCCAGCTGCTTGCCTTTGCCGTCGCGGACAATCGCCGACAAGGGATAGGCCGCGGCCTCGCCCCGGCCGCTGTCGAGCTGGTAGGCGAACTTCATCCCGGCGACGGTATCGGCGTCGCGGCCGAACACGTCGCCGCCGATTGCCACCACCTTATCGTCTTTGGGCGCGTAAAACTGCGGGAAATCCTCGGATGCGTCGCTTCCGGCGGCGAACCAGCCCATATAGCCGTCACGGGACAAACGCAGCAATTGCGCCTGGTCGGGGCCGGCGGCGCGGCGATTGAGGAAATCCAGCTCGCGGCTGCCGGCGATAGGCGCCAAGGTATCGGCGTCGGCGACGAAGGCGCCGACCAGACCGCTCAGGTCTTCGTCGCCCGCGCCGTCCTTGGCGCCGCTGGCCAACAAATACAGCCTCCGCTCGCGGCCGGCGGCGACGCGATCCAGCGCCACTGGCCGCAGGCAGTAATCGCCGCCGTCCTCGCGCAGATAATGCCAGCAGTCCCGCTGCGGATCGCGCTGCTCGCTGCCGTAAGCGCGGTTCATAATGGCCGCCGCCAGCCCGCGCGCGGATGCGTCGGCCAGCGCCAACCTCTCCACTTTGACCTGATCGCCGCCTCGCAGCAGCACGCCTCCGGCCAGGATCGCAACCGCCAGCACGACACCACCGGCGGCCAGGCGCAGCCTGGTCTTCCTTTCCATCCACATCCCCTTCACTGCCACTAATGTCCCGCGGACCCAGCGGGTCCGTATATTTTTTTCATTCGGGGCAATATTACCAATTCGCCCCGTTTTTTCCAGCGCAATGAAAAAAGGGAGCCGAAGCTCCCTGGTTCTTTACCTGCCGCTGATTATTCAGATGCTCGCGAAAGCCCTGCCGGCGGCGGCGAGGGTTTGCTCGATCATTTCATCGCTATGCGCGGCGGAGACGAAGCCGGCCTCGTAGGCTGACGGCGCGAAGTAGATGCCCTCGTCCAGCATCGCGTGGAAGAAGCGCTTGAAGCGCTCGATGTCGCAGCCGGTGGCTTCGGCGTAGGACTTGGGTGCCTTGTCGCTGAAATAGAAGCCGAACATGCCGCCGACGCTGTCGGTGGACAGCGTGACGCCGGCCTTCCTGGCTTCCTCCGCCAGACCCTGGGCCAGGCGGGCGGTGCGGCTGCCCAGCGTTTCATAGAATCCGGGCTGCTGGATCAGCTTCAACGTGGCGAGGCCGGCGGCGACGGACAGCGGGTTGCCGGACAGGGTGCCGGCCTGGTAGACGGTGCCCAGCGGCGCGATCTTGCCCATGATGTCGGCGCGGCCGCCGAAAGCCGCCAGCGGCATGCCGCCGCCCACCACCTTGCCCAGCGTGGTCAGATCCGGCGTGACGCCGTGCAGGCCCTGGGCGCAGCCTTTGGCCACGCGGAAGCCGGTCATCACTTCGTCGTAGATCAGCACCGCGCCGTGCTGTTCGGTCAGGCTGCGCAGCGCCTGGACGAATTCACGCGACGGCTGGATCAGATTCATATTGCCGGCGATCGGCTCCAGGATCACGCAGGCGATCTTGTCGCCGATTTCGGAGAAGGTGCGCGCCAACTGCTCTACGTCGTTGTACTGCAGCACCAGGGTGTGCTTGGTGAAGTCGGCCGGTACGCCGCCTGACGACGGGTTGCCGAAGGTCAGCAGGCCGGAGCCGGCCTTGACCAGCAGGCTGTCGGAATGGCCGTGATAGCAGCCCTCGAACTTGACGATCAGGTCGCGGCCGGTGAAGCCACGCGCCAGGCGGATCGCGGTCATGGTCGCCTCGGTGCCGGACGACACCAGGCGCACCTGCTCGACCGACGGCAGCAGCTTGCAGATTTCCTCGGCGATCACCACCTCGCCCTCGGTCGGCGCGCCGAACGACAGGCCGCCGACGGCGGCGTCCTGCACCGCCTTCACCACCTCGGGATGAGCGTGGCCGACGATGGCGGGTCCCCAGGAGCCGACATAATCCAGATACTGTTTGCCGTCGGCGTCCCAGAAATAGGCGCCCTCGGCGCGGGCGACGAAACGCGGCGTGCCGCCGACTTGGCCAAAGGCGCGCACCGGCGAATTGACGCCGCCGGGGATCACTTGCTTGCCACGTTCGAACAGTTCCAGATTGCGGGACATGAGGTTTTCCTTGTCTGGCGGCGCGGGCCGCGCCGCGGAATATGGGGATGCGCGGCGGAGCGTCTGCGGGTGCCGCCGGGCGCGATCATTCTACATGATCGCCGGCCCGCCCGGGACCGCCGCCGGCCCTCGCCCTCCGCTGTTCTGCCGCGGCCGCCGCCGGAGAATCCTGCACGATGCGCCCCTGTTCCAACACCACCACCCGCTCGGCCATGGCGATGGTTTCCGGCCGGTGGGCGACCAGAATGCGCGTCATGTCGATATCCCGCACCGCGGCGTTGACCAGCTGCTCGTTCCATACGTCCAGATGGCTGGTGGCCTCGTCCAGCACCAACAGCCGCGGCTGCTTGTACAGCGCCCGTGCCAGCAGCACGCGCTGTTTCTGGCCGCCGGACAGGCCGGAGCCGATGTCGCCGACCAGGGTGTTGTAGTTCATCGGCATCGCCATGATTTCGTCGTGGATGGCGGCGAAACCGGCGCAACGGCGGATGCGCTCCTGATCAGGTTGCGGATCGAAAAAGCAGATGTTGTCGGCGATGGAGCCGGAAAACAGCAGATCGTCCTGCATCACCGTGCCCAGCATCTGGCGATAATTGCCCAGGCCCAGCTGCCTGAGCGGCACGCCGCCCACCAGCACCTCGCCCTCGGTCGGCTCCATCAGGCCGAGGACCAGCTTCAGCAGCGTGGTCTTGCCGCAGCCGGAGGCGCCGGTGACGGCCAGGCACTGGCCGGCCGGAATCGCCAGGCTCAGCTCGCGCAGCACATAGGGCTCGCTGTCGGAATAGCGGAAGGAAACATTGCGCAGTTCGATCGCCGCCTGGACATGGGCCGGATCGATCTCGACATCGTTCAGTTCCGGCTCCGGCTCGGTCAGCAGGATGTCGGCGACGCGTTCGCCGTGCAGCCGCAGCATGCGCAGCTCGAACAACTTGTCTATCAGCGCGGCGATGCGCTGGCTGAACTGGTCCTTGTAGCTGAGGAAGGCGAACAGCATGCCCGCCGAGAAGCGGCCATCCATCACCGCCAGCGCCGCCAGCCACACCACGATCACCCGCTCGGCGTTGAACAGCAGCGCATTGGCGGTCTGGAACGACAGGCTGAGCCGGGCGATGCGCAAATCGGCGTTGAACTGCTCGGCCAACGCGTTCATCCAGCCTATGCGCCGCTCCTCCTGGCGGCCGAACAGCCGCACGCTCTGCGCGCCGCGCGCCGACTCGATGAAATGGGTGTTCTGCCGCGACGCGTGGATGATCTGCTCGGCGGTGGCCTCGCGCAGCGCGCGGAAGATGCTCCAGCGCAGCAGCGCGTACAGCGCCACCGCGATCAGGCTCACCATGGCCAGCGACGCGCTGTACAGCAGCATCACGATCAGCGTGGCGATCACCAGCAAACCATCGATCACCCCTTCCACGAACTGGGTGGTCAGGCTTTTCTGTATGGTCTGGATCGAGCCGAAACGCGAGGTGATGTCGCCCAGATGGCGCTTCTCGAACCACGGCAGCGGCAAACGCATCAGGTGGGCGAAGGCGTTGCCCAGCCACTGGAAATTGAGGCTGGTGGCCAGCGCCGTGGTCGCCCAGGAGCGCACCGCGCCGATCGCGGTCTGCAACAGCACCAGCAGCAGGAAGCCGATGCCCAGCACGGTGATCAGGTCGCGGTCGGCCGCCACCAGCGCCTCGTCCACCACCCACTGCAAATAGAACGGCGCGGCCAGCGCGCATACCTGCAGCGCCAGGCCCAGCAACAGCAACTGGAGCAAGCCGCCGCCCAGGCCGTCCACCCGGCCCATCAGCGACAGCAGGCTGAACTGCAGCTTCTCCTCGGTCTTGCGGAACGAGGTGTCCGGCGTCAACTCCAGCGCCACCCCGGTGAAATGCTTGGACGCCTCGTCCAGGCTCAGCTTGCGCTCGCCCACTCCCGGATCGTGGATGACGATGTGGCGCGCCGACACCTGTTTCAACACCACGAAATGGTTCATGTCCCAATGCAGCACGCAGGGCAGCTTCAACTGCGGCAGATGCTGCAGGTCCAGCTTCAGCGGCCGCGACGCCAAGCCCAGCCCCTGGGCCATCGCGATCAGGCTCTTCAGCGTGCTGCCCTTCAGCGACACCGAGAAACGGCGGCGCATATTTGCCAGATCGATGCGATGCCCCCAATAGCCGGCCACCATCGCCAGGCTGGCCAGGCCGCATTCGGCGGCCTCGGTCTGCAGCAGCAGCGGCAGCCGGCGGCGGCCCCAGAATCGCAAGGTCGGTTGCTGATAGCTCATCTCACACCTTTCCGCTGATGCTGTAGAGCGGCTCCAGCACCCATTCGTACAGCTTGCGCCGCTCCAGCAGCACGCTGGCGTCCAGCGCCATGCCGGCCTTCAACGACTGGTTCTGGCCATAGGTGATGACGCTCTGGCGCTCCAGCCTCACCCGCACCCGGTACAGCTGCTCGCCGGAGCCACCCTGGCCCCCGGGCAGGTACAGCTCCTCCGGCCGCAGCGCGCTGCGCGACACTTCGCGCACCGTGCCCTTGAACTGGCCGAACTTCTGGTAGGGATAAGCCTGGTAGCGGATCAGCACCGCCATGCCAGGCTTGACGAAACCGGCGGCGCGCGACGGCGCGTACAGTTCCGCCTCCAGCGGCGAGCCGGCCGGCGACAGATTCGCCAGCGTCTGTCCGGACGCCACGGTCTGCCCGGCCTGGGCGGCGATGCCGCTGACCATGCCGGCCTGCGGCGCGCGCACCAGCAATTTGCGCTTGGCTTCGTTCTCGGTCAGATCCTGCTCCAGCTCCGCCATGCCGCGCTGCGCCGCCGCCTCGTCGCGTTTGGCTTGCAGCTGCAGGTCGCCCAGATCGGACAAGGCCGCGTCATGCTCGCTCTGCAGGGCGGCGCGGCTGCGCTGGAGGTCGGCCAGCTTGGTCTGCTGGTCTATCACTTCCGCCTGCTTGTCCTGCAGCGCGGCGGCGGAGATGAACTGCGACGCCAGCAGCTTGCGGTTGCGCTGCAGCGTGTCCTCGGCCAGCGCCACCCGCCGCCGCTGCAGGCCGATCTGTTCGTCCATCCGCTGCAATTCGCGCGCCAGGTCGTCCGCCTTGCGCCGCAACGTCTCCTGTTTTTGCCTGGCCTGCATGCGCAGCATCGCCTGGTCCCCGGCCAGGCTGTCGCGCCGCGATTGCAGCAGCGCGGTGATCTCGCGCCCGGCGTCGCCGCGGGTGGCGCTCTCGCGCTCGTTGCCGAGCACGAACAGCACGTCGCCGGCCCGCACTTGCTGGCCCTCGCGCACCTTCACCTCGGCCACCACGCCGGACTGAGCCGGCTGCAGCCGGATCAGACCCAGGCTGGGCAGCAGCACGCCCGGCACCTGCGCCTTGCGGGTATAGCTGGCCAGGGAAAAGAACAGGACGATGGCGATGGCGATCAGCGCGAACACGCCGGTCAGCCAAGCGAAGCTGGCGGGACGCAGCAGCACGATGCGACCATAGCGCCGGTCTGAGGCGTGGCTGAGAGCGGCGGAACGAAAAAGTGGCACGGATAGGACGCCTTTGGTAGGCATGCCGCGCCGCGGCATGCGGAGATTCGAAACTCTATCATCAATTCCATTGGCATTTTAAGCGGCAAGAAACGCAGCCTGGCACTCCAACTCCATAACGTTTGGACGGCCGCCGCGGCGACTTGGTCTTCTTCTTTAAATTCTCATAACGGACTACATGCGCGCCACACTGTCCATTAGGACTGGCCGATAACCATCATTTCGAACAAGTTCCGCCTTCTCCATCCGCAATAACCATGCTGGGCAAGGATTACTGATCTGTTGCGCGATGCAGACAAGCCGCCCCGGTTCCGCCGTTGCCACGCATCCGTAATCGCCCGGGTTGCTCCCCCATCGGGGCCGTCCAATAGTTCACTGTCATCAATGGAATGATCCATACCTCTTCTCCCATCGGCCATCGCCAGGCCGCGGGATCCATATGATGACGCGTTCGGGCCGACCCCTGTCGACCCCCACACACGCAAAGGAGAAGCACCATGCAAACCGACAAGCAAGTGGAGCAGACCGAACTGGATCAGGACCAGGAAATCGCCGACATCCTCGGCATCACCGTCCTGTCCCCGCTGGAGGAAGGCGCGGTCAGCGGCGGCCTGGAACCCGTCCACACCGACGAGGACCACGTCCACGTCCACCCGAGCGCCAGCTAGACCGGCCCGGCTACCCCTGAGCCAGCGTCAGCCGCCCGGCTCCCCCTGGAGACCGGGCGTGCCACTTCCGCGCCGCACGCCAACGACCATTTCGGAGAGCCCGCTCAATGGACAAGCACACCGCAAGCTTCAGCGACGCATGGTGGGAGGACTTCCTGCACGAGTCCCGGCAACTGAGTAATCCGGTCGTATTCAAAGGCGCGCTCGACGACGGCCGGGTCGCCGCCTTCCGGCAAGCGGTGCTGGAACTTCTGGCCACGCGGGCCGCCCTGCGCGAACGTCCCTACGGCCTTCGCGTTTACGCCGCCGGACGGCTGTTGAACCGCGATGAGCTGGAGCGTTTCTATGACTGCCCGCCTCTGCCGGGAGAAAGCCTGGAAGCATGGGGCGGGCGGGCGTTTCCCGGCATGCCGTACGGCATCATTCTCAATGCCGGGGAGAAATTCCACCATCAACTCTCGCGCGAGATCGCGCTGCTGCTGGCGCCGTTATTCCAGAAAATCGGCCTGCCGCGGGACGGCGTCCAGTTCAGCATCTTCATCGGCGATTACGACAAAACCCCGCTCGGCGTACACCAGGACCTGCGCGGAGAGAACGTCATCCACTTCCACGTCGGCCCCGGCGCCAAGACCATGTATCTATGGGAGCCGGAGCGCTACCGCCAGCTGACGGAGGAAGAGGGGTTAGCCAAACGCGACTTCGCCGCGCTCAAACCCTATGCCAGAACCTTCCACTTCGAAGCCGGCGACCTGTTCTTCATGCCGGAAGGCACCTTCCACATCGGCGAGCAGAGCGAGCTGTCCATCGGCATCACCGTCTGGCAATACACCCACACCAACCAGGCGATGGCAAAGAACCTGCACGCCTTTCTGCTCAAACAGCTGGATGGCGAAGCGGACGACGCCATTGTCCACGATCCTTCACCGCCGGACGACGCCCGAGCGCTGGACGCCATCCTCGCCAAGCGGCGGCTGCCGGAGGAATACCGCGGGCGGGACTACGACCAGTTGCTGCGCCTGGCTTATCTGGACTGGCGCCACTGTCTGGCCAGCAACGCCGGCTACCGCAGCCCGCCGTTTCCACGGGAAGACAAGGCCAGCCTGGCGCCTGACGACCGGGTACAGGCGGAAACGCCGTACCGGATGCTGACGCGCGACACGACGCCGGGACGGATGGCCGTCTACGTGCGCGGCAACAAGCTGGAAATGAACCGCCACCCCGGCCTGATCGCGATGCTGGACCGGCTGAACCAGGGCCAGGCCTGCGCCGTGGCCGAACTGCTGGGCCTGCTGGACCCGCGCTGGCCGGCCAAGGTTGGCTTGCATCTGCTGGGCGAGCTGCTCCATTGGCGCGGCATCCGCCAGCTGGATGCGCCAACGGGCTGACTTCCGTCTCCACATCCGCGCCAGGGACCCGAACATGAACCATCCCAGCGAGAACGAAACGATGGACAACAGCCTTTCACCCGCCCGGCTGCGGCAGCAATTCGACGCCGGCTGGTGGAGCGGCTTCCTAGCCCGAACCGAGCAGATGAGCCAGCCCTGCGTCTTCGATGACGCGCTGGACGCCTGCCAGGCCCGCGCCATGCGCCGCCAGGTGCTGGACATCCTGGCCGAGCTCGGCCAGGTGCACAAGGCGAAATACGGTTACCGCCTGTGGCTGGACGGTCTGAAGGTCGATGAACTCGACGCGCACTTCGCCCTGCATCCGCTGCCGCACGAGAATGTGGAAGACTGGGTGGGCCGCGCCTTCGGCGAACGCAAGTTCGGCATCATTCTGAACCGCGGCGAGAAGTTCAGCCCCGGCCTGTCCCAGGCGATCGCGCACATTCTGGAACCGGCGCTGAAGACGATAGGCATGCCGACCGAAGGCATCCTGTTCACCGTGTTCATCGGCAATTACGACATGACGCCGCTGGGCATACACAAAGACTCGCCCGGCAAGAGCGTGATCCACTTCCACCTCGGACCAGGCCCTAAAACCATGTACACCTGGCGCGACGACGACTATGTCACCGCGCCCGGCCAGAAGCGCCACAACAATCGGGACATCGCGCCGCACCTGCCCAGCGCAGTCCGCCACACCTTCGGCGAGGGCCAGCTCTACTTCATGCCGGAAAACATGTTCCACCTGGGCACTCAGGACCAGCTGTCCATCAGCATCGCCTGCTGGTTCTACAACCGCTCCGATCACGACTTCGCCTGTGAACTGCTGCACCGCGTCCGGGAAGCCCATCTGCGGCCATCCGGGATCATGCTGAAGGCCGACCGGCGGCCGATAGACGATATCGGCACCGTCGAATCCGCGCTGTCGCTGCTGGCGCTGCCGAGCGACGGCGATCTGCGCGCGCTGATGCGCGATGTCTATCGCGACCTGCGCTACTCGCTGTTCAGCAATGGCGGCTACCGCAACAGCCCGGTGCCGCGCGAGGACAAACCCGCGATGCATGCCGACAGCCGCATCGCCATCGAACCGCCGTACCGGATGCTGTGCCGCCCGGCGCCGAAGGCCGGCCGGCTGGAGCTCTATGTGCGCGGCACCAAGATCTCGCTCGGCAGCTTCCCGGGGCTGGAGGGCATCGTCGACAGGTTGAACGGCGGCGGCAAACTCGCCGTCGCAGACATCGTCGCGATGGTCGACGACCCGCTGGCCGA
The DNA here is from genome assembly GCF_021129175.1 of Chromobacterium piscinae. Classification (GTDB taxonomy): domain Bacteria; phylum Pseudomonadota; class Gammaproteobacteria; order Burkholderiales; family Chromobacteriaceae; genus Chromobacterium; species Chromobacterium piscinae. Next base: position 35,416 of record NZ_JAJOHV010000023.1, on the reverse strand, counting down.
AAAGAAAGTCCACTACCTGCTCGGCCTGCTGCACCGTTATCGCGGCATCGCCGTCACGCCGGACTGATCGCGGACCGATTCCGGCACATCCTTTGCCATGCGACCGATCCGGGCTTGATGTCGCAAAACTAGCAGCCTGAGCCACTTAGGAGACGCATATGAAGAATCAGAGCTTGCAAACCATGCTGGACGAGCTGGGCGAAGAATCGTCGTCGACCATGCACGAAATCGCCGACCAGGACCTGGAATTCGTTTCCGGCGGCGAAATGGAAGAGGATCCGACGCAATGCGACTCGGGTTATGTCAGGTGTGACAAGGGCTTCTCCGGCTAAGGCAGTCCCAGCCGGCTGACTGTGGAGGGCCGGATTCGGCGCGCCGCGCGAAGCGGGGAAATACGCGATGCGCCCTTCAGCCCGCCGCTCCGAAACGACAAAGGCGGCCCGCCCCAGGCCATGGCAGTGGCCGGGCCGCCTGCGTCGCCCGCATGGCCTTGCCGTTCCGATGACCTGGGAGAGCCAGCATGCATGGCGAATACGTTCTGTCCCGATACCTGATCGCCTCGGACATCGTCAGTCCGGCCCACCATCCCGATCCTTCCCGCCTGCTGTTCGCCAGCCGGACCGGCAAGTCGCTGCTGGTCAAGGAAAGGATCTATCGCAGCCTGCTCGCCGGCGAGTTCGACCGCATCGATCAGGCGACGCTGCTGCAATTGCGGGCCGACGAGGTGCTGGTCCCGCCCACCAGCGACGAATTCCTGGACCTGCTGGAAAAGAACCAGCGCGGCATACGCGAAACCCATACCCTCAGCCTGACATTGCAGCCTACAGCCAATTGCCAGCTGGGCTGCGGATACTGCGGCCAGCAGCACGTCAAAAAGAACCTGGATAACGACACCTCCGCCCGCATCGTCGCCCGCATCATGGACACGCTGCGGCGCAAGTCCTACACCAGGCTGGCGATCAACTGGTATGGCGGCGAACCCATTCTGGCGCTGAAGCAGATAGAGGACATCAGCGGCCAGTTGATTGAACAATGCGGGCCGGCCGGCGTCCATTTCTTCGCCTCCATGGTCACCAACGGGCTCAGCTTCAAACCCGACGTGTATCTGCGCCTGCAGCGACAACGCGTCAACAGCTTCCAGATCACGCTGGACGGCATCGGCCACACCCACGACCTGATGCGGCCGGTCAAGGCCGGCGGCGGCAGTTTCGACATCATCCTGCAAAATCTGGTCGACGTGACCGGCATGCCCGAATTCAGCGCCAATCGCAGCGGCGTCACAATCCGCATCAATATCAACCGCCACAACCAGGACAAGGTTGCCGATCTGATAGACCTGCTGGCCGATCGGGGGCTGGCGGCGCGCAATGTGGGGCTGGATTTTCGCCCGGTGGTGGATTGGGGCGGCAACCAGGCCGACCGCGACAGCCTGGCGGCGGCGGACTTCGCCGCGCGGGAAATAGACTGGACGGCGCATGCGATCCGGCGGGGTTTTGAATTCGACCGCATCCTGCCGGCCCGCTCCATCGCGCCCTGCATGGTGGTGATGCCCGACGCCGAGGTCTATGACGCCTACGGCAATATCTACCCCTGCTACGAGTTTCCGTATACGCCCAAATACGATGCGCCCAAATACAAGATCGGCCACATCCGCACCATAGACCAGGCGCGCAACGATAAGGCCGTTACCCGCGAATGGTACGCCGACATCCAGACTGGCCTATCGCCCTGTCCCCGCTGCCCGCTGTTTCCGGTATGCGGCGGCGGCTGCGCCAAGCTGTGGTACAACGGCGAAACTGGCTGCCCATCGTTCAAATTGAACCTTCCCGAGCGGCTGGTGCTGGATTACTGGATGCGCAAGCGGAAGCGCCGGCAAGCTGCCGAGCCGGCGCCGGCAGCCGTCTAGGCTCGACGGGAAAGAAGAGCGGCCATCCTACGCATCCCTATGCGACCGCGCCTACTTCACCCCCAGCCTCTCCATCCGGTAGCGCAATGAGCGGAAAGTGACGCCCAGTTTTTTCGCGGCCTGGGTACGGTTGTAGCGGGTGCCTTCCAGCGCCTTGACGATGGCTTCTCGCTCGACTCGATCCAGATAGTCCTGCAGCGGCTCGTCGCTGCCGAGCTCCGGCGCATAGTCGGCGCAAGGAGTCAGCTGCAGGTCGGCGCGGGACAGCGTGTGGCCGGCGGCCAGGGCCACCGCCCGCTCCAGAATGTTTTCCAGTTCGCGGAAGTTGCCTGGGTAGGCATAGTCCAGCAGCGCGCGGCGCGCGTCTGCCGACAACTGCGGCGCGGCCGGGCCGCCGAAGCGCTGCAGCAGCCTGTCGGCGAACAAGGGAATGTCGTCGCGCAGCTCCCGCAATGGCGGCATCTTCAGCGGCAGGACATTGAGACGGTAATACAGATCCTGGCGGAACTGCCCCGAGTCCACCCGCGCCGCCAGATCGCGGTGGGTGGCGCAGATGATGCGGACGTCCAAGGCCTCTTCCTGGCTGGCGCCCAGCTTGCGCACCGTCTTTTCCTGGATCGCGCGCAGCAGCTTCACCTGCATCGCTAGCGGCAGCTCCGCCACTTCGTCCAGGAACAGCGTGCCGCCCTGGGCCTGCTGGAAAAAGCCGTCGCGGTCGGCGTCGGCGCCGGTGAAGGCGCCCTTGCGGCAGCCGAAGAATTCGCTCTCCATCAAGGCTTCCGGAATCGCGCCGCAGTTGACGGCGACGAAGGGCTTGTCCGCGCGCGGCCCCAGTTCGTGGATCAGGCGCGCCGCCTGTTCCTTGCCGGTGCCGGACTCGCCGCCGATATACACCGCAGCCTGGCTGCGCGACAGCTTGTCCGCCAGCCGCAGCGCCTCCTGGATCGCCGGCGACTCGCCGAGCAGCCTTTGCTGCGCAACCGCCTTGGCGACCGGCGTTTCCACCTTCAACGCGGTCTTCACCAGACTGCGCAGCTGCGCCAGGCTGACTGGCTTCTGCAAATAGTCGAACGCGCCGGCCTTCATCGCCCGAACCGCGTTGTCGGCGCTGCCGTAGGCGGTGATCACGGCGATGGGCACGTCCAGCCCGGCCTCGCCGATGTGGTTGACCACGTCCAATCCCTCGCCGTCCGGCAGCCGCATATCGGTCAGCGCCAGATCGAAGCCGCCGGCGTCCAGCGCGGCGCGCGCTTCGGCCACGCTGCCGGCGCATGCCGGCGCGAGGCCCATTTTCAGCAAGGTCAGCTCCAGCAGCTCCCGGATGTCCGGCTCGTCGTCGACGATCAATACGCGCAGTGTCTTAGTCATGGGCCAGGTGACAGATCAGCCGGAAAACGCCGCCGGGCGGGCTGTAGTCCAGCCGCGCGCCGTTGGCCTCGGCCAACTCGCGGGCGATGTACAGACCCAGGCCGCTGCCGGCGCTTTCCGTGGTGAAAAAGGGTTCGAACAGCCGCGCCTGGTCGGCTTCGGCCACGCCGGGGCCGTCGTCGATCACGCGCAGGATCAGGTGGTTTTCGGCGACGCCGGCCTGCAGCCGCACCGAGCCGGGCCGGCGGCTGCCGTGGCGCCAGGCGTTGGCCAGCAGATTGCCCAGTATCTGGGCCAGATGGCCGCGGTCGAAGCTCAACCGGCAATCGTCGGCCAACTCGCAGCGCACGGCGCCGGCAGCTTCAGGCTGCGACATCGAGAAATGCTCGAGCTGCTGGACGACGAAGGGGGCGAGTTCTATCGGTTCGCGGCGGACGCGGTCTCGCCGGCCCAGCGTCAGCACATCCTCCACCATGCCGTTGATGCGGCGGGCGTTGTCCTGGACGATGCGCAGCAGGCGCTGCCGCGCCGGGTCGGTCTCATCCTCGGCCAGCAGGTCGCCGGCATGGCTGATGGCGGACAGCGGATTGCGGATCTCATGCGCGATATTGGCGGTGAGGCGGCCCAGCGCCGCCAGCTTCACCCGCTTGGCTTCCTCGGCCATGTCGGCCATGTCGCGCATGAACAGCACTACGCCGCGCATCTGGCCTTCAGGCACCGGCACCGGCACCAGCCGCCCCACCAGCTGGCGGCCGCGCGCGCTGTGCTCGACGAAGGTGGACAGCGCCGGCGAGCCGTCGTCGCGCCAGCGGCTCACCAGCGGCAGCAGCTCGGGCAACAGCTGGCCGCGCTGCAGCCGGTTGAAATAGCGTTCCGCCTGCAGGTTGAACTGGCGCAGGTGGCCGTCCTCGTCCAGCACCACCACCGCGTCGCGCTGGCTTTGCAGGATCAGTTCGTTCAGGTGGTGGAGGTTGGCGATCTCGCCGCCGCGCTGCGCCGCCAGTTCCTCCGACGCCCGCGCCATCCGGCCCAGTCGCCAGGTGGCGATGGCGGTGACGAAGCAGGCGGAAGCCAGCAGCGCGCTGTAGGACAAGTCAAACTGGCGGGCCAAGCCCAGCCAGTGCTCAAAACCGGAATAGCTGAACAGCGCCAGCGTGGCGATCGCGGCGTAGAACAACGCATAGCGGCCAGTGGACAACAGACCGGCGGCGGCGAGGTAGGGCAGCAGCAGCAGGCCAAAGCCGCCGTGGATGCCGTCGTTCATCGCCATCAACCATACCATCATCGCGATGTCGGCAGCGATGGCCAACGTCAGCTGCAGCGTGTGGCCCAACTTGCCTTCGCGCAACAGATACCAGATGCCGATCAGCAACAGGTAGATGCCGGACCAGGCGTAGAACTGCCGGCTGCCCTCGATCAGCGACTGGCCGTCGCTGCCGGGCAGCAGCGACAGCGTGAACAGCACCAGCAGCAGCAACGCGCGGAAGCCGTTGACGAACAACAAGGCGGCGCGGGGACTGAGCGTTTGCGGCTGGGCTGTCCTGAACATCACATCGGCAGCTCCCGGATCGCGCCCACCAGCCACTTCTTGGGCATCAGCTTGCCTTTCTTGGCGCGCTTGCCGACGAACTCCTCCAGCGCCAGCTTCTCGTCGGCCGCTTTGCCGCGGACGGAGGTGGTGGACAGCAACGCCTTGTCGCCGGCCACCAGGCCGACCGCGGTCATCGCCGCGCCGTCGTCCAGCGCCATCAGCATCAGGCCGCGGCCCTTGGCCAGCTCTTTCAGCTCGGCCGCGGGGAAGGCCAGCAGGCGGCCGCTGTCGCTGGCGGCCACCAGTTGCAGTTGCTCCAGCGGCGCGGCGGGCAGCCTCACCGGCGCCAGCACCGTTTCCTTGTCGTCCAGCGTGATGAAGGCCTTGCCGGCCTTCACCCGTCCGGCCATGTCGCCGATCTTGGCGATGAAGCCGTAGCCGCCGCTGCCGGCCACCACGAACTTATCCTCGTCGCGGCCGGAAATCAGCTGCGCCGGCTTGGCGCCGTCCTGCAGGTCCACCAAGGACGCCACCGGCACGCCGTCGCCGCGGCCGGTCGGCACCGTGGCCGGATCGATGGTGTAGGCGCGGCCGTTGTGGTCGAGCACGATGGCGTTCCACACCGTGCGCGTCTCCACCACCGCCGCCAGCTCGTCGCCATCCTTGAAGCTCAGCGTTTCCAGCTCCACGTTGTGGCCGACGCGGGCGCGGATCCAGCCCTTCTGCGACAGGATCAGCGTCACCGGCTCGTCGGCGGTGGTCTGGGTCAGCACCGCGCGCTCGGCGGCCTTGATCTCGCTGCGGCGCTTGTCGCCGTACTTGGCGGCGTCGGCCTGGATTTCGTCTCGGATCAGGCGGGTCAGCGCGTCCGGGGTGTCCAAGATGTGGCGCAGGCCCTCACGCTCCTCGCGCAGATCGGACAGTTCCTTCTCCAGCTTGAAGCCTTCCAGCCGCGCCAATTGGCGCAGGCGGATTTCCAGGATGTCCTCGGCCTGGATCTCGGTGAGGCCGAAGGCCTTGATCAGGTCAGGCTTGGGCTCGTCCGACTCGCGGATCACCCGGATCACTTCATCGATGTGGATGAAGGCGACCATCCGGCCTTCCAGGATGTGGATGCGCTTGTCCACCTGGGCCAGGCGGTGCGCCAGCCGACGGGTGACCGTGGCGCGGCGGAAGTCTATCCACTCGGTAAGAATCGGCTTCAGGCCCTTCTGCCCCGGCCGGCCATCCAGGCCTATCATCACCAGGTTCATCGAGGCGTTGCCTTCCAGGCTGGTTTGCGCCAGCAGGATGTTCATGAATTCGTCCGGGTCCTGGCGGCTGGACTTGGGCTCGAACACCAGCCGCACCGGGCTTTGGCTGTCGGACTCGTCGCGGACGCGGTCCAGCAGGTCCAGCATCAGCTTCTTCAGGTTCTGCTGATCCTGCGATAGCTGCTTCTTGCCGGCCTTCAGCTTGGGATTGGTCGCTTCCTCAATCTCCGCCAGCACCTTCTGCGCCGACGAGCCGGGCGGCAATTCGGTGACGATGGCGCGCCACTGGCCGCGCGCCAGCTTGTCGATTTCCCACTTGGCGCGCACCCGCACGCTGCCCCTGCCGGTTTCGTAGGCGGCCAGGATGTCGGCGGCCGGGGTGATGATCTGGCCGCCGCCGGGAAAGTCCGGGCCCGGCACGTATTGCATCAACGCCGCGGTATCGAGCGTCGGATCGTCCAGCAACGCCACGCAGGCGGCGGCCACCTCGGTCAGATTGTGCGGCGGGATTTCCGTCGCCATGCCGACGGCGATGCCGGAGGCGCCGTTGAGCAGCACCATCGGCAGCCGGGCCGGCAGCAGCGACGGCTCTTCGAAGGCGCCGTCATAATTGGGGACGAAGTCCACCGTGCCCATGTCGATCTCGGACAACAAGAGCTCGGCAATCGGCGTCAGCCGCGCCTCGGTGTAACGCATCGCCGCCGCGCCGTCGCCGTCGCGGGAACCGAAGTTGCCCTGGCCGTCGATCAGCGGATAGCGCAGCGTGAAGTCCTGCGCCATCCGCACCAGCGCCTCATAAGCCGAGCTGTCGCCGTGCGGGTGGTATTTACCCAGGATTTCGCCCACCACGCGGGCCGACTTCACCGGCTTGGCGCCGTGGACCAGGCCCATGTCGCGCATCGCGTACAGGATGCGGCGCTGCACCGGCTTCTGGCCGTCGGCCACCTCCGGCAGCGCGCGGCCCTTGACCACGCTCATCGCGTATTCCAGATAGGCGCGCTCGGCGTAGAGGTCGAGCGGAATCCAGTCGCCGCCGACGGTATCCGGCGCGGCGGGCGGCGGCGGCAGGTTATCGCCGGCAGCGTCCGGCTGGGCGAAGAGATCGTGGTCGTTCATATTCTTGATGTTGGTGTCTTGATCTGGATAAGGGCATATGGCCGCGCCGGATGGCATAACATCGAGGGCGACCGTTACCGGGATGAGGGGATTCTACTATGGCAAACAAGATAGCGTGGCACTGCCACGGTTTCGACGGCTTCACGCCGCTCGCGCTGTACCAGGCGCTGCAACTGCGCGACCAAGTGTTCGTGGTGGAGCAGCAGTCGATCTACGGCGACGTGGACGGCGTGGACACCCGCTGCCTGCACCTGTCCGGCCGCGACGACGCCGGCCGGCTGCTCGCCTACGCGCGCTTGATCGCCCCGGGCGAAAAATACCCGGACGCGGCGGCCATCGGCCGGGTGGTGGTGGCGCCGGAAGCGCGCGGCCGAGGCCTGGGCAAGGCGCTGATGGAGCAGGCTGTGGCGCAGTGCCAGGCCCACTTCCCGGATGCGCCCGTCATGCTGTCGGCCCAGGTGGACGCCAGCGCGCTCTACGCGTCATTCGGCTTCCAGCAGGTTTCGGAGCCATACGACGACGGCGGGATTCTGCATGTGGACATGAGGCGGGTAGACTGAGGCGAAAACGCAAACAGCCACCCGGAGGTGGCTGTCTGGCAGAACGGAACTATCAGAACTTGTAGTTGACGTTCACATAGTAGGTTCGGCCCCACAAATCGGTCGAACTGCCGGAGAAGGTGCCCGGCGTCTGGCCGTTGATGAAGTACGGCGGAATGCGGTTGCCGATGTTCTTGATGCCGCCGCCCACCGTCAGTTTTTTCAGCGGTGAAACGCTGAAGTCAACGTCGAAAGCGGTATACGACGGTATCCGCGCCGGTTTGCCCTTCAACAAGCGAGGGCTGCTGCTGGCTTGCGTCAGATCCTTATAACCAGCATAGCTGCGAGCGGTCACGCCAGCCGAAAACTTATTGATGCTGTATTCGGCGGTGAACACATTCTTCCAACGCGGTTGGATCGCATAATCCACTTCTTCCAGCCACGGATCGGATGCGAGCTTGTGATCCTTGTAGCTCAGCAGGCGGCTATGCTGGTTTTCCAGCTTCACCTTGCCGAAACTACCCAGAGACCAGCTGTAGCTCAAATCGAAGTCCAGGCCGGAAGTGGTCAGGCCGCCCGCATTCTGGTACGGGGTATTGATGTAGTCGATTTCGCCCAACTGGCCGGCAGGAGCCGGTTTGCGCACGATAGCGCCGGGGTACTTGCTCGGGTTGTTGACCACATCGTCCGTATCGAGCGCATTGATGACATTCTTCTGGTTGATCCGGTAGAAGTCGACAGAGGCGTACAGATCCTTGATGGGTTGCAGCACCATGCCCAGGCTGAAGCTGTCATTGGTTTCCGGCTGCAGGTTGGGGTTGCCGCCACTGCGGATTTGAGTGCTGGTGGGCGTGCAATTGGAAACATGCTGTTGATCGCACAGCGCCTGATCAGTCACCGAGTCATAAGCGGTACGGTTCAGACGCAGTTGCGAGAACGATGGCGCCTTGAAGCCCGAGGTGGCGGAACCGCGGAACATCACTTCCTTCAGGGGGCGATACGTGAAGGCGATCTTCGGATTGATAGTGTTGCCGAAGTCGTTGTAATGGTCGGCGCGCAGCGCCAATTGCACTTCCAGGTTCTTGACCACCGGCAGGTTCAGCTCGCTATAAGCCGCGAAAATGCTGTGGCTGGCGTTCAGGTAGGACTGCGGTCCCGCATTCAGAACTAGCCCTTGCTGCGAGTAATCGCTGGGTATGCTCTCCAGCGTCTCGCGCCACCATTGGATGCCTGCGGCGAAGCCGGCCGCGCCGCCCGGCAGCTGGAACAGCTCGCTCTTGGATGCTTTCAGCTCCAAGGCTTGCAGGCTGGTCGAGGCGGTATCGGTCGTCAGCACCTGGTAAGGCGTCAGGCTGGAGGCCGGATTGCCATGAATGAACGGATTGTAGGTCGGGCCGCTGGGGTTGCCCGTCTGCAGAGAATCCGTCAGCGAGGTCAGATAGGACTGGTTTTTATTGGTGATATTGTTGCCGCTGAAGTTGACGGAAGCGTCGTAATCCCAGTCCTTGTAGTAGGTGGAATAACCAAATACGGCGTGATAGGTATTGCTGGTCGAATCGACGTCCCGGCCCCAGCCCTCATTCAGGCCGCGGTAGACGGTGATGCTGTCCTTGCCGGGCGTGAACGGCTGCTGAGCCTGCAACGCGGAGATCAACTTAGGATCCGTCGGATAGGCCGCATCGCCCGGATTCAGCTTGACGCCATTGAGGAAATTGTTGCCGCCGCGCAGAGCGGTGTTGGACTGGTTGAAGCCCAGCTCCATGTAGAACTGGCTATCGGCGTCCAGCTTTCTGGTCAGCGTGGTCAACAGACCGTAACGGCTGGTGCGAGGAGAAACCTGAGCGTCTTCCTGATCGTAGTCGATCGGGCAGATCGTGGAGCCATTGCCCTTGGTCACCAAGGATTTTTGGCAATACGGCATCGCATAGTACGGTTTGGACGACGGATCGGTCGACCAACCGCCCCACGTGCTCAGATAGCGATTATCGGCGCCGCCGAAGCGACGGAAATCGCGGGTCTTGATCGCTTCATGCTTGCTGTAGAACACGGGCTCGCGATGATAGGCGTCGAAAGACACCATAAGGTTGTAGCCATCCTTGTCCAGATCGCCTACGCCCGCCGAAACGCCTGCCGCCTGTTCTTTGCCATCCCCTGCTTGCGTCTGGCCATAGCGGGCATAGGTATCAACGCCTTGGTAATTGCGCTTGGTCTTGAAATTGATCACGCCGGCCACGGCATCGGAGCCATAAATCGCCGACGCGCCATCGCGCAGGATTTCCACCGACTCGATGACGGACAGCGGCAGCGTATTCAGATCCGTGAAAGCGTCAGTACCGCTTTCCAACTGCGCGTAAGTCGCCAACCGGCGGCCATTCAACAGCACCAGCGTGTACTTGTCGTTCATGCCACGCAGGCCAGCGTGGGCCGCGCCAGGCACGAAACTATTGCTGTCAGTGCCTGAAGTGACGCCATTCACCGCAGTCAAGGTTTCCAGCAGCTGGACAACCGTGGATGCACCGGTCTTGGCGATGTCTTCTTTCTTCAGCACTTCAACCGGCAGCGCGCCTTGGGAGGCGATCCGCTTGATATTGGAACCGGTGATCGTCACCCGTTCCAGTTGGCTGTCTTCCGCGGCGTGCGCAAAGCCGCTGCCCAGCAGGCCGATCGCGGCGATCGCCTGGGCAAGAGTCTTGACTCTCATCTCGTTTCCCTTTGTTCATCACGGTGTTTGCGCTGCGTGGGCGCAAATCTATGCCGTCGTTGTCACATGGCTGCAACACGGCGGCAGGGAATGAAAATGGCATCAAAACATGTCAACGGCAAATGGTTTGCCTTGCCGCCTCTCGCCAGAAAGAGCGGAGAAGCAGCGTCCCCATTTGTTAATCCATTGATGAAAAGTGTGTTTTTCCATTAACACCTCTCAATATTCAGCGCGAAGACTGTGTCAACAAAACAACAAGTTGTCATGATCCCCATTCTTCACCCAATCATTCCGGTCAGGCGGCCTCATCGGGCCAGCCAAACCCATGCTCGCGTCACGCCTCGCGGGACGGCATCGGCGACTTAGGCTAAAATGTCCTGTTTTCGTCCCGCGGCGTTTCCGCCCATGCATCTGCTTGCCTTCGGACTCAACCATCACACCGCACCGCTGTCGATACGGGAAAAGCTGGCCTTCCCGGCCGAAACCCTGCCGCGCGCGCTGGAAAGTCTGCTGGCCTCGCAGGCTGCGCGGGAGGCGGCCATCGTCTCCACCTGCAACCGCACCGAGATCTACTGCAGCAGCCCGGATCCGCACGCCGCGCTGGACTGGCTGTGCCAGTTCCACGGCCTGAACCGGACCGAGCTGGAGCCGTATCTGTACCGGCTGGAAGCGTCCCAGGCCGCGCGCCACGCCTTCCGCGTCGCGTCGGGGCTGGACTCGATGGTGCTGGGCGAGACGCAGATCCTGGGCCAGCTGAAGGACGCGGTGCGCAGCGCCGAACACGCCGGCACCCTGGGCACGCTGCTGAACGGACTGTTCCAGCGCACATTCGCGGTGGCCAAGGAAGTGCGGTCCAACACCGCGGTCGGTTCCAGCTCGGTGTCGATGTCGGCGGCGGCGGTGAAGCTGGCGGAGCAGATCTTTCCGTCCATCGCCGAACTGAACGTGCTGTTCGTCGGCGCCGGCGAGATGATCGAGCTGGTGGCCACCCACTTCGCCGCCCGCAACCCGTCCTGTATCACCGTGGCCAACCGCACGCTGGAGCGCGGGCAACGGCTGGCCGAGCAGTTCGGCGGCAATGCCGTCACGCTGGCCGAGCTGCCGGAAACGCTGGCGCGCTACGACGTGGTGGTGACCTCCACCGCCAGCCAGTTGCCCATCATCGGCAAGGGCATGGTGGAGCGGGCGATCAAGGCGCGCCGCCATCGGCCGATGTTCATGCTGGACCTCGCCGTGCCGCGCGACGTCGAACTGGAGGTGGGCAAGCTGGACGACGTGTTCCTGTACAGCGTCGACGACATCGCCGGCATCGTCGAAGTAGGCAAGGAGGCGCGGCAGAGCGCCGCCGAAGAGGCCGAAACCATCATCCAGACGCGGGTGGCGGAGTTCACCGACTGGCTGAAGAAACGAGAAACCGTGCCGCTGATCCGCGCCTTGCGCGACGAGGCCGACCGCGCCCGGCGCCACGCGCTGGAAGGCGCGATGAAGCAACTGGCGCGCGGCGACGCGCCGGAAAAAGTGCTGGAGGCCCTGTCCGTCCAGCTGACCAACAAACTGATGCACCCGCCGACCCAGGCCCTGTCCTCGGGCAGCGGCGCGGAGCATGACGCGCAGGTGCAAGCCATCGCGCGGCTTTACCGTTTACACCCGGAGTCGTAATGAAAGCGTCTATCGCGGCCAGGCTCGCCCAGCTGGCCGACCGTCTGGAAGAGGTAACCCACCTGCTTGCCAGCGAAACGGCCACCCAGGACATGGAGGCCTTCCGCAAACTCACCCGCGAACACGCCGAGCTGACGCCGGTGGTGGAAACCTTCGCCGCCTACCGGCAGTGCGAGGGCGACATCGCCGCTGCCGAGGACATGCTGGCCGATCCGGAAATGAAGGAATTCGCCCAGGCGGAAATCGCCGAGGGCAAGGACAGGCTGGAAGCGCTGGACTTCGAGCTGCAGAAACTGCTGCTGCCCAAGGATCCCAACGACGACAAGAACATCTTCCTGGAAATCCGCGCCGGCACCGGCGGCGACGAGGCGGCGCTGTTCGCGGCCGACCTGCTGCGCATGTACACCCGCTACGCCGAGCGCAACCGCTGGCAGGTGGAGATCGTGTCCGCCAGCGAGTCCGATCTGGGCGGCTACAAGGAAGCCATCGTCCGCCTGGTGGGCCAGGGCGCGTACTCGCGGCTGAAGTTCGAATCCGGCGGCCACCGCGTGCAGCGCGTGCCGGCCACCGAAACCCAGGGCCGCATCCACACCAGCGCCTGCACGGTGGCGGTGATGGCCGAGGCCGACGAGATCGCCGAGGTGGTGCTGAACCCGGCCGACCTGCGCATCGATACGTTCAGAGCCAGCGGCGCCGGGGGCCAGCACATCAACAAGACCGACTCGGCGGTGCGCATCACCCACCTGCCGACGGGGATTGTGGCGGAGTGTCAGGACGGCCGCTCGCAGCACGCCAACAAGGCCAGCGCGATGCAAGTTTTGGCGGCGCGCATCTACGACATCCAGCTGCGCGAAAAGAACCAGAAGGAAGCCGCCGAGCGCAAGAGCCTGATCGGCTCCGGCGACCGCTCCGAGCGCATCCGCACCTACAACTATCCGCAAGGCCGCATCACCGACCATCGCATCAACCTGACGCTGTACAAGCTGGATCAGGTGATGGACGGCGACCTGGTCGAACTGACCAGCGCGCTGATCGCCGAACAGCAGGCGGAGCTGCTGGCCGCGCTGGGCGACTGAAACGATTGCCGCGCGCCATCGTCGGCGTTAGAATCATTGCCTGAAAAAGACGGGCCGCTCGCGGCCCGTGTCCATCCGGACCGCCGTGCCGGACGGACTTTTTTCTCCGAAACTTGAGGCCACCTTGCGTGGCCTTTTCTTTTATCCGGCTACAGCGTGGCCAGATAGCCCAGCAGCGCCTTGATGTCGTCAGCGCTCATCGTCTTCAGGATTTCCTGCATCTCCATCGCCGAATCCGGCTGCGGCGCGTCCGACACCCGCATGCGCCGGGCCAGGTAAGCAGCATGCTGGCCCGCCAGCCGGGGCGCGGCGCTGCCGCCCTCGCCACGGTCGCCGTGACAGGAAAAGCACGGCGGCGTGCCCACCGCCAGATTGCCCTCCACATACAGCTTGCGGCCAGCGGCCAGCAAGGCCGGATCGCCGCCGGCGGACCGCGCCGGAGCCGGCGGCTGCGCGGCGAAATAAGCGGCGAGCGCTTTGATGTCCCCCTCGCTCTTCAACGCCGCCATCGCCGCGCCGTGGGCGCCACCGTCGGCGCGCTGATGCAGACGGAACGCCTGCCATTGCTGCTCGATATAGCCAGCCTGCTGGCCGGCCAGCCGCGGCGCCGGCCCCGGGCCGTTGCCGTCCGCGCCGTGGCAACTGGCGCACAACTGCCGGGCCAGCTGCGCCGGTTCGGCCCGCGCCGGCGCGCCCGCCAGCAGTCCCCATCCAAGCAGCGCGGCGAGTATCCATCGCTTCATGACCGCCTCCATTCAAATGACATGAAGAGGAATATAGATCGCCGCGCCCGTCGCTGCCCATGCCTTTGCGGCGGCACTCACCCCGCGCGGGCGCGCTGGAGCCGCATCCCAGCCAGCATCGCCGCCAGAAACAGCAGGCCGGAAGGCAAGCCGCTGCCCGCCAGCACCAGCGCCGGCCCCGGACAGACGCCGGCCAGCCCCCAGCCCGCGCCGAAGACCAGGCTGCCCAGCAGCAGGCGACGATCCACGCTCCGCGTGGCCGGCAATTGCATTTCATCGCCCAGCAGCGCGCGGCCGCGCCGCTTCGCCAGAACAAACGCCGGCAGCGCCACAACGACGGCGCCTGCCATCACCAGCGCCAGCGATGGGTCCCAGCTCCCGGCGATATCCAGGAACCCCAACACCTTGGCCGGGTTGGCCATGCCGGCAACGATCAGGCCGACGCCGAACACCAGCCCGGCCAGAAAAGCGCTGACAAGCTTCATCTTGTCCTCCTATCCGATCCAGTGCCGCATCAGCCACACCGCGGCGAAGCCTGCGGCCATGAAGACCAGCGTCGCCGCCAGCGAACGCGGCGACAGCCGCGCCAAGCCGCACACGCCATGGCCACTGGTGCAGCCCGAACCCAGCCGGCTGCCGTAGCCGACCAGCAGGCCGGCGGCGATCAACAGCCACCATCGGTCGTCCAGCCGGATGTCCGGCGGCGCGGCGAACAGCCGGTACAACCACGGCGACAACACCAGGCCGGCGACAAAGGCTAGCCGCCAGCCCTTGTCGCCGCCCGGCGCCAGCAGATTGCCGACGATGCCGCTGATGCCGGCCACGCGGCCGTTCAGCAAAATCAGCCAGGCGGCGGCAAGGCCGATCATCGCGCCGCCGGCCAGCACGCTCCACGGCGTGAAATGGCTCCAGTCGATCATCATCACCCCTCCTTGGGACAAAAGCGTTGGTACAGCGTGGCCAGCACCGCCAGCGCGTTGGCGTCGGCCACCGAATAATGGATGCGCTTGCCGTCGCGGCGGGTGGCCACCAGGCCCTCCTTGCGCAGCACGCCCAGTTGCTGCGACAAGGTTGGCTGACGAATGCCCACCGCCTCCTCCAGCTCGCTCACCGACCGCTCCCCCTGGCTGAGCTGGCACAGCAGCAGCAGGCGGTCTTCATTGGCCAGCGCGCGCAGCAGGCCGCAAGCTTGGCCGGCGGCGGCGCGCATGTCGGCGAGATTGGGAGAAGCTTGATTCATGACGGACTCTCTTGCGTAACGGCTTGACTTCAATATATCAATTGATATTATATAAATCAACATATCAATATGCGGTTCGCCGCCCATCTTCAACAACAGGGAGTCCTGAGCATGAGCAATGAAGTCAACTACCCGGAACTGACCCACGCCATTTCCAAGCACCTGGCCACGCTTCGCGCCGACGTGCCCGAAGTGATGCAGGGCTTCAACGACATGGCCCGCGCCGCCACCCGCGACGGCGCGCTGGACAAGAAAACCAAGGAGCTGATCGCGCTGGCGCTGGGCGTGGCCGCGCGCTGCGACGGCTGCCTGGGCTTCCACGCCCAGGCATTGGTCAAGCTGGGCGCCAGCAAGACGGAAGTTGAAGAGGCGCTGGCGATGGCCGTCTACATGGGCGGCGGCCCGTCATTGATGTATTCCGCCCACGCTTTGGCCGCCTTCGAGCAGTTCAGCGCCACAACCGCCTAGTCTCGCATCGTCCGCTGTGGGACAATCACGCGCAGCCGGGTCATGAGCAGGTTCTTGATCCGGCTATGCTTTTTGAACCACCCGCCGGATTTCACGCATCATGTCTGTCTCTTCTCTGCGCGTGCTGTCGCTCATCCCGCCGATGACGCAGCTGAACACGCCCTACCCGTCCACCGCCTATCTGACCGGCTTCCTGCGCTCGCGCGGCGTGGCGGCGTTCCAGGAGGACCTGGCGCTGGCGCTGGTGCTGCGGCTGTTCTCCCGCCAAGGCCTGGCCACGCTGCGCGAGCACGTGCACCGCATCCCGATGCGCCAGCGCAGCGATTGCATGATGCAGTTCGACATTTCCTACGACCGCTACGCCGCGACGGTGGACGCGACGATAGGCTTCCTGCAGGGCCGCGACGCCACGCTGTCCTACCGCATCGCCGGCCGCAACTACCTGCCGGAAGGCCCGCGCTTCGCCTCGCTGGACGTGTATGTGGACCCGGACGATCCGGACGGCGGCGATCCGCTGGCCTGGGCCTTCGGCGCGCTGGGCACCCAGGACCGCGCCCGCCACCTGGCCACGCTGTACCTGAACGACATCGCCGACGTGCTGCGCGAGGCGGTGGACCCGCGCTTCGAATTCGTCCGCTACGCCGAATCGCTGGCCCTGTCGCAACCCAGCTTCGAGCCGCTGGCGCGCGCGCTGGCCGCGGCGCCGAACTGGGTGGACGACACGCTGGACGCGCTGACCCGCGAGGCGATCGACCGGCACCAGCCGCAACTGGTGCTGATCTCGGTGCCTTTCCCCGGCGCGGTGTACGCGGCCTTCCGCATCGCCCAGACCATCAAGCGCCACTGGCCGGACATCAAGATCTGCCTCGGCGGCGGCTACGCCAACACCGAGCTGCGCGAACTGGCCGAGCCGCGGGTGTTCGATTACTTCGACTACGTGACGCTAGACGACGGCGAACGGCCGCTGCTGGCGCTGATGGAGCACATCGAGGGCAAGCGCGGCGCGAGCCGGCTGGTGCGCACCTTCCTGCGCCAGGACGGCGCGGTGCGCTATGTGAACATGCAGGAAGCCGACGTGCCGTTCTCCGAAGTGGGCACCCCCACCTGGGACGGCCTGCCGATAGACCGCTACCTGTCGCTCTTGGACATGCTGAACCCGATGCACCGGCTGTGGAGCGACGGCCGCTGGAACAAGCTGACCATCGCCCACGGCTGTTACTGGAAAAAGTGCAGCTTCTGCGACGTGACGCTGGACTACATCTCGCGCTACGAGACGGCGTCGGCCGAGCTGTTGGTGGACCGCATCGAGGCCATCATCGCCGAAACCGGCCAGACCGGCTTCCACTTCGTCGACGAGGCCGCGCCGCCCAAGATGCTGAAGGCGCTGGCCGAGGAGTTGCTGCGGCGCAAGGTGTCCATCTCCTGGTGGGGCAATATCCGCTTCGAAAAATCGTTCACGCCGGAACTGGCCCAATTGTTGGCGGAATCCGGCTGCATCGCCATCTCCGGCGGCTTGGAGGTCGCGTCGGACCGGCTGTTGAAGCTGATGAAGAAGGGCGTGTCGGTGGAGCAGGTGGCCCGCGTCACCCATGGTTTCGCCGAGGCCGGCGTGCTGGTGCACGCCTACCTGATGTACGGCTTTCCCACCCAGACCGAGCAAGACACGGTGGACGCGCTGGAATACGTGCGCCAGCTGTTCGACAACGGCTGCATCCAGTCCGGCTTCTTCCACCGCTTCGCCTGCACCGTGCATTCGCCGGTGGGGCAGAATCCGGAAGAATACGGCGTCAAGCTGGTGCCGCTGCCGAAAGGCGACTTCGCCAAGAACGACGTCGGCTTCATCGACCCCACCGGCACCGACCACGAGCTGATGGGCAAGGCGCTGAACAAGGCGCTGTACAACTTCATGCACGGCATCGGCCTGGATGGCGACGTGCGCGGCTGGTTCGACGTGCGGGTGCCCAAGCCCAAGGTGCCGCGCCACTTCATCGAACGCGCGCTGTACCAGTAAGCGGCGCTCCCCAAGCGCCGCCGGTCGTGACAAAATGGCGGATTGAGACTCCGCCGCGAGCAATGCCATGGCCTTGAAATACCACGTGATCCCGGTCACCCCGTTCGCCCAGAACTGCAGCGTGCTGTGGTGCGACGCCAGCCGCAAGGCCGCCATCGTCGACGCAGGCGGCGACATCGACCGCATCCAGGCCTGGGTGGACAGCCAGGGCCTGACGGTGGAAAAGCTGCTGCTGACCCACGGCCACATCGACCACGCCGGCGGCGCCGCCGTTCTGGCCGATCGGCTGGGGGTGGAGATAGAAGGGCCCCAGCGCGCGGAAAGCTTCTGGCTGGACCAGCTGCCCACCCAGGGCCAGATGTTCGGCTTCCCGCGCAGCGAGCCGCTGACGCCGCAGCGCTGGCTGGAAGAGGGCGACGCCGTCACCGTCGGCGAGGAAACCTTGAACGTGATCCACTGCCCGGGCCACACCCCCGGCCACGTGGTGTTCCACAGCCCGGCGGCCAAGGTGCTGGTGGCCGGCGACGTGCTGTTCCAGGGTTCGATCGGCCGCACCGACTTCCCGATGGGCAACCACCAGCAGCTGGTAGACGCGATCCAGCAAAAGCTGTTCATCCTGCCGGACGACACTGTAGTCATCCCCGGCCACGGCCCGTTCACCACCATAGGCGCGGAAAAGCGCGGCAATCCCTACGTCGCCAATCCGCGCTACCGCTGATGCCGCCCGAATTCGCCCGCCGCGTGCTGGCGCTGCTGGCCGAAGTGCCGCCCGGCCGCGTCACCACCTACGGCACGCTAGCCGAGCTGGCCGGCTACCCGCGCCACTCGCGCCACGTCGGCCATCTGTTGGGCAAGCTGCCCGAGGGCGTCGCTGCGCCCTGGTACCGGGTGCTGGGCGCCGGCGGCAGGCTGTCGCGCCCGGGCAGCCATCACGCCGACTGGCAGCGGCTGCAGCTGGAGGAGGAAGGCGTGGAATTCAATGCCAGCGGCAAGGTGGACCTGAGGATTTTCGGCTGGCCCGACCAGATGGTTTGACCTGAAACAAGCCAGAAACCGGCGCGCGCTCAGATACTTATCTCCACGTGGAGATATTTCCATGTGGCATTATGGCAACAGGATGTAACTCTGATGTCATTTTGCTACAACATCTCAACGTTTCTTTGCAGAAAAGCGACAGACAGATGACAAATTGTTTGCATACGTCCGGTTCTGCGTCTAATCTGCGCGCGCTCGCCGACGCCTTGTCGGATGCTTACTACACGAAAATAGTCTGGTGAAACAATGAATACTCGCAAGTCGCTGCTGGCCCTGTCCTTGTTGGCCGCCTCCGCACTGGCTCACGCCGGTGGTGAATACTCTTTCGCAAACGTCAGCGCCAACTGGCTGGACTGGTCGGATCGCACCACCCAACAATCCGGCAAACAAGATTTTGGCTACCTGGAAGCCGAAGGCGGCCTGGGCGCCAAGTGGGGCGAACTGTACGGCTTCTTCGACATCGAGAATCCGGGCAAGGGCAATGGCAATACCGAGGGCCGCGACCGCCGTTTCACCACCAAAGTAGTCGGCCGTTACAACTTGGCTGAAGTCGGCGGCGTGCCGGTGCAGCTGTACGGCCACATCTACGACACCCGTGGCAACGGCCCCGCCGACCGCCACTTCTTCACCCAAAACCGCGTACTGGGCCTGGGCACCGACCTGAGCTTCGGCGCATTGAGCATCAAACCGTTCTTCGGTGTCCACAACCAAATGGATGCCTTGATGCCTGCTGGCTCGGCATCCGGCTACAACGGTTTCATGACCGGTTACGTGATGCTGTACCCGTTCCAGGCTTTCGGCCAGAACCTGATGCTCACCCAATGGCATGAAACCGAGTTCAACCGCCAAGACAAGTTCATCGGCGCATACAAGAGCGGCGACCGTCCGCGCGTAGGCCAGAACGGCGCTGTCGCGCTGTGGTGGACCCCGACCAAGGCGGTCACCACCGGCATCCAGTACCGCTACGCCGACCAGAAGCTTGGCAAAACCGCGTACCAGAACGCCGTGATCTACTCGATCAAATACAACATCAAGTAATTGATGGACTCCCCGTCCCTCACAGGACGGACCGGCGGCTCCGGCCGCCGCTTGCACACCCCCGCCTCGCGGGGGTTTTGTTTTTCTAGCCGCCGTGGCATTCCACCCGGTTGCGGCCGGCCGCCTTGGCGCGGTACAGCGTTTCGTCGGCCTGCTGCACCAGGCTGGTGGCGTCTTCGGCGCTGGCCAGCGAGCTGACGCCGACGCTGAAAGTCTGGCGGAAGGTCCGCTCGCCCACCTGCTGCTCCAGCCGGCAGAAATCCTGCCGCAGCGTTTCCAGCATCCTGCACGCCTTGTCCGCCGGCGTGCCCGCCAACACGATGGCGAACTCCTCGCCGCCGTAGCGGCCCACCAAGTCGGTGCGCCGCAGCCTCTCCTTCAGGAAACGCGCCAGGTTGAGCAACACTTCGTCGCCGACCTGATGGCCGTAGTTGTCGTTCACCTGCTTGAAATAGTCGAGGTCCAGCATCGCCAGCGACAGCGGCTGCCCGGCGCGCCGGGCGCGCTCGACGGCGCTGTCCAGTTGGCCGTGCAGATGGGAGTGGTTGAGCAGGCCGGTCAGGCTGTCGTTGACGATGTAGGAGCGCAGCTTGCGGTAGCGGCGCGCTCGGTTCACCACCGTCACCACCAGTTCCTCCGGCGCCACCGGCTTGGTCAGGAAGCCGTCTATTCCCAGCGTCAGCGCGTCCAACTGCACCGTCTGGCGCTTTTCCACCGACAGGAAAACGATGGGAATGCCGTCCAGCAGCCGCTGCTGGCGTATCACCTTGGCCAGTTCGATGCCGTTGCTCTGCGGCATGTACATGTCCATCAGGATC
The DNA here is from genome assembly GCF_021129175.1 of Chromobacterium piscinae. Lineage (GTDB taxonomy): Bacteria > Pseudomonadota > Gammaproteobacteria > Burkholderiales > Chromobacteriaceae > Chromobacterium > Chromobacterium piscinae. Next base: position 14,914 of record NZ_JAJOHV010000023.1, on the reverse strand, counting down.
AAGTCCGGATTGAATTGCTGGATCCGCTCCGGCACCCGCTCCGGATTGGTCTCGCTGGCGGCCTCCACCCCGTGCGCCGCCAGCACGCGCGAGTACAGCCCAGCCAGCGACGCCATATCCTCGACGATCAGCACCCGCAGCGGATCGCGCCGCTCGCCGATGTCGCCGAAGCTGAGCAAGTCCACCAGCTGATTGACCTGCAGCGGCCAGTCGAGAAAGCCGCAGGCCCCCATCCGCACCGCCTCCAGCCGGGCAGGAAAGTCGCGCCGCGGCGAGGTGACCACCAGCGGGCAGCTGCTGCTGATCGCCGAAGCCAGCTGCCGGATGGGATCGTTGTCGGTGAAGTCGGCGAACGCCACCACCGCGGCCGGCGCCTGCCGCTGCAACGCCTTGGCCAGCTTGGCCGCCTGCGACATCACCGTCACCTCGAAACCGAAGCAGGCCAGCTGGCGCTGCAGCCTGCCATCGTCCAGGCCGGCCGGCAGCCACATGTACAGTGTGGCGTCCTCCGCGCCCGGCTGCAGCAAGCCGTCCAGGTTGCCCAGATTCTGCTGGCGCTCCATCAGCCCCAGCTGGCAAACCACGCCCAGATGATGGCGCAGCTGGCCGTAGCGCACCCGCTCCGACGGCGCCGCCTCAGGCTGCTGCAGCCACTGCTCCAGCAGCGCGGCCAACGCGCGCGCCTCCTTGGCCAACTCAAGCAGGCTGATGGCGCGCACCAGGTTTTCCATCCGCGTCACCAGCGATAGCAGATGCGCGGCCAGCGGCCGCTCCCAGCGCGACACCAGCATATAGCCAATACGGTCGATTTCCCGCGCCAGATGGATGCGCTGGCCCGGATGGATGGATGCGGCCTGTTTCATCGGGCGATGGTTCCGTTTTCTGTTGGATCCGGCCGGCCAAGCGGCAAAGTTTGTGGCTATGCCGCCGGAGCGAACTGCTATAATCCGCCCTTAAATTCAACGGCCTGGCAAGTTTTGATGAACGTTTTTTACGAAGAGAGCGGTAGTTTCAAAGTCGGCAGCATCGTGTCGCGCAGCGACGCCAGCCTGCAGGTGGACACCCAGCACGGCAAACGCGCCAAGATCAAGAGCGCCAACGTCTTCCTGGAGTTTAGTTCCTCGTTGGCGGATTTTCTGCCGTCGGCCGACAACGTGGCCACGGACATCGACCTGGATTTCCTGTGGGAATGCAGTCCCGACGACGAGTTCGGCTACCAGGATCTGGCCGCAGACTATTTCGGCCGCGAGCCATCCGCGATCGAGGCCGCCGCGCTGATCAGCCGGCTGCACGGCGCGCCGATGTACTTCTACAAGAAGGGCAAGGGCCGCTACAAGAAAGCGCCGCAGGACGCGCTGCAGGCCGCGCTGGCCGGCGTCGAGCGCAAGAAGCGCGAGCAAGAACAGATCGACGGCTGGGTGGGCGAGCTGAAGGCCGGCGCGCTGCCGGAAGCCATCCGCGCCCAGTTGATGCAGCTGCTGTGGAAGCCCGACAAGAACACGCTGGAATTCAAGGCCTTCGACCAGGCCAGCCGCGAACAGAACCTGCCGCCCCTGCGCTTGGCGCACAAGGTGGGTGGAATTCCGTCGGTGCCCGACTACCTGATGGCCGGTTTCCTGATGGAGTACTTCCCCAAGGGCGCCGGCTTCGGCAAATACGCGCCGCCGGCCGATCAGCCGGAGCTGCCGGTTGCCGCTGTGCGCGCCTTCTCCATCGACGACGCCAACACCACCGAGATCGACGACGCGCTGTCGGTGGAAGACCTGCCGAATGGCAACAAGCGCGTCGGCATCCACATCGCCGCGCCGACGCTGGGCGTGCCGCTGGATTCCGACATCGAGAAGATGGTGCTGTCGCGGCTGTCCACCGCCTACTTCCCCGGCGACAAGATCACCATGCTGCCGGACGACGTGGTGCAGGCGTTCACGCTGCAGGAAGGCCGCGACTGCCCGGCCTTCTCGCTGTACGCAGAGGTGACGCCGGAGTTCGAGCTGGTTGCCTTCGAAAACCGCATCGAGCGGGTGCCGGTGGCAGCCAACCTGCGCCACGGCGAGCTGGAACAGGTGTTCAACGAAGAGACGCTGGCCAACGACCCCGGCGTCGACTACCCGTTCAAGCGCGAACTGGTATGGCTGTGGCAGTTCGCCGAGGCGCTGGAGAAGCGCCGCGGCAAATACGACCCCAGCCGCCCGGCGCAGCACGACTACAACATCGACGTCGTCGATGGCCAGGTGTCCATCACCATCCGCAAGCGCGGCGCACCGATGGACAAACTAGTGTCCGAATTGATGATCCTGGCCAATAGCGAGTGGGGCAGGATGCTGGCCGAGGCCGACATCCCGGCGATGTACCGCGCGCAAAGCATGGGCAAGGTGCGGATGACCACCCGCCCCGAGCCGCACATGGGCCTGGGCGTCGCCCAGTACGCGTGGAGCACCTCGCCGCTGCGCCGCGCCAGCGACTTCATCAACCAGCGCCAACTGGCATCCATGATCCGCGGCGAGAAGCCGCAATTCGCCCAGGGCGACGCGATGCTGTTCGCCATCTTGCGCGACTTCGACGCCACTTACGGCGCCTACCTGTCGTTCCAGGACAAGATGGAGCACTACTGGTGCCTGAAGTACCTGCTGCAGGAAAACATCACCGAGCCGACCGCGTCCGTGATCAAGGAAGATCTGGTGCGCATCGACGGCCTGCCGCTGAGGCTGCGCATCCCCGGCCTGCCGGAACTGGCGCGCGGCGACCGCGTGCAGCTGTCGGTGGTGAAAGTGGACCTGCTGACCCAGGACGTGGAGCTACGCTACACCGGCCGCCTCGACCATGTCGAAGAAGCCGGCGAGGACGAGGAAAGCTGAGCGCTCTCCCCTCCTGATGGAAAGCCGCCGCGCCGCGAGGCCCGGCGGCTTTTTCGCGCTTGTCCGCCCCAGAACCTGTTCAAGGCTGGCGGGCGCGCGCCTGTTATATCCGCGCGTCAGCCGGCGGACTTTTCCGGTTTCTCCCCCGCATGCGGACGTTCGATTGAAATTGCAATGACATTGGATTAACGTCCCGGGTGCAATCCCGTCTTGCCGCATGTCGCATCACCCGCATCCCACGATAACAAGATTCATCCGCGGAGGGTTTCCCGCCGCGCGCACAGGAGGAAACATGCAGGATTTCGCCCGCCACCCGGCCACTCCCGACCGGATAGACGCCTTGCCGGCCACCTCGCTGGGAGAGATGTTGGCGCAGACCGTCGCCCGCTATCCCAACCACACCGCCTTCCACAATATGGGCCGCGACCTCAACTACCGCGAGCTGGACCGGCAAAGCGCCCAACTGGCCGATTACCTGACCCGCGGCCTAGGGCTGCGCGCCGGCGAGCGAGTGGCGCTGATGATGCCCAATCTGCTGCAATATCCGGTGGCCTTGTACGCGGTGTTGCGCGCCGGCCTAGTGGCGGTCAACGTCAATCCGCTTTACACCGCGCGCGAGCTGCGCCACCAGCTGGCCGACTCCCAGGCCCGCGCCATCGTGGTGCTGGAGAACTTCGCCCAGGTGGTGCAAGAAGCCCGCGCCGACACCTCGCTGCAACATGTGGTCGTCACTGCCGTCGGCGACATGCTGCCGGCGCCCAAGCGCTGGCTGGTCAACGCGGCGGTGCGCTACGTGAAAAAACTGGTGCCGCCCTACCATTTGCCGGGCGCCGTTCCCTTCCGCCGGGCGCTGGCTGGCGGCGAGGCCGGGCGCTGGCGCGACGCCAAGCTGGCCCCAGACACGCTGGCCATCCTGCAATACACCGGCGGCACCACCGGCTTGGCCAAGGGCGCGATGCTCAGCCACCGCAACCTGCTGGCCAACGTCGAGCAGGCGCGGCTGGTACTGGGCGGCGCACTGCGGGAAGGCCAGGCCGTGGTGGCCACGCCGCTGCCGCTCTACCACGTGTTCGCGCTGACCATCAACTGCCTGCTGATCGCCCGGCTGGGCGGCAACAGCCTGCTGATCACCAATCCGCGCGATCTGGACGGTCTGGTGGCCGAGCTGGCCCGTCATCCGGTCAACGCCTTCACCGGCGTCAACACCCTGTTCAACGCGCTGTCGCACCACGCCGGCTTCGCCAAGCTAGACTTCAGCCGCTGGCGGGTAACGATAGGCGGCGGCGCGGCAGTGCAACAGGCGGTGGCCGAAGCCTGGCAGCGCGCGACCGGCCTCGTGCTGCTGGAAGGCTACGGCTTGACCGAAGCCTCCCCTCTGGTATCGGTCAACGCGCTGGCAGTGGAACGCTATACCGGCACCGTCGGCATACCGGTGCCCGGCACCGAGGTGGAGCTGCGGGACGACGCAGGCCGGCCCGCCGCCGACGGCGAGCCGGGCGAAGTCTGCGTGCGCGGGCCGCAGGTGATGGCCGGTTACTGGCAACGGCCGGAGGAGACGGCCAAGGTGTTCCACGCCGACGGCTTCTTCGCCACCGGCGATATCGGCGTCCGCACCGCCGACGGCCTGCTCAAGCTGGTGGACCGCAAAAAGGACATGGTGCTGGTATCGGGCTTCAACGTGTATCCGAACGAAGTGGAGGACGTGGTGACCCAGCATCCCGGCGTGCGCGAGGTGGCCTGCATCGGCGTGCCGGACGAGCGCACCGGCGAGGCGGTGAAGATCGTGGTGGTGCGCAAGGATCCGTCGCTGACGGCCGACGCGCTGCTGCGCCACTGCCGCGACAATATGACCGCCTACAAGGTGCCGCGCCACGTCGAGTTCCGCGACGAGCTGCCCAAGTCCAACGTCGGCAAGATACTGCGCCGCGAATTGCGCAGCGGCCAGCCCACCTGAGACGGCCGGCGCTAGAACAGGTCGTCGACCAGGGTGCTGGACTGCTGCAGCGGCTCGATCGAGGCGGCGACGCGGTCGCGGTCCAGCCCCAGCCGCTCCAGCACGCCTTCGGGCAGGCCGGCCAGCATGTCCTCGGCGCTCATGCCATGGCGGAAGCCGGACACCACGAAGGAGGTCAGGCCGATCAGCAGCGCGTACGGGGAGGCCTCGTCGTTCAAGAGGTCGTGCTGGCGGTAGATCGCCCCCTGGATTTCATCGGGGAAATTCCAGCGCCGCGCCAGCTCAGCGCCCAGCTCGGTCAAATCCAGGCCCAGCAGCATGCGTTCGGTGGCGATGCGCTCGGCGCCGCCGGCGACGATGCGGTCTATCTGCTGCGCCTGCTCCGGCACCGCGACGTACAACACCAGCTCGCCGATATTGGCCAGCAGGCCGCAGGTATAGCCCAGCTGCGGCTCCAGCCCGGCCAGCCTGGCCAGCAGCTTGGCGGTGTTGGCCATCGCGAAGCTGCGTTGCCAGAACGCCTTCATGTCGAAGCCGCTGATGCCCAGCGTGGCGCCGGTGACGCCGGAGGCGATCACCAGCACCCGCAGGTTGTCGAAGCCCAGCAGGATCACCGCGTCGTCCAGCGAGCCAACCCGGCGGCTGCTGCCGAAACGCGCGCTGTTGGCCAGCCGCAGCACCCGCGCGCTCAGCACCTGATCGTGCATCACCTTGTCAGTGACATCGTTGATGTTGACGTCGGAACGATGGAAGCTGGCCACCAGCTCCTGCACCACCTTGGGAACCATGGGCAGCTTGCCCGAGGCCTTTTCGAAAATCTCGCCCACCTGCATCGACGCGCCCCTTTGCCGGTTTAGCAGGTTTGAGCTTAGGCAATGGCAACGGGAAGAGAAAGCCGCCGCCCGCTCCGGTAAGCCTGTTGGACGGCCAAACAAGAATGAGTTTTGCCTAGCCGCGCCGCAGCGGCTATTTTTCATTCATGCAGCGCGTAGGCAAGCGGTTGAACCATCGGGACATCGAATCCGCCCGGCGCAGCGCCTTTACCGGGAGAATCCCATGCTGTCCCAGCTTTCCGTCAAACAGAAGCTCCTGGCCGGCTACGGCCTGCTGATCGTGATCCTGGCCGCCATCGTGCTGTCCTCGATCTCCAAGCTCAACATCATAGAAGCTCAGATCCAGGATATCACCGAGAACCGCTACCCGAAGGCCGAGCTGGCGAACAAGATCGTGCTGGTCAGCTATGACGTGGCGCGCAAGGTGCGCGACGCCATCATGGCCAGCAGCCCTCAGGAAGTCGACGCCGTCATCGCCAAGATCGAGACGCTGCGCGCGCAGAACACTGATTACCTGAAGGAACTGGATCGGACACTGGTCTCGCCCAAGGGCCGCGAGATCCTGACCCGGGCGCTGCAGGCGCGGGAAACGCTGTCCGCACAATACGCGCCCTTGTACGCGCTGACGCGCGCCAACAAGGACGCCGAGGCCCAGGCCTTTCTCAAACAGCATTTCGTACCCGCCAACGAAGGCTTCATGAAAACGCTGACCGAACTGACCGCCTACCAGAACGATCGGGTGCGGCAAGCGGTGGAAGACAGCAAGAGCGCGTACCGGCAAACCATAGTCATTCTGCTGGGATCAGCCGCCGCGGCGCTGCTGCTGTCGGTGGCGGTGGCGCTGTTCATCTCCAACCTAGTGACCACCCCGCTGAAAAAATCGGTGACGCTGGTGCGCAATATCCAGCAGGGCGACCTGTCCGGCCCCGATGAGGCGCTGCCGGTGTCGCGCGACGAGGCGATGGAGATCGCCCGCAACGTCCAGAACATGCGCCAGGGACTGCGCGAAGTGGTGGCCAGCATCCAGGACAACGCCAATCAGGTGTCCGATTCCGCGCACCAACTATCCAGCATGGCGCAGCAAGTGGCCACCAGCGCGCAGCGGCAATCCGAAGCCACCTCCGAAGCCGCCGCCACCATCGAGCAGCTGACCGTCAGCATCAATCACGTCGCCGACAACTCCGACCAGGCCTCGCGCCAGGCGCGCGACGCCGGCGACCTGGCCGGCCGCGGCGGCCACGCGGTGCAGGCCTCGGTCGGCAAGATCCAGTCGGTCAGCACCGCGGTGGCCGCCACCTCGGAAGAGATGCGCACTCTGACCGGCGAGGTGCAGCGCATCGGCAACATCGTCACCGTGATCCGCGACGTGGCCGACCAGACCAACCTGTTGGCGCTGAACGCGGCGATCGAGGCGGCGCGCGCCGGCGAGATGGGGCGCGGCTTCGCCGTGGTGGCCGACGAGGTGCGCAAGCTGGCCGAGCGCACCGCCAGCTCGGCGCAGGAAATCACCCAGATGATCCACGCGATCCAGCAGGGCGTGGAAAAAGTGGTGGGCAGCATGGACCAGAGCCTGTCCAGCGTGGACGCCGTCTCCGGCAGCGCGCGCGAGGCCAGCGACTCGATGGAGGAGATAGAAGGCAGCACCCGCGACATCGTCGGCACCATAGGCAACATCACCAGCGCCTTGGGCGAGCAGCGCACCGCCAGCCTCAGCCTAGCGCAGAGCATGGAGCAGGTGTCGCAGATGGCCGAATCCAATAGCGCTACCGTGGAGGAGCTGGCCACCACCTCCAGCGAGCTGAACGCGCTGTCCCACAATCTGCAGAACGTCACCGCGCGCTTCCGCCTGTAGGAAAAAGTTCTCAGCTGGACTGTCCTGACGGACTGGAGGCCCCCCGCCGGGCGCGGCCCGTGGCAACATGGCGGTTTTCCCCCACAGGAACCGCCGTCATGAAAACCGCGTTCGCGCTCGGCTGCGCGCTATCGGCCGCGCTGGCCTTCGCCCAGCCCGCCGCCGCCAAGACCCTCCGCTTCTCCGGCTACGACTGGGAAGTGCGCAACCAGGGCAGCAGCGGCCCGGGCCCCAATATCTGGGACGAGAACAACGTCTGGCTGGACGCCCAGGGCCGGCTGCATCTGAAAATCGCCAAGCGCGGCAGCCAATGGACCGCCGCCGAACTCTATCTGCCGCAACGGCTGGGTTTCGGCCGCTACCAGTTCAAGCTGATCGGCCGCCCGGACCGTTTCGACCCTAATGTAGTGCTGGGCCTGTTCAACTACCCGACGCCGGACGTCGGCCCCGACGGCAGCAACGAGATCGACATCGAGTTCTCGCGCTGGGGCAGCCCGGCCAATCCGATGGGCAACTACACCGTCTACCCGGCGCGGCCGGGCCCGGCCCCCACCTCCTACACCTTCGATTTCGCGCTGGGCGGCGATTACAGCACCCACCGCTTCGACTGGAGCGCGGCCGCGGTGGAATACCAGTCGCTGCACGGCTTCCAGGACGGCGACCGTTATCCGATCGCCCATTGGCGCTTCAACCCGGTCGACACGGCGCAGCGCGTGCCGCAGCAGCCGCTGCCGGTGCATCTGAACCTGTGGTTGTTCCAGGGCAAGCCGCCGGCGGACGGCAAGGAAGTGGAAGTGGTGATACAGGAGTTCAAGTTCATCCCGGCGGCGGCGCGCTAAGACGAAAGACGGGCGGCGGAACGTACATCCCGCCGCATCGCTCCGCCATCAATAGGCGAAGCGTTCGCGCAGATCCATCAGGTTCAGTTCGTCCAGGATGGCCAGCTGGCGCTCGCGGGCGCTGTTTTTGCCCTTGCCGGTCTTCTTGGCGATGATCAGCTCGTTCTTCATCGAGTGCTCCCAGCCGACCAGCTCGGTGACGGTCAGCTGGTAGCCGCGCGCCTCCAGCTGCAGGCAGCGCAGCACATTGGTCAGCTGGCTGCCGAACTCGCGGGTGTGGATGGGATGGCGCCACAGCTCGGACAGCGGCGTCTTGCCGAAGGTCTCGTTCTTCTTCTGCCGCAGCGCCGACGCCACCTCGGCCTGGCAGCACGGCACCAGCACGATGTACTGGGCGTTCTTGGCCAGCGCGAAGCGGATGGCGTCGTCGGTGGCGGTGTTGCAGGCGTGCAGCGCGGTGATGACGTCCACCTGTTCCGGCAGCTCGGTCGAGGTGATCGACTGCTCCACCGTCAGGTTGAGAAAGCCCATGCGATCGAAACCCAGGCGCTCAGCCAGCTCGCGCGACTTGTCCACCAGTTCCTGCCGCGTCTCCACGCCGTAGACATGCCCGGCGCCTTTGTCCTTCAGGAACAGGTCGTACAGGATGAAGCCGAGGTAGGACTTGCCGGCGCCGTGGTCGGCCAGCGTCATCGCGCCTTTCTTGTCCAGCACGTCGGCCATCAGTGGCTCGATGAACTGATACAGGTGGTAAACCTGCTTCAGCTTGCGGCGGGTGTCCTGGTTGATCTTGCCGTCGCGGGTGAGGATGTGCAGCTCTTTGAGCAATTCCAACGATTGCTGCGGTTTGATTTCGGGAATCAGGCTCATGGCGGCCTCCTGCAATTTCAATGCCGCGATTGTAGCAGAGCGGCTGTCATAGCCCGTTTTACAGACAGACGCTTTAGAGCTGCTAACAAAAATCCTGATGCTGCGTTGCGCCGACTTGCCGTACTGCTTGTATTGTCTACGTCGGCGCGCCTTGCCTCAGGCGTGAAACAGAATTTTGTTAGCCGCTCTTAACCACGGCCATGTCGTGGCTGTGTATTCCCAGACGATGAAAACACGTATGCGACGTGCCCCATCTCCCCCTTCTGCGCGCGCCGGGGAAAATGCGGCGGGCAAGGTTTTAAGCCGCCGATCTGTTCGACGCCGCGCGACGGTAGCGCGTACTGCTGAGCGAATCAAAGATTCGCACGCATGTAGTTTCGGCGGCGCCTTGCCTGGCGCATTTTTCTCGGGGTTTCGCGGGCGGCAGGGGCGGCCTGGGGTTGCAAGGGGGCTGGCCGCGCAGCCCCCTTGTCCGTCCGCCGGGCGGAACCGGCACTCAAACCATCATCCGCGCAGCGGATTCAAATTCCATGCCGCACGGAAACAGCCACTCAAGGCTTCTTCACCACTTCCTGCTCAACCACCAGATCCAGAATCCAGCGGATGGAAGATGCGTCGGCCGGCGGATTGTCCACCTTCACTTCCTTGATCCGCAGCCGGTAAGCGACGCCGGGCTCGGGCTGGAAGCCCTCGATCTCGCCGTAATGCAGCTCCCAGGGCTTGGACTTGTCCGCGCGCACCTGCAAGCACTGCATCGGCGCCACTCCGGTACAAGCCTTGCGCTCGGCGGCGACGTAGATGAACTTGATCTCGCCCTGCGGCTGGCGTTCGAAGGTGAGCGCGTCCTTGCCGTCGGACAGCTTCAGACGCTCGCCGTCCAGGCTGACATCCATGCCGGCCTCCAGCTGGCGCGACAGCTTGGCGTCGCGCTGCATCGCCTCCGGCGGGCACATCATCAGCGTCGAGGCCAGGCGCTCGGCGCGCAGCTTGCCGCCGTCGATCGCGGCCGGGCCGAACATGCCGTTGCAGCCGGCCTTGGCGAACAGCCGCTGCTGGTCGATGCGCAGCAGGATGCCCTTGTCGCCGGCGCCGGTCTGCTTCCACTCGCCTTGCAGTTGCTCCATCGTCGGCGCGGGGCCCTGGCGAACCGGAGCGGTGGGGCTGGCGCAGCCCGCCAGCAGAGCGGCGCCGAGCGCCAGCAGGGTCAGTCGGTAAGACATCGCGATATCCTGAACAAGAAACAGACTATGACGCCTGAGGAGCTCACAGGTTCCGTCAATCGACAACCGACGTCACCGTCTCCTGGTAGATCACTTTCACCAATTGCAGCGCGGTGCCGCCGCCGCGTTCCGGCTCGCCTTGCAGCTTCAGGTAGTAGCTGCGGCCAGCCTCGGGAGTGAAGCCGGCGATCTCGCCGTGGTAATCGCGCCACGGCTCGCCCTCATTGCCGCGCAGCCGCAGGCAGACGCCGTCCGCGCAATCGCCGCGCGTCGCGTACCAGTATTGCTCGCCCGCCCGCGGCCGCCATGCCGCCTGTGGCGAAACCAAAGCCGCCTGGGCGGCGTCCGCTTTCGCAAAGCGGTAGACGGTCTTGCCGGCCGCCAGCGTCAGATAGCGGCCATCGGAAGACGGCAGCAGGCGGAACGGCGCGCCCAACAGTTTCAGCAAGGCCTGCTCGCGCGCCATCGCCTCCAGCGCGCACGCCATGCGAGTGGTGGAAACCTGGTGGCGGCCTTCTTCGTCTATGCCCAGCGTGAAGCGGTTGCAGCCGGCGAAGCCGCTGATGCGGCTGTCGGAGATGCTCAGGGTAGGCTGCGGCGCCGGTTGGGCCGGCGACTGGAGCCGCCATTCGGTGTGTTGCAGATCGGGCAGGGCTTGAGTCGGCAGCATCATGCTGCCGCTGATCAACAGGGCGCCGAGAGAAGGCATGCGGGTTTCCTTTTCCATGACTGCGGACGGCAAAACGCCCGCCAATGGCGGGCGTTCGGGACGGCGGACGAGCGCTCAGTGCACAGCGTTCTTGAGCAGGTCTTCCACCACTTTCTTGGCATCGCCGAACACCATCATGGTTTTATCCATGTAAAACAGCTCGTTGTCCAGCCCCGCGTATCCCGCGTTCATGGAACGCTTGACCACGATGACATTGCGCGCCTTGTGCGCCTCCAGAATGGGCATGCCGTAGATGGGGCTTTGCTTATCCTTCTGCGCGGCCGGATTGACCACGTCGTTGGCGCCGATCACCAGCACCACGTCGGTGGTGGAGAAATCGGCGTTGATCTCCTCCATCTCCAGCACCTGCTCGTACGGCACCTCAGCCTCGGCCAGCAACACATTCATGTGGCCCGGCATCCGGCCCGCCACCGGGTGGATGGCGTAGCGGACGCCGACGCCCTGCTCGTGCAGCAGTTCGGCGAATTCCTGCAAGGCATGCTGCGCGCGCGACACCGCCAGGCCGTAGCCGGGCACGATCACCACCTGGTCGGCGTTGGCCATCAGGAAGGCGGCGTCCTCCGCGCTGCCGGCCTTGTAGGCCTTGGCCGGCCCCGCGTCGCCGGCCGGACCGGCGACGGTCTCCGCGCCGAAGCCGCCCAGCAGCACGCTGACGATGGAGCGGTTCATCGCCTTGCACATGATGTAGGACAGGATGGCGCCGGACGAGCCGACGCAGGCGCCGGCGATGATCAGCACCGGGTTGTTCAGCGTGAAGCCTATGCCGGCCGCCGCCCAGCCCGAGTAGCTGTTCAGCATCGACACCACCACCGGCATGTCGGCGCCGCCGATCGGGATGATCAGCGTCACCCCCAGAGCCAGCGCCACCGCCACCATGGCGAGGAAAGCGGCCTGGCTGTCGGTGAAGAAATAGGCCGCGCCGAAACCGACCATGGCCAGCGCCAGCAGCAGATTGAGCGGATGCTGGCCGGCGAAGCTGATCGCCTTGGCGCCGAAGCGGCCGGACAGCTTGCCATAGGCGACCACCGAGGCGGTGAAGGTGATGGCGCCGATGAAGGCGCCGATGAACAGCTCCACCTTTTGCACCGGCGTGTGCTCGACGCCGCCGTGGAAGATGGCCGCCACCGCGATCAGCACCGCGGACAGGCCCACCAGCGAGTGCATCGCCGCCACCAGCTCCGGCATGCCGGTCATCTCCACCGTGCGCGCCTTCCAGGCGCCGACGACCGCGCCGGCGGCAATGGCCCCGGCGATCAGCGCCAGCACCGGCTTGTCGATGATCAGCAGCGTGGTCAGCACCGCGATCGCCATGCCGACGATGCCGTACAGATTGCCGCGCCGCGCCGAAGCCGGGCTGGACAAGCCCTTCAGCGCCAGGACAAACAGCACCGCGGCGACCAGATAAAGAACAGCCGAAACATTCTGCATCGTCATCCCCTGTTTTTCTTCTTGAACATGTCCAGCATGCGCTGGGTGACCAGGAAACCGCCGAAGATATTGATGCTGGCGAGGAAGATGGCGACGGCGCCCAGCACCGAGGTGACGGTGATCTCCTGGCCGTTGATATCCACCACCTGCAGCATGGCGCCGACGACGATGATGCCGGAGATGGCGTTGGTGACCGCCATCAGCGGCGTGTGCAGCGCCGGGGTAACGTTCCACACCACGTGGTAGCCGACGAACACCGCCAGCACGAAAATGGTGAAGCTGGTGATGAAGGGATCAGCCATGGTGCGGCTCCTTGTCGTGGTTGGCGGCTTCCGCCGGACGGGCGACGGCGCCGAAGCGCTGCTCGCCCTGGTGCGTGACCAGCGTGGCGGCGACCAGCTCGTCGTCGAGATCCAGCGTCAGGCCGCCCTCTCCCAGCAGCAGGCCGAGGAAGGTATGAAGGTTGCGCGCGTACAGGCTGGAGGCGTCGGCCGCCAGCATCGCGGGCAGATTGGCCAGGCCCACCAGATGCACACCGTTATCGGACAGCCAGGCTTCGCCGGGACGGGTCAGCTCGCAGTTGCCGCCGGCTTCGGCCGCCAGGTCGACGATCACCGAGCCCGGCTTCATCGCCGCCACCGCGTCGGCGGACAGCAGCCGCGGCGCCGGCTTGCCGGGAATCAGCGCGGTGGAGATGACGATGTCGGCGGCGGCGGCGCGCTTGGCCAGCAATTCGTTCTGCCGCGCCAGGAATTCGGCCGACATCTCGCGGGCGTAGACGCCGCCGCTGGCGGCTTTCTCCTCATCAGTCATCGGCATCTCGACGAACTTGGCGCCCAGCGATTCCACCTGCTCGCGGGTGGCGGGGCGCACGTCGTAGGCCTCCACCACCGCGCCCAGCCGCTTGGCGGTAGCAATGGCCTGCAAACCGGCGACGCCGACGCCCAGCACCAACACCTTGGCGGCCTTCACCGTGCCGGCGGCGGTCATCAGCATCGGCATGAAGCGGGGGTAGAACTGGCCGGCCAGCAGCACCGCCTTGTAGCCGGCGATGTTGTTCTGGCTGGACAGCACATCCATGCTCTGGGCGCGGGTGGTGCGCGGCAGCAGCTCCAGCGCGAAAGCCGACACGCGCTGCGCCGCCAACTGCGGCAGCAGCGGGTTTTGGTACGGCGCCAGCATGCCGACCAGCACCGCGCCGGGCTTCAGCGCGGCGACGTCGGCGGCCTCGGGCATGCGCACTGCCAGCACGATGTCGGCCGCGGCCAGCATCTCCTGCCGCCGCTCGGCGATGGTCGCCCCGGCGGCCACAAAGGCGGCGTCGGGCAGCGCGGCTGCCAGGCCGGCGCCCTGCTCCACGGCGACGGCGTGACCGGCGCCGACCAGCTTCTTCACCGTGTCCGGCGTCGCCGCTACACGATGCTCGCCGGCCAGCCGCTCGGCTGGAATGACGATATTCATACCGGATATCTCCTGCAAGTGGATGGTGGAATCAGAAACGGGAACGATCGTGCGCGGCGGTCGGGAACGATCGTTTGGAAATCATTAAATGCATGCTGCGCCGCATTATGCAAGATATATATTGGTTACCGTATATCGTCTGACAGGCTTGATTCAACCGGGAAATCTGACATGTCAAAATCATTGCGCGGCGCAATAAATCCAGTCGTTGGAACCATGCGCCGCCCATTCGACAAGCGGGTCGATCGCCGGCCATCAGGCAGCGATGCAAATTAGATTTATCTGATATTCCTGAAAACTGACACTAGCGCCGGCGCGCCCGGTTTGTAAAGCGGGGAAAACCGCCATTCGCGAGCAAGTTTGCGCCAGATCAGCTCCGGCGCATCACGCCGCGGCGTGCATCCAGGGCGGAGCGGGCAACGGACTGCCTTCGCTTTTCTTTATATACGGCGGCGGTTTCCATCGCCGGGCGCTATCATCGCAGCATCGCCCCCGGAGACCCGCCATGTCCCGCCCGATTCCGACGCCGCTGCCGGATTTCCGCCAACCCGGCGTGATGCTGCGCATCCTGCAGCTGCCGGCGCTGCTGCTGTGCGCCGACGGCCTGCTGGCGCTGACGGCCGAGCAGCCGCTATGGCGTTGGCTGCAATCGGCGTTGGCGCTGATCCCGGGCAGCCTGCTGTCGCTGGCGCTGCTGGCGCTGGCCTCCCCCTGGCTGTCGCGGCGGCGGCGCGGAGCCGCCTGGACGGCGCTGATCGCCGGAGCCAGTTTCGCCTTGTGCCAATGGCGGCTGCAGGACGACTGGCCGCGGACCTGGACTGCCGCGGCGCTGGCGATGGCGGCGGCGCCGCTGCTGCTGCACTACCTGGCGC
>NZ_JAJOHV010000022.1 GCF_021129175.1 Chromobacterium piscinae | reverse complement strand
TCAGCACCGCCAGCCAGGCGAAGTCGCGCTCCGCCTGCGGAATCTTGTCCAGCTCCAGCGCCGCCAGCTTCATCTGCTCGTACTCCAGCAGCCGGCGCACCAGCTCGGCCCGCGGGTCGTCCGGCTCGCCGTCCTCGTCCAGCTGCGGCCGCGGCAGTAACAAGCGCGACTTGATCTCGATCAGCAGCGCCGCCATCAGCAGATACTCGGCCGCCAACTCCAGCCGGCCATGCTTCATCGCGTCGATGTAGGACATGTACTGGGCGGTGATTTCGGCCATCGGGATATTGAGCACATCCAGGTTCTGCTTGCGGATCAGGTAGAGCAGCAGGTCGAGCGGGCCTTCAAAGCTCTCCAGGATCACCTGCAGCGCGTCGGGCGGGATGAACAGGTCCTGCGGCACCTCCAGCACCGGCTGGCCGAAAACGTGCGCGATCGGCACGCTGGGCGGAAGCTCGGGCGAGGTCAGCTGGAAATCCGGCGCGGGGGAGTCGGGGGCATTCAAGGGTACGTCGCTCATGGCGACAAGGATACCAGCAAGCAGACGCGTGTCGGTTGAACTTTTGCCCGCTGCGGCGCACAAACCGGTTTCGACAGTGGGAGTCACGCCAGCGTGTCGCTACATCCATTGCCTGTTTTGCTCGGCCTGCTCTGCCTGCCGCTTTCCGCTTGCGGCCTGGACGGCGACGGCGCTTCACACGCATCCGAACCGCGCCGTCTCTCGGCCAGTTCCGATCATTTCTGGCGCAAGCGCGAGATCGAGGAAGTCAGCCGCCGCATCATAGAAAAAGAGCTGGGCTATCCGGAAACCACCCGGCTGGTCGCCCAGGAAGACGGCAGCGGTTCGGGACAATACCGCTTCCGCCTGTCCGGCACCGCCCGCAGCGGCTGGAAAACCCATCCCGTCACCTTCAGCGTGGCCGGCGACCTATCCAGCGGCCGCGTGCTCAGCATCCATTGCCACTCCGACAAAGCCGGCCGGCAGGCCTGTTATCCGCCCAGGCACCTGGCGGCCTGGTCCTGACCTCAGGCCGGCTCGTCGGCCTGAGGCGCGTCCACCGCGTCCTCCAGCCGGATCTCCATCAATTGGCAACTGCCGGTCTGCTGCAGCAGGCGCTGCGCCCGGACCAGCCATTCTCCGCCGTCGGCCCGCAGCTGAAACGGCCGCAGCGCCTGGTATTGCCGCCCCGGCAGCACCAGCACCCCGCGGAGGCGGAAATGGCGCTCGGCCTGCAGCAGCAGGCCCGACTCCAGCGGCGTGCCAGGGTGGCTGGTCACCGCGCAAGCCGCCACCGCCTGAGGCCGCTTGCCGACAAACTCCACCCCGCACTCCGCCGGCGCGTCGCCGCCGGGCAGGCTGATCCATCTCACCAGGCCCAACTGCCATTCGAAACCTCGCCGCTTCAGCATCACCAGCGCGCCGGCCTGCAGCAGTCCCGGTGGGCAATCGCCGTACAGGCGCATGCCCGACGGGCTGAGATTGCCCAATAGCAGTTCGCCGGTTTCGACATCGTCCGGCAGACGTCCTTCTTCGGCCAGCCGCCAGCAAGCGTCGAAGCCGCCCACCACCGTCACCCGCTGGCCGTTACGCTGATTGCGCCGCAGATGGCGGCGCTGCGGCGGCCGGTTCCACTCTTGCTCCAAGCGTCCCAGCAACTGCCACTGCGTGGCGGAGAATTCGTCGGCGCGCGCGTGGGCGGCCGTCCGCAGGCGGCGGGTCACGTCGGCGGCGTCCACCCGCCAGTAGCCGCCAGCAGTCTCGGCCGCTGCGATGGCGGCGAAGCGGCCCGGGCTGTCCGCCTCCGCCGACACCAGCCAGCCTTCCACCTCAACGCCGCTCTTCGGCGGTCCCTCCAGGCGCAGCGCCTGGCCATGGCCGGCGATCCAGTCCAGAAGCAACGACTGCCGCGCCGGATCCAGCCGGTTGCTGGAAGTGATGCCCAGCAGCAGCATCTGCCGGTAGCCGGCGCCCAGCGACGGTTGGCCGTCGATGGCGACCCGGCCCTCCCAGCCGCGGCGGCGCGCTTCGGCGAACAGCTGATGGCTGTCCTGCCAGAAGCCGGGAAACAACGGCGCGTATCCCAGCGCGTGGCCGCGCTGCAGTTGCCAGGCGCTGCCTAGCGCCAGCCCCAGCGCCTGGCACAGCAAGCCGCCGTCGCTGAAGCGGCCGGCGCGGCGCGCGGCGCAGGCCTGGGCCAACAGCTTGCAGGCTTCGTGCAACTCGCGCCATAAGCCGCGCAAGTCGCGGTCGCTCTCCGTCCCCGCGCCGCGCCACATCAGCGGCAGGCAGGCCTCGAACAGCTCCCTGAGCGCGTGCAGCCTGTCAGCCAGGCTCATCGGCTGTTCATCCAGCCGTCTTAGAGGACGGCGCAGCCTGTCGACATGCGCCTCGACCGGCAAGCCGGGCTGCCATTGCAAGGCTTCTTGCAGCGCCTGCCGATCCAAGGTTTGCGGCTCGCCCGCCGGCAGAGTGCGGGATACGGTGAGTCTCAACATGATGACAATGACAAAGCTTCCGGGATCGGCATCTTAGCCTTCACGCCGCCGGCCCGCGATCACGCGGCGCCGGCAATATTGCCAATCGCTGCCAGGATGTCGGCGCTGCCGCAGACGCGGCAGTACTCGCCATCCAGATTGGCCAGGCTCATCGCGTGCACCTCGTCAGCGCCGCGGCGGCGGCCGCGCCAGTCGGTCTTGTCGAAAGCGAAGCAGCCGTCCTCCGCCAGCCAGGCGGAAAAGCCCAGGTTCCCGGCCATCCGCGCCGTGGCCTCCACCGAGTTGCTGGTGCTGACGCCAACCACCACCAGTTCCAGCCAGCCGTTGCCGCGCAGCAAGAACTCCAGTTCGGTGCCGATGAAAGCGCTATTGGTCTGCTTGCCGATCACCGTCTCGCCGGGCCGCGGCGCGGCCTCCGGCTTGAACGCATGGCCGGGCTGGCCCGGCCGGTAAGTGGAGTCCGGCTCGACAGAGTCATGGCGAATATGGATCAACGGCAAGCCGCGCTCGCGCCAAGCAGCCAGCAGGCCGGCGCACACCCGCTCCGCCTGGGGGTTGTTGCGCGGGCCCCAGCCGGGATGGTCGACCGCCTGCTGCATGTCGATCAGCAATAACAGCGGCGTGGAAGTGGCGAATTGCAGCCGCGCGGGCATGAGTCAGCCTTCATAATGAAAATGGCATGATGCCACGCGCCGGCAATCTGCGCGCTAGCGGTTCAGGACTCCCAGTATTCGCCGGGCAGATAGTCGCTGAAATACCATTGCTGGCCTTCCGGATCACGCGCCAGATAGCCGAGGGCGCCGTAGTCCTCGCCTTTGAGCGCTTGCACGATCTCGGCGCCCTGCGCCCTAGCCCACTCGTAATGCGCGGCCGGGTCTTCCACGTAAACGCACAAGGCCTGAGCCAGGCCAGACAGGCCGCCCGCGCCGATCCACCGCTGCTCCGGCTTGGGGCCGGACACCATGATCACCGCATTGCCCAGGCTCAGTTCCGAGTGATGCACCCGGCCATCCTCGATCACCGCGAAGCGGCGCTGGAAGCCGAACACCCGCTCCAGCCATTCCATCGCCGCCGCCGCGTCGTCGTAACACAGGCAGGGATACACGCCCGGCAACGCTCTCGTTTCGCTCATCGCCGTCTCCTGATTCCATTGCGGGGAATCCCATATTAGGACAATGACAATAAAAAAACCGCCCTGCGAAAGGGCGGTTCATTTTCGGAATCTACGCGGACGGGCTCAGGCCGACAGCTCCAGCATCAGCTTGTTGATGCGCTTGACGAAGGAGGCCGGATCTTCCAGCTTGCCGCCTTCGGCCAACAGCGCCTGATCGTACAGCACCTGGGCCAGATCGGCGGCGCGGGCTTCGTCGGCTTCGCCGGCCAGCTTTTTCACCAGCACGTGTTCGGGATTGATTTCCAGCGTCGGCTTGCTGCCTTCCACCTTCTGGCCGGCGGCCTTCAGCATCCGCTCCAGATGGGCGCTCATATCGTGCTCGCCGGCCACCAGGCAAGCCGGGCTCTCGGTGAGGCGAGCGGTGGCGCGCACTTCCTTCACCTGCTCGCCCAGCGCCTTCAGCACTTTCTCCACCACCGGCTTGGACGCTTCCTCAACCTGCTTCTGCGCTTCCTTGTCGGCTTCGTCCTCCAGCGCGCCCAGATCCAGCGCGCCCTTGGCGACCGATTGCAGCGCCTTGCCGTCGAACTCGAACAGCGAGCCGGTGACCCACTCGTCGACGCGGTCGGTCAAGAGCAGCACTTCCACGCCCTTCTTCTTGAATACTTCCAGATGCGGGCTGTTCTTGGCGGCAGCCAGCGTGTCGGCGGTGATGTAGTAGATCTTGTCCTGGCCTTCCTTCATCCGGCCGATGTAGTCGGCCAGCGATACGGTCGGCTCCGCGCCTTCGGACGCGGTGGAGACGAAGCGCAGCAGCTTGGCGATGCGTTCCTTGTTGGCATGGTCTTCGCCCACGCCCTCTTTCAGCACCTGGCCGAACTCCTTCCAGAACGCGGCGTATTTCTCCGGCTGGTTGGACGACAGGTCTTCCAGCAGGCCCAGCACCTTCTTCACGCAGCCGGCGCGGATGGCGTCGATGTCCTTGGATTCCTGCAGAATCTCGCGCGACACGTTCAGCGGCAGATCGTTGCTGTCGATCACTCCGCGCACGAAACGCAGGTAGTGCGGCATCAGTTTTTCGGTGTCTTCCATGATGAAGACGCGGCGCACGTACAGCTTCACGCCCTGCTTGCGCTCGCGGTCATACAGGTCGAACGGCGCGCGCGACGGGATGTACAACAGCTCGGTGTACTCCTGGCGGCCTTCGACGCGGGCGTGGCTCCAGGCCAGCGGGTCGGTGAAGTCGTGGGCGACGTGCTTGTAGAATTCCTGGTACTGCTCTTCGGTGATGTCGCTCTTGGAGCGGGTCCACAACGCAGACGCGGAGTTGACCGCCTCCAGCTCGTCGCTGACCACCACTTCGCCGTCCTCGCTGTAGCCGCTGCCCTTTTTCATCTCGATCGGGATGGAGATGTGGTCGGAGTACTTGCGGACGATGCCCTTCAGTTTCCAATCGTTCAGCAGCTCGTCCTCGCCCTCTTTCAGGTGCAGGACAATCTCGGTGCCGCGCTCGGCCTTTTCCACGCTCTCCAGCGTGTACTCGCCCTCGCCTTGCGACTCCCAGCGCACCGCTTCGGCCTCGCCTGCGCGGCGGGTGGTCAGCGTCACCTTGTCGGCGACGATGAAGGCTGAGTAGAAGCCGACGCCGAACTGGCCGATCAAGTGAGCGTCTTTCTTCTCGTCGCCGGACAGCTGCTCGAAGAAGGACTTGGTGCCGGACTTGGCGATGGTGCCGATGTGGGACACCACTTCGTCGCGGCTCATGCCGATACCGTTGTCGGCGATGGTGACGGTGCGGGCGTCCTTGTCGAAGGCGATGCGGATCTTCAGCTCGGGATCGTTCTCGAACAGCTCCGGCTTGGCCAGGCCCTCGAAGCGCAGCTTGTCGGCGGCGTCGGACGCATTGGAGATCAACTCACGCAGGAAGATTTCCTTGTTGGAATACAAGGAGTGGATCATCAGCTTCAGCAGCTGTTTGACTTCGGTCTGAAAACCCAGGGTTTCTTTCTGTGCACTCATGGTCGTCAATGTCATTTAGGTTAGCGATAGCCGGCAGATGGCGGCTATCAACCGCATTTCAAGTAGCCCAAATGCAAAAAGCCCTGTCGGGCGACAGGGCTTTCTTCCTCAATGGGAACCGATCAGGATTCGATCTGGCCGTCCTGTTCCGGCGCGGCTTCCGCTACCGCGGGAGCGGCTTCGGCCACTGCCGGAGCGGCGGCCTCGATCGGCGCCGCCTCGGCGTCCGCCACAGGGGCGTTCTTCGGCTGCATCTGCAGCTCGGCGGCGCGCTTCTCTTCGGCGCTTACCTCGCCTTGCGGCTTGCCGCTCAGGTCGAAACGCTTGCCGCCGCGGGCCAACGACTTCAGGTAGCGCGGCTTGCGGCAATGGTTGGCCACCACGCGGGAAATCAGGGCCGGATCGAACTGCGACAACGCCGCGATCAGGCTCTCGTGAATGCCGAGCGCCAACGGCCGGAACTGGCGAAACACGTCAAACTTGCCGTAGATGTGATCCGCGATCATCTCGGTCTGCTTTTTCTTGGACAAGCTTTGGACTGCAGACTTGAGAGCAGCACCGAGTGCCGTTTCAGTATTTGGCTTCATGAACTTCAATCTAGATCCGTTGATGCAAAGACAGCGCATGCTGCCCAATCAAGAGGCGTGGTGCAACCGGCCACTTGTCCAGTTAGACGACAGCGTCGCCAGGATGTGAATTTTAATCCAGCAAGGTGGATGCCGCCATCCGTCCTCAAGGGACGAAACGGCTTTCGCGGCCGGATTGCTGATGGTGCCCCGGGCCGGGGTCGAACCGGCACAGCCGAAGCCGAGGGATTTTAAGTCCCTTGTGTCTACCAATTTCACCACCGGGGCAGCAGCAAAGCGGGCAATTGTAGCCCAGCGCAACGCGGGCTGACAATGCATTTTAAATATCACATCCCAGGCAGCGCAGGCTGATCACCCGCCGCGTGCGAATCAGCCGACTTTCAGCTTATTTCGTCTTGATATGATTGAGCAGCGCGTTTCATCAGCGGCAACGATTTGATTTTAAAGCATTGCCAGCCAATGAGACGCTGCACTTTAACGGCAATGGCCAGAGCTGTCAACGCCGCGGCAGGCAAATATCAATCGACGGCGATGCGCCGCGCATAGAATCATCTCGATTACCAAGTGATGATGCGCGAATGACGACTAAATAGCTGTTTTTCCGGTCAATGTCTTAGGTATATGGGCTTTATCAATAACCCTCCGTTAAAAACATCTGGCAATGCCTATCGAATACTGACGAATTTCACCACACTTCCGCCTTGAATCAATATCAATATATTTACCTGTCTCCTTATTCATTCTCAGCCTGGACTATACAGAATGAGCCCCCAGGCAAACTCCAGGATCGCTGGCGCTTCCCAATCCCAGTTTCAGGCAAAACCTCATCTCAGCCTCACGCAATACTCCCTCGCGGCATCAATTTCCCGCAGAGCCCGCCCCCCCCCCCCCCACACACACTGACATGGTTCCCCTGCCGGCCTGAGCCGGCCGCTTTCTAAACTGGCCTCCAATCACAGCAGCGCGCCGGCCATGCCGGCCCGCATCCATTCGCGGAGAAACCACATGCAAGCATTGGGCAAGGGCGCGCACGGCCAGGAGGTGCGGGAATTGCAAATCCGTCTCAACAGCCAGGGCTCCAGGCTGGAGGTGGATGGATGGTATGGAGCGGCCACGGAACAAGCGGTGGCCCGGCTGCAACGCCGCGCCGGCCTGGTGGTCAACGGCGTGGCCGGCGACGCCACGCAGGCGGCGCTGCGCGGCCAGCGCGATCCGCGCGGACTTCGCGAGGCGGATCTGCTCGATGCCGCCGACCGCCTGCGCTTGCCGCCCCCCAGCCTGAAGGCTTTCTGCGAGGCCGAGGCGGAAGACGCCGGCTTCCTGCCCGACGGCAGCGCGCGCATCCTGCTGGAGCGCCATATCGCCTACCGCCAAGCCTTGAAGGCCGGCCTGGACGCCAACCGCATCGCCAACCGCCATCCCGAGCTGTGCAAGCCTATCCGCGGCGGCTATCAAAGCCCATCCGCGGAATGGGAGCGTTTCCGGCGGCTGGCCGCCGTGGCGGGGGAAACGGTTGCCGTCGAGTCCTGCCTCTGGGGACTGTACCGATTGCCCGGCTTCCTCTGGCAGGAGCTGGGCTATGCCGACGCCCGGTCGTTTCGGGCGGAAATGGAGCGGGACGAGGCCCGCCAGTTGGACGGCCTGGTGCGGCTGCTGAGCGCGCGCCCCGCCTTGCTGCAAACCCTGCGCGAACGCCGCTGGCGCGCGACGGCGCGCATCCGGCAGGGCCCCGCCTGGCTGGACAGCCTGTACGACGCCCGCCTGGCCGCCGCCCATGACCGGGCGCGGAGGCTGGCATGACGCCGTACGCCCCGCTCCGGCTCGCCATCGCCGCGCTCGCCTTGCTGTTTCCGCTGCAGCTGCTCGACCTGCAGTTCGGCCGCAGCGCGGCGCTGCAAACCCAAATCGCGCAACTACAGCTGCGCGAGCAACAGTTGCTGACCATTAATCAGCAACAGGCGCAGCAACTGGCCATTCAGGATCTGGACCTGAAACTGCTGGCGTCGGCTCAACGCGAATTGGCTGGCGAAACCCGGCGCCTGCTGCGATCTCGCCATTGAGTCATTCGTCTGCCGGCGAGCGCAGCAAGCTGGACGGCGGCCGCCCCAGCACCCGCAAAAAGCTGCGGCGCATGCGCTCCGCGTCGCCGAAGCCGCACAGCCGGGCCACCTTCTGAATGGAGCGCTCGCCGCTTTCCAAGGCGGCGCGCGCGGCCTCCACCCTCAGCTGCTCCACCGCCTTGGCCGGCGGCATGCCCACCTCGGACTGGAACAGCCGCGAGAAATGGCGCGGACTCAAGCAGCAAAATCCAGCCAGCGACTCCACGTCCCAAGCCCCATCCAAGCTCCGCCGCACCTGGTCCAGCAAGGCCGCGAAGCGTCCGTCCGGCCGCTGCATCTCCAGCAGCGACGAAAACTGCGATTGCCCGCCCGGACGACGGTAATACACCACCAACCGCTGCGCGCAACGCCGGGCGATCTCCTCGCCCATGTCTTCCGCCACCAAGGCCAGCGCCACATCGATGCCGGCGCTGACCCCGGCGGCGGTCCAGATATTGCCCTGGCGAATGAAGATGCGGTCGGTATCCAGTTCCACCGCGGGATAGCGGCGGGAGAATTCCCCGCTGTGCGCCCAATGGGTGGTCGCGCGCCGGCCATCCAGCAAGCCAGCCTCCGCCAGCAGGAAAGCGCCGGTGCAAACGCTGACCACGCGCCGGGAAGCCGATGCGCAACGCCGCAGGTAGGCCAGCGTCTCCCCGCAGCCCAGCGCGGAAGGCGCGCCCTCGCCGCCGGCCACCAGCACCGTGTCCGGCGCCGGCATCGCGGACAGCGGCCGGCTGTCCAGCGCGATGCCTGAGGAGCTGCGCGCCGCGCCGCCGCCCACGGTCAGCGGCGTCAGCCGGTACGCGCCCGGCCGATAGCGCAGCGCGCATTCGAAAACCGAGATCGGCCCCGCCGCGTCCAATAGCTGGAAACCATCGAACAGCAGGATGGCGATGTCTCGCGTCATGGCATGAAAAGTTGGAATTTAGTCATTTGCGCCAAAGCATAGCCGGCCGATGATTGCGGGGTCAATCACCGCCGGGAGGCATCATGAACCACCCCTATACCATCGTTTTCGCGCTGTATCCGGGCGTCACCCAGCTGGACTTCACCGGCCCGCTGGAATTCCTGAGCAAGCTCCCCCGGGCCCGTTGCCTGCTGGCCTCCAGCCGGGGCGGCGACATCCGCGCCGACGGCGGCGTCGTCTTCTCCGGCATCGCCCGGCTGGCCGACATCGAACGCTGCGACCTGCTGTGCGTCCCGGGCGGCCTCGGCACCATGGAAGCGATGGAGGATGCCGAGCTGCTGGGACAGCTGCGCCGCCTCGCAGCCGGGGCCGACTACGTCAGCTCGGTCTGCACCGGCTCCTTGCTGCTCGGCGCGGCCGGCCTGCTCAAGGGCCGCCGCGCCGCCTGCCACTGGGCCTGGCTGGACAGCCTGGCGGCCTTCGGCGCCCATCCCTGCCCGGACCGGGTGGTGGTGGACGGAAAGCTGTTCAGCGGCGGCGGCGTCACCGCCGGCATCGACATGGCGCTGACGCTGATGGCGGAAATCGCCGGCCCCGAGTTCGCGCAGACGGTGCAGCTGACGCTGGAATACGCGCCGGCGCCGCCGTTCGCCTCCGGCCGGCCGGAACTGGCCAGCCCGGAGGTGCTGGCCGCGGCGCGGCGGCGGATCGACCAGCTCCGCGATCGGCGCGAAGAAGCGGTGCTACGCGCCGCCTCCAGCCTGTGAAAGGGGAAAAACTGTCCAAGAGGCTGACCGACGCCGCCTCGCCAGCGGCTACACCTAGAGCATGAAGCCCCATCCCGGCGCGGACTCCCGGCATCCCGGCGCGATCCGCGCTCCTCCACGCGAGGTGAACGATGAGCCTGTATGCCGAACTGGTCAGACACGCGGCGGACCAATACCGCTCCCAGCTGGACGCGCTCTACGCGCGGCAGCACATCATCCAGCAGGCTGACCGGATCGCCGGCCTGCTGAGCAAGGCAGGCCTTCCCGCCCGGGCGCAGGCCGACGAGCAATTCATGCCCTATGTCGAGCTGTCGCTGGCCGAAGAGCTGCTAAGCATGCGGCAAGCCGTGCTGAGCTACGTCTGCAATGTGCTGGAATGCCATCTGGAGGGCGGCTCGGGCGCCGGCGGACGGGACTGTTACCGGATATTGCCGGCCGCGGATTCGCCGGAACAGATCCGGCTGATGCTGGTGGTAACCGGCGGCTGATCCGGCATCCAAGCGCGCGGCGGGAATCTCGCCCGCCGCGCCCTGCCGCGCGTCAAAGCGTCTGGAAGTAAAGGCGGTAGTCGCCCTGCCCGAACAGCATGGCCATGCTGGTCAGGTTGCTGTTGGCCGGGATGTCCACCAGGTTCAGCACCGGGATCGAATCGAAGCCGTACTCGTATTGATTCGTTTGCCGGTTGTAGGCGAATTGATAGAAGGTATCGACGCTGCCGACCTTGAACGCGTACAAGCGGTAGGCGCTGCCGTCGAACAGCATGGACCAGCGATGCCAGTCGGTATCGTTCGGGGCCTTCGCCACGTTGAGCGTGGGAATCGAGTTGTAGCCGTATTCATAGCGGCTGGTTTCCCGATTGAAGCCGAACTGGTACAGCACCGTCGGCGCGCCCAGCCGGCGCAGGTACAGCCGGTAGGTTTTGGTGCCGCTGTCGTACAGCATCGCCAGGCTGCTGGCGTCGGCATCGGCCGGCGCGTCGGTGATCTGCAGCTCCTTGATCGAGTTGTAGCCGAACTCGTACGCTCCGCTCGCCGGGTTGAACGCCGCCTGGTAAAGCGTGTTGGCGCTGCTGCCCTTGAAAAAATACATCCGGTAATACTCGCCATCGTTCAGCATCGCCCAGCGCAGCCAATTGGTATCGGCGGGCATGTTGACGACGGGAATGTTGGGAATGGATCCGCCATAGGCGAATTTGTAAGTGCTGGTACCGGGAACGTAAGCGAACTGGTTGACCGAGGCCATGGCGTTTTCCTCCTGAGCTTGCACTGCCGCGAACCCGCCGCTGCGGCGGGTACCGGAACTCCCCCTCGGCGCGATAAACCCATTCGGCGCAGGATGCCGGACAACAGGCCGGACATGCTTCGGCATGCCGGCCTGGCGAATCTAAACTACAACTGTCTTTGTATGAAAAATTATAATCGCATAAAATTCGGCCAACCCTGATCAAAAGAACAGTCAAAATGGCGGCCAACAAGCGCCCCCCAGTTCATGGCCTGCCGGCATGCGCCAGCGACGGGTCCAGCGCCGACAAGATCCGATAGGCCGCCCGGACGCGTTCGGCATTGGGGTAGTTGCGGTTGGCCAGCATCACGATGCCTATCTTGCGCGACGGCACGAACAGCACATACCCGCCGAAACCATTGGTGGAACCGGTCTTGTTCAGCAGTACATCCGCGCCGGCCGGGCGCGGCGGATTCAGCCACGCCACCTGCTGCGGCTGGAATGCGATCTCGTTGGAATTGCCCGCCAGCAAACGCTCAAGGCTGAGCGGGTAGCGATAGCCCTCCCAACCCAGGCCCTGATGCAGATCGCCGACCCGGTAATAAGCGGCGTGGCTGGCATCCAGGGCTCGCCTCAGCGCCGGCTCCGTCTGGCCGGACATGTTGATCGCCAGGTATTTCAGCATGTCGGCCGCGCTGGATTTAATGCCGTAAGCCTCGGCGTCAAGCGCGCCCGGGCCCACCCGCACCGGCTTGCCGGCCTTGGAATAGCCCCAGGCGTAGCGCGACTGCTCCGCCGCCGGAACGTGGATGAAGGTATGGCTCAAACCCAGCTTGGGCAATAACCCCTTCTCCATCGCCTCGTCGAAAGGCTGGCCCAGGCTGCGGGCGGCAAGATGCCCGAACAGGCCGATGCTGGGATTGGAATACAAACGCCTCGCGCCCGGAGCGTAGTCCGGTTTCCAGCCGCGGTAGTAAGCCAGCATCGATAACGGATCAACCACCGCGTCCGGAAACTGCAGCGGCAGGCCGCCGGCGCTGTAGGTGGCAAGCTGCAGCAGCGAAATGCGATCAAAGGCGCTGCCCTTGAGTTCGGGCTGATAGCGGCTGGCCTTGTCGCCCAGCGACAGCTTGCCCTGGGCCAGCGCGTAGCCGCCCAGGATGCCGGTGAAGGTCTTGCTGATCGAACCCAGCTCGAACAGGGTGTCCTGAGTCACGGCCTGGCCGCTCTCCCTGGAGGCGACGCCATAGTTGAAGTAGCGGGCTTCGCCGTTTGCCAGCACCGCCACCGCCATACCGGGAATGTCGTTGGCCTTCATCAACGGCCGAATCGTCGCTTCCACCGCCTTGCCAAGGTCGGCGCCGCCGCCATCATTGGCGGCCAAAGCCGCGGTCGGAACAAGGGAAAGGCAGACGAACAAGCCTGCCAGGGTTTGAAACTTCAGGGATCGCATCATCGCGGAACTCCGGTGCGGGGACATGGCGGCCGACGCGGCCTCTCCGCGCGGCGCTTGGTCCCGATGGGGAAAGCCCCGCCAAGTTACAAACCGCGGCGGCGAGCGTAAACCGCGAGAAACGTAACATCCGTAACCGTTAATGAACTGTAAACAAAATACCACGCTGGCGGCCCCGCCTCATGGATGGCCCGCTTCCTCATCCTCGGGCCCCCGTCCGGCATACTTGCTCAGCAGCGCGTCGAGAATCGCCGACGACTCCGCATCCGGCTCCCCGTCATAGCGGGCGGGCCGGAAGTGCATCTGGAATGCCGTGATGACAGCCCGCGTTTCGGCATCCCATGCCCCGCTTTCCGGCGCATCGTACCCATAGGCCGTCAAACGCTCCTGCCAATCCGATGCGTCCGTCGGCAACCGGCGGGACAGAAAACGACGCACATCGTCATCGTCGGGCCAGGCGCCGACGCCAAACTCCCGATACAGCCGCTCCCAGGGAAACCTCGGCCCCGGATCCACCTTGCGGCCCGGCGAAATGTCGGCATGCCCGACGACGTTGCGCGGCGGGATGCGGTGGCGGGCGACGATGTCGGCGGCCAGCCTGCCCACCAGGGCGATCTGAGCGTCGTCGAACGCCACCCAGTCCCGCGACATGGGCGGCCAGTCGTCCTGCTGCGGCGACGGGTAGCCGCGGTTGACGATTTCCACGCCTATCGAGCTGCCATTCACATAGCGCTCGCCGCGCCAAAAACTCTCGCCGGCATGCCAGGCGCGACTCTCCTCCGGCACCAGCCTCAGAACCGCGGGCTTCGCGGCCAGACTTGCTGCATCAGGCACCAGGTAGTGGGCGCTAGCCCGGTACTGCGCGTCCGTCAGCAGCTTGAGCGAAGCCGCAAAGTCCTCCGCCGTATAGTGGAGCACCAGGGTGCGGACGCGGGAGTCCTGGTTGGCCGACGCATGCGATTCATCGATCCAGAGCGCCATCGTTTCGCCCTGCGCCCTTGCGGCCGGAGCCGCCAGCAGCGCGCCGCCTGCGGCGATCATCCCGGTCCGGCACAAAAACTGTCTGCGATTCGCCATTATTTCCCTTCCGCCATCCGGCGCGTGATGCGATATATCCAGTCCGGTCAGACCGCCCGCGCCGAGCGGAAATCCCGATCAAGCCGCGCGGCTCATCGCTTTGCCTGCGGATTCATGATGGGGAATGGAAAAGCCATCGCGCCGAACGATTTCAAGTGTATGGGATGAAAAAGAAAAACCCCGTAAATCCTTGGATTTACGGGGTTATATCTGGAGGCGGGGGTCGGAATCGAACCGGCGTAGACGGATTTGCAATCCGCTGCATAACCACTTTGCTACCCCGCCGCTAACCGGCGAATTGACCAGACGATATCTGATCAATCTGAATTTTGGAGCGGGAAACGAGGCTCGAACTCGCGACCTCAACCTTGGCAAGGTTGCGCTCTACCAACTGAGCTATTCCCGCAATGCAAATTGTTTCAAGTCTGATGCTGGAGCGGGAAACGAGGCTCGAACTCGCGACCTCAACCTTGGCAAGGTTGCGCTCTACCAACTGAGCTATTCCCGCATTGCAGACTGTTTCAAACTATTTTTGGAGCGGGAAACGAGGCTCGAACTCGCGACCTCAACCTTGGCAAGGTTGCGCTCTACCAACTGAGCTATTCCCGCATCACAAATTTTTTCAAGCTACTGGAGCGGGAAACGAGGCTCGAACTCGCGACCTCAACCTTGGCAAGGTTGCGCTCTACCAACTGAGCTATTCCCGCATCACAAATTGTTTCAGGCTACTGGAGCGGGAAACGAGGCTCGAACTCGCGACCTCAACCTTGGCAAGGTTGCGCTCTACCAACTGAGCTATTCCCGCGCTGCGTAACTTGCTACAACGCTTTGCTTGATCTCGCTGCTGCTTCGTCAGCGGCGGCGAGAGACTGCGAATTATAGAGATTTGCTTGAGGCTGTCAACACTCAAACGTCTATTTTTTTACCCGCAAACTCTTTGGCTGCCATCTGCAGGTAATAAACCATTGACCACAAAGTCAATATGACGGCGACGTACATGGAAAAATTTCCCAAGCCGCGGGCATCCAGCCCCGGCAACAGCTTGCCGTCGTACAGCAGCAGCGTGATCGCCAGCATTTGGGCGGCGGTTTTGAGCTTGCCGATATAGGCAACGGCCACGCTGCTGCGGCTGCCCATGCCGGCCATCCACTCGCGCAGCGCCGAAATGGTAATCTCGCGGCCGATGATGATCATCGCCATCCAGCCCTCGGCGCGGCCCATCTGCACCAGCAGGATCAGCGCTGCGGCGACGATCAGCTTGTCCGCCACCGGATCGAGGAAAGCGCCGAAGGCCGAGGTCTGTCCCAGCTTGCGCGCCAGATAGCCGTCCAGCCAGTCGGTGGCGGCCGCCAATGCGAAAATGCCGGCCCCCACGATATTGCGGCTGTGCAGCAGCAAAATGGAGTCCGGCAGGAAAAACACCGCCACGCAGATCGGGATCAGGGCGACCCTGAGCCAAGTCAGTAATATCGGCAAATTGAAGGGCATTGGTCTTGGTCTTGTCGCTCTCAGGCTCGTCAACAACGCCGGCAGGCGCCCCGAGCCTGGATCAGGGACGCCCGCCGTTTTCAATCGTCAATGCAGCGCATTGTAAATCTTTTCCGCCAGCGTCTGGCTGATGCCATCCACTTGCGCCAGATCTTCCATGCTGGCCGCCGCCACGCCGCGCAATCCGCCGAAGCGGGTCAGCAGCAGCTGGCGCCGCTTGGCGCCGATGCCCGGAATCTCCTCCAGCGTCGACGCGGTGCGCGCCTTGGCCCGGCGCGCGCGGTGGCCGGTGATCGCGAAGCGGTGCGCCTCGTCACGCACGGTCTGGATAAGATGCAGCGCCGGATGATCCTGGCGCAATTGTAGCGTCTTTTCCAGGTAAGGCAGGATCAGCGTTTCCAGGCCGGGTTTGCGCTCCTCTCCCTTGGCGATGCCGACGATGGGCAAATTCAGCCCCAATTCGCCCATCACCTCAAGCGCCACGCCCACCTGGCCCTTGCCGCCATCGATGAACACCGCGTCCGGCAATCGGCCCTCACCTTCCGCCAGCTTGCCGTAACGACGTGACAGAACTTCGCGCATCGCGGCGTAATCGTCGCCAGGCGAAGCGGTGGTGATGTTGAAGCGGCGGTACTCGGTGGGCTGCATCGCGCCCTTGTCGTACACCACGCAGGACGCCACCGTCGCCTCGCCCATGGTGTGGCTGATGTCGAAGCATTCGAAGCGGCCCGCGTCCTCCAGTTCCAGCACCTCGTTCAACTGCGCCAGGCGCTGCGTCTGGGTGGCCTTGCTGCCCAGCTTCTGCTGGATGGCCAGATCGGCGTTCTTCTCCGCCATCTCCAGCCATACCCGGCGCTCGCCTATCGGGTTGCCGACGATGTAGACCTTGCGGCCGGCGCGACTCTGCAGAAAGGACTGCAAGGCTTCGTCCAACTCGCCATTGACCACCAGCGCTGCCGGCACCGCCGCGTGCTGGTAATGCTGGGCGACGAAGGCCTGCAGGATTTCCTCGGCGGTGTCGGCCTCGCCGCCGACTGGAAAGTGGCTCTTGTCCCCCAGGTGGCGGCCGCCGCGTATCATCACCAGATTGACGCAGGGCATGCCGTCGCCCACCCGCGCCGCCACCACGTCGCAGTCCTGCTGGCTCTGGTTGCTGGCGACAAACTGCTTTTCCTGCACCCGCGCCAGCGCCTGGATCTGGTCGCGCAGCTCCGCCGCCTGCTCGAACTCCATCGCTTCGGCGGCGGCGGCCATCCGTTCAGTCAGCGCGCCTATCAGTTCGCTCTGCTTGCCGTTGAGAAAGGCGACCGCGCTGGCCACGTCGGCCGCGTACTCGTCTTTGGAAATATGATCGACGCAGGGCGCGGAGCAGCGCTTGATCTGGTACAGCAGACAGGGGCGGGAACGGTTGGAAAACACCGCGTCCTCGCAAGTGCGCAGCCGGAACACCTTCTGCAGGATCTGTATGCTCTCGCGCACCGCGTAACCGTTGGGATAGGGGCCGAAGTACTGGTTAGGCTTCTTTGGTTCGCCGCGGTAATAGGCCATCTGCGGGAACGCGTGGCCGCTGAACATTAGATAAGGATAGGACTTGTCGTCGCGGAACAGGATGTTGTACCGCGGCGCCAGCGCCTTGATCAGGTTGTTTTCCAGAATCAACGCCTCGGCCTCGGTGCGGGTGACCGTGGTCTCGATGCTGGCGATCTGCCTGACCATCAACTGAATGCGCGGGCTGAGGTCGTTCTTCTGGAAATAGGAGCTGACGCGGCGCTTCAGGTCTATCGCCTTGCCAACGTACAGCACCTTGCCGCCCTCGCCCAGCATCCGGTAGACGCCGGGCAGCGCGGGCAGGTTCTGCAATACGTTTTGGTAATCGAATGCGGGCTTGGACACTATTTGGCGCACCAGGTCTGGACGTCTTTCTGGGCTTGGCGGATCAGCTCGTTGCGCTGCGCGTCGGTGGCCAGCGCGGTGGAGCCCGGCATGCGGATGCGGCCGTTCAGCTGCAGCGTGGACAGATTGGTCTGCGCCGACTTGCAGTTTTGTTCCTTGATCTTGGCGTTGGCCGCGGTGATGGCGGCGTTGTCGGACGCTACCGCCTTGTTGTCGGTTTTCTTTTCCGCCTTTTTCTCTGCCTGGGGCGCCGAGGCTGGCGGCGCCGGCTGCGCGCGCACGTTCATCCGCCGCGCGTTGACGCTAGGCGGCGGCTGATCGGAATACACCTTGTTGCCATTGGCGTCGGTCCAGGTGTAGACCTCGGCCGCGGCCAGGGCCGGCATCAGCGACGCCGCCAAAATCGTCCATACTAGAAAAGACTTCATCGTCACCATCCCGCCGCTGTCATCGCTTTATATCCGGATTGTAAAGCCTGCCTCCTGGCCGCGCAAAACGCCGCATTACGCTGTTTTTGCAGAACAGTTGACGATCCGGTATAATGCGGCTTTGCCGCCTAAGGAAATGCGATGCGCATCATCGAGAAAGCCTACACCTTCGACGACGTCCTCCTCGTCCCGGCCCATTCTGAAGTTCTGCCGCGCGACGTAGCGCTGAGCACCAAACTTACTCGCAACATCACCCTGAACCTGCCGCTGGTTTCCGCCGCCATGGATACGGTGACCGAAGCCCGCCTCGCCATCGCCATGGCTCAGGAAGGCGGCATCGGCATCGTGCACAAGAACATGGGCGCCGAGAAGCAGGCCGCCGAGGTTTCCAAGGTCAAGCGCCACGAAAGCGGCGTGGTGAAAGACCCGATCACCATCGCGCCGGACATGTTGGTGCGCGATCTGGTGCTGCTGACCCGCCAGTACAAGATTTCCGGCCTGCCGGTGATCGAAGACGGCAAGGTGGTCGGCATCGTCACCAACCGCGACCTGCGTTTCGAAACCCGCCTCGACCAGACCGTCGGCTCCATCATGACCCCGCGCGAGCGCCTGATCACCGTCAAGGAAGGCGCCAGCATCGACGAAGCCCGCGAATTGATGCACAAGCACCGCCTGGAACGCGTGCTGGTGATCAACGACGCCTGGGAGCTGAAGGGCCTGATCACGGTCAAGGACATCATCAAGACCAGCGAACACCCCAACGCCAACAAGGATAGCCAGGGCCGTCTGCGCGTAGGTGCGGCCGTCGGCACCGGCGCCGATACCGAAGAGCGCGTCAAGGCGCTGGTGGCGGCCGGCGTGGACGTGATCGTGGTAGACACCGCCCACGGCCACAGCCAGGGCGTGCTGGACCGCGTGCGCTGGGTCAAGCAGAACTTCCCGCATGTGGACGTGATCGGCGGCAACATCGCCACCGCCCAGGCTGCGCTGGATCTGGTCAAGGCCGGCGCCGACGGCGTCAAGGTCGGCATCGGCCCCGGCTCCATCTGCACCACCCGCATCGTCGCCGGCGTCGGCGTGCCGCAACTGACCGCCATCCACAACGTGTCCGAAGCGCTGAAGGGCACCGGCGTGCCGATGATCGCCGACGGCGGCATCCGCTTCTCCGGCGACATCGCCAAGGCGCTGGCCGCAGGCGGCAACGCGGTGATGCTGGGCGGCATGTTCGCCGGCACCGAAGAAGCCCCGGGCGAAGTGGAACTGTTCCAGGGCCGTTCGTACAAGTCCTATCGCGGCATGGGTTCGCTCGGCGCGATGAGCCAGGGCTCGGCCGACCGCTACTTCCAGGACAGTTCCAACGCCGCCGACAAGTTCGTGCCGGAAGGCATCGAAGGCCGCGTGCCGTACAAGGGCCCGATCTCCCAGGTGATCCACCAGTTGGTGGGCGGCCTGCGTTCGTCGATGGGCTACCTAGGCTGCCCGACCATCGCCGACCTGCACCAGAAGGCGCAGTTCGTCGAAATCACCTCGGCCGGCATCCGCGAATCCCACGTCCACGACGTGCAGATCACCAAGGAAGCGCCGAACTACCACGTGGACCGCTAAGACGGTTCGCCTGATCGGACAAAAGCCCGCGTTTTGCAACGCGGGCTTTTTTTGCGACGGCAGCTCAGGCCAGCGACAGCAGCAGCAGCGTTTTCAGCTCGGACGGCGGCGTGTCGTAGGGCGCGTTCAGATACTCCTCCACGCAGGGCGTGGCCCCGGGCACCTCGCCGCTGGCCGGCAGCCAATGGCGGTACAGCCAGTCCCAGCTCTCCTCCAGCTCCGCATAGGGCCCGGTATGCAGCAGGGCCGCGTAGCGCCCGGCTGGAATATTGCCCCACTCGCAACCGTCCACCTGCCGGTCCCACAGTCTTTCCGGCATGGTGGCGCAGGCGATGGAGCGGCAGTCGGCCGCCGGCGTCTGCGCCTGGTCGTCCAGATACATGCCGAAGCTTCTCCCCGGCGGCTCGCCGTCCTGCTGCGGCCCCTGGACGGCGCGCAGCGCGTCGAAGGCCTGGCCGATCTCCATATACGGTCCGCGATGATGGCGCATCAGCACCCTGACGGCATCCTTTTCCACAATCTCTACCTGACGCATGGTCCTCTCCCTTTGATTGAGAAACATGAGACGACGCTGGCGGTAGCGGCCCGGCGTCTCACCGTAGCGGCTGGCAAAGGCGCGGATGAAGGCGGCGCTGCTGGCGAAGCCGGCCCGCGCCGCGATTCTGGCCAGCGGCTTGTCCGCCCTCCCCAGCTCGCCGGCGGCCCGATGCAGCAGCATGCGCTGCCGGCTCTCCATCACGGTTTCGCCCATCAGGTTGCGGTACAGCCGATGGAAGTGAAAGCGCGAGAAGCAGGCCTCCTCCGCCAGCCGGTCCAGCAGCAGCGGCTCGTCCAGATGGCGCCACAGATAATCCAGCGCGCGCAGCAGGCGCACTGTGTACAAGGTGCCTGGGCCGAATTGCCGGTATGCGTGTCTCATGCGGATAGCCTAGGCGGTTTCGATTGATCGATCTTGCGGTTCATGCATCAGCAGCCATTGCATGCGCTGGCACAAGTCCACCACGTAGTCCCACACCACCCGGTAGCGTAGCGTGCGGCGGATGTTGCTGCGCGCGCTGATCCAGTAGGAGCGGACGATGCGCAGCTCGGGCAGGATCTGCGCCAGCCGAGGATCATCGTAAATCGTGTAATAAGGCAGCACCGCGATGCCGCCATCGGCCAGCGCCGCCTCCTTCTGCGCCACCACGCTGGTGCTGCGCAAGGGCATGCTGGGATGGCGGCACAGGCCATGGTGGTACATCAGCTCGCGGGTAAACAATAGGTCGTCGACATAGGCGAGGATGGCATGGCCGTTCAGATCCTCGCGCTCGCGTATCGGCGCATGTCCCGCCAGATAGGCCGGCGTGGCGTACAGGCCCAGGCAGTAATCGGTCAGCTTGCGCGTCACCACCATATTGGCCTGCGGCCGCTCCAGCGCGATGGCGATGTCCACCTCGCGGCTGGTGATGCTGACGAAGCGCGGCACCGCCACCAGATCGATCTCCAATCCCGGATACTGCGCCATCAGCGCCGGCATGTGGCGGGCCAGAAACAGCGCGCCCAGCCCCTCCGGCGCCCCCAGCCTCACCACGCCGCTCACCTCGGCATGGCCCCTGCTGCCGCTGTCCAGCATCTGCGAGGCGGTGTTCTCCAGCGATTCGGCCAGCGGCAGCAACTGGCGGCCGGCGGCGGTCAGCATGTAGCCGTCGGCCTGCTGGATGAACAGCGGCTGGCCCAGCACCCGCTCCAACGCGGCGATGTGGCGCGCCACCGTGGCATGGGTGGTGCCCATCTGCCGCGCCGCGCTCAGCAGCTTGCCGCTGCGCTGCAAGGCCAGAAAAAAGCGGACATCGTTCCAGTCGAACATGGTCCTCCCCGCGATGGGTGTTGTGCGTTTGCACACGAAAACGGCGGCCAATCTGCCGCCGCCTGTTAAAAAATTAACATACGTTGTTTCCCGCTGGCTATTCCCAGCGGCCTCCGCTTCGGTTTAGATGCCAGCTACGACAACGACATGACCGGAGCATCCCGCCATGCTCAGCGGCGAATTCGACTACATCATCGTCGGCGCAGGCAGCGCCGGCTGCCTGCTGGCCAACCGCCTGTCCGCCGATCCGGACAAACGCGTGCTGCTGCTGGAGGCCGGCGGCAACGACGACTACCCGTGGATCCACATCCCTGTGGGCTATCTCTACTGCATCGGCAACCCGCGCACCGACTGGTGCTACCAGACCGCGGCGGAAAGAGGGCTGGGCGGCCGCTCGCTGGGCTACCCGCGCGGCAAGGTGCTGGGCGGCTCCTCGTCGATTAACGGCATGATCTACATGCGCGGCCAGGCCGCCGACTACGACCACTGGGAGGCGCTGGGCAACCGCGGCTGGGGCTGGCGCGACGCGCTGCCGCATTTCATCGCCATGGAAGACCACTACGATCCCGCACGTCCGCTGCACGGCCATGGCGGCGAATGGCGGGTGGAAAAACAGCGGCTGTCATGGGAGATATTGGACGCCTTCCGCACCGCGGCCGCCGAGCAGGGCATCGCCCCCGTTGACGATTTCAATACCGGCGACAACGCCGGCTGCGGCTACTTCGAGGTCAATCAGAAAGGCGGCTGGCGCTGGAGCAGCGCGCGCGCTTTCCTGCGGCCGATCCGCGATCGCGCCAATCTCACGGTGCTGACCGGCGCGGAGGCCGACCGGCTGATCCTGGAAAACGGCCGCGCCGCCGCTATCGCATTTATGCAACAGGGAATGCCGCTGCAGGCCCGCTGCCGCGGCGAGATCATCCTCGCCGCCGGCGCCATCGGCTCCCCCTTGGTGCTGCAGCGCAGCGGCATCGGCCCGGCGCCCTTGCTGGCGAGCCATGGCATTGCGCCGCTGCGCATTCTGCCCGGCGTCGGCGCCAATCTGCAGGACCACCTGCAACTGCGGCTGGTGTTCAAGATCCGCGGCGCGTCCACGCTGAACCGCCGCGCGGCAAGCTGGAGCGGCAAGCTGGCGATGGCCTGGGAATACCTGTGGAAGCGCAGCGGGCCGCTGTCGATGGCGCCCAGCCAGCTCGGCGCCTTCGCCCGCAGCGGCCCCGGCGCCGCCACGCCTGACCTGGAATACCATGTGCAGCCGCTGTCGCTGGAACGCTTCGGCGAGCCCCTGCACCGGTTCCCCGCCTTCACCGCCTCGGTCTGCCAGCTGCGGCCCGAGAGCCGCGGCCATGTCGCCATCGGCGGCGCGCGCACGGACGCGCCGCCGCTGATCCAGCCCAACTATCTCAGCCATCCGCAAGACCAGCGCGTCGCCGCCGCGGCGATCCGCCTGACGCGCCGCATCGCCGCGTCGCCGGCGCTGTCCCGTTACCTGCCCGAGGAATACCGGCCCGGCCTGCAGTACCGGAGCGAGGAACAGCTGATCGACGCCGCCGGCCGGATCGGCACCACCATCTTCCACCCGGTGGGCACCTGCAAGATGGGGCGCGACGAGCTGGCGGTGGTGGACGACAGGCTGCGGGTGCGCGGCATCGCCGGCTTGCGCGTGGCGGACGCGTCCATCATGCCCGCCATCACCTCCGGCAACACCAACAGCCCCACCCTGATGATCGCCGCCAAGGCGGCGCAGATGATAGAGCAGGACAACAAGCAAGCGGCGCCGATACGGACGCCGTCCCCACCCGCAAAGGAGACCTGGACATGAGCAACAGCATCGCATCGGCTGCTTCCGCCGCCGGCATCAGCCGCGCCGAGCGCAAGGTGATACTCGCCTCGTCGCTCGGCACAGTGTTCGAATGGTACGACTTCTTCCTGTACGGCGCGCTGGCCGCCATCATCGGCAAGCAATTTTTCTCCGGCGTCAACGAGACCACCGCCTTCATCTTCGCGCTGATGACCTTCGCCGCCGGCTTCGTGGTGCGGCCGTTCGGCGCGCTGGTGTTCGGCCGGCTGGGTGACATGGTGGGCCGCAAGTACACTTTCCTCGCCACCATCGTCATCATGGGCCTGTCCACCTTCCTGGTCGGCATGCTGCCCGGCTACGCCACGCTGGGCATCGCCGCGCCGCTGATCCTGGTGTCGCTGCGCATGCTGCAGGGTCTGGCCATCGGCGGCGAATACGGCGGCGCGGCCATCTACGTGGCCGAACACGCTCCGGACCACAAACGCGGCGGCTACACCAGCTGGATCCAGGTCACCGCCGGCGCCGGCCTGCTGCTGTCGCTGCTGGTGATCCTGGCCTGCCGCAAGCTCACCGGCGAAGCCTTCAACGAGTGGGGCTGGCGCCTGCCCTTCCTGTTGTCCATCTTCCTGCTGGCGATCTCCACCTGGATCCGGCTGTCGATGCAGGAATCGCCGGCCTTCCTGAAAATGAAGGCCGAGGGCAAGCATTCCAAAGCGCCGATCAGCGAGGCCTTCGGCAACTGGGCCAACCTGAAAGTGGTGCTGATCTCGCTGCTCGGCTTCAACGGCGGCCAGGCGGTGACCTTCTACTGCGCGCAGTTCTACTCGCTGTTCTTCCTGACCCAGATCCTGAAAGTCGACCCGCAAACCGCCAACCTGATGCTGATCGCGTCGCTGATCCTGACCACGCCGCTATTCCTGTATTTCGGCCACCTGTCCGACCGCATCGGCCGCAAGCCGGTGCTGATCGCCGGCCTGGCGCTGGGCCTGGCGCTGACCTTCCCCGCCTTCAGCTGGCTGACCGACTACGCTAACCCGGACGTCGCCTCCGCCCAGTCCCGCTCCCCGGTGACGGTGGTAGCCGACCCGGCCAGTTGCCACTTCCAGTTCGACCCCATCGGCAAAGCCAAGCTGAACACCCCGTGCGACCAGGCCAAGGCGCTGCTGGCCAAGAGCGGCGTGCCCTACCAGCAAAAAGCCGCGCCGGCCGGCGTAACCGAAGTCCATATCGGGGCAACCGTTCAACAGGGCTTCGATAAGAAAGCGCTGCAGGACGCGCTGAAAACCGCCGGTTATCCGGACAAGGCCGACCCGGCCAAGATCAACCACGCGATGGTGATCCTGGTGCTGGTGCTGCTGTCGGTGATCTCCGCGCTGACCTACGGCCCGCTGGCCGCGATGATGGTAGAGCTGTTCCCCACTCGCATCCGCTACACCTCGATGTCGCTGCCCTATCACCTGGGCAACGGCTGGATCGGCGGACTGATGCCGACCGTCGCCTTTTCGCTGGTGGTCTACACCGGCGACATTCTGTACGGCCTGTGGTACCCGATCGTGGTCTACGCCGTCAGTCTCGTTGTAAGCCTGCTGTTCCTGAAGGAAACCTTCCGCAACGACATCCACGGCCACTGAACCTTAAGAACATCCCATCGCCACCGCACCTTGCCCCCGCGGCCGCCCCCTCCTCCGAGGGGGCTTTTGCTTCCTCGCCATCGCCAGATCCTCTCCCGGAAAAGCCAAAACCCGTTCGCCGGTCCCTCCGCTTTCCCATCGACGACAGCCAAAAATCAAGCAATCCCGCAAAAATGCAATAACTTGAAATTATCCCTGCCAGAAAATCATCCGCCCCCCGCGGCGGCCCCAAGCAAAACCGCGCACGGCGGCCAGCCCACAACTTTTCAATTTTTATTATTAATAATTCAATCAAACATAGGCTTGATGTTTACAATTCTTGTGCCTATACTTTGCTTAACAGAACAAATTAAATATAAACGAATTAATTTAAATAATTTGTTTATAGCACGCACGCGATAGCTCGCAGGCCGCCAACAGGGAGACTCAAATGAAAAAAGCCATACTGACACTGGCAGCGCTGGCCGCTCTGCAATCCGGCTTTGCCATGGCCTCCAACGGCGGCACCGTCAACTTCAGCGGCTCCATCGTCAAG
The DNA here is from genome assembly GCF_021129175.1 of Chromobacterium piscinae. Classification (GTDB taxonomy): domain Bacteria; phylum Pseudomonadota; class Gammaproteobacteria; order Burkholderiales; family Chromobacteriaceae; genus Chromobacterium; species Chromobacterium piscinae. The sequence continues at coordinate 127,751 of NZ_JAJOHV010000022.1, read as the reverse complement.
GAACCTTGCGCCCAGAACAGCAGCACCTTGCTGAGCTACGCGCAAAATCCCCGTCAATACCAGGCCGCCCGCAAAATAGCGTCCAGCCAATCCTGCTCCGGCATCGACAATACCCAGTCGCTGAGCATCGCCGCCGTCAACATGACCGGCTCGACCACTCAAAGCAGCGGACAGCTGGTCACCATCGTCTACAACTGACCCGACACCACGCAAAAAAGCCTTCGGCCAAACGGCCGAAGGCTTTTTTCATTGTCGCCGCAGACGGATCGGCTATTGGTACAACATGTCGATCGTGATCGCGGTCTGCAAGCTGCCCGCCACCACGTTGGCCGTCCGCATGTATTCCGCGAACACGCCCAGTTGCGCCATTTGCGACTGCACGTTCACCACCCGGGTATTGTTGGTGCTGTTGGCGCCGATGTTGGCGCCGTCGGCCGAACTGCCAAAGTTGATGGCGACGCCCTGAGCCGAGCCGCCGGTATTGGCGAACAGCACCGGGTTGTTCGAATCGGCCGTGCCCGAGAAGCGGAAAGTCGCCGTCCTCACGCCGGTGGAGCAATTGGCGGCGGTGATGGTGAAGGCGTAGCGGGACAGCGCGCTGCCCACCGACGCGAACTGGCCACTGGCGACCGTAGGCAGATTCACCGTGTACTGCCCGTTTGCGCTCAGATCGCAGGTGCCGCCGGGCGTGAAAGTGACGCTCCCATCGATCAGCTGGTTGAAGTTGATGCCGGGCGCAGCGTTGATGCCGCCCTTGCCATCCAGCTGAAACACCGAGTACTGGCTGATCGAAGACGTGCCGCTGGATGGCGCGCCGCTGGTCTTCAACAACACGATGGAGTACGGCAGGTTCGTCCTGACGTAGCCATTCTGCGGTACATAGATGCCTGTATTGATCGCTCCGCTGCTCTGGGTGTAGGTCTGGCCATTGAAGATGATGCCGATCTGCAAGCCGGGAGCCAGCGTCCGGCCCTTGGGATTCACCCAGAAATACACATATTCGCCAACGCTCTGTGAGCAGTACAGGTTGAGGTTCTGCAATGACGACTGCCAGATGATGGTGCCCACCGGCGCGTTGGCGGAAACATACAAGTTGCCCGGCAGATTGAAGGTGGAGGTGACGTTGCCGGAACTGCTGCTGCCGTTCCAGCAACCCAGCGCGTGGCTGGTCAGCGGCATGGCCAGCATCAGCGCCAGCAGCCATCCATATACTCCGCTGCAGATCAGTTTCTTCATTTTCCTATCGCTTTCCCGGTATCTCTAGTGGCTCGCGCCAAACATCACAGCGGCTCGCAAACGGCATCGGTCCGCATATAGGCCGCGTCGCCCGTCTTCTGCGGCAGTTGATAGCTGAAACGGCATTGCTGGCCGGCGTCGCTGCCCCAGCTCGCCGTCAGCGGCTTGCCTTCCACGCCGCGCAGGAAGGCGCGTCCGCCTTGCCCCACCATGGTGAGGAAATCATCGCCGCCGCTGACCGTCGCGCCCACCGGCAGATGGCTGCCGTCCGGCCGCTTCAGCGTCACGATCACCGGCTTGCCCTGCTGGGTGTTGAATTTCAGCATCACGATGGCGCCGGCGCGCGGCGCGTCCTGCACGCTGGTTTCCTGCAATTCCACGTCTTGATCCATGCCTTTCGGATCCAGCGTGATTTCATTGCGGCGGTACGGCATCAGCGAGGACACCACCGCGTAGCCGTTCTTGTTGACGCGCACGCCGTTGGTGTTGCTCACCGCCGCGCCTTCGGCGCCCGGCGCCTCCACCACGGCGAAGGATTCGCCCAGCGACTGGGCCGCCGTCACGCCGCCCGGATGGAACACCAGCGCGCCGCTGATGCCGGCATTCGCCTGGGAGTTGCCGCCGCTCGAGCTCGCGCCCGCGGTCAGTGTCGCCACCGAGGTGGCGTACTGCACGCTGCCGCCGCCGCCGCTGCTGTTGGCGCCGGCGCTGCTGCGGTTGCCGCTGGCGTAGACGTTGTAGCTGAGGTTGCGCAATTCGCCGGTGGTGCCGCTCAGATTGACCTGCGCGTTGCCGCTGCGGTCGCTGCTGCCGCTGACGCTGGTGCTCAGCAGCGGAGAATACGGCTCGCGGCCCAGCGGCATCGACAGGCTCAGCATGTACTGGTTGACGATGCGGCCGGTCGAATCCTGGGTGCGGCCGGCGGACAGGTTCAGGCTCACCGACTTGAAGCTGTTGCTGTACCCCAGCTGGTAAGTCAGATCCCGGCCCTTCTGGTTCCAGTAATCCTGGGTCGAGCCGGTGAAGAACAATTGCCCGCGGCCCTCGCCCAGCGGCTGGTCGGCGTTGAGCTGGAATTTGTTCTTGGCGCGGTAAACCACGCCGACCTGGTTGATCAGGTTGGCGTAGTCGCGCAGTTCCAGATAGCCATCGGTGGAGAAGCGATAGGCGGCGACCGTGAAGTTGGTGCGGGTCGACTCCATCAGCTTGCTATAGGTCACTCGATAGCTCTGGCCCTGCATATTGGCGGCGCTGGCGTTGTACGGCAGATTGCGGGCCCAGGACTGGGTGACATCCAGCGCCAGCGCGCCCAGCGGCGTATTGACGCCGGAGCCGAACAGCGCCGACTGGTAATGGTCGGCGGCGATCAGGCCGCCGTACAGGGTCAGGCTGTTGCTGATGCCGCGCTGGTAGGTCGCCTGCACGAAATCGGGACGCTTGTTGAGCGAGTTGTCGCGCCATTGCGCCGCGGTGATCGCGTAACGGGATTGTCCTTCTCGCAGCAACTGGGGCACGGCGGCGTAAGGCACGACGAATTTGCGCACGCGGCCGTCCGCCTCGGTGACCGTCACCTCCAGGTCGCCGGAGAAGCCGGTGTTGTAGAGATCATCGATGCTGAACTCGCCCGGCGGCACCACGTTTTCGTAAATCAGATTGCCGTTCTGGCGAATCGATACTTTGGCGTTGGTCTCGGCCACGCCGCGCACCACCGGCGCGTAGCCCTGCATCGACTCCGGCAGCATCCGGTCGTCGGAACTCAGCTGCACGCCGCGGAATGGCACGCTGCTGAACATGTCTGAGGGCGTGAAGTAATCGCCCAGGGTCAGCACCGAATGCCAGTCGGTCACATCGCGCTGGGTATAGGCGGACGCGCCCTGGTAGTTGCGCTGGCTCTGGCCGTTGCCGCTGTCCTGCTGCGTCAGCGAGCCGTTATAGCGGAAGCGCCACAAGCCGATGTTCAGGCCGGCGTTGGCGCCGAAATAATACTGGGTCGACTTGCCGGCGGCGCCGTTGTCGTAGCGGTAGCCATTGGCGTTGTAATTGAGGAAGCCGGCGAACGGGGCGCCGGCGTCCCAGTATTCCGGCGCGACGTAGCCGCGCGCCTGGGCCCGCATGTATTTCTGCGGAATGCTGACATCCAGGCGCAGATCCGAGCTGTTGAAGCTGGAGAATGCTCCGGGCACCACCGTGGCGATGTCGACGCAGCGGGCGGGCTCATCCCGTCCAGGTACGCCTGCGGCATTCCCCACCTTAGTGAAGTCCACGCCCAGCTCGTCCATCATCGCGCGGTTGAAGCAGGCCAGCACCTTGCCTTCGGCCAGCTCCTTCATCTGCACGTCGCGGCGGCCGATCCAGACGCTATTGGCGTAGACGTCGGCGCGGTAATTGCCGGGAAAAGCCCCGCCCATCTGGTTGAAGCGGGAAAGATCGACTTTTTTCCCGTTGGAATTCTGATTGATAAAGACAGGATTGAACTGCACATCGCCCAGCGCGGCGTTTTCCGCCGCGGACGTATCCGCCAAGGCAGCCTGGCCGCCGAACAAGCCGAAAATCAACAGGCTGAGCGGGCTAAGGGCCCAGCTGTTATCGGAATGTCGTGTCATCAAGTGCTTCATGGCTAGATCGTCTCCTGCGGGAGCGCGCAGCCCCGGCAGGCCTACGCTGGAATTATCAGGGAGCTAAGGGCGCGCTGTGCATGACTGGGGCGCCGTAATCGTTGATGCTTTCGTAAGTGAGCTTCGCGCCGGCATCCGGTTTGAGCTTCAGGTCCTTCAGCGCGAAATCGTGGCTGCCGCCCGGCGGCACCATGCCGCCATCGGTTTCGTACTCATGCTTGCCCACCAGCAGCATCGCCCGGTTCAGCGAGACGTTGTACGCGGCGCGGTTGGACGCGCGCAGCATGTAGCCCTTGCCGCCGGCCTGCGGCAACAAGGTCCAGGAAAGCTTGTCGGCTGCATCGTCCGGCGTGCCCTGCAGGCCGGTGGGACGATAGAACAGCTTGATGCGGGAACGGAAAGCCACTTGCATGAAATTGCGCTGCTCGTTGCCGGCCTTCGGCAGCGGCGGCACATCCAGCACGTTCAGCCAGAACACCGATTCGCGCTCTTTGGGCAGATCGGCGCCAGTGAAGGTCAGACGCAAGGTTTGGCCTTTGGCCGGGTCCACGCGGAAAATCGGCGGCATGATCAGGAATGGCGCGTCGGCCGTGTCGGGAACGGATTTCTCGTTGCCGCTGTCGGACCACACCTGCACCAGGGAAGGCTCCTTGCCCGGGTTGTTGACCTTGACGGTCACTTCGCGGTCTTCCGCCTTGTACACGACGCGGGTTCCGGAAATCACCACGCCAGCCAAAGCCGCGCTGGTCCATACCGAGCCGGCGACCGCCAGGGCGAACGCTCCTCGCCATACTGCTTGTTTCATTTCCTAACCCGCCTCCATGCAAAAGATGCCGGCAGGCGGCTCGAAGGCCGCCCGCCGGATGACGCCTGTTACTGGTAGGTCATCGAGTACTGAACGCTGGTGTTCACCGAACCCGCGCCAGCCGCGCCGGTGGCGATGTACTGGGCGTAGTAGCCCATGGTGGCGGCGCCGCCGCTGATGGCGACTTGCTGCGAGTTGGCGTTGGTGCTCAGGTTGATCGCGTTGAAGGTGTTGTTCAGCAGCTGAACTTCAACGTTGGAAGCCGAGCCCGCGCCGGTGCTGTTCAGCAGGTTGCCGGAAGTCGGGTTCACGGTCGGGCCCACTTCAAAGCGGGTCTGCGCGCTCTTCAGGCTGGACGGGCAGTTGCTCAGATTGATCGCAAACGGGGTCGCGCCGGCGGTCTGGCCGGTGCTGGCCAGCGAGGAAGCGCCCACGGTCGGCAGGTTCACGGTGACGTTGGAGCCGGAAGTGCCCGCGATGGTGCAGGTTTGCGCGACGATGTTTCCAGTGACGGTGATTTTGCCGTCAGCGGCCATGGCGCCGGAAGAGTACACGCCCAAGCCGATCAGAGCTGCGGTTACGATCTTTTTCATTTAAATAGTCTCCGTTTAAATTGCAGGCAGTGCTGTTGCCCGATTGCCTGCCCGCCAGGGGCAGAAGTTGAAGAGCAGTCCGACACGTCAAGGCATCTTCGGCAATCTTGCGATCCCTGCCTGCACTTGAGATGTTCCGGCGCCGAGCCCGTCCCGCGGCCGGCTTCATTGCCGCCAATTTTCAAAAAAACAATAATCAGATTTCACAAAATACATCAAATCCAATCAAAGCCGTCTGACAGTCGTTCGTCATCAGATTGAAAAAATAGGCGGGCAAACCCTGAAGATCGGCGACGGACGCCGTTGAAAACAGCCGTCTGTCGCCTTACATGGCTGGACAATGCTCAGCTTCATCGCATCTGGCATCCCTTGCCGGAAGCCTCCGCTTGCGCGGTTTTGCTGCGATGTAGACGTTAGGTTAAATCAAAAAAGACATAACTTTCAACATCCTCTTACTTGAGCATATGTGTCAAAATTAAAAACAATCCATTGATTAAAAAGGATTTTCATCAAGATATTAGTTTGTCATTACTGTACTGACGTGTCGCATTCTTGCATCAAATTAACAACATTTTAAACTTATAATTTAATAAATACGCCAAATTCCAAAGAAAAGGCAAATCATAATGACATTTTCATTTCCATCGCCAATAATGCCCCAGTCGCCACTATCCGCTCCGTCATCGCGCAGTTAGACTGAACGGCTTCGCACCGAACGGAAACCATCCCGAGATGATGCTCTCCACCAGCCAATACCTGACGCTCAATCAACGCCGCTATCACCTGCGCCGCTGGGGCGATAACAACGCGCCCCTGCTGGTGCTGCTGCACGGCTGGATGGATAGCTCCGCCACGTTTCAATTCATGGTGGACGCGCTGCAGGGAAAGTGGCGGATCGTCGCGCCCGACTGGCGCGGCTTCGGCGATAGCCAGTGGAATGACGGCAGTTATTATTTCCCAGACTACCTGGCCGACCTCGACGATCTGCTGCGCCAACTATCGCCGGACCAGCCGGTAAACCTACTGGGACACAGCATGGGGTCGATGATCGCCGGCATCTACGCCGGCGTCTGCCCTCAGAGGGTCGCGAAGCTGGTGCTGGCCGAGGGCTTCGGCCTCAACCCCACCCGCCCGGCCGAGGCGCCAGGCCGTTACAGCCGCTGGCTGCGGGAAATCAGTCAAGCGATGGGGTTCGAGCCATTGGAGAGTCTGCAACAGGCGGCGAGCAGGCTGATTGCCCGCAATCCAAGTCTGACGCCGGAGCGGGCGCTCTGGTTGGCCGCAGAGCTGACCCGGCCGGTAGACGGCGGTGTGGTCTACCGCGCCGACCCGCGCCATAAAATGGTCAACCCTGTGCTGTACCGGCTGGAGGAGGCGATGGCCTGCTGGCGCCGCATCACCGCGCCGGCACTGTGGCTGCTGGGCGAGCAGCCGTTCGGCCACTCCGTCGTCAGCGATGTGATGGCCACGCTGGACCAACGCCGTGCCTGTTTCGCCCGGCTCAGCGAGGCCACAATCGCCGGCGCCGGCCATATGCTGCAATGGGATGAGCCGGAACAGATGGCGGCCGAAGTCGAACGCTTCCTGCTGTGGCAAGACTAAGGCCGCTAATAAACCTCGAAGATAACCTGAGCTAAGATGCGCCGACGCAGCCACCAGCGGTACGGCAAGTAGGCGCAACAGAGGATCAGTTTTTTTCCAGCGGGTTTGAAAGGGCCGGAACGACTCCGGCCCTCGGCGGCTAGCCCAAATAGCGCGCTTCAAGATGCGCGCGGTAATGAGCCGGGTTCAACGCTTCACCGGTGGCGCGCCGAACCAGTTCGTCGGTGCTCCAGCGGCTGCCCTGGCTCCAGATGTTTTCGCGCAGCCAACCGAATACCGGCTCCAGTTCCCCGCGGCCGATCTTGTCGTCCAGCCCCGGCTCTGCTCGCCGCAGCGTCGCGAAATACTGCGCCGCGTACATCGCGCCCAGCGTATAGCTGGGAAAATAGCCGAATGTGTCAGTCCAGTGGATGTCCTGCAAACAGCCGTCGCGATAGTTGCCGCGCGTGTCCACGCCCAGGTAGGCCATCATCTTCTCATCCCATAGCGCCGGCACGTCTTCAGCCTCGATTTCGCCGTCGATCAGCGCGCGCTCGATCTCGAAGCGCAGGATCACGTGCGCCGGGTAGCACAGCTCGTCGGCGTCGACCCGGATGTAGCCGGGCTCGACCCGGGTGAACAGCTTGGCCAGGTTGTCAGCGTCGAAGGCAGGCTGATCGCCGAAATGGCGGCGCAGCATCGGCGCAAGCAACTGCAGGAAGCCGCGGCTGCAACCCAGCTGCATTTCGAACGACAGGCTCTGGCTCTCATGTATGCCCATCGAACGGGCGCGGCCGACCGGCAGCGACAGCAGATCGCGCGGCAAGCCCTGCTCGTAGCGGGCATGTCCGGTTTCATGGACGATGCCCATCAGGCTTTGGGCGAAATCGTCGTCGCGGTAGCGGGTGGTGATGCGCACGTCCTCCGGCACGCCGCCGCAGAACGGATGGGTGCTGACGTCCAGCCTGCCGCCGTCGAAGTCGAAGCCCAGCAGCTTCATCGCCTCCAGGCCCAGCTCGCGCTGCCGCTCGACCGGGAACGGCCCCTGCGGCCGGATCACCGTCTCGCCGGCCTGCTTGGCGCGCGCGCGTTCGATCAGGCCGGGCAGCCAGGACTTCACGTCATCGAAGATGCGCGCGATCTCGGCGCTTCGCATGCCGGGCTCATACTTGTCCAGCAGCGCGTCGTAGCGGCTGACGCCGTTAGCCTCGGCCAGCAGCGCGGCCTCTTCGCGCGCCAGCCTCAGCACCTCGCGAAAATTCGGCAAGAAACCTTGCCAGTCATTGTTCTTGCGCTGGCTGCGCCAGGCATGCTCGCAACGGGAAGCCGCCAGCGTCTTGGCCTCCACCAGTTCGGCGGGCAACAGATTGGCCTGTCGCCACTCCCGGCACATCTCACGCAGGCTGGCGCGTTGCGCTTCGTCCAGATTTTCCTGCTCGGCGCTGCGCAGCTGCTGCGCCAGCTCCGGAGCGGTAATCAACTGATGCATCAACACCTGCAGCTCGGCCTGGGCGGCGGCGCGCGCCTCGTTGCCCTTGGCCGGCATCATCGCCGCTTGGTCCCAACTGGCGATGGCCCCCAGGTGGGCGAAATGATGCAGCCGCTGAAAAGTGCGGGTCAGGCTCTGATAGGCCATCTGATGTCCCATTGCGTTCTCCCTTGTGTGGAAAATGAATGTTCACACCAGTTCTTCATTCGGTCAATGCCATGAATTTTATTAGGGAAAATCGATCTTCCAGCATGCCGCACACAGGAGAAACCAATGAATTTTACTCACTAACAACTCAGGATGACGCGCTCTTGCGGTGATGGGAGAAGGGGAAAGACTGCCAATAACCGAAATACTCGCGCACCAGCGCCAGCAGCTGCTGCCGGGCCGCGGCGTCCGCCAGATGCTGCAACAGCGCGTCCACCGCCATCCGGTAATGGCTGGAGGTGGGAGGATGGGGATCGAGCAAGAAAAGCAAGGCCTTGAGCAGATGTTCGCGCTGGCGGATATCGGCCTCGTCGGCGCCGTCTTCGAACGATTTGCCCAGAAACAGGCCCAGCGAGGGCGGAAAGCGCGAAAAGCCGGATTCGCGCATCGCGCCCAGCAGCGCGCTAAGATCGCCATGCCAGGGAAAATCCGGGTTATGGATGGAAAAGCCGGCTCGGGCCGTCATCTCCACCATTTTCTTCATGTCGTCGAGCCAGAAGTAATAAAACTCCCGGGCGCAGGTGATGGCCAGCACCCGCTCGGATTGTCCGCAATCCGCGACGAAGCCGCCGACATGGGCGTGATAATCGCCGGAAGTCCGCTTCGCGCCGGCGAGCCGGGCCAGCAAACGCCCCAGCATTTCCCGCCGCGCAGCCACCACCCCCTCGTCGGCGCCCAGCCGGGCGATCAGCTTCAGATAGGCATCCAGCGTCGCCTCGCGGGGATTCATGCCCCAGCCCTCGCAACCATCGCACTCTCCCATGGCGGCGGAAACGCCGCGCCTCCGATAGCGATAACGCAGCCGGAGCCGGCAGGAGGACAGACGGCCCTAAACGCGGCGCGGACGCAGCGCCAGCCGCAGATCCCGTCCCACCTTGCCGATGTCGGCGATATCCAGCTCGATCTTGTCGGCCAGATCCTCCAGCGCCGGCCAGGCGAACAAGCCGCGGGCGGCGTCGCCGGCCAGCGACGGTGCCAGGTACAGCACGATCTCGTCCACCAACCCGGCCCGCAGCATGGCGCCGTTGAGGCCGGCTCCGGCCTCCACCATCAGTTCGTTGACGCCGCGTCCGGCCAGTTGCGCCAGCAGATCGGCCAAATCGGCCTTGTCGTCGCGGCGCGCCAACGCCAGGACGTCCACCCCGCGTTCGCGGAACGCGGCCAAGCGGCCCTCATCCGTCTCGCAGCTGGCCAGCAACGCGCCGCCGTCCTGGTAGACGCGCGCGCCGGCATCGGTGCGCAGATCTCCGTCCAGCACCACCCGCCAGGGCTGCACCGCCACCTGCAGCTCGCGCACGGTCAATTGCGGATCGTCGGCCAGCACGGTGCCGCTACCGGTCAGAATCGCGCCATGCGCGGCGCGCAGCCGCTGCACGTCCATCCTCGCCTCCGGCCCGGTGATCCACTTGCTGCGGCCGTTCAGCAGCGCGGTTTTTCCATCCAGCGTGGCGGCCGCCTTCAACGTCACCCAGGGCCGGCCGCGCTCGACGCGCGACAGGAAGCCGCGGTGCGTCCAGCGCGCCTCGGCCTCCATCAACCCCGCCGACGCCTCGACGCCGGCCGCGCGCAGCATGGCGATGCCGCGGCCCGACACTTCATGATAGGGGTCCACCATCGCCGCCACCACCCGCGCGACGCCTTCCGCGATCAAGCGCTCAGCGCACGGCGGCGTGCGGCCATGGTGGCTGCACGGCTCCAGCGTCACATAGGCGGTGGCGCCGCGCGGGCTTTCGCCGCGCGCCAGGCAGTCCTTGATCGCCTGGATCTCGGCGTGGTCGCCTCCCACCGCCAGCGTCGCGCCCTCGCCCACCACCCGGCCCTTGTTGACCAGCACGCAGCCGACGCCCGGGTTTGGCGCCGCCCGGCGCGTCGCGCCCTCGGCCAAACGCAGCGCGCGCTGCATATACAGGTAGTCGTCGGGGCGGTAGTCCGTCATGTTCGATTCTTCCACTCATCGGCCAGCAGGCCGTAACAACGCATATTCCAAAAACGACCGCGTAGAAACTGCGCGTCGCGCAGCTCTCCTTCCAGCTTAAAACCCAGCCGTTCGGCGACGCGGCAACTGCGCAGATTCTCCGGCGCGCAGCCCAGCTCCACCCTATGCAGCTCCAGGTCTTCGAACGCGTAGTTCAACAATAGCGTCAACGCCTGCGACATCACGCCCCGGCCGACATGGCTGTCGGCCAGCCAGTAGCCGAGGCGGGCATAGCGGTGGGCGGCGCTGATGCCGTGCAACGAGCAAATGCCGGCGATTTCACCGTCCGCCAGGATCACGCGGTGCGCGCAGCGTCCCTCGTGATTGCCTTCCGCCTGCAAGCGCAGGAAGGCTTCGGTGTCCGCCGCCGATTGCGGTTTGACGATGCCGGACAACCATTGCGACAAGGTGCCGCGGTGGCGTTCGATCAGCGCATAAATCCACTCGGCGTCGCCCGCCGGATCCGGCGATCGGATCTCCACCAAGCTCATCGACGCGCCCGCCACTCGCCAGCCAGCATGCTGTACTGGCAGGCGTCATGATAACGGCCATGCAGATGGAGCCCCTCGCGCTGCGCGCCCTCGCGGACGAAGCCCAGGCACTCGGCCAGCGCGCGGCTGCGGGCGTTAGCCACGCCCGCCACGATAGCGATCCGGTTCAAAGCCAACTTGCCGAAGCCGATGTCCAGAGCCTGCGCCACAGCTTCGCCCATCACGCCCCCGCCGACGAAACGGTCGGCCAGCCAATAGCCGAGAAAGCCGGAGCGATGCAGCCTGCTGATGCCGTGGATGTCGATGCAACCAGCCAGTTCTCCATCCCGCTCGATCAGCCAGGACGCGCAGGCCCCGCCATTGCGCGCGCCGTCGGCGGCGCCGGCCAGGAACTGCCGGCTATCCTCGACGCTGCGGGTGGCATCCACCCAGGGCAGCCAGGCGCGCAGCGTGCCGCGGCTTTCGTCTATCAATGCGAACAGCCGCTCGGCGTGGATGACGTCGGGCGGCAGCAGGGCAATGCGTGTCTGGGCGATGGCGGTCATGGCATCTCGAAAATGACAATTAAATTACCCAGCCTAATCAACCCAATATCGGACTGTCAATGCGAGGACTTCTGAATTTCCTTGATCGCGTCGGTAAATTCTGAGATATCCTGAAAACTACGGTAAACCGACGCGAAACGGACATAGGCCACCTTGTCCAGCCGCGCCAGCTCGTTCATCACCATCTCGCCGATCTGCCGGCTGCTGACCTCGCGCTCACCCAGTTGCAGCAGCTTGTGGCAGATGCGGTCTATCGCCTCGTCCACCAGCGTGGTGGACACCGGCCGCTTGTGCAGCGCGCGCAGGAAGCTGGTGCGCACTTTCTCGATGTCGAACTCGGAGCGATGGCCCGCGGTCTTCACCACCTGCGGCATGCGCACGTCGGCGGTCTCGAAGGTCGTGAAACGCTTGTCGCAGGCCGGGCAGCGGCGGCGACGGCGGATGCTGCTGCCGTCCTCGCTGACGCGGGAGTCGATCACCTGAGTGTCCGAGTTGCCGCAAAACGCGCATTTCATGACAATAATCCTGTGGGTTGCAATAGTTGGATGTTATCAGCAATGCCGCCCGCCCGCACCGCCGGCCATGGCTCGAGCCGGCCCTGGCAAAGAAAAAGCCGCCCCTGCGGGCGGCTTTTCTGCATCCGGGCGAGCCGGCTGATTACTTGGCGTACACCGGGAAGCGGTGGCACAGCGCGGTGGCCTTCTCGGCGATGCGGGCGATCAGCGCGTCGTCGTTCGGGTTGTCCAGCACGTCGGCTACCATATTGGCCACTTCGATGGCCTCGGCTTCCTTGAAGCCGCGGGTGGTGATGGCCGGGGAGCCGATGCGGACGCCGGAGGTGACGAACGGAGTTTCCGGGTCGTTCGGGATCGCGTTCTTGTTGACGGTGATGTGGGCGCGGCCCAACAGCGCGTCGGCTTGCTTGCCGGTCAGACCCTTGGCGCGCAGGTCGACCAGGAACACGTGGCTCTCGGTGCGGCCGGACACGATGCGCAGACCGCGCTCGGCCAGGGTCTTGGCCATGATGGCGGCGTTCTTCAGCACCTGCTGCTGGTATTCCTTGAATTCCGGCTGCAGCGCTTCCTTGAAGGCGACGGCCTTGGCGGCGATCACGTGCTCCAGCGGGCCGCCTTGCAGCGTCGGGAACACATTGCTGTTGATGCTCTTCTCGAACTCGGCCTTGGCCAGAATGATGCCGCCGCGCGGACCGCGCAGGGTCTTGTGGGTGGTGGAGGTCACGAAGTCGGCGTGCGGCACCGGGTTCGGGTACAGGCCCGCGGCCACCAGGCCGGCGTAGTGGGCCATGTCCACCATGAAGTAAGCGCCGACCTTCTTGGCGATCTGGCCCATGCGCTCGAAGTCGAAGCGCAAGGCGTAAGCGGACGCGCCGCCGATGATCAGCTTCGGCTTGGTTTCCATCGCCACGCGCTCCATGTCGTCGTAGTCGATTTCTTCCTTGTCGTTCAAGCCGTAGGCGACGATGTTGAACATCTTGCCGGACAGGTTGGCCGGGGAGCCGTGGGTCAGGTGGCCGCCGTGGCCGAGATTCATGCCCATCACGGTGTCGCCCGGCTTCAGGATGGAGAAGTACACAGCCTGGTTGGCCTGGGAGCCGGAGTGCGGCTGCACGTTGGCGTATTCGGCGCCGAACAGCTGCTTGACGCGGTCGATGGCCAGTTGCTCAACGACGTCCACATGCTCGCAACCGCCGTAGAAGCGCTTGCCCGGATAGCCTTCGGCGTACTTGTTGGTCAGCTGGGAGCCTTGGGCTTCCATGACGGCCGGGCTGGTGTAGTTTTCCGAGGCGATCAGCTCGATATGATCTTCCTGGCGTTGGCATTCCGCCGCGATGGCTGCGGCGAGTTCTGGGTCGAATTTGGCGATCGTCTGGTCAGCAGCGAACATCTTTGACTCATCCATCAAAGGGTTAACGATCCGGGCATTCTACACCAAATGCCCGGAACGAAACCTTAACGTGAAGCAAGCTCGCCGAGGCTCCGCCGCGCCTCTCACACCGCCCAGCAGGAACAGCCCAAGGCGCCGAAAAAGCCCTTGGCGTCCGATACCGGCAGCTCCGCGCCCCAGGCCCGCGCATGCTGGTGGCCATGCAGGCCGCAGGCGTTGGCGCAGCCGCAAGCGGCGGAGGCCTGGCGATGAAGCGAATGGCGGCCGGCGCCTTGCGGATCGCCCCAGGCGGCGTAGCCCTTGAAGGTCCGCGCCGGCGACCAGTCCGGCATCGCCGGCGGCAAGGAGTTGTCGTCCAGCTCGGCGAAGGCGCCGGCGGCGTAGACGATGCGGCCGCCCACCATGGTCAGCTCCGACACCAGGAAGGAGAGGTCATCCTCCGGGCAGGCGAAGAAATCCCGGTCCGGCACGATCAGATCGGCAAGCTGGCCAACCTCGATGCGGCCGCGCCCGCCCTCCTCGTTGGTGAACCAGGCGACGTTCTCGGTCCACATCCGCAGCGCGGTTTCGCGGTCCAGGCAGTTGCGCTGCGGGTAGAGCCGCAAGCCGCCGACAGTCTTGCCGGTGATCATCCAGGCCAGCGACACCCAGGGATTGTAAGAAGCGACGCGGGTGGCGTCGGTGCCGGCCGACACCTTCAAGCCCTTGTCCAGCATGCGGGCGATGGGCGGCGTCGCCTCGGCCGCCGCCGCGCCGTAACGCTCGACGAAGTACTCGCCCTGGTAAGCCATCCGGTGCTGCACCGCGATGCCGCCGCCCAGCGCGGCGATGCGGTCCATCGATCGCTCGGAAACGGTCTCGGCGTGGTCGAAGAACCAGTTCAGCCCCTGCAGGGGAATGTCGCGGTCTACTTTCTCGAACACGTCCAGCGCGCGGGAGATGGTTTCGTCATAAGTGGCATGCAGCCGCCACGGCCAACGGTTCTGCGCCAGGATGCGCACCACCTCCTCCAGCTCGCCCTCCATCTCCGGCGGCATGTCGGGCCGCGGCTGGCGAAAGTCCTCGAAATCGGCGGCGGAAAACACCAGCATCTCGCCGGCGCCGTTGTGGCGGAAATAATCGTCGCCCTGCTTGTAGCGGACGCTGCCGGTCCAGGCTAGGAAATCCTCTTTTTCCTCCTTGGGCTTCTGGGTGAACAGATTGTAGGCCAGCCGCACCGTCATCTGGCCGGCGTCGGCCAGTTGCTGGATCACCGCGTAATCGTCCGGATAATTCTGGAAGCCGCCGCCGGCGTCGATGACGCCGGTCACGCCCAGGCGGTTCAGCTCGCGCATGAAGTGGCGGGTGGAATTGAGCTGGTAGTCGAACGGCAGCTTGGGGCCCTTGGCCAGCGTCGCGTACAGGATGGCGGCGTTGGGCTTGGCCAGCAGCAGGCCGGTGGGATTGCCGCTGCCGTCGCGGACGATCTCCCCGCCCGGCGGCGCAGGCGTGTCTCGGCCATAGCCCACGGCACGCAGCGCCGCGCCGTTGAGCAGAGCGCGATCGTACAGATGCAGCAGGAAAACCGGCGTGTCCGGCGCGATGGCGTTGATCTCGTCCAGCGTGGGCAGGCGCTTCTCTACGAACTGATGCTCGGTGAAGCCGCCCACCACCCGCACCCATTGCGGCGCGGGAGTGACGGCCACCTGCCGCCGCAGCATGTCCATCGCGTCGGCCAGCGAGCGCACGCCGTCCCAGCGCAGCTCCATATTGAAGTTGAGGCCGCCGCGCACCAGGTGGGTGTGGTTGTCGACCAGGCCGGGCAAGACGCCGCGCCCCTTGAGATCGATCACGCGGGTGGCCGGGCCGGCCAGCGCCATGATCTCATGGTCCTCCCCCACCGCGAGGAAGCGGCCGTCCTTGACGGCGACTGCGCCGGCCAGCGGCTTGCGCCTGTCCAGCGTGGCGATGCGGCCATTGCGCAAAATCACATCGGCGGTAGCCATGATGGTTTCTCCCGGAATATTGGCCGCCGCCGGAAAGCGCATGCTGCCGGCGGCGGCGCGGCGATCAGCCTTCGTGGCCACCGAACATGGTTTTGGCGTAGCGGATGCCCAGGCCGTAGCCGCCGCCCAGCTTGGCGGCGATGCCGGTGGTCAGCTCATAGGTGTCGGCGCGCGCCCAATCGCGCTGCAGCTCCAGCAGGTACTGCAGCGAGGTGATGGGCCGCGCGCCAGCCTGCGCCATGCGCTGCATCGCGCGCTCGTGCGCCTCGGCCGAGATATCGCCGCAGGCATCGGCGATCACATAGACTTCGAAGCCCTGATCCAGCGCGGACAAGGCCGGGCCGACGATGCAGACGCTGGTCCACAGGCCGGCCAGCACGATGCGGCCCTTGCCGATCTGATTGACGCGGGCGATCACCGCGGCGTCCTCCCAGGTGTTCATCGACGTGCGGTCCAGCATGCGCAAGTCCGGGAACGGCGCGGTCACTTCATCGAACATCGGGCCGGAGAAGCTTTTCTCCGCCACGGTGGTCAGGATGGTGGACACGCCGAATCCGGCGGCGGCGCTGGCAACCAGGCCGGCGTTGTTGCGCAGCGTCGGCATATCGATGGAATGGGTGGCGAAGGCCATCTGCGACTGGTAGTCGATCATGATCAGCGTGTGGTCGCGCGGGGTCAGCAGCAAGGGGCTGGGTACGGCGGTTGCGGTCGGTTTCATCACGGTTTCTCCATTGTAAATATGCCGGCGGCCGGTTAGCGGGACGGGCGTCAGTGGGGGCCGCCGCCCCGCTGCTCGCCAAGCGTGTCATTCCCGGGTGTCCACCAGGATCAGTTCGGTGTCTTCGCCGGCCTCCACTCGGACCATGTCCTCGTCGCGGATGGCCGCGCCGTCGCCAGCCCGCAGCGCCACGCCGTTCACCCGGGCCGAGCCGGCCGACAGCACCAGATAGCCGCTGCGGCCCGCACCCAGCCGATAATCAGCGCTTTCACCGGCCTTCAGCGTGGCCCCCAGCACCCGGGCGTCGGCCCGTATCGGCAAGGCGCCGTCATCTCCGGCCATGCCGCTGGCCAGCGCGACGAAGGCGCCGGAGCGGTCGGCCTTGGGAAAAGGCTTGCTGCCCCAGGACGGCTCGCCGCCGCGGCTGTCCGGGTAGATCCAGATCTGGAAGATGCGGGTGGCGATCGGCTCCAGGTTGTATTCGGAATGGACGATGCCGCTGCCGGCGCTCATCACCTGCACGTCGCCGGCCTCGGTGCGGCCGCGGTTGCCCAGATTGTCCTCGTGGCTGATCGCGCCTTCGCGGACATAGGTGATGATTTCCATATCGGCGTGCGGATGCGGATCGAAGCCGGTGCCGGCGGCGATGGTGTCGTCGTTCCACACCCGCAGCGCGCCCCAGTGCATGCGCGCCGGGTCGCGGTAGTCGGCGAAGGAGAAATGGTGCTTGGCATCGAGCCAGCCGTGGCGGGCGGCGCCCAGGCTGGCGTGGGGGCGATGTTCGATCATGGCGTGCTCCTGCGATGGCGGAAGAATGATGTAGCCACTATAAACAGCCGATATCAGGATTAAAATGGAATAGATTGAATAGCATCATTTCTATTTTCATTATGATCAATGCGCCATCCTGGCAGTTGACTGATAGACTTCGGCATCCGTCCCGATTTTTCCGGCATAGAACATGAAACGACTCCCCGATCTGGAAGCCTGGGCCATCTTCGCCAAAGTGGCCGAATGCGGCTCCTTCGCCCGCGCGGCCGAGGAGCTCGCGCTATCGCAGGCCACCGTGTCCAAGGCGGTGACGCGGCTGGAGGCGCGGATCAAGGCCACGCTGCTGCACCGCACCTCCCGCCGGCTGTCGCTGACGGCGGCCGGCGACGCCGCGCTGGAGCGGGCGGCGCGCATCCTGGCGGAAGGCGAGGCGGTGGAGGCTGATGTCGCCGAGCAGTCCGGCAGCCTGCGCGGAACGGTGCGCGTCGCCGCGCCGATGTCCTTCGGCATCTCCCACCTGTCGCCCCTGCTGCCGGAATTCATGGCCCGCCACCCCGAGGTGGAGTTGGATTTTCACTTCAGCGACGAACAGGTGGACCTGGTGGCGAACCGGATGGACCTGGCCTTGCGCATCGCCTCGCCGGCCGATTCCAGCCTGCTGGCCAGACGCCTGTGCGCGGTGCGCATCCTGCTGGTGGGCGCGCCCTCGTATTTCGAACGCCACGGCCGGCCGGTCCATCCGAGCCAACTGACCGGGCACCGCGCCTTGCGCTACAGCAACGCGCCAAACCGCCATTGGCGCTTCCGCCATCCTCAAGAAGGAGAGTTCGCGCTGGACATGCCGACGGCGCTGAGCGTCAACAACGCGGAAGCGCTGGCGCCGGCGCTGCGGGCGGGGCTGGGACTGGCCTTGCAGCCGGAATTTCTGGCCTGGGAAGACTTGCAAGCGGGGCGGCTGGAGGCGGCGATGCTGGGCTGGGAGGTCGACCCCATCGCGCTGTACATCCTGACGCCGCCGGGACGCGGACGGCCGGCGCGCGTGCAGGCGCTGATCGACTATCTGGCGGGAAAGCTGGCCGGCGCGCCCTGGGTGCGGAGGGAAGACGCCGCCGGCTGACAGGCAAAGCAAAGCCCCGCGCCAGGCGGGGCCGATATTGCGAGGCTGCCGCCTTACAGATCGTCGGCGGTGAAAAACAGCGGGACGCCGTCGCGGCTTTCCGGCTGCAGCTCCGGCAGCACATGCACATCGCGCACATGGCATTCGCGCATCAGTTCGCGGAAGTTCTCTTCGATCAGCTTGACGTTGTCCAGCGACGCCAGCGGCCAGACGAAGCCTTCCCAATTGCGATCGTCGCCCTTGGCCGACAAGGTGAAATGCAGCTCGCCGTTGTCGTGGGCGGACAGGATGGCTACCGGCTCCTTGTCCAGCTCCCGCAGGCGGCGGATCTGGCTGCTGGCGAACACCTGCAGCGCCACTTCGAAACGGGCGAAATTGCCGGCCACCAGCGCCTGCATCGCCGGCAGCGGCGGACGGGCGATCGGGAACAGCGTCACGCCGTCGGTTTTCAGTTGCTCGCCGAGAAACTTCATCACCGGCATGCCCCAGGCGCCGACCGAGCCGCCCAGCTTCACCGGCGGCTCCGCGCCGTCGCGCAGAATCGCCGCGCCCAGCAGATAGCGCAGGAACACGCCCTCCTCTTTCACCGTGATCGGCGCCGGCTGATTCGGCAAGCTGGCGCGCGCGTCCGCGCCTTGGCGCGACATCTCGTACAGCTTGACGGCGTCGAGCCCGGTCAGGCTGTCAGGGTGCAGCAGCGCGCCGCCCAGCGCGGCGTCGCCGTCGGCGAACACGCCGTGCCGGCGCAGCAGATCGTTCAGGCCGTCGATATCGGCGATTTCAGCCGGCAGCGTCGCCTGCTCGCGGCTGCCCGCCACCAGCACCAGCGGCAGCGCGAACAACGCGACATTGGCGCTCCCGCCCTCCACGGTCTGGCGCAGCGCATCCCATACCACCTGGTAGCAGGCCTGCGACGGCACCATCGCCAGCGCGACGGAGATGGACAGCAGCTCGCGGCGCTGCAGCATCTCGTCCATCGCGCCCGCCAGCCCTTGGCGCCACATTTCGCGGTCGTCCGCATTCGGCGCGTCCAGCACCGACTGGGCGTGATGGATCAGGCGATTGGTCAGGGAAACCTGCGGGTGGTACTGGCGCGGATCGGGAAGAATATGGCGGACGGCGTCCATGGTGCTGACATCCTGCAACTATCGAAAACGCCTATTGTGGCACAGCCGCCACGTTCTTGCGCGGAGGGAAACGCGACATGCCAACGAGCTGAAGCAATGGAAAATCAGGCATTCCAGCTGGCAATGTATCAAGGCGCGACAAAAACTTACATTTCTCGACATTTTCGAAAACGCACATGTTGACACTCAGTACCGCAATCCGGATAATCCGTTCTCGTTGAGATGCAGCAATTGCTTCTTGATAGTTTCTCCTCTATTTCTCCTTTGTAGACTTGGCGCGGGCCGTAAGGCACCGCGCATTTTTTTTGCCTGCTCGTCACACAAACACCCCCGAAAATATTAAAAATCATTGCGATACGGACATTCCGTCACAATGAACCACCTGGATCACCGCGCTCCCGCAGCCCGTCATCCAAGCGGCGATGCTGCTTTTCCATCAATGCTCAGCAGTCTATCAAAATGCCATTGTTGTATAATTGAAAATATATCAATTCCATATGCATTTAACAGATATTTCATTTTCGAAACAAAACGAATCTTCAACGGACAGTATTGTTCGGTTTTTCACGAAGTGAACCGAGCAAGCTGGGGGAAAGGCGTGGGGAGGAATACCAGAACGGACCGCGCGCGGCTTGACGAGTTCCCTACTGTCTGACAGCGCCGGCATATGCTAACAGGATCGCGCTGCGGCATTATGACAATGATCAATACCCAATAACTTTCGCCCCCCCCTCCCAGACTGGCGTCGCCATCCATCGGACCAGGAACCGCCATCCCCGCCGTACGGTCTCAACCCTTCCCTTCGCCCAAACCTTTCCACATGCCGATACACAGTCTCCATCTCGCCGGGTTTCGCTCGATACGCAAGCTGACGCTTGAACTGGACTCGCTCAATGTCGTCGTCGGCCCCAATGGTTGCGGCAAATCCAATTTGTACAAGGCCATCCAGCTGCTGCATGCGGCGGCGGAGGGCCGGCTGTCCGCCGCTCTGGCCCAGGAAGGGGGCGCGCAGAAGGCGATGTGGGCCGGCGGCGCCCGCCGCGGCGACAAGGCGCGCGCGCCGAAGCGAATGATCCTGTCCGCCCGCCTGGACGACTACGACTACGAACTGCAGTTGGGCTATCCGGAACCCAGCCTCAGCCTATTCTCGCTGGACCCGCTGGTGAAGGAGGAAAGCCTATGGCTGGCCGGACACGGCCGGCGGCCTTCCACGCTGCTGCTGGAGCGCCGCAACCAGGCCGCCTTTCTCTGCGGCGTGGAGGGCGAGCGCAACAGCTACCCGGCCAGCCTGCGCGCCGAGGAGTCCATCTTCGGCCAGTTGGCCGAGCCCCACCGCTACCCGGAACTGTCGCAACTGCGCGAAACCCTGCGCAATTGGCGCTTCTACCACGAATTCGCCGTCTGGCCCGGCTCGCCGTTGCGCGCGCCCCAGGTCGGCATACGCTCGCCGGTGCTGGCGCACGACGGCGCCAATCTGGCCGCCGCGTTCCAAACCATCGTCGAGATCGGCGACCGCGAGCTGCTGGACAGCATGCTGGCAGATGCCTTCCCCGACTGCCGCTTTCTGGTGGACACGCAGCAAGGACGCTTCCAGATGCTGATGCAGCGCGACGGCCTGCTGCGGCCGCTGGAGGCCGCCGAATTGTCCGACGGCACGCTGCGCTTTCTGTGTCTGGCGGTGGCGCTGCTCAGTCCGCGGCCGCCCGCCTTCATGGCGCTGAACGAGCCGGAAAACAGCTTGCATCCGGCGCTGCTGCCGGCGCTGGCGCGGCTGATCGCCGAAGCCAGCCGCCACAGCCAGCTGTGGGTGACCAGCCACTCGCCGGAGCTGGCGGAACGCATCCGCCGCCATCGTCCGCTGAAAACCTTTCAGCTCACGCAGCAGGACGGCGAAACCCAGCTGCTGGACGACTGATCTTCGCAGCGCCCAAGCCGCCGCAAGGCGGCTTTTTTGCATGCTCTTTTTGGCTAAATTCGCCGATTTTCGCCCATATGCCAATCCAGTAACGCGATATGCGGGGAACTCCGGCCATAACGTCAAGGTCCTACCCCTGTCTTGTTTATTTTATTGAACACTATGTATAAAAAATTCTTCTCCCCTTTAATGGTTGCTTGGCTGATCCTGATGGCGGCCATCGTCTGTGAAATCGTCGGAACCTCGTTCATGGCGATCGCCGCCCGCAGCGGCGGCTATCTGGGTTATCTCTGGATGTCATTGGCGCTGGCCCTGTCTTATTACTTGTTATCCCTCGCCCTGCGCGCGATCTCGGTCGGCGTCGCCTACGCGGTATGGGAAGGTTTGGGCCTGGTCGGCCTGACCGCAGTCAGCGTCTGGCTATTCGGCGAAAAGCTGGTGCCGCAGGAAGTGCTGGGCCTGGGCCTCGCGCTGCTGGGTCTGGTCTTTGTGACGATGGGCGAAACCCATGACGAGGAGGCCGCGGCATGAAAACCGTATACCTCTTGTTCGTGCTGGCCTCGGCCTTGATTGAAGTGGGCGCCAACCTGATGCTGGAAAAATCCGACGGCTTCCGCCGCCGCGCCTGGGGCATAGGCGCCATCCTGCTGGTGTGGCTGGCCTTTGCCTTGTTGGGCCAAGCGGTGAAGGGCATGGACCTGGCGATCGCCTACGCCTTGTGGGGCTCCATCGGCATTCTCGGCACCGCCATCGGCGGCCGCCTGCTGTACAAGCAAAAACTGAAGCCGATCGGCTGGGCCGGCATCGGCATCGTCGCGGCGGCTGTGGTGACGCTGTCCACGGTATAAGTCAGCCAGGCCCGAAAATTCCACCGTCCCGAACGGGACTGCGGCGAAATTTTCAGGCCCGCCTGGAAACATGAGGAAGGGGAGGCGCTCGGCCTCCCCTTCTATTTCGACGTGTCGCCGTCGCCCCTAGCGGGGTGACGCACCCTACGCTTTTTTATTTGCGTTCGACCTGAGACACGTCGCGCACCGCGCCGGTGTCGGCGCTGGTGGTCATCGCCGCGTAGGCACGCAATGCCGGGCTGACAACTCGGTTACGGCCCAGCGGCTTCCAGGCATCGCGGCCTTTGGCCTCCATCGCCGCGCGGCGGCGCGCCAGCTCCTCGTCCGGCACCGCCAAATGAATCCGGCGGTTGGGGATGTCGATCTCCACCGTATCGCCCTCTTCCGCCAGGCCGATCGCGCCGCCTTCGGCCGCTTCCGGCGAAGCGTGGCCGATGGACAGGCCGGAGGTGCCGCCGGAGAAGCGGCCGTCGGTCAGCAAGGCGCAGGCCTTGCCCAGACCCTTGGACTTCAGATAGGAGGTCGGGTACAGCATCTCCTGCATGCCCGGCCCGCCCTTCGGCCCTTCGTAGCGGATGATGACGATGTCGCCGGCGACGATCTGGTCGGCCAGAATGCCCTCCACCGCCGCGTCCTGGCTCTCGAAAATGCGGGCGCGGCCGGTGAATTTGAGGATGGACTCGTCGACGCCGGCGGTTTTCACGATGCAGCCGCGCTCAGCGATATTGCCGTACAGCACCGCCAGGCCGCCGTCCTGCGAATAGGCATGCGCCTTGTCGCGGATGCAGCCGTCGGCGCGGTCGTCGTCCAGCGTCGGATAGCGCATGCTCTGGCTGAAGGCGATGGTGGTGGCCACGCCGCCCGGCGCCGCGCGGTAGAAGCGGCGCGCTTCGCTGTCCTCCGCCTGGCGCATCACATCCCAGGCCTCCAGCCCTTCGCCCAGCGTTCTGCTGTGCACGGTGGGCACGTCGCGATGGATCAGGCCGGCGCGATCCAGCTCCGCCAGGATCGCCACCACGCCGCCGGCGCGGTGCACGTCTTCCATATGATACTTCTGCGTCGCCGGCGCCACCTTGGACAGGCAGGGCACGCCGCGGCTGATGCGGTCGATGTCGGCCATCTTGAAGTCAACGCCCGCCTCGCTGGCGGCGGCCAGCAGGTGCAGCACGGTATTGGTGGAGCCACCCATCGCCACGTCCAGGCTCATCGCGTTCTCGAACGCCTCCTTGGTGGCGATGCCGCGCGGCAGGATGGAATAGTCCTCGCCCTCGTAGTGGCGCTTGGCCAGTTCCACGATCAGGCGGCCAGCCTTGAGGAACAGCTCTTTCCGGTCCGCGTGGGTGGCCACCAGGCTGCCGTTGCCGGGCAGGGACAGGCCCAGCGCCTCGGTCAGACAGTTCATCGAGTTGGCGGTGAACATGCCGGAGCAGGAGCCGCAGGTGGGACAGGCGGAGCGCTCGACGCGGTCGACGTCTTCGTCGGACACCGCGCTGTTGGCGGCCTCCACCATCGCGTCCACCAGGTCCAGCTTGCGCACTTCGTTGCCCCACTGCACCTTGCCGGCCTCCATCGGCCCGCCGGAGACGAACACCACCGGGATATTGAGCCGCATCGCCGCCATCAGCATGCCGGGGGTGATCTTGTCGCAGTTGGAGATGCACACTAGCGCGTCGGCGCAGTGGGCGTTGACCATGTATTCCACGCTGTCGGCGATCAGATCGCGGGAAGGCAGGCTGTACAGCATGCCGCCGTGGCCCATGGCGATGCCGTCGTCGATGGCGATGGTGTTGAATTCCTTGGCCACGCCACCGGCTTTTTCAATCTCGCGCGCCACCAGCTGGCCCATGTTCTGCAGGTGCACGTGGCCGGGCACGAACTGGGTGAAGGAGTTGGCGATGGCGATGATGGGTTTGCCGAAGTCGGCGTCGGTCATTCCGGTGGCGCGCCACAGCGCGCGGGCACCCGCCATATTGCGGCCGGCGGTGGAAGTGCGGGAGCGGTATTGAGGCATGATGCATCCTTAATCTGTAAACAAAACCGGTCGCTATTCCGTCACGCCAGCAGGGTAAGCTGGCGGCGGCTGGTCCGCGGGTGCCGGGTGGACCAACCAGGGAGCCGCATCGCCGCGGGTGAGCGGCGCGACGGCGGGGAACGCTTTCCGTATAATCTCGTCACATTTCTTTTACCGCAAACGCACATCACTGACAAATGCTGATTCATCCTCAGTTCGATCCGGTGGCCATCCACCTGGGCCCGCTGGCCGTTCATTGGTACGGCCTGATGTACCTGCTGGGCTTCGCCCTGTTCCTCACCATGGGCAAGTACCGCCTGAAAAACGGCAACGACGTGCTTACCGTGCCCCAACTGGACGACATGCTGATGTACGGCGCGGTCGGCGTGGTGGTCGGCGGCCGCCTGGGCGAGGTGCTGTTCTACCAGCCCGGCTACTATTTCAGCCATCCGCTGGAAATCTTCATGGTGTGGAAAGGCGGCATGTCCTTCCATGGCGGCTTCCTCGGCGTGCTGATCGCGGTGGCGATCTACGGCCGCAAGGTGGGCCGCGGCTTCTGGCAGCTGACCGACTTTGTCGCGCCGCTGGTGCCGCTGGGCCTGGCGGCCGGCCGCGTCGGCAACTTCATCAACGGCGAGCTGTGGGGCCGCGTGGCCAGCCCGGACCTGCCGTGGGCGATGCTGTTCCCGCAGGCACGCATGGAAGACATCGCCGAGGCGCAGCAATCGGCCGATCTGATGAACATGCTGATGCAGTACGGCGGCCTGCTGCGCCACCCGTCGCAGCTGTACGAGTTCGCGCTGGAAGGCATCGTGCTGTTCGGCGCGCTATGGATCTACAGCGCCAAGCCGCGCGCCACCGGCAAGGTGTCGGCGCTGTTCCTGATCGGCTACGGCCTGGCCCGCTTCATCAGCGAGTACTTCCGCAATCCGGACGCCGGCATTTTCGGCAAATCGGACGTGATCAGCATGGGCCAGTGGCTGAGCCTGCCGATGATCGTCATCGGCGTCGCGCTGTTTGCCTTCTTCAGCCGCCGCAAGCAAGGCTGAGCGGTTCCAACGCGAAAGGCCGGGACATCCCGGCCTTTTTTGCGTCCTGAAAACGGAAGACGCTGGCTTTAAAACAAATTCAGGAATATATAACTAATTTTTTATAATTTCTGGATATTAATTCATTCGGGTAAGATGGCGGCAATCCGCTTCACATCGGCACACAACCATACAAGGCTCGCCATGAAAAAGACCATCGCCGTCGCACTCGCCGTTGCCCTGACCTCCACCGCCGCCCTGGCCGACCGCCTGGACGACATCAAGAAAGCCGGCGTGCTGCGCGTCGCCGCCTTCGACAGCAACCCGCCGTTCGGCTTCCTGGACGCCAAAACCCGCCAGATCTCCGGCCTGGACGTCGACGTGGCCCAGCACATCGCCAAGAAGCTGGGCGTGAAGCTGCAATTGATCCCGACCAACCCGGCCAACCGCGTGCCGCTCTTGGTATCCGGCAAGGCCGACATCGTCGCCGCCAACTTCACCGTCACCGACGAGCGCAAGAAGCAGGTGGACTTCAGCCTGCCCTACTTCGCCTCCGGCCAGCAGTTCATCGTCCGCAAGGGCGCGCTGCAGAAGCCGGAACAGCTGGCCGGCCTGCGCGTAGGCGTGGACAAGGGCACCACCCAGGAAGTGTATCTGCGCGAGAAATACCCGAAGACCACCGTCGTCGCCTATGACGACACCCCGCTGGCCTTCACCGCGCTGCGCAACGGCAACGTACAGGCCATCACCCAGGATGGCTCCAAGCTGGCCGCGCTGTTGGCCAACGCGCCGGACAAGGCCAAGTACGAGCTGGCGCCGTTCACGCTGACCCGCGAATACCAGGCCATCGGCCTGCCCAAGGGCGAGGCGCGGCTGACCAAGGTGGTCAACGAGACGCTGCAGCAGTTGGAGAAGAGCGGCGACGCGGCCAAGATCTACGACCACTGGTTCGGCCCCAAGACCAAGGCGCCGCTGCCGCGCGACTTCAAGATCGGCGACGCGGCCTGATTCCGGCCCGTCCCGCTTCGCAACCGCCGGCGTCCCCGGCGGTTTTGCCGTTTCACCGCTGTAGAAAGACACACGCATGACACCACCCGCCTGGCTCGGCCACAACTGGCTGGAGCCGCATTACCTACTCTGGCTGGGCAAGGGCGCGCTGCTGACCGGCTGGCTGTCGCTGCTGGTCATCGCCGCCGCCAGCCTGCTCGGCATCGCCTTCACCGCGCTGCTGGACGGCGGCCCGCGGCCGCTGCGGCTGGCGACGCGGCTGTTTCTGGAATTGCACCGCAACACGCCGCTGATGGTGCAGCTGCTGCTGTGGTATTTCGGCGTGTCCGGCCTGCTGCCGGACGAGGCGAAAATCTGGCTGAACACCCCGCGCGCGCTGGCCTTGCCGTTCGATCTGACCCTGCCCTGGCCATCGTTCGAATTCCTGGCCGCCTTCACCGCGCTGACGCTGTACAGCGCCGCCTTCATCAGCGGCGAGCTGCAAGCCGGACTGAACGCGGTGCCCAAGGGCCAGCGGCTGGCGGCGCGGGCGCTGGGCATGAGCGGCTGGCAAGTGCTGCGCCTGGTGGTGCTGCCGCAGGCCTGGCAGCTGGTGAAGCGGCCGTTGGTCGGCCAGTACACCGCCATCGTCAAGAACACCTCGCTGACCATGGCGATCGGCCTGGCGGAGCTCTCCTACGCCTCGCGCCAGGTGGAGACGGAAACGCTGCTGGCCTTCCAATCCTTCGCCGCCGCCACCGCGCTGTATCTGGTCCTGGTGCTGATCACCCAGTTGCTGGCCCAGCGGCCGGAGCCTGAATGGAGGACGCTGCGATGATTCCGGCGGTGATACAAGACAATCTCGACTACCTCTTGTGGGGCAATCTGTCCGGCGGCGAACCCGGCGGCCTGCTGCTGACCGCGCTGTTGAGCCTGGCCGCGGCATTGCTGGCCAGCGGGCTGGGGCTGGCGCTGGGCATCGCCCAGCTGATGGGCGGCGCCGCGCTGCGGCGCGGCCTGATGGCCGCCACCGCGGTGCTGCGCGCGATCCCGGTGCTGATGCTGATCTTCTGGTGCTATTTCCTGCTGCCGCTGCTGTTCGGCGTCGACATCCCCGGCCTCGCGACCGTGATCCTGGCGCTGGCGCTGATCCACTCCGCCTATCTGGGCCAGGCGGTGCTGGCCGGCCTGGCGGCGGTCGGCCGCGGCCAATGGCACGCTGGGCTGGCGCTGGGCTTCTCGCGCTGGCAGACGCTGCGCTGGCTGATCCTGCCGCAGGCGCTGCGCATCATGCTGCCCTCCTTCGTCAACCAGTGGGTGTCGCTGCTGAAGGACAGCTCGCTGGCCTATATCGTCGGCGTCGCCGAATTCACCTTCGTCGCCACCCAGGTCAACAACCGCGAGCAGGTGTATCCGCTGGAAATCTTCAGCGCCATCGCCGTCGGCTATCTGCTGTTGTGCAGCCTGCTGCAATTCGGCGGGCACTTGGCCGCGCGTCGCTGGCGGCAACCGCGGACGCAGCCATAGCGCTTCAAGCCGGCGGCGTTTTCCGCTAAGGTGGCGCAGTTCCCTCTCCCTCTTTCATGCCATGCATCCAACCCATGCGGCGAACGACCGCGGCTTCTGGCGCATCCTACTGGTTTTCCTGAAGCTGGGCCTCACCTCCTTCGGCGGCCCGGTCGCCCACCTCGGCTATTTCCGCGCCGAATTCGTCGAGCGCCGCCGCTGGCTGCCGGAGCGCGATTACGCCGACCTGGTGGCGCTGTGCCAGTTCCTGCCCGGACCGGCCAGCAGCCAGGTGGGCATGGCGCTGGGCATGGCGCGCGGCGGACTGTCCGGCGCGCTGGCCGCCTGGCTGGGCTTCACGCTGCCGTCGGCGCTGTTGATGCTGCTGCTGGCGCTGGGCCTGTCGCATCACGCGCAGACCATTCCGCCCGGCGTCTTGCATGGACTGAAGCTGGCCGCGGTGGCGGTGGTGGCGCAGGCGGTGTGGAGCATGGCGCGCCAATTATGCCCCGACCGGCCGCGGCTAACGCTGATGGCCATCGCCTGCTGCCTGGCCTTGCTGATCGCCGCGACCTGGCTGCCGTTGGCCGTCATCACGCTGGCCAGCGCCGCCGGACGCCTGTGGCTGGCCGCTCCCGCCCCGGGCGTTGCCATTGCCGACGACGCTCCGATGCCCAGCCGCCGCCGCGGCGCGATCTGGCTGGCGCTGTTCTTCGCGCTGCTGGCCGGCCTGCCGCTGCTGGCTGCGGCCTGGCCCGGCTACCGGATGGCCCTGTTCGACGCTTTCTACCGTAGCGGCGCGCTGGTGTTCGGCGGCGGCCACGTGGTGCTGCCGCTGCTGGAAACCGCGTCCGTCGCCAGCGGCTGGGTGCCCAGGGATGCCTTCCTGGCCGGCTACGGCGCCGCGCAGGCGCTGCCCGGCCCGCTGTTCGCCTTCGCTGCCTTTCTCGGCACGGCCGGCGACGGCAGCTGGCAAAGCGGCGCGCTGGCGCTGATCGCCATCTTCCTGCCCGGCTTCCTGCTGCTGGCCGGCGCGCTGCCGTTCTGGCACCGGCTGCGCGCCGCGCCCGGCGCCCAATCGGCTCTGGCCGGCGTCAATGCCGCGGTGGTGGGCCTGCTGCTGGCCGCGCTGTACCATCCGGCCTGGAGCAGCTCGGTACGCGCGCCGGCCGACTTCGCGGCCGTTCTGCTGGCTTTACTGGCGCTGGCAGCATGGAAGCTGCCGCCCTGGCTGGTGGTGGGCCTGTGCGCGGCGGCTGGATGGCTGATGCTGTAAGCGCCGCGAACCAAGGCTCGCCCACGCAGACAGTGCCAAATCCGTACGACAAGGAGACGCGACGCAGGATCAGGAGTTTTGTCAGCGGGCCTAAATGGAAAAGCCCGCCTGAAGGCGGGCAGAGATGACTGGCGCGGTAACCGATCAGTCCAGATGTTTCTTGAAGAACTGCTCCATCGCGCCGTAGGCGGCGAAGCGGTTTTCCTCGTTGCGGAAGCCGTGGCCTTCGTTGTCCTTGACGATGTACTCGACGTCCACACCGCGCTTCTTCAACGCGTCGACGATCTGGTTGGACTCGTTGATGTTGACGCGCGGGTCCTTGGCGCCTTGCAACACCAGCAGCGGCGACTGGATGCGGTCGACGTGGAACACCGGCGAGCGCTCGCGCAGCAGGTCCTTGTCCTTCTCCGGATTGCCCACCATTTCGTACATCGAATCCAGAAACGGCTTCCAGTACGGCGGAATGGTGGTCATGAAGGTGAACAGATTGGACACCCCGACGTAATCCACCGCGCAGCGGTACAGTTCCGGCGTCTTGGTGATGCCGGACAAGGTGGCGTAGCCGCCGTAGCTGCCACCGTAGATGCACACCTTCTTCGGATCGGCCACGCCTTGCTTGACCAGCCAGTCAACACCATCGCTGACATCGTCCTGCATCTTGCCGCCCCACTCCTTGAACGAGGCTTCCCAGAACTGGCGGCCATAGCCGGTGGAGCCGCGGAAGTTCATCTGCAGCACCGCCCAGCCGCGGCTGGCGAAGAACTGCACTTCCGGATTGAAGCGCCAGCTGTCTCGATACCACGGTCCGCCATGCGGGTTGACGATCACCGGCAGGTCCTTGGCGTCTTCCTTGCCCTTGGGCAGCGTCAGGTAGCCGTTGATGGTCAGGCCGTCGCGGCTGCGGTACTGGATGGGCTTCATGCTGGCCATCTTGTCTTCCGGCAGCCAGGGCGTGATCTCGGCCAGCAGCGTCAGCTTGTCGCTCTTCTTGTCGTACAGATAGCGCTTGCCCTGGGTCTTGTCGCTCCAGGCCGCCACCACGAAACGGTCCTCGTTGCGATTGCCTGAGGTGATGTCCACCTGATAGCCCGGAAAGTGGGACTGCAGCTTGGCGTACAGTTCGCGCGATTGCGGATCGAAGCACTCGCGGCCCGGCTTGTCGGTCTCGAAGCCGGCGCAAGTGATCACCTTGCGCTTGTGCGAGAAGTCGAGTCCGGAAACATCGACATCCTGGCGCGCATAGATCTCCTTCACCTCCTTGCCGGTCTTGGGGTCGTACTCTACGATGGCGGCCTTGTCGCGACCCAGGCTGCTGGAAGCATAGAAGCGCTGGTTGTCGAAGGTGAAGAACAGCGGCGTGAAGTTCTCGCGGAAATTGGTGGTCATCAGCTTGCGGAATTTGCCGCCGGGCTGGTCGCGGTATAACACCGTGTTGTTGACGCCGTCGGTCTCGATCGCGATGCGGATATTGCCCTTGTGATCGGTGATCCAGTTGGCCACCTTGCCCGGGTTTTCCGCTTCCAGGGTCAGCTTGCCGGTCTGCAGGTCGATGCGGTAGACGTCGAAGATCTCCGGGTTGCGCTTGTTCAGGCTGATCAGCAGTTGCTTGTCGTTGTCGATCAGACCATCGACGATCTCGGCGCGCACACCGGGAAACGGCGTCAGATCACGGGTCTTGCCGCTCTTCAGGTCCACGCTGTACAGGTGGAAATTCTCGTCGCCGGCATTGTCCTTGACGTACACCAGCCTGTCGTTGCCCTTCCAGAAATAACCGGACAGGTCGCGGTCCTTGATCGCGGTGACGCGCTTGTCCGGCTGGCCTGGGCGGCGCACCACGATATTGCGGCGCGACTCCCACGGCGACAGGAAGGCCACGCTCTTGCCGTCCGGCGACACCGTGAAGTTGCTTTGCTCGGGATTGCGGAAAAAGTCGCGCAGCGGGATATCCGCCGCCAACGCGGAACCAGACAGCAGCGACGCCAGCAGCACAGTCAGAGTTTTCGTTTTCAACACGGTTTCTTTCTTGATAGGGACGTGGAATCCGGCCATCGTAGCGGCCCGGCGCCAAGCGCGGTTTCGCGCGGAAAAATGATGGTACTGCCAGGCCACCCAGCCATCAACATGCAAATGGAATTATGCTTAATTAAAATTTTCATAACAAAAACCACAAGAAAAAAGCAGGAAGCATCTCGCATTTGACAGCCATCAAGCAGGATGAATCAGATAACCGGAAACCAACGACACAAGGCGTAAGCTGGCGCGATCCTCACTCCCGGAGCATACGATGAGCCGCCTCCTCCCTTCGCTGACATTTCTCGCCGCCGCGCTGGCCAGCCTGCCCGCCGGCGCCTCTCCGGCCGCGCCCGACTATGTCGATCCCGGCCAGTTTCTCCAGTCCGCCGGCCAGCGCGTGCTGCCGCCCGACATTCCCTGGAACGGCAAAAGCCAGCAGTTCGCCGCAACCAAAGACGATCCCTGGGCCACGCCGCTAGAAGCCTCCGGTTTCGCCCACACGCCGCCCTACCCGGAAACGCTGGCCTATCTGCAAAAGCTGGCGGCGGCGAAGCCCGATTTGATCCAGCTGACCGAGCTGCAAGAGAAAACCGGCGAGGGCCGGCCGTTCATGATGGCGGTGGCGTCCAGCAGCGCCGACAAGTCCGCGGCCGGACTCAAGGCTTCCGGCAAGCCGACGGTCTACATCGAAGCCGGCATCCACCCGGGCGAAGCCAACGGCAAGGACGCCGGCCTGATGCTGCTGCGCGACCTGACCGTCGGCGGCGCGCAGCGCGCCTTGCTGGACAAGGTGAACATCCTGTTCGTTCCCACCGTCAACATCGACGGCGACGTGCGCTATGGCAAATACGGCCGCATCAACCAGAATGGTCCGGACGAGACCGGCTGGCGCGTCAACAGCCGCAACCTCAACCTGAACCGCGACTTCGCCAAACTGGACAGCCCGGAAATCCGCAACGTGGCGCGCGTGCTCGGCCAGTACCAGCCGGACTTCTTCATCGACACCCACAGCACCGACGGCGTCAATTACCAGTACGACGTCACCTACTGCAACAACGGCCAGGGCTGGTCGCTGGCGTCCAGCCGCTGGATGGACCAAGTGATGACGCCCTATGTCTACAGCCAGCTGCGCGCCTACGGCCACGAACCCAACGTTTGCATCTCGATGAACGACAACGAGGACATCGGCAAGGGCTACTACCCCTACTACAGCGATCTGGCGCGCTTCTCCAACCAGTACGCCGACGTGCGCGGCATCCCCGCCATCCTGGTGGAGCTGCACGCGCTCAAGCCGTACAAGCAGCAGGTGCTGGGCAATTACGCGCTGTACAAGGCCATCCTGGAAAGCGTAGCCGCCAATCGGGACAGCCTGCGCGCCGCCATCGCCGCTGACCGCGCGGCGCGGCCCAAGAACGTGACGCTGACCTGGAAAGCGGCCGACGGCCAGCCGCAGATGGTGGACTTCAAGGGCGTGAAATTCGACAAGGCGCAATCGCCGATCACCGGCGACAAGATCGTGCGCTGGAGCAACCAGCCGCAGGACTACAAGATCCCGATCACGCCGCAATCCGAGCCCGATCTGGTCGTCGCGCGGCCCAAGGCCTACGTGGTGCCGGCGCAATGGCGGGAAGTGATAGACAGGCTGAAGACGCACGGCATCGCCATGACCACGCTGGACAAGCCGACCGCGCTGGACGTCACCGCCTACCGGCTGGACGAGGTCAAGCTGGGCACGCCGTTCGAACCGGACCGCGAATCGGCCGACAAGATTCCCGGCTACGAAGGCCGGCTGCTGATCAGCGGCAAGCCGGTGGCGATGCCGCGCAAGGTCACTTATCCGGCCGGCTCGGTGTTGATCAACCCCGACCAGCCGCTGGGCGCGCTGGCCATGGTGCTGCTGGAGCCGTCCAGCCCGGACTCCTTCCTCAGCTGGGGCTTCTTCAACGCCAACCTGACCTCGGCCGAAGCGCCTGAAGCCTATGTGATGGAGCCAATGGCGCGGCGGATGCTGGCGGAAAGCCCGGAACTGCGCAAAGCCTTCGCCGCCAGGCTCAAGTCCGACCCCAAGTTCGCCAAGGACCGCAACGCCCGGCTCAACTGGTTCTACGAGCGCACGCCGTTCGCCGACAGCAACCGCTACCTCTACCCGGTTGGCATCATCCGCTGAGCACGCTCTGGCCGCCCGCCACGGCGGCCGGGTCTACAATGCAGGTGTCGGCGGACGACATGCCCGCCGACAGCACGACCCAACCGTGATCCGTCTCCTGGAGCCCCCGCGATGCAAGGCTACCAACTGTCGTTCTTCACCCAGCAGGGACACCGCCATCACGGTGTGCCGCTGGCGGAATGGATCTTGCAGGAAGCCCACAGGCTGGGCATAGGCGGCGCCACGCTGTTCGCCGCCAGCGAGGGCTTCGGCGGCGACCGCCGCATCCACGCCGCCCGCTTCTTCGAGCTGGCCGACCAGCCCGAGGAGGTGACGATGGCGCTCAGCTCGCAGGAGGCCGAGCTGTTGCTGGACCGCTTGCGCGGCGAAGGCATCAAGGTGTTCTATGTGAAGACGCCGGTGGAATACGGCATGCTGGGAGAGAAGTAAGGCCGGGGTTTGGCTCAAAATGGCGAAGACCGTCCCGACCCCGCAGGGCGACGAGACGGTCCGGGCGATTGCGCGGGAAATCAGAATGTCACATCGAAGCCTGCATCCGCGACTGCCGCAGCCAGCTCCTCAGGCGATACCGTTTCAGCGTCGTAAGCCACGCGCGCCTGTTTTTCCTCCAGGCTCACCTGGGCATCGCTGACGCCGGCCATGCCGTTCAGCACGCCGGTCACACTCTTCACGCAGCCGCCGCATGTCATGCCGTCTATGTTCAAAACCAGTTCTGCCATGTTCATCTCCATCGTTAGAACAAAAGTTGGTTAAAGCTTCAGCGCCAGCGCCGAAGCAGCAAAGAGTTGGACACCACCGACACCGAGCTCGCCGCCATCGCCGCGCCGGCGATCACCGGGTTCAGCATGCCGGCGGCCGCCAGCGGAATGCCCAGCACGTTGTAAACGAAGGCAAAAGCCAGGTTCTGGCGAATCTTGGCCAGGCTGGCGCGCGACAGGCGGATGGCGTCCACCGCGTGCGCCAGGTCGCCGTGCATCAGCGTGATGTCGGCGGCGGCGATGGCCACGTCGGAGCCCGCGCCCATCGCTAGGCTGACGTCGGCCGCGGCCAGCGCCGGCGCGTCGTTGACGCCGTCGCCCAGCATCGCCACCTTACTGCCCTGCTGTTGCCAGTATTTGACCACATCGGCCTTGTCCTGCGGCTTCATGCCGGCGCGCCATTCGTCTATGCCGGCCTCGGCGGCGATGCTGCGCGCGGTGCTCTCATGATCGCCGGTCAGCATCACCACCTTGACGCCCAGCCCGCGCAGCGCGGCGACCGCGCCCTTGGAGCTGCCGCGCAGCGGATCGGCCAGCGCTAGCAGGCCCAGCGGCTTGTCGTCCAAGCTGACTGCCACCACCGTGCATCCTTCCAGCGGCCAGACGGCCGCTTCGGCCGGCAGGTCCAGGCCTATCCAGGACGGCACGCCCACTTTGACCGTGCCCACGCCCGGCAGCGCGGCCTCGACGCCGTTGCCGACATCGGCGCGGAAACGCTCGCAGGCCAGCAGCGGCAGTTCCGACTCCTTCGCCCGCTGCAGCAAAGCGTGGGCCAGCGGATGCTCGGAGCCGGCTTCGGCGCTGGCGGCCAGCTGGATCAACCGGTTTTCATCACCGTCCAGCGCCAGCGCGTGGCGCAGGGTCGGCCGACCCTCGGTCAGCGTGCCGGTCTTATCCACCAACAGCA
Organism: Chromobacterium piscinae; assembly: GCF_021129175.1. GTDB lineage: Bacteria > Pseudomonadota > Gammaproteobacteria > Burkholderiales > Chromobacteriaceae > Chromobacterium > Chromobacterium piscinae. The sequence continues at coordinate 93,175 of NZ_JAJOHV010000022.1, read as the reverse complement.
CGTCCACCTTGCCGGCCTGCTCCAGCGCCGCGGCGTTGCGGAACAGGATGCCGCGGCGCGCGCCGTTGCCCACGCCCACCATCACCGCGGTCGGCGTGGCCAGGCCCAGCGCGCACGGGCAGGCGATCACCAGCACCGCCACCGCGTGGATCAGGGCCTGCGCCCAGTTGCCGTTCAGCCAGCCGGTCAGTAGGAAAGTCAGCAGCGCCACCGCGCTGACCGCCGGCACGAATACCGCCGAAATGCTGTCGGCCAGACGCTGGATCGGCGCCTTGCTGCCCTGGGCAGCCGCCACCATGCGCACGATCTCGGCCAGCTGGGTATCGCCGCCGACGCCGGTGGCGCGCACCTTGAGCATGCCGTCCTGGTTGCGGGTGGCGGCGTAGACCTTGTCGCCGGCCTGCTTGGCCACCGGCCGGCTCTCGCCGGTCAGCATGCTCTCGTCCAGCCAAGCCTGGCCGCCCACCACCTCGCCGTCCACCGGCAGGCTGTCGCCGTGGCGCACCACCACCACGTCGCCGCGCTGCAGCTTGTCCACCGCCACCTCGACCAGCTCGCCATCGCGCTCGACGCGGGCGGTGCGGGGTGCCAGCTTCACCAGCGCGGCGATCGCCGCCGAGGTCTTGCCCTTGGCCCTCGCCTCCAGCAGCTTGCCCAGCAACACCAGCGTGATCACCGCCGCGCTGGCCTCGAAATACACATGCTGGCCCTCAAGCTCCAACAAGGTCACCGCAGCCGACAGCAGCCAGGCCATGCTGGTGCCCAGCGCCACCAGCACGTCCATATTGGCGACGCCGCCGCGCAACGCCTGCCAGGCGCCGCGGTAGAAACGCCAGCCGACGATGAACTGCACCGGCGTCGCCAGCGCCAGCTGCCACATCCTGGGCAGCCAGCCGTGGTGGCCGCCAGCAAACATCGCCGCCATTTCCACCATGAAAGGCAGCGTCAGCAACGCCGACGCGGCGAACCACGCCAACTCGCGGCGGTAGCGGGCGGCGGCTTCGGCCTCGCCGCCGCCATCCTCGCGCAACAAAGGCTCGAAACCCGCCTTGCGCACCGCATCCAGCACCCGGTCGCGGTCCATCAATCCTGGCAAGAAATCCACCCGCGCCGACTCGGCGGCGAAGTTAACGCTGGCCTCCACGCCCGGCAATCGGCCCAACGCCTTTTCCAGCCGGGCCGCGCAGGCGGCGCAACTCATGCCGCCGATGCCCAGCTCCAGCGTCTGGCGCGGCACATCGAAACCGCAGCGGACGATGGCGTCCACCAGTTGCTGCGGCTTGGTTTGGTCCGGGTCGTAGCGCAGCTGGGCGCTTTCATTGGCGAAGCTGACCGCCGCTTCCACGCCGTCCATGCGGTTCAGCTGCTTCTCGATGCGGGCCGCGCAGGCGGCGCAGCTCATGCCGGCGACCGGCAGCGTCAACAGGGATTGTGTCATCGCATCCTCCTGCCTTCGTTATACCCCCATGGGGTATTAAACGCAAGAGTGGAAAGACCCGCTCCCCCTTTACCCGCGGGCCTGCCCGTGTTAACAAGATGGAAGACGACAACAACAAGGTAGTCCCATGCCCCTGAAACGCTATGGTGCCGACTGCGCATTGCTGGTGGTGGATGTGCAGAACAGTTTCTGTCCGGGCGGCGAGCTGGCCGTGCCGGGCGGAGACGAAGTGGTGCCCTTGATCAACCACCTGTCGCTGCTGTTCGAAAACGTGGTGCTGACCCAGGACTGGCATCCGGCCGGGCACGTGTCGTTCGCCTCCCGCCATCCCGGCATGCAGCCCTTCCAGAGCCTGGACCTGCCCTACGGCCCGCAAACGCTGTGGCCGGACCACTGCGTCGCCGGCAGCCATGGCGCCGGCTTCCACTCCGAGCTGGAGACCCAACATGCCCGGCTAATCGTGCGCAAGGGCGTCCACGCCCAGGTGGACAGTTATTCCGCCTTCGTCGAAGCCGACCGCGCCACCACCACCGGCCTGGCCGCTTACTTGAACGCTCTGGGCGTCAAAAAGGTATGGCTGGCGGGTCTCGCCACTGATTTCTGCGTCGCCTGGAGCGCCATCGACGCCCGCGCCGCGGGTTTCGAGACCTTCGTGGTGGAGGATGCCTGCCGGGCGATAGACATGGACGGCTCGCTGGCCGAGGCCTGGATGAAGATGCGCCAGGCCGGCGTCAAGCGGCTGCGCTCCGACGAGGTGTAAAACACAATCAGCCGGTGCATTGCCGGCTGATTGACATGATTCGCTATCAGAAATGGTGGTGGATGCCCGCCTGCTTCATGATCTCATTGGCGGTATGCCTGGACCGAATACTGCTATCCACCGGAAATTTCGTATCTGTGATGGGGCTATACCAGATTTCGTGGTCGCCTTTCCCTTGGCGATCAAAGCGGCAGCCATGCTCCTTCAACTTTGTCTTTACCGCAGCGGTAAAGTCAGTCACAAATTACCTCGGTTGAGACCTGTTCCGATTTCAGACGAAAACGAATCTCTCCCTCGGGCAAAGGCTGATCATTCAGCTCCAGCAACTCCGGAATGCGAGCCTTAAGCATGGCCACCAGTTCCTCACGCGTAGCCGCTTCTGCGACCAGCCCTCGTACATCTTTACTGCTGGCCACCCAAACACCGGCGTCATCGTCCCAGATTGCATGGACCGAAAACGGCTTCATGGCTCTCTCCCGTAATTCTCACTAAAATCAATAGCCTATTTAAGCTTCGATTCATGATGGCACCGCGAAGATAGAGCGTCAAATCCACCGCCGCTTCCAGAACCACCAGCTCATGCCGGCGGAAATGCCGCCCATCGCCAGCAGCACGATGAAGTAGCCGTAGTGCCACTTCAGCTCCGGCATGTACTCGAAGTTCATGCCGTAGATGCCGGCGATCAGCGTCAGCGGCATGAAGATCATCGTGATCACCGTCAGCACCCGCATCTGCAGATTGAGCCGGTGCGATTGGGTGGACAGATAGAGGTCCATCATGTCGCCGACCATCTCGCGGTTCATCTCCAGCGACTCCAGCACGTGGACCACGTGGTCGTAGGCGTCGCGCAGATAGACGCGGGTATCCTCGCCGAAGCGCTCCTCGTCGCCGCGGTTCAGCGACAGCAGCACCTCGCGCAGCGGCAGCAGCGCGCGCCTGAGCTTCAGGCAATCGCGCTTCAGCCGCTGGATCTGGCGCAGCACGCCGTTGTCGCGCCCTGCCAGCAGCTGGCCGTCGGTGCGCTCCACCTTGTCGTTGAACTGGCCGAGCACGCCGAAGTAGTCGTCGATGATGGCGTCCAGCAGCGAATAGGCCAGGTAGTCGGCGCCGCGCCGGCGCAATGCCCCTCTCCCCTTGCGCAGCCGTTCGCGCACCTGCTCGAACACGCCGGTGGGCTTCTCCTGGAACGACAGCACGAAACCGTCGCCCAGCACCAGGTACATCTGGTCGGATTGCAGCCGCCCGCCCTGCTGGTAATCGAACACGCGGCAGGCGAGGAACAGATAGTCTTCGTAGTCTTCCAGCTTGGGCCGCTGGCGGGCGTTGAGGATGTCCTCCTGCACCAGCGGGTGCAGGCCGAAGCGTTCGCCTATCGCCTGGATGGCGGCGGCGTCGCTCAGGCCGTAGACATTGAGCCACAGCACCTCGCCGCGGCGGCGGTAGCTGGCAAGATTGGCCAGCGGCAGGTCGGCCAGCTCGATCGCCTCGTCGGCGCAGAAGTCGAACAGCGACAACTTGGTGCCCGCGTGCTTGGCCTCGCCCACCGGCAGCAGCGTCCCCGCCTGCTCGCCCAGCGTCGGCAGCCTCTCCTTCAATTCCGGATGGCGCATCGGCGGCTTATTTCTGCACGATGTCGAGCTGGAAGCCGACATTCTTCCACTGGCCCACTTCCTGCTGGAAACTGCTGGCCGATAGCGGATTGGCCTCCAGCCAGTCTCCGCTCAGCGACAGCGTGAAGCCGCGCGCATGCTGCCGCAGGTCCAGCTCGGCCGGCAAGGCGGCGTTGATGCGGCTGCGGTAGAACAGCACCGCGACGCGCAGCGCCACCACCGCCTGCCACAACGCCGGCTGGCTGATGTATTGCGCCATCTTGCCCATGTCGCCGCGGTGGCCCAGCACGATGGCCGCCAGCGTGGCCTGCTCGCGCTTGGAGAAGCCCGGCATGTCGGCGTTCTGCAGAATGTAGGCGGAATGCTTGTGGTAGGCGGTGTGGGCGATGGTCAGGCCGATCTCGTGCAGCTTGGCCGCCCACGACAGGCGCTTGAGCATGTCCTGGTCCACGTCCTCGCCGGCCAGCATCCGGTACAGGCGCTCGGCCAGCTGGTTGACGCGCTCGGCCTGCTGCGTGTCGGCATGGTAGCGGCGCTTGAACAGCGCCACCGTGCTGTCGCGCATGTCCTTCTCGCGTTGGCGGCCCAGCAGATCGTAGAGCACGCCGTCGCGCAGCGCGCCCTCGGTGACGATCATCTTCTCGACCTCCAGCTCCTCGAACACCGCGATCATGATGGCGAGGCCGCCGGCCAGCACCGGCGCGCGATCGGCCTTCAGGCCGTTGACCTTGACCGCGTCTATGCTGCCCTGCTTGATCAAGACCTCGCGCAACTGCTCCATGCCGGCCAGGGTGATGTCGGCTCGGCTCCAGTCGTTGATCTCCAGCACGTCGCGCAGCGAGCGCGCGGTGCCGGAAGTGCCGACGGCGATCTGCCACTCGCTGGGACGGTATTCGTGGCGGATGCGCTGGATCTCGTTGCGGGCGGCCAGCGTGGCGTCGCGGAAATTGCCGCGGGTCAGCTTGCCGTCCGGGAAAAAGCGCATCGTGTAGCTGACGCAGCCCAGCGGCAGGCTTTCGGTGACCAGTGCCTTGTAATGGCTGCCGATGATGAATTCGGTGGAGCCGCCGCCGATATCCACCACCATCCGGCGCTCTTTGGTGTCCGGCAGCGAGTGGGCGGCGCCCAGGTAGATCAGCCGCGCCTCTTCGCGCCCTGCGATCACTTCGATCGGGAAGCCCAGCCGCTCTTCGGCCTCGGCGATGAAGGCCGGCGCGTTCCTGGCCACGCGCAGCGTGTTGGTGCCGACCACACGGACCTGGGCGGGCACGAAGCCTCGCAGCCGTTCGCCGAAACGGGCCAGGCAGGCCAGCGCGCGCGCTTGGGTGTCGTCGTTCAGGTGTTTGTCGGCGGTGAGGCCGGCGCCCAGGCGCACGGTTTCTTTCATCACGTCCAGGGCGTACAGCTGGTCGTCCACCACGCGGGACACTTGCAGCCGGAAGCTGTTGGAACCCAGATCGATGGTGGCCAGCACGGTGTGCGGGGGCGTGGCGTGTGTCAAGGACACCCCTTTTCTTGTTCGGTTGCGCCCGCGGGGCCGCAGCGGAGCGAACAACGCCCGGCGCGCCCGGCAAGCAAAATGGCGGTAACCGCGAGATGTTACCGCCATTTTGCGCTCAGCGTCATGTCCGGACCGCGCCGCTCAGCGTCCCATGGTTTCGCGCTTGATGTCTTCCAGCGTGGTGTGGCGGATATCCTTGCCCTTGACCAGGTAGACCACGTATTCGGAGATGTTCTTGGCGTGGTCGCCGATGCGCTCGATGGCCTTGGAGATGAACAGCGTGTCGATCGACATGCTGATGGTGCGCGGATCTTCCATCATGAAGGTGATCAGCTGGCGCAGCTCGGACGCGAAATTCTCGTCCAGCCGCTGGTCTTCCTCGGCCAGCTCCAGCGCGGCGCTGGTGTCCAGCCGGGCGAAGGCGTCCAGCGCGCGGCGCAGCATCGCCAGCGCCACGTCTGCCATCTTTTCGATTTCGCGGAAGCGCGGCATCTGGAAGCGTTCGGACTGGTGGATGGTCTTGCCCATCCGCGCGATCTTGGCCGCTTCGTCGCCGATGCGCTCCAGATCGGTGATGATCTTGATCACGGTGAAGACGATGCGCAGATCGCTGGCCGCCGGCTGGCGGCGGGCGATGATATGCAGGCAGTCGTCGTCGATGCCGACTTCCATCGCGTTGACCAGCGCGTCCTCGGCCATCACCTTGTCCAGCCGCGGCACGTCGCCGGCCATCAGGGCATCGACGGCGGACAGGATCTGCTGCTCCACCAGGCCGCCCATCTGCAGCACACGGGTACGGATGGTTTCCAGCTCCAGATCGAACTGCTTGGAAATGTGTTCTGCCATGTTTGCCTCGGGAATCTCGCGAAAATGGTAAATTGTAAGACAAGCAGATGACAGCCGCGTGACATGCCATCTTCGCCCGGCCGCGTCCAGTCGGCCGGGGCGGACAGGATTCGCCTCAGCGCAGCACTTCCACGCCGCTCTGCTTGCCCAGCACCAGCACGTCGGCGCGGCGGCGGGCGAACAGGCCGCAGGTAACGACGCCGGCGATGTGGTTGATGATTTCCTCCAGCTCCACCGGCTTCATGATCTGCAGGCCGTGCACGTCCAGGATCACGTTGCCGTTGTCGGTGGTCACGCCCTGGCGCAGTTCCGGGTGGCCGCCCAGACGCACCAGCTCGCGCGCGACGTAGCTGCGCGCCATCGGAATCACCTCGATCGGCAGCGGGAAAGTGCCCAGCATGGCCACGTACTTCTGCTCGTCGGCGATGCAGATGAACTCATCGGCCACGCCGGCGACGATCTTCTCGCGCGTCAGCGCCGCGCCGCCGCCCTTGATCATGTGCAGGTGGTGGTTGATCTCGTCGGCGCCGTCGATATACACCGGCAGCTTCTCCACTTCGTTCAGGTCGAACACCGGAATGTGGTGAGCCTTCAGCCGCGCGGTGGAGGCTTCGGAGCTGGATACCGCGCCCTTGATGCGCCCCTTGATGCCGGCCAGTTCCTCGATGAACAGATTGACGGTGCTGCCGGTGCCAACGCCGATGATGGCGTCTTCCGGCACGAATTCCAGCGCCTTCTTGGCGACGGCGAGTTTCAGTTGATCCTGGGTCAGCATGATGGGGCCTCCTGGTTGGTGTTGTGCCGCCCATGCCCGGCATGAGCGATGATGCGCGATTATCCCATAAGCGGACTGCGCCGGCATGACGCCTGGCCGCTTGTTCAAAATCTTGCAGAGCAAATTGATCATCCCGCTGGCCCGAGGCTCGCCAAAGCGAGCCATTCAAGCCACGCGGCGCAGAGGCTCGGCTCTGGATCAGCGTTTTTTGGCCGCGTCGCTTAGGCCGGCATCAGCAGGCAGACAGCCTGCGCCTCTATCGCCTCGCAGCGGCCCAGATAACCCAGCTTCTCGTTGGTCTTGCCCTTGACGTTGACCGCGCCGACCTCCAGCCCCAGGTCCGCCGCGATATTGGCGCGCATCGCGTCGATGTGCGGCGCCAGCTTCGGCCTTTGCGCGATCAGCGTGCTGTCCACATTGACCGGCCGCCAGCCGGCCGCCCGCACCCGCGCCGCCGCTTCGCGCAACAGCGCGCGGCTGTCTGCGCCCTTGAATTCGACTGCGGTATCCGGGAAATGGCGGCCGATGTCGCCCAGCGCGGCGGCGCCCAGCAGCGCGTCTGTGATCGCGTGCAGCAGCGCGTCGGCGTCCGAGTGGCCGAGCAGGCCCTTGTCATGCGGAACGTCCACTCCGCCCAGGATCAGCGGGCGGCCTGCCACCAATTGGTGCACGTCGTAGCCTTGTCCGATGCGAAACATGTTCTTCCTTGCGGTTCAGTAGTCTTCGCGCGCGGCCAGGATGGCTCGGGCCAGCGCCAGATCGCGCGGATAGGTGACCTTGAAGTTCTGCGCGTCGCCCTCCACCAGCAGCGGCTTCAGCCCCAGGCGCTCGACGGCGGCAGCCTCGTCGGTGATGTCCTCGGCCGCCACGCCGCGCAGCGCGTTCTCCAGCACCCCGGCGCGGAACATCTGCGGCGTCTGCGCCAGCCACAGGCCGTTGCGCGGCACGGTGGCGGCGACATGGCCGTCGGCGTCGGCGCGCTTGACGGTGTCAGGCACCGGCAGCGCCAGCAGGCCGCCCACCTCATGGCCGGACAAGGCGGCGATCAGGCGCTCCACCGCCGCCACCGACAGGCAGCAGCGCGCCGCGTCGTGCACCAGCACCCAGTCGTCCTCGGCGCAGGCGAGCGCGGCCAGTCCGTTGGCCACGCTTTCGGCGCGGCTGGCGCCGCCGACTCGGCGCACCGACAGCTTGGGCAGATCCCAGTCGAAACCGTCGAACCATTCGTCCTGCGGCGACACCACCACCGCCACTTCGTCCACCCCCGGCACCGCCGCCAGCGTGGCCAGCGCGTGCCACATCAGCGGCTTGCCGTTCAATTGCAGATATTGCTTGGGGCTGGGCGCGCCGAAGCGGCTGCCGGAGCCCGCCGCCGGCACCAGCGCGATCATTCTGGCCATCGCCTCAATCCCCCGCCTGCGCCGGCTGCTCCAGGCCGCGCCAGACGCAGGCTCCCTTCACCGTCTTGTCCAACACATCCAGATAAGCCTGGTGCTCGGCCTCTTCGGCCTCGCTGGCGGCCAGCACTTTCAGCGGCTTGCGCTCGAACTGGATGGCGCCGGCGTCTCCCGGCAGCTCCACCTCGATGTCCATCGCCAGGCTTTCCTGGCCGCGCGTCATCCATAGATAGACTTCGGACAACAGCTCGCAGTCCACCAGCGCGCCGTGCAGCGTCCGGTTGGAGCGGTCGATCTCGAAGCGGTCGCACAAGGCGTCCAGGCTGTTGCGCTTGCCGGGGAACATGTCGCGCGCTTCGCGCAGCGTGTCGATCACGCTGGCGCAAAGCTTGTCGATCGGCTCGATGCCGATCTTGGCGAACTCGGCGTTGAGGAAGCCGACGTCGAAAGGCGCGTTGTGGATGATCAGCTCGGCGCCGCGCAGAAAATCGGCGATTTCCTGCCCCACCTTGGAGAACACCGGCTTGCCGTCCAGGAACTCCAGCGAGATGCCGTGCACGCGCTGGGCGTCGGGATCGATCTCCCGCTGAGGATGGATGTAAAGATGCAGGTGCTTGCCGGTCAGCTTGCGGCCGACCATTTCCAGGCCGGCGAACTCAATGATGCGGTGGCCCTGCTGCGGATCGAGACCGGTGGTTTCGGTATCGAGAATAATCTGTCTCATGCTGCGTCCTGCCCGCGAAGCCGTATCGACGGCGGCGCGGTGTGTCTGCTGGTCAGACCGACTCCACGCCCTTGTTGGCGAGTTGATCGGCTCTCTCGTTGAACTCATGGCCGGAGTGGCCCTTCACCCAGCGCCATTCCACATCCAGATGGCGGTTGCGCTCGGCGTCCAGCTCCTGCCACAGGTCGGCGTTCTTCACCGGCTCCTTGGCCGCGGTTTTCCAGCCGCGCGCCTTCCAGCCGTGTATCCATTCGGAAATGCCCTTCTGCACATACTGGGAGTCGGTGTAGACCACTACCTTGCACGGCCGGTTCAACGCTGCCAGGGCCCGGATCACGGCCATGATTTCCATTCTATTGTTGGTGGTGCCGCGCTCGCCGCCGAACAATTCCTTTTCCTTGCCCTTGTAACGCATCAACGCGCCCCAGCCGCCGGGGCCGGGATTACCCTTGCAGGCGCCGTCGGTGTAAATCTCGACTCTGTCTTCTGTCGTCATGCTGTCTCGTTCATTGGCAGGACGATACGCCGTCCCGCTCGGTTGTTTCCGGCCGCTTGTGCGTGTGCTGGCGCTCGTTGCCCGCCACCACGCCCAGCGCGCCCTTCTTCTTGGCCTGCTGCTTCCAGTTGGGCGTGATCAGCCGCATGCCGCGCTGGCGCTTGACCGCCTCGATTCCATATACCCCGGCCGCCAGCGGCCACCAGCGCTCGCCCGCGTCTTCCATGAAGCCGCAGCGTCCCAGCCAGTCCTGGCGCGAAAACGGCGGCGCGTACACCATGAAGGCGCTTTCCTCCAGCTCCAGGTCCAGCAGCGCCAGCCAGTCCTTGATCCGGAGCTGGGTGAAAAAATTGCCGTTCCAAGGCACCGATTCCCTGCCCTGGATCAGCCTGCGCACACCCCATAGCGACAGCGGGTTGAAGCCGGTCAGAATCAGCCGACCCTCCGGCATCAGCACGCGGTCCGCTTCGCGCAGTACCTGGTGCGGCTGGGTGGTAAAATCCAGCACATGGGGCATCACCAGCAGGTCCAAGCTGCGGGTTTCGAACGGCAGGAAGGCGGGATCGCAGCGCACGTCGACGTCGCCGTAATCGGCCACCCGGCACTGCCAAGGAATGCGGTTGCCGCTCAAGCAGTCCATTTCCGGCAACCCGACCTGCACCGCGTGGTAGCCGAAGGCGTCGGCCACCGCCCGCTCGAAATACTCCTGCTCGCGCTGCAGCAGGTAACGTCCGAGCTCGGTGCCGGTCAGCCAGGCGCCAAACGAATTTTTCATGGGGGAAAGCCTTATGGCAGCCACGTTTAGCATCGCCCCGGTAGGGGCATTCACTGACAATTATATCTGGGTTTTGCGCGAGGGCGCTCGCGCCGTCGCCGTGGACCCCGGCGAAGCCGCGCCGCTGCTGCGCTATCTGGAACAGGAAGCGCTGCGGCTGGAAGCCGTGCTGATCACCCATCACCACGCCGACCACTGCGGTGGTCTGCCGGAGCTGCTGCGCGCCTGTCCGGGCATTCCTGTCTACGGCCCAGCCGGCATTCCCGGCGTCAGCCATCCGGTGATGGAAGGCGACGCCATCGAGCTGGACATGGGACAGGCCAAGGTGCTGGAAGTGCCCGGCCACACCCTGGATCACCTGGCATACCTGCTGGACGACGCGCTGTTTTGCGGGGACACCCTGTTCGCCGCAGGCTGCGGCAGGGTATTCGAAGGCACGCCGCAACAGATGCTGGCTTCACTGAAAAAACTGGCCCGATTGCCGCCGCAAACCAAGGTTTACCCCGCCCACGAATACACGCTGTCCAATCTGCGCTTCGCGCTGGCTGCCGATCAGCATAATCCGATACTCGCGATGCGCCGCAGCCGCGACAGCGCGCTGCGCGAACGCGGACTGCCCACCTTGCCCAGCACCATCGCGCTGGAAACCGCCAGCAACCCCTTCCTCCGCAGCGGCGAACCGGCGCTGCGCGAAGCGCTGCGGCAGCGCGGCGGACATCCGGGCGACAGCGAGGAAACCTGCTTCGCCATGCTGCGGGAATGGAAGAACGATTTTCGCTGACAGGCATGCCGGATACGTAACTTTTCGCAGTCCATCCGCGGAGCCCTTCACTTGCTCGCGAAATGGGCTATAAGCAATGAAAGCGCATGAAATGATTTGCCTTTTTCAATTGACACCCCCCTGACGCATGTTTAGCATCAGCCGGAATCAGAAATACGGGCTCGTCTGAATGAAACGCTTCACTCCATTGGCACTCGCCGTGTCGCTCGCATTGCCATTCGCATCGCTGGCCTTGGCCGGCCCCGCGCCGTCTTCCGGCGTGGACGAGGCGATGGCCGCCGGCCTCGACATGATGCTGCTGAACTCCAGCCTGCTGCGCAACGGCGACGACGTATGGAAGCGCGTGCGCGAAGGCTTTCAGCTGGATGAGGTCAACGCCGACACCGTCCGCCGCCAGGAGCGTTTCTACGCCAGCCGCCCCGAATACTTCAAACGCACGCTGGACCGCAGCCGCAAATACCTGTTCCACATCATGAACGAGGTGGAGCGCCGCGGCATGCCGACCGAGATCGCGCTGCTGCCGATGGTGGAAAGCGCCTTCGTGCCCACCGCCAATTCCCGCGTCGGCGCCGCCGGCTTGTGGCAGTTCATGCCAGCCACCGGCCGCCATTATGGGCTGGAGCAGACCTGGTGGTATGACGGCCGCCGCGATGTGACCGACGCCACCCGCGCCGCGCTCGACTACCTGCAGAACCTGTACGCCCAGTTCGGCGACTGGAACCTGGCGCTGGCCGCGTACAACTGGGGCGAAGGCAATCTGGCCCGCGCGATCGCCAAGGCCCAGGCCAGCGGCATCGAGCCCACCTACGAAAACATCCGCCTGCCGAACGAGACCCGCAACTACGTGCCCAAGCTGCTGGCGGTGCGCAACATTCTGCTCAGCCCGGAAAAGTACGGCGTCCACCTGGACAAGTTCCCCAACAAGCCCTACTTCGTCGCCGTCTCCACCGGCAAGCACATGAACATCGACATCGCCGCCAAGCTGGCCGGCATCTCGGTGGCGGAATTCAAGGAGCTGAACCCGGCCTTCAACCTGCCGGTGTTCGCCTACAAGGCCGGCCGCCAAATGTTGTTGCCGGCCGCCAAGGTCGACAAGTTCCAGGCCAATCTGGACAAGTGGAGCAAGCCGCTTCTGACCTGGGAAGTTTACGTTCCCAAGAGCGACGAGAACATCAACGCCGTCGCCGGCGACCACGGCATGAGCAGCGGCCAGCTGATCGCGGCCAACCGCATCAGCGGCGGCACGCTGAAAGCCGGCCAGCCGGTGCTGGTGGCGATGAACAAGCCGCTGAACGACGGCCAGTCGTTCGAATCGGTGGATACCCCGATCGGCGATGCGCCGATCAGTGCCGGCGCGACGCTGATCGCGCAAGCCGAACCGGCCCCTGCTACGGCCCAGCCTGCGGTGACGCAGGTCGTGCTGGCAGCAACGCCGCAGGCCGCGGCGCCGACAGCCGTCGCCGTCGCCTCCGTCCAGCCGCAAATCACGCCGCAGCCAGCAACAGACACCGGCCTCGCCGCGCGCCAAGCCGTGCTGCTGGCCAGTTCGGCCAATACCGTCGAAGACAGCGCCGCCGCCCGCTCGTTGGCCACCCGCGATCTCGGCAGCTACACCGTCGCCAGCGGCGACACGCTGTACAGCATCGCCCGCCGCAGCAACCTCGACATCAACGACCTGAAAACGCTGAATCAACTGGACGGCAATCTGGTCCAGGTTGGCCAAAAACTGAAACTGAAAGCCGACAGCGCAACCGATAATCTCGTCGCCAACAGCGACGACGACGGCGCGGATCCAGCCTTGGTCAAGGTAGCCGAGCGCCGCCAGGCCGCCAACGCAAGCCATGCCCACCGCAGCAAGGAATACGTGGTTCAGCGCGGCGACACGCTGTTCAGCATCGCCCGCCGTTTCGGCGTCACCCACAACGACATTCAGCGCATCAACGGCAGCCGGCACCCCAACCATCTGCAACCGGGCCAGAAGGTCAAGATCGTCGGCCTGTAATCAATCGGAAAACGGCAATGCCCGCATGAAATCGGCCCGGAAATACCGGGCCGATTTTCATTAAATCATCAGGACTTTCTGGGCGCGCCGCGCATCCTCCTCACCAGGCTCCGCGCCGGCGGCGGCGCGGCAATCAATTGCGGCAGGATATCCTGCAATTGTCCGCGCAGCTCCTCGACCGTCAACGACAACTCGGCCACCAGCCAATGGCAATGCGTGGGCTCGCGCATCCGCGCGGGATTGTCGGCCGCGGGCAAGGAGTCGGCCAGCAGCTGCGGCTGGTTGAAGCGCAAGGCGTGCGCCGCCCGCAGCAAGGTGCGGACGATGGCCCGCCGCGGCGAACGCTCTTCCGCCAAGGCCGGAGTCGATGCCGACACTTCGCCCATCCTGTCCAGCAAGGTCCAGATGCTGCGTTGGCAACGCTGGACCTGATCCAGTTGGCGGTGCGACAGCGCCGACTCCTGCGTCACTGCGGACAGCAGGCCGCGCAAACGGATCAGCCGGCTGTTGAACTGGTCCAGCGCCGCGTCGCCCTCCACCGGCAGCCGGCGCGCGATGCGGTTGTACAGCAGCGCGGCCTCGCGCAGATTGTCCGCCAGCAGGAAGCGCCAGCTGTCCAGCGCCCGCAGCGGCAGCGTGGCGGCGGCGGCCATGCCGATCAGCGAACCGATCAGCACATTGCAGCTGCGCCACAGCGCCTCGTTGATCGGCTCATCGCCCAGCCCGCCGACGATCACCAGCGTGATGCCGGTCAGCAATGCCAGATAGCCTCCTTTGCCCTGCGCGTGCCAGCAACTGAGCGCCACCACCACCAACATCCAGGCATAACAGAGATACGGCGATACGCCGTGCAACAGGATGGCGGCCAACCCCGCCATCGCCCCGAGCAGCGAGCCCCCCATCCGCTCCAGCGCCTTGCGCCTGACGCCGCCCCAGTGCGGCACCCCGCCCAGCACGATCAGGATCGTCACCAGCATCCAGCCGCCATGAGGGATGCCGGTGGCCAGCACCAGCGCCAGGCCGGCGAGAAAAGCCAACGCCACCCGCAACACATGGGCCTGTCGCGCGTAGCGGTTCAGGTAGTAAGGCACCACCAGAACCCGCCACGGATGCTGCCATCTCCCGCCCATGGCCCTACTCCGGATTCCGGCTGTCCAGCCAGATCGTGACCGGGCCGTCGTTGATCAGGCTGACCTGCATGTCCGAGCCGAATAGGCCGGTTGGCACCGGCTTACCCAGCGCGACGGCCAGCTCGGCGACGAAGCGGTCGAACAGCGGTTGCGAGATCTCGCCGCGCGCCGCGCGCGAGTACGAGGGCCGATTTCCCTTCTTCACGCTGGCATGGAGTGTGAATTGGCTGACCGCCAGCGCGTCGCCGCCGCAATCGAGCAGGCTGCGGTTCATCACCCCGGCCTCATCGTTGAAGATGCGCAGCTGGCTGATCTTGCGCGTCAGCCAGACGATGTCGTCCGATCCATCCGCCTCCTCCACGCCAACCAACAGCAAGGCTCCGGCGCCTATCTCGCCCACCGTTCGCCCCTCCACCCTCACCGCCGCCTGACTTACCCTTTGCACCAGCACCCGCATTCGAACATTCCTCGTCGTGACTCTCGTTTCATTCTACCCACTCCTTCGCGGCGGACGCGAGCCGCCGCGCTTCGGTACAATAGCGCCAACTCAAGAAAAGGAAACGCCGCATGTTGATGGTCATCTCGCCGGCCAAGACGCTGGATTACCAAAACCCGCCCGCCGTCGACCAATACAGCCAGCCCGACCTGCTGGACCACAGCGCCGAGCTGATCGGCGTCCTGCGCCAAAAAAGCCCGCTGGACGTCGCCAAACTGATGAGCATCAGCGACGCCTTGGCCAATCTCAACGTCGGCCGCTACGCCGACTGGCAGCGTCCTTTCACTCCCGACAACGCCAAGCAGGCAATCTACGCCTTCATGGGCGATGTCTACGAAGGCCTAGACGCCGCCACCCTGGCTCAACCCGCCGTCGACTACCTGCAGAACCATCTGCGCATCCTGTCCGGCCTGTACGGCGTGCTGCGCCCGCTCGACCTGATGCAGGCCTACCGGCTGGAAATGGGCACCCGCCTGACCAACGGACGCGGTAAGAATCTGTACGAGTTCTGGGGAGAAACGGTTACCGCCAGGCTCAACGCGCAATTGGAAGCGCTAGGCCAGCGCACGCTGGTGAACCTGGCGTCGGATGAGTATTTCAAATCGGTGAAGCCCCGGGCGCTCAATGCGACCATCGTCACGCCGGTGTTCCAGGACAAAAAGAATGGCCAGTACAAGATCATCAGCTTCTACGCCAAGCGCGCGCGCGGCCTGATGGCGCGCTGGGCCGCCGAGCGCGGCGTTGTCGATCCGGAGCAACTGCGAGGCTTCGACAGCGAGGGCTACGCCTTCGACCCTGCGGCTTCGAGCGAACTGAGCTGGGTATTCCGCCGCGACCGCGAATAGACAAACGGGGCGGCTTCATCAAGATGCATGCCTGGCCGCATTGGACAGAGCGCGACCTTCGCCCCGAGCGCACCGCTTTTGCGCAGCGGATGCAAAGCTTGCCTAGTCCACTAGGTCATGTGGCAAGCCGACATAATTCTCGGCAATCGTTTTCTGGCCAGCGCTCGAATTGACGTAGTAATCATATTCGGCCTGCTGCATCCTGCGCTCGAAAGCCATCTCTTCGCGAGAAGGAAAAGTATGCATCAACGAAGTCATGAACCACGAAAAACGAGTCGCCTTCCACACCCGGCGCAAAGCAATCTCGGAATAGCGGCCGACCACATCGAAGCGGTTTTCCTGATAAGCCTTTTTCAGGATGCGGTATAGCGTGCCGACGTCGCTGGCGGCGAGATTCAACCCTTTGGCGCCGGTAGGCGGAACGATGTGGGCGGCATCGCCAACCAGGAACAGCTTGCCGTATTGCATGGGCTCCGCCACGTAGCTGCGCAGCGGGGTAATGCTTTTTTCCAGCGCGGGCCCGGTGACCAGACGCTGCGACAGTTTGTCCGGCAACCGGCGTTTCAACTCCGCCCAGAATCTTGAATCCGGCCATTCTTCCAGCCTGTCCGTCGGCGGCACTTGCAGATAATAGCGGCTGCGCGACGCGGAGCGCTGGCTGCACAAGGCGAAACCGCGCTCGTGATTGACATACACCAGCTCGTGGTGAACCGGCGGCGTATCCGACAGCAATCCCAGCCAGCTGAATGGATACACCCGCTCGTACTCGACCAAGACGTCCTGTGGAATGCAATGGCGAGAGATGCCATGATAGCCGTCGCAGCCGGCAATGTAATCGCATGACAGCCGGTATGGCTGCGAATCGTGCATGAACGTCACATACGGACGCTCGCCATCCACATCGTGCAAGCGCACGTCCTCGGCCTCGTAGAAACTGAGGCCGCCGCTCGCCTCGCGCGCCTCCATCAGGTCACGCGTCATCTCGGTCTGGCCGTAAATCGTCACCGCTCCGTCGCCGGTCAGCCCCTGGAGATCAATGCGGTCGCGGCATCTGCCGAACACCAATTCCAATCCGCGATGGACGATTCCCTCATCATCGATTCGGCGCCCGGCACCCGCCTCGCGCAACAAATCCACCGTGCCTTGCTCCAACACGCCAGCTCGGATGCGCCCCTGAACATAGTCCGCGCTCTTTTTCTCGATAATGACGTTATCGATGCCGGCCCGCAGCAGCAATTGGCCCAACAACAGGCCGGACGGCCCCGCGCCTATGATGGCAAGTTTGCACTTCATTTCCCTGCGGACCGTCCTATCCGAATCGCTCAACATTGTTTCCTCAACCTTCCGACATCACCACCTTGCCCACCGCCCTGCGCGCGTAAAGCCCCTGCAGCACGGCAAGAGCCAGCACCGCGATCAAGGCGGGAATCGCGAGCAAGCCGAAAAAGCCGGAGAATCCAAGCTGCAAGCTCATCAACTCGGCGCCGAGCAGCGCGCCGGAAATGCCGCCGAATCGGCCAAAGCCGAGCATCCAGGACATGCCGGTGGCGCGGCACTGCGTCGGGTAGAAATCCGCCGCCAGATACCCCATCGAGGTTTGCCCTGCATTCATCGTTCCCCCGGCCAAGAAGATCAACAGGCTGAGCAAACCCAGAGCATGGACTTGTCCAACTGAGAACAGCAAAATCCCGGTCAGCAAAAAAGTCGTCATCACCACGCGCCGCGGATTGAGCTTGTCCATCAGCCAACCAGCGATCACCGTCCCGATGGCGCCGCCAAGCGGGAAGAGCGCCGTCAGCAATGCCGCCTTGCTGGTGGAAAAACCCGCGTCCTTCATCAACAGCGGCATCCAACCAGTCAAAACGTAGAAAATCAGCAAGCCCATGAAATATGTCAACCACAGCATCAACGAGCCCAGCCGGTACTTGCTGGACAGAATCTGTCCGATGGCGGAACCGCCGGTGACGGGCTTGTCCTCCATGCAGACGATTTTCTGTATCCCTTGCAACGGATCCTGCATAACGCGCGCCACCGTCCGGAATACCTTCTCCATCGGTTTGCCGCTCAGCAGCATGTAACGCACCGACTCCGGCAACCAGAACAGCAAGAAAACCGACAACGCCAGCGGCGCCCAGCCACCCACCAGCAATACGCTTCGCCAGCCGTGGGACGGAATCAGCCAGGAGGCAAACAATCCTCCGAGAGCCGCTCCAGCCGGAAAACCGCAAAACACCACGCTCATCAGCAACGCGCGGCGCTGGCTGGGCGCATATTCCGCAATCAGCGTCAGTCCGTTGGACATGGCGGCGCCCAAACCCAGACCGGTAGCGAAGCGATAGGCCGTCAGCGTCTGGACGGAATCCGCCATCGCCGTAGCCAGATTCCAGCCGCCAAAGAACAGCACCGACACGATCAGCACCATCCTCCTCCCAAAACGGTCGGCCAACGGTCCGGCGAAGATAGCTCCCACTGCCAGCCCGAACAGCGCCGCGCTCACGACCGGCGCCAACGCCGGCCGGCTGATGCCCCAGTCGGCGATCAACGACGGCGCGATGTAGCCGATGGCCGCGGTGTCGAAACCATCCATCACCACGATCAAGAAGCACAGCGCCAACACCAGCCACTGATAAGGAGAAAAACGTCGGCTATCGATAAGGTGCTGCAGATCGACCGTGCCTTTCAAAGTCATATTGATGCCTCCTGCCTGCTTGTCTCAAGACGGCGTTGCAGCCGCATTTTCCCTGAACAGCTCCATCAGCAGTTCGTCCTGCTCCAGCAGCTCTAGCTCTACAAGGTACAGCCCCGGATCGCCGTCAGGCTCGCAATCTACGATGCGCGCGATCACCTCGCGCGCTCGTTTTTCGCCTAGGGGCTGGAATTCGATCACCACCACCGCGTCCGCCTCCGGCTCCGATACGCCCGGGATCGCAATCTCCCCCGTGCGCTCATCGCTCAGGCGAACCAGCAGGCGCCCTGCCTCGGCATCCCGCCGTACCGGCACTTTTAATCCGCCGGCCCGAGGCATGCGCGGCGAAAGCGGTCGCACGCGTATCTGCCCCGCGCCCTCTCCGACCTTGACCTGGCACGCCAGCCGATGGGCAGGCGCGGATAACCCCAGCGTCGCCAACACGCCGCGCTCTTTCCCGTCCGCGGCCTCCAGCAAAGCCTCTCCCTCCAGTATCGCGACGCGGCACGTCCCGCAGTTGCCGCTCCGGCAATGAAACGGCACTGGCGACTCGGCGACATCGCACACGCTGGCAAGCGCGCCGCCGGCGGGCGCTTCCGCTGTCCACTCCCCTTGGGGATATTCAAAAATAATGGTCGGCATATCGGTTCTACATATCCACAAACTGGCTAGACACAATCGACGCAAGCCGGACCGGCCTGCGCCGACACGCCGCATCTTTAGGAAGCTTGAGCGGTCTCGGCGTCTCGCTCAAACTGCCGCACCGACCTGCGCTCGTCGTTATGATCGTATTGCGCGACCTTGAATTTACGCAGTTCCTCGGCCTTGGCCGCGGGTTCGGTGCTGAACGGACGATCGCCCTTGATCGTCACGCGCTCCATGAAGCGGCGCTGCGGATAATAGTCATGCACCGCCGCATGCTGTACCGAGCGGTTGTCCCAGAAGACGACAGTATTGGGCTTCCAGTGGTGGCGGTATTGATACTCCAATACCGAAGTGGCGCGGAACAGCGTGTCTAGCAGCGCACGACTCTCCCTGTCCTCCATGTCCTTGATGAAGCGGGTGTAGTGAGGATTGACGAACAAGGCTTTCTTGCCGGTCACCGGATGCACGCGCACCACTGGGTGGTTCATCGGCGGGAAGCGTTCTTCGCAGCTGCGCAACTGGCGCCGTCCTTCGTCGGTATTCGGGAACAGATACTTGAAGGTCGCGAAATCATGCACCGCCTCTAGACCGGACAGGAATTGCTGCATACGGTCCGACAGCAGGTCGTAAGCGGCGGTCATGCTGGAGAAGCAAGTATCGCCGCCGATTTCCGGGACGACCTTGGAATACAGCATGGTGCCCAGAGGCGGGCATTCACGGTAAGTTTCATCGGAATGCCAGTGGTCGGTCAGCACCGGGGGATTGCCTTCTTGATTATCGAAAACGATCAGTTCCGGAACCTGCTCGTCATTCTCCGCGAAGGGGTGCACGGTCAACTCGCCGAAATATCGGCCGAACCTCATCAAATCCTCGCGGGACAGGTTCTGATCGGGAAACACCAGCACCTCGTGCTCGGCCAGAGCATTCGAAAGCGCCGCGACACAGGACGGATCCAACGGCTGGCTCAGATCCACCCCGGTGACCTCGCCGACAAAATACCGGCTCAGCCTGCGGACATTGAAAGGAGTGTTAGATTCCTGCTTGCTTTCATTGAACATAATCATGGCTTTCTTTTACTGATGGGAGGAAAGGCCCGCTCTCGCAAGCGAGGCCGTCACGGTTTCCAAACGACGGCAAGTCGTCGTGGCGATTGCGATCAACAACAAGGCGCACAAAATGATCGGCGCAAACGCCATGACAGGGTGTCCGGTCATATCCCAGGCCAGCCCACTGAACACCGGAACGATCACCGCGCATGAATAGCCGATCGTCAGCATCGCCGAGGTGGTGCGATGCACGTCGTCGGCCTCTGCCAATTGCGGCGGCAAGGCCAGCATCAGGATCAGCACGATGGCGGAAGCGAAACCCACCCCGGCGGCGCCGACCACTACCATTAGGTCATTGCCCGACACGATGGCGGACACAGCAACCAGGCACAACAGACCGCCTACCACATAAGGCCAAGCGCGGCGCTCCAATCCTCGACCGAACATTAGCAGCAAGATGGAAGCCGGTATCTGGCCGAGATTGAGTGCGGTCAGCGCCGGCCCGGTCACGCCGGCGTGTCCAATCGCATGCAGGAAACGCGGAATAAAGAAATTGGTGGAAAAATAGGTGGCGTTAACGCAACCCATCATGATGCCCAGCCTCCAAACCAACGTATTGCGCCAGTCGGGCCACCACTTGCGCGGCGCGGACGAAGCCGGCACATCCGACGATGGGGAAAACGCCAGCATCAGCACAGCGATAAGCGCGCACGCGACGCCCCAGACGACGAAGTCCCAGCGCCAGCTGCCCACCAGCGGCAATACCAGTGACAAGGTCAACGCGACCGGCAACACTTCCCCCATCAACAAACCGTTGATATACACCGCGGTGGCGAAAGCGATGCGCTTGGGTGACCAGGCCCGCACCAGAGAAGGCATCGCTGGCTGCATGAAGGCCACGCCCAGACCAGTGACAGCAGTCGCTGCATACAGCCAGGCGGCGCTCGGCGCGGCTCCGCGCAAAGCCGAGCCGGCCGCGGTCACCAGCAGACCGATGACCAAGGTGGACAAGGCGCCGAAACGCGCGATCAGCAACGACCCGGGTACCGCCGCGCAGGCGAACAGCGCCGCGGGAATGCCAGACAGCAGTCCGATCTGCGTTTCCGACAATCCCAGGTCGTCGTGGATGAATGAAATCACAGGCGGCGGCGCCAGAATGGTCAGGCGCAAGCCTGCACCGGCCAGCCACAATAGCGCCAGCGCGATGAAGGCATTGCCCGCGGCGCTCGTGCGCAATCCGGCCGAAGCACTGTTGTTAGACACGGGAGGACTCCTCTCGCATTGAACTATCGGATGCGGCGGCGCGAATCGGCCGCCCAAAAAGTCAAATGATGCCGCGCTCGCGGAACGCCTGAATATCGTACCGGGCCATTCCCAACCATTCGGACAAGATCTGGTCGGTATGCTCCCCATGATCCGGCGCCGTGAAACGCACCGGCGGACGTCCTCCGCAACCCTCCAAATGCAGGGGCTGCCCAAGCAGCGGCACCGCGCCCAGATGGGGATGCTGTCCTTCATCCGCCATCCGCAGCGACTGCATCTGTGCGTCCTCCATCATCTGGCCTATCGTGTACAGCTGCCCGCATGGGATGCCGGCGGCGTCGAGCTTCCGCTGCAACTCCTCGCTGCTGTAAACGCGGGTTCTCCGCGCAAGTATGTCGCACAGCGCCGTCCGATTCTCGGAACGCAAAGCCGTGTCCGCATACAATGGATCGGAAACCAGTTCGGGAATCTCCAACGCTTCGCACAGCGCTTTGAACTTCAGCTCTTCCGCCGCCGCGATGTTGACGTGACCGTCCGCGGTGGGAAACAGGCCGGTCGGCATCAGAGTAGGATGGTCGTTGCCTACGGCCCGCGGCGACTCGCCGGAGTCCAGATACCGAACTACCTGGAAGTCGAGCATGGAAACCAGCGACTCCAGCAGCGAGGTATGCACCCACTGCCCCTCGCCCGTCTTCTCCCTGTGGTACAACGCCATCAACACGCCTTGCGACAGCACCATGCCGGCGCTGATGTCGGCGACGGCCGCGCCGGCCCGCACCGGCGGCTGCCCCGGAAAACCGGTAACGGACATCAGGCCCGACATGCCCTGTATTGTCTGGTCCACGGCGGGACGCGTCCGGTACGGCCCGGTCTGCCCGAAACCGGAAATGCTGCCGTATACGATGCGGGGATTGACCTCGCTAATCGTCTCGTAGTCCACGCCCAGCCTGTGTTTGACTTCAGGACGGAAGTTTTCCAGCACCACGTCCGCCTTGCGCACCAGATCGTAAAAGACAGCCCGTCCCTCATCAGTTTTCAGATTGAGCGACAGGCTCATCTTATTCCGGTGCAGGTTCTGGTAATCAAACCCCTCCCGGCTGCCACCCATGCTGTCGCCCAGATCAGTCGGCGCATCGATCTTGATGACGATGGCGCCGAAGTCGCCCAGCAGGCGGGAGGTCACCGGTCCCGCTCGGTGGCGCGTCAAATCCAATACCACCACTTTTTCCAGCGGCAGATACGACATGGGGAATCCTTTTCGCAAAATTCGGCATCCGGCCGCCGCCCGATAGGCGGCGGCATCGGATCAAACAGGGAACACCAGCGAATCCGTCATCACGGACGCGTCGACCACCAGCAGGCGCTGCTTGAATTTCAGCGCGCCATCCCGCCTCACCACGACATCATGGGAACAGCCGCTGGCGAGCGCCCGGGTCGGCTCATCCCCGACGCTTTCGTAGAGGACGAATGACGCGCGCGTTTTCACGCCCTCGCCATCCGCGTCGACGCCTTCCAACAGACGGATGCCGCTCAACATGCGGCGCTGCCGCCGGCTGCGAAACATCACCGTTTTCTGCAAGGCCAGCGCGCGGTCGCGGATCATGGCCTGGCCTTTGCACAGCACCAGGCTCAGCGGCATGCCGCGCTCCTCGTTGTCGCGGGTGGTCAGCCGGTACAGACAGTCCTCGACGAAAAATTCCGGCCAAAGGTCGATTCGACCATCGTCCAGCGTTTCGCAGTAGTGGGCGTACAAATGCTCTATCTCCGCAGTCAGGAGATAGCGATCGGACAAAGTATTCATCCGTTTGTCATTCCATGATTTTTTGATAGTACTGGTAGAAAGCTCGGATCGCGGATTCGGTCAGCATGTGATCCGCGCTGCCCGTTCCTTCGCCAGCCTCCAGCACCGCCGCCGAGTCTGGCGCGCTGCGGGCACCGGCCTGCGAAATCGCCAGGACTTCGTTATCGTCTATCGTCACCAGTCCCGACGGCCCAAGCATATTGGCCTGCAGCAGGCGCTTCTCCAGCAGTTCAGGCGTATCCGATTCGTATCCGAAGAAAGTCCAACTCTTCACACAGGCATCCGGTCCGTCCGGACGCACATGGCGCATCGCCAGGCAATTCAGCTGCTGCAGAATGATCAAATTGGGCCAGATGGTGAGTATCGCCCCGGTGCCATGCTCATATTCGCGCTGATGTGCGATGATGCTCGCATCCTCCAGCCGAAAATCGCCACTGGCGGCGGGGCGCTGTTCCACAGCCTCCTGCGTCGCCCGCTTGAAACTGGCGGTCGACACCAACACACTGCTGCGACCCAGTTCGTCCACCTTGACTTCGGTTTCCTGATCGGAACGCCAGATGCCGAACGTAACGAAGAAGGAATGCAACAAGGCCGCATGGAACGGATCCTTCAGATTCTCGACCTGCAGTTTCCAGTTCGCCTCCACCCGATGCCGCATCGAACCAATCACGCGCAGCGGCCTGCCATCGCAGACGCGATCGAAATAAGCCAGGATGGTCGGCCCCAGATACGCTTCCAATGGCTCCACATCATGGGAGAAGCTGGCGAATACCACTCCATGGCGCTCGGCAACCCGCAATTGCTCCAGATTGTGCTCTTCCGCCTTGAAACAGGAAGACATGCCGCCCTTGCCGTTAATGCCGCGCCGGAACGGAATTCCAATCAGCCTACCGTCCAGACCAAACGACCATTGATGGTAAGGACAGGTAAATACCTTGGCATGGCCGCGCGGTTCATGACAGACCTGCGCATTGCGGTGCGTACAGCGGTTGACGAACACGCGCAGCTCGCCCTCCCTGTC
Organism: Chromobacterium piscinae; assembly: GCF_021129175.1. Classification (GTDB taxonomy): domain Bacteria; phylum Pseudomonadota; class Gammaproteobacteria; order Burkholderiales; family Chromobacteriaceae; genus Chromobacterium; species Chromobacterium piscinae. The sequence continues at coordinate 69,137 of NZ_JAJOHV010000022.1, read as the reverse complement.
CCGCACCAGCACCACCGGCGTGCTGCCGACATAGCTTTGGATGAAATCGCCGGGCGCGGGCACTTCCGCAGCCAGCCCGACGTAGTTCCAGGTGCGGCCGCGGAAAATGCGGTCCTGCTCGCGCTCATACAGCTCTTGGTCGGTATAAACCGCCGCAGGCACGCGGCGAGCGCCCTCAGACGGCCACTGCATCGGCGACTGCATCGCTACGGTCCTTTTCTGCGCTCGCCTCGGGGCCGCCGCCGGTATGGTGCACGGTCAGGTCTGCGATGCGCGCCATAACCGCCATCAGCATCGCCCAACCCTGATGCTGGATCTCGAACAGCGAATGTCCGTCTTCTATGGACAGCGTCCGGAGGAAGGCATACCCCATCTCGACATGATCTTCGTCAACGACGGAATGAACGTCGAAATGATCCTTGACATCGGTCTGCGCCAGAATCGGTTGCACATGCTTGTAGAAATAGGTGGCGGAGGCCTCGACGACCACATGGCTCAGCACGACCTTTTCCGCCTCGCCGATATGTTCCATCTTGGAAGCGAACCATGAACAGGTAGCTTCCAGCAGAGGATCGAACACTGTCTGCAAGTCGTCGCGACTCTTAGCCAGGCTTTGGTTGTGCCCAAGCTCTTCGTACAAATGCTGCCACGCTAGATCGTCGAAGCCTTTTTGCCGCGCGGTAACCGCGCGCATCAGCACCATTTTCTGGAAATAGTTGGACCATACCTGGAAGCAATCCAGGAAGCGCCGCTTCGCCGCGGCGTCGCTCAACAAGCCGTTTCGGACCATCGCGAACAGACGATGCTTGTCGAAACGCTCCATGTATTCTTCATTCTTGAGCAGCAATTGCTCGACGACGCTGCCGGCGCCATTCTGCTGTTCCAGCTCGTCGGTGAAAGTCGCCCAGGGATCAGCGATGTCCTCGTACAGGCCGCGCGAATCGAACTGGATCGACAGCCCCCAGAATCCGCTAGGCGGCATGCCGATGAAACCATGCAGTTTTCCAGGCGGAACCAGCAGGATGTCTCCCGCGTTCATCGTCTCCCGCACGTCGCCCAAAGTGCGGGCTCCGCCCTCGCACATCACGATCATCGACTCAACCGGATGAATATGCGCATCCAGGCGTTCGCCGGCTTCTAGCCTTACCCAAGCCATGGATATGCGATTGTCCTTAGGGAGAAACTGGGTCAGCGGCGCATTCTTGGTGAAATCCTTGACATGGCCCAGCCAGTGCTCGACACCATCCACAACCACCGTGCGCATAGACGGAATATCGTCCCGACGCACCAACGTCACATCAGACATTTCTTGCAGCATGATCTCTCCTTGGCGCGAAGCCTGTTAATGACAAAATATTAATTATTATCAATATTAATGCCAGTGAAATTATCACATACAAGATTCATTTTCAATATTTAATGCGTAATAAATATTTATTTCAGTTTCTTCCGCACCTTCCCCACCCACCACGCAAGGCTTCGCAAACAAAGAACGAACCAACACACCTCTCCAAGCGCAAAACGGGGTCGCAGCAAATGAAGCCTCACAGCCCCTCCAAAGAAGATAGGCAACTGGACCGCCATTCCAATCATCAGGACAAAAAAGGGAACGGATGATCCATCCGCGATGGCTCATCAGAAGACGACAGGACAAATGCTGGCAAACAAAAATGATTGTCTAAAACCAGCGGATCACACGGCACAAGATGCGGCCATCGATACTCTGGCGGCGACAACACAAGGTTACAAAGCCACACAGGATCATCAGTCCGCACCTACACGGCATCATCGACTCGGAGCAAGCACATAGTTGCAACAGCGCAGGCCATGCCTTCGATGCCACAACTGCCGACGAGTGGACCTGGTATTTCGCCGCGACCGCAAATAAACTGGCAGTCCCCATCCGTCGCCATTAAGATCACGCTTTTCCTTAAAGACAACGGCATGATCACCACCCGTCTAGCCACACCGGCCGACACAGCCGCTCTGGCCGAGCTCTTCTACCGGATCGACCTGCATTACTTCGGCCACAGGCGCTCCAGCCGGGAAGCATCAGCGCGCTACGTGGCGCGCAACCTGTTCCAAACCCATTGCGGCGTGAGCATCATGTTAGCCGAGCAAGATGGGCAAGCAATGGGCCTGGCCAGCTTCTCGCTGCTCTACCCTGCGCCGGAATATGGCGGACAATTGCTCATGAAGGATTTGTTTGCCATCCAGAAAGCCCGCGGCCGCGGTATCGGCAAAGCTCTTATGCAAGCCCTGGCCCGCCATGCGCTGAAAACCGGATGCAAGCGAATGGATTGGACTGCCGAGCGCGGCAATGTCGACGCGATAGAGTTTTATCGCCGCATAGGCGCCGGCATTGTCGAAGAAAAGGTCTACTACCGCCTCACGGACGAGACGCTAAAAGCTTTTGCGGCGTGATTTGACTAGAAATGCAAAAAACCGAGGCATAAGCCTCGGTTTTTTGATTATTGGTTGCGGGGGCAGGATTCGAACCTACGACCTTCGGGTTATGAGCCCGACGAGCTACCAGACTGCTCCACCCCGCGTCTGAATTCTTTTCTGCGTTTCGTGCAGAGAAGTGAACTATACCGAACAGTGTATTTACTGTCAACAGCCACATGAAACTTTCTTTAAAACCCATCGTACTTCGACTTCATAATCTTTAACAGATGTCGGCGGCAAAAACATAAGCGGTCAACAAAAAGCCGCTACATTGACATCGTGGTCGGCGTTGATGCGAAAGCAAAGACGACCAGCTTGCCATCCGGGTCTGCCAACCTGATGGAGAGCCAACCGGCCTCTTGTGCATTTTGACAGGTGTTGCAAGCTGCATGCGACTGCCAGCGCCTACAGCCCAGGCGATGCCTGTTCTCCTAAGTGTTCATCACGGAACTTCGGGCCGCCTCGCGCGGCCCTCTTTTTTTGCCCGGCCGGCTGATCATATACCAAATAGATAAAAAATGCCAATAAAATACCAGTTGCTCAGCTGCTGGCAGTCGCTCGCGGCAGCCCTGCCCCCATTCGCTTGCGCATCAGCAAGGTCGCCGCGGTCAGCGCACCCATCACGCCATAACTGATCCAAGGCAACAGCAGCACCGAACGCTCTACCGGCCAATGCCAGGCCAGCCAGCTGCGCAGCGCCATTTCCGCCACCAAGCCCACGCCCCACATCACAGTCATCGTCCGTATCCCGCCACGGAAAGCCGTCTGCTGCCACAGCCGCTCGCAGCGCTCCCGGCCGCCATCTTCCTTGCGCTCTATCGTCGCCCTCGCCAGATAGAAAACCAACGGACGGGGCAACAACAAGGACAACAGGAATGCCGCGCCGAACAAACCCGTCAGCAGGGATTCGCGCAACAGCAGCATTTTCTCTCCGCCGCCCAGCAACATCGCCAGCAGCGACAGCGCGATCCCCAGCAGCACCATCATGCTGAGGGCATCCACCCGTCGCGTCCGCCACAGCTCCCACAAGCTCCAGGCTATCGGCGGCGCAGCCGACAGCAGCAAGCCGCCCATTTCGCCCCAATGCGGCTTGGCCCAATGGTAACAAAGCCAGGGCAGCAGGAAATTGACGACCAGTTCGAGCAGCAGCAAGGCGCGTCGCGGCATGGCGCGGACTCCAAAATAAAATCGTTACAGTGCAGACCCATCATGCAATTGTCAATGCGAAGCCATCTTCGTCGCCGCGCAAAAAACCAAGCCCCGCTCTAGGCGGGGCTTGGCGCGCCGGCGCTCGGGCCGACGATTCGGAATTGGGAAGACTCAGGCCGCGGCCTGAATGAATCCGTTGGCCGGATACATCGCGCTGGCCAATCCTAGCGCGGACTTGAAAGTCACTTCAAACATCTTGCCGACTTGGCGCACGCTGATCACTTCATAGTGAACCACATCGCCGCACTCCTTATGTTCGAAAACTTTGTAGCCCGGCTTCAGTTGCGAGATTTTCATAATTCAATCCTTATTCTTTTTTTCGATAAAAAACAAATAGATATTCGTTGTTTGTCAGCATCCGTCGGAAAAAGTTCCAACCAAGCACACAGTCAATCTGCTGCCTGCCTGCAATCTAGCAGGCGTGAATGACAAGCCCGTGACGAAGTCCATCATCCGCAAGCGCCCATTACGGGGCTGATCCGCGCGACACAACAGCAGCATCCGCGCAATCCACCATGCTATAGCAAGCCGACGGTTCTCCGCAGCTGGACTTTTGTCAGTGTTCGCCACACGGCGATGACAAAAGACCGTGGCGGTGCTCGGACAAGAAAGCAGTCCCTGCCTCCTAGCAACTTTCCTTAAGGGTAAAACAAGACCCCAGTTACCAATATGGCAACCGGGGCCAATATAACCAAGTATCATCAAAATACCTGGTGATACTACTTATCCGCCATGACCTAGGTCAATGGCGGACGGTGGAAATCAGCCGACGCGCATGCCCGGCTTGACGCCTGCGTCCACGTCCAGCAGGAACAGGCCTTCGCTGTCGTCCACGCCGGACGCGCAGACGATCATGCCCTGCGACACACCGAAGCGCATCTTGCGCTCGGCCAGGTTGGCTACCACGATCACGTGGCGGCCCACCAGCTTTTCCGGTTCCTGATATGCCTTGCGGATGCCGGAGAAGATGTTGCGGGTTTCGAAACCCAGATCCACCTTGAACTGCAGCAGCTTGTCCGAGCCTTCGACGAAGTTGCACTCCAGCACTTTGCCGACGCGCAGATCCACCTTGGCGAAGTCGTCGATCTTGATGGTTTCGGCCAGCGGCTCGTGCGCGGCGGCGGCCGGCGCGTCTTGGGTAGCTTGCATATTCTGTTTGTTCGCTTCTATCAATTTGTCGATCAGCGCCGGGTCGATGCGCTGCATCAGGTGCTGGTAGGCATTGATCTTGTTGCCCAGCAGCAAGGTTTCCGCGTCGCCCCAGGACAGCGGGGCCACGTCCAGGAACGCTTCCACGCCCTCGGCCAGCTTAGGCAGCACCGGCTTCAGGTAGATGGCCAGCAGGCGGAAGGCGTTGACCAGCACGGTGCAAACGTCCTGCAGGCGCGCGTCCTGGCCTTCCTGCTTGGCCAGTTCCCACGGCTTGTTGGCGTCCACGTAGCCGTTCACCACATCGGCCAGCGCCATCACGTCGCGCAGCGCCTTCGCGTATTCGCGCGCCTCGTAGGCGGCGGCCAGTTCTTCGGCCGCGGCCTGCAGCTTGGCCAGAATCTCGCCGTCGGACACCTGGGCGGCCAGCATGCCGTCGAAGCGCTTGGCGATGAAGCCGGCGGAGCGGCTGGCGATGTTGACGAACTTGCCGACCAGGTCGGAGTTCACCCGCGCGACGAAGTCGTTCAGGTTGAGATCGATGTCCTCGATGCGACCGTTCAGTTTGGCGGCGATGTAATAGCGCATCCACTCCGGATTCAGGCCGCAATCCAGATAGCTCTTGGCCTGGATGAAAGTGCCGCGCGACTTGGACATCTTCTGCCCGTCCACGGTCAGGAAGCCGTGGGCGAACACGCCGGTCGGCGAGCGCAGGCCGGAATAGTTCAGCATCGCCGGCCAGAACAGCGCGTGGAAGTACAGGATGTCCTTGCCGATGAAGTGGTACATCTCGGTCTGGCTATCCTTGGCGAACCATTCGTCGAAGTTCAGGCTCAGACGCTCGCACAGGTTCTTAAAGCTGGCCATATAGCCGATCGGCGCATCCAGCCACACATAGAAGTACTTGCCCGGCGCGCCAGGAATCTCGAAGCCGAAATACGGCGCGTCGCGGCTGATGTCCCAATCCTGCAGGCCGCCGCCAATCCACTCGTTCATCTTGTTCAACGATTCCGGCTGCAGATGCTGCTGCACGGCGCCGTCGGCGCGGCGGCTGGAGCCGCTGGTCCAGGCCTTCAGGAAGTCCGCGCATTCGCCCAGGCGGAAGAAGTAGTGTTCGGAGGTTTTCAGCACCGGTTTGGCGCCGGACACCGCCGAGTACGGGTTCTTCAGCTCGGTCGGCGCGTAGGTGGCGCCGCAGACTTCGCAGTTGTCGCCGTACTGGTCCTTGGACGCGCACTTCGGGCATTCGCCCTTGACGAAGCGATCCGGCAGGAACATCTGCTTTTCCGGATCGAACAGCTGCTCGATGGTGCGGCAGGCGATCTTGTCGTCGGCCTTCAGCGCCAGGTAGACCTGCTCCGCCAGCGCCTTGTTCTCCGGGCTGTTGGTGCTGTAGTAGTTGTCGTGGCCGATCAGGAAACCCTGCGAATCGGCGACGTGCAGCTCGCGCACTTCATTCACCAGTTGCTCGGGCGTGATGCCGCGCTTCTCGGCGGCCAGCATGATGGGCGCGCCGTGGGTGTCGTCGGCGCACACGTAATAACATTCGTGGCCGCGCATCTTCTGGAAGCGCACCCAGATATCGGTCTGGATCTGTTCCAGCATGTGGCCCAGGTGCAACCCCGCGTTGGCGTAAGGCAGCGCGCTGGTCACCAGAATCTTGCGTTTTGTCATGGTTGGGTAATCCGTATCGGCAATCTCAAGCGATCGATTATAGAGACAGAACGGACGGGCGGCCATCGCGCCGCGCCGCCGATATTGCCGCGCATAAAAAACACAAGCCCGGAACGCGCGGCGGCCGGGCTTGTCATGGTCTAAACGGACGGATCAGGCGCTCTGGCCAGCCAATTCGCCCTGTCGTTCCGCCGGCGCGGCGCGCTCGGCCATTGCGATGCCCACCATCTTGCGGCCCAGCAGCACGTAGGCCAGCGAGAAACACAAGGACAGCACCGCGAAACCGGCGAGCCCGCTGGTCTGGTAAACCTGGCGGAACAGCTCGATGCCCACCGCGTAGCCGGCCATCGAGATCATGCTCATGCTGGCGGAGATGGTGCCGCGGCCAGCCAGGTCGCAGGACATCAGCGCGAAGCGGTACAGCACGCCGAAAGCCAGGCCTTCGCCGAAAGCCATCAGGCTCATGCCGGCCACCATCCAGTACTGCGGCGCCGACGAAAACAGCACACCGCCAACCATCACGGCCAGGCCGCCGACGATGGGCCACATGCCCACCAGCGCGGAACGGCCCAGCGGCCAGCGGTCGGCGATCACGGCCAGCGCCAGGTTGCCGGCGATCAGGCCGCCGAACACCGGCAGCTGCATCAGGCCGTACTCGACGGTGCTCATGTGCAGGTCGCGCACCAGCAGTACCGGCGACATCGCGATCCAGCCCATCAGCGGCAGCGCCAGCAGCGGGATGCACAGCGCGGCCAGCACGAAGCGGCTGTGGCCGAACACCTTCAGGTAGTCGCGGCCCATGCTGGACAGCGGCAGCTTCTCATGGCTGGGCTCGACGGTTTCCGGCATCCGCAGGTACAGGCCGATCAACGCCAGGAAAGACAGGCCGGCGATGAACAGGAAGCCGCTGCGCCACGGCGCCAGCTCCAGCAGCGCCGCGCCGGCCAGCGGGCCGACCAGCGGCGCGATCAGCGCCACATTGGCCATCAGCGCGGTCACGCGCACTGCGGCGCTTTCTTCAAACGATTCCTGCAGCGAGGCGTAGCCGACCGCGTTGATGAAGCACAGGCCCACGCCCTGCAGCAGGCGCAGCGCGATGAAGGCTTCGATCGAGCTGACCAGATAAGTGGCCAGGCAGGCGATGGTGAAGTAAGCGACGCCGAACAGCAGCACCGGGCGGCGGCCGATGCGGTCGGACAGCGGGCCGGTCAGCCACGGCAGCAACGCGCCGCCGATCAGGAAAGCGGTCATCGACGTCGGCGCCCAAGAGGCGTCAACCAGAAACTCGCGGGTCACGGCCAGCATGGCAGGCTGCACCATGTCGTTGCAGATGTAGACGGCGAATTCGAACAGGACCAGGGCCAGCGGGAACAGCAGATTGGCCCAGGTAAGCTTGGCGTGTTTGGACTGCATAAAGCGGAGAAAGCCTTTCGATCAAAGAGCAGGGCCCGCGGCCTGACGGGGCCGAGCCTTGGAACGCAAGCGTCGCGCATTGCGTAAAGAACCGGTAATACTACGCTTTTCAAAGACTTTTATCAAAAAAAACTTATAAACCAAACGCTGATACGCAATAAATTCCCTGCCCTAGGAAAGCGCTCAGGAGTAAGATGCGGACATCGCGGAGCGCGATGCGCCCGAGACAAAATCCGATTAAAATTGTCGGAAATATCCATCCGGAACCTCGCATGTTCTCCAAACTCACCCGCCTGTTCGGCGGCCAAGCCGACCGGGCCACCCAGAACGAAACCATGGCACAGCTCGAAAACCAGATCCTCGAAATCCTGAAGCCGCTGATCGACGCCAATACCGGCAAAAGCTACGTAGCGGCCAAAAACGTCAAGAACCTCAAGTGTGGCGACGCCGAGATCAGCCTGGACGTGGTGCTGGCCTACCCGGCCAAGAGCCAGTTCAACGCCGTCCGCCAGCAGTTCGAGGCGGCTCTGGCCCCATTGGCGGAAGGCCGCGCCGTCAAGGTGGCGGTGAGCAGCCAGATCGCCAGCCACTCCGCCCAGCGCGGCGTGCCGCTGCTGCCCGGCGTGAAGAACGTGATCGCCGTCGCCTCCGGCAAGGGCGGCGTCGGCAAGTCCACCACCGCCGCCAACCTGGCGCTGGCGCTGGCGGACGAAGGCGCGCGCGTCGGCCTTCTGGACGCGGACATCTACGGCCCGTCGCAACCGCTGATGATGGGCTTGCAGGGCCAGCGTCCGGAATCGGCCGAGGGCAAGCTGACGCCGCTGTCCAATCACGGCGTGCAGACCATGTCTATCGGCTACCTGGTGGACGCCGATCAGGCGATGGTATGGCGCGGCCCGATGGTCAGCCAGGCGCTGCAGCAGCTGTTGAACGACACCCGCTGGGACGATCTGGACTATCTGGTGATCGACATGCCGCCGGGCACCGGCGACGTGCAGCTGACGCTGTCGCAAAAGGTGCCGGTCACCGGCGCGCTGATCGTCACCACCCCGCAGGACATCGCCCTGCTGGACGCGCGCAAGGGCGTCACCATGTTCCAGAAGGTGGGCGTGCCCATCCTGGGCCTGGTGGAAAACATGGCGATCCACATCTGCTCCAACTGCGGCCACACCGAACACATCTTCGGCGAAGGCGGCGCGGCCAAGATGGCGCAGGACTTCGGCGTGGACCTGCTGGGCTCGCTGCCGCTGGATCTGGCCATTCGCCTGGCGGTGGACGAAGGCAAGCCCAGCGTGGCGGCCGATCCGTCCGGCAAGCCGGCCGAGCTGTACCGCGCCATCGCCCGCCGCGTGGCGGTGAAGGTGGGAGAAAAGGCTCAGGACTTCTCCGGCAAGTTCCCCAAGATCGTGATCCAGAACAACTGAGCCTCAGCATGATCGCAATGTACGATTCCGGCCTGGGCGGGCTGTCGGTGTGGCGCGCGGTGCGCGCCGCCCTGCCCGACTGGCCGATCACTTATCTGGCTGACCAGGCCTATTGCCCGTATGGCCCGCGCAGCCGCGACGAAATCATCGCCCGGGCGCTGAAGGTGGGGCATTACCTGGTCAGCCAGGGAGCGACCATCCTGGTGGTGGCCTGCAACACCGCCACCACCGCCGCCATCGCCGCTTTGCGCGCCGAGCTGTCGCTGCCCATCGTCGGCATCGAGCCGGCGATCAAGCCCGCCGCCGCGATGAGCCGCACCGGCCGCATCGCGGTGCTGGCCACCGAGTACACGCTGGCCAGCGCGCGCGTGAAAACGCTGCTCGACGACCACGCCGACGGCGTGGACGTGCTGCGACGCGCCGGCCACGGCTGGGTGGAGCAGGTGGAGGCCGGAGAACTGTCCAGCGAACGCACTCGCGCGCTGGTGCGCAGCGTGGTGGAGCCGCTGATGGGCGAAAACATCGACCACATCGCGCTGGGCTGCACCCACTACCCGTTTCTCGAGCCGCTGATCCGCGAAGTCACCGGCGACCGCATCCAGCTGTACGACCCGGCCGAGGCCATCGCCCGCCGCGTCGGCGACCTGCTGCGCCAGCACGGCTGCGACAGCCAGGGCGACCGCTACTACCGCTTCATCACCACCTCGGCCGACTCCGGCGAGATGGCGCTGCGGCTGCCGCAGCTGATCGGCCGCCCTTACCCGGTGGAGTCGCAGCCGCTGGATTGAGCGCTTCTCCCCCCGCCGCCCCGACGCTAGAATGGCGCGGCAACCCTTTGCCTCAGGTTTCATCATGAAAACAAGATTGCTGTTACTGCTGCTGTCGGCGCTGAGCCTCCCGGCGCTGGCCGCGCCCTCCTGTCGCGACGTCGCCGCCAAGGTCAATCTGCAGGCCTCCCGCCAGCTGGACGTGGCCGAGCTGGGCGACATGCTGCAAAGCCTCAACCGCGATGGCCGGCTGCCGGACAAGTTCGTCACCAAGCGCCAGGCCCAGGCCGCCGGCTGGAAGCCGGGCCGCAGCCTGTGGAGCGCGCCCGGCCTGCAGGGCAAGTCCATGGGCGGCGACCGCTTCGGCAATTACGAAAAACGTCTGCCCGCCGGCCAGTGGCAAGAAGCCGACCTGGGCTACACCGGCGGCAAGCGCGGAGCCAAGCGCCTGCTGTTCAGCCGCCAGGGCCAGCGCTTCGTCACCGTGGATCACTACAACAGCTTCATCGAGGTCGCGCCATGCAAGTAAAAGTATGCGAGCTGCGCCACATCCGCAGCCTGGAGCAGTTCTACGACGAGCTGGAGCGCCAGCTGTCGCTGCCCGCCCATTTCGGCCGCAACCTGGACGCGCTGTACGACAGCCTGGCCAACGACGTGGCCGGTCCGTTCGAGTTGCTTTGGCGCGACACCGAGGAAGCGCGCCGCGGGATGGGCGCCGACGTTTACGCCACCGTGCTGGAAATTCTGCAAACCGTCGCCGAAGAGCGCGGCGACGTCACCCTCGACATCCACCACTGATCCCCGCCCGCCGCGTTGTCGTCGCGCTACACGAACGGCATCAACGCGGCAGCCCTTTCCATGCGATGCGCTTCTTTAGCGCATCATGGAATTCTTAAGTCTTTAAGATCATTGCGAAATATTCGAATTCGAACAGCAATTGTCGAAATCCCGTCAAGACAACCTCGTACTAACACTCTATAATCGCTAACCTTCAGCCGGCTGCTCCTGTCGGACAACAACAGGTACAAGTCCCTGAAAACGGGCTAAAAACAACAAAGTAGCCCGGCCGCTACATGGCGAAACATGCCGGACACACGGCACGCACACATGACTCCCTCCATTAAGCCGCATGTCATGTCATGAAAATGCGACGCTCGTTTGAAAACGTCTCAAGAACAGGCAGGAACAACTGAATGAAGTCTAAAAAACTCACGGCCTTGATTCTGGTCGGGATGCTGCTGGGCATCCTCGTAGGCTACCTCTTCCGCCAACACGCCGGCGATGATGCCGCCGCGATCAAATCCTTCGTCGACGGCATGTCCATCCTCACCGACATCTTCCTGCGGCTGATCAAGATGATCATCGCCCCGCTGGTGATCTCCACGCTGGTGGTAGGCATCGCCAAGATGGGCGACGCCAAATCGGTGGGCCGCATCGGCGGCAAGACCATGGGCTGGTTCATCTGCGCCTCGCTGGCGTCGCTGACCCTTGGCCTGATCATGGTCAACATCCTGAAGCCGGGCGTGGCGCTGAACCTGCCGCTGCCCGACATGCACGCCGACTCCGGCATCAAGGCCGGCGCCATTTCGCTGAAGGACTTCGTCACCCACGCCATTCCCAAGAGCGTGTTCGAAGCGATGGCCAACAACGAAATTCTGCAGATCGTGATCTTCTCGGTGTTCTTCGGCAGTGCGATGGCGGCTCTGGGCGAGCGCTCCAAGGCGCTGATCGACGTGATCGATGTCATCGCCCACGTGATGCTGAAGGTCACCAGCTACGTGATGAACTTCGCCCCGCTGGCGGTGTTCGGCGCCATCGCCGCCACCGTGGCCAAGGAAGGCCTGTCCATTCTCGGCACCTACGGCAAGTTCATGGCCCAGTTCTATCTGTCCATCGGCATCCTGTGGCTGTTGCTGATCGCCGTCGGCGTGCTGATCGTCGGCCCGCGCCTGTTGCACCTGATGGGCATGATCAAGGAGCCGCTGCTGCTGTCGTTCACCACCGCCAGCTCGGAAGCCGCCTATCCGAAAACCTTGGAACAACTGGAACGCTTCGGCGTGTCCAACAAGATCGCCAGCTTCGTGCTGCCGATGGGCTATTCGTTCAACCTGGACGGCTCGATGATGTACTGCACCTTCGCGGTGATCTTCATCGCCCAGGCTTACGGCATCGACCTGACGCTGGCCCAGGAAATCTCCATGCTGCTGATCCTGATGCTGACTTCCAAGGGCATGGCCGGCGTGCCGCGCGCATCGCTGGTGGTGATCGCCGCCACCCTGGCGCAGTTCAACATCCCGGAAGCCGGCCTGCTGCTGCTACTCGGCATCGACCACTTCCTGGACATGGGACGCTCCGCCACCAACGTGGTGGGCAATTCCGTCGCCACCGCCGTGGTCGCCAAGTGGGAAGGCGAACTGAAGCGCCACTGAGCAGCTTCCTCCCCCACGCCAACGCCACCCTCGCGGTGGCGTTTTTCATGGGCGGAGAACTGCAAGAAACTATTGACAGTACGGGCCCGCACGGACATAATGCGTTCCTCGACTGACACCGGAGAGGTGGCAGAGTGGTCGAATGTACCTGACTCGAAATCAGGCGTACGTGCGAGCGTACCGAGGGTTCGAATCCCTCCCTCTCCGCCAGTAGAACGCAATCAAGCCCTTGAGCAATCAAGGGCTTTTTTGTTGCCTTCGACAAATACATGGCCACCCGCTCCGGATTGCAGCCGTCCGAATGCTCGCATCCCGCCCCAAATCGCCGCCCGCACGCCCCCCCCCCCAAACTCAGCGCAACAAAAAAGGCGCGAATACGCGCCTTTTGGCCAATCTACGACAACATCACGCCAGCGCGACGCCCTTTCTTCGGGTGCGGCCCGAATGCAGGTAATCGGCGATATAGTCTTGCGACACCTCCCCGCAGTAACGTTCGGACTCGTCCACCACCGGCATCCAGGTGAGGTTGTGCTCGTACAACCGGGACAGCACGATGCGCAGGTTCTCGCCGACGCCGGCCGTGACTTCGATCCGATTGAGCTTGTCGCGGCAGCGGCCGTCGCCGGATTTGGCGTCGCGGCGCTTGACGAAGCCCAGCGGCTCGCCGGCCTCGCCCACCACGGTCAGGTGCAGCAGATCGGCGTCGTCCATCATGCCGTAGGCGGCGGACAGCGGCGTGTCCAGCCGGGCGGTCAGCGTCTCCCGCTGTTCGGCCACCTCGCCTGCCTTCACCAGCAGCAGCCGCTTCAGCGTGCGGTCGTGCCCGACGAAGCTGGCGACGAAGTCGTCGGCCGGATGCGCCAGCACCTCGTCCGATCCGGCGCACTGCACCATCCGCCCCTGGCGGAACACCGCGATGCGGTCGCCCAGCTTGATCGCCTCGTCGATATCGTGGCTGACCAGCATCACCGTCTTGCCGAGCTGGCGCTGCATCTGCAGGAACTCGTTCTGGATCTGCTCGCGGTTGATCGGGTCCACCGCGCCGAACGGCTCGTCCATCAGCAATACCGGCGCGTCGGCCGCCAGCGCGCGGATCACGCCGATGCGCTGCTGCTGGCCGCCGGACATCTCTCTCGGGTAACGCTGCAGGAAACGGTCCGGATCCAGCGCCACCATATGCATCAGCTCGCGGGCGCGCTCGCGGCAGCGCTTCTTGTCCCAGCCCAGCATGCGAGGCACCACCGTGATGTTTTCCTCGATGGTCATATTGGGGAACAGGCCGATCTGCTGGATCACGTAACCGATGTGCCGGCGCAGCGTCACGGTATCGATGCCCGCGGTGTCCTCGCCGCCTATCAGCACCTTGCCGGAGGTGGGTTCGATCAGGCGGTTGATCATTTTCATGGTGGTGGTCTTGCCGCAGCCGGACGGGCCTAACAGCACGCAGATCTCGCCCTCGGCCACCTTCAGGCTGACGTTGTCCACGGCCTTGAATGCCTGGCCGTTCTTTTGAGTGAATTGCTTGCAGAGATTTTGCAGTTCTATCATCAGCGGATTCCTTTCGGTGTCAACGCGCGCTGGGCGCGCAGCAGCAGCCAGTCCATGGCCACGGCGAGCAGGCTTACGGCGAGGGCGCCGGCGATCAGCTTGCGGATGTCGCTCTGGCTGATGCCGTGCAGGATCAGCGTGCCCAGGCCGCCGGCCCCGACGATGGCGGCGATCGCCATCACGCCGATGTTCAGCACCACCGCAGTGCGGATGCCGCCGAAGATCACCGGCACCGCCAGCGGCAGCTCCACCCAGCGCAGACGCTGCCAGAAGGTGAGGCCGATGCCGCGGCCGGCCTCGCGCACGCCCGGCTCCAGCTGCGTCAGCGCCGCATGGGCGTTGCGCACGATGGGCAGCAGCGAGTAAAGAAAAGCGGCGGAGATGGCCGGCACCGCGCCGATGCCGTGGCCGATCAGCGAAAACAGCGGGATCATCAGGCCGAACAGCGCGATCGCCGGAATGGTCAACAACACGGTGGCCAGGCTCAGCACCACGTCGGCGATGGCGGGAAAGCGCACGATCAGCACGCCCAGCGGCACGCCCAACAGCACGGCGAGACTGACGGCGATGCCGACCAGCGTCAGATGCTGCCCGGCCAAAACGCCGATATAAGACAGATTGGCCAGCATGTAGCGGCCGGTTTCCAGCAGGGTTTCCATCACGCGCCCTCCTTCGCCAGCCCGCGGCTGCGCAGAAACTCGGCCGCCACCTCTCGGACCGGGCGATGCCGGATATCCACCTCCGCGTTCATCGTCGACATCGCATCGTTGTCCAGCAAGGCGGACAGACGGTTCAGCTCGTCGGCGAGGCCGGGATTGCGGTCCAGAACCTCCTTGCGCACGACCGGCGTCGCCGCATAGGCCGGGAAGAAATTCAGGTCATCCTGCAACACCAGCAATTCGAAACCCTTGATCCGGCCATCGGTGGTGTAGACCAGGCCGGCATCGACAAAGCCGTCGCGAATGGCGTTGTACACCAAGCCGGAATCCATCTGCCGGATCTGCGGCCGGCTCAACTCCATGCCATACAGCTGCTGCAGCGGCTTGAGGCCGTCCGGGCGTCCAGCGAATTCCATGTCGAAACCCAGCTGCCCGCGCTTGTCGCCGCCATTGCTCCGGTTCACGGCCCGCGCCAGCTCCGACAGCGTGCGCACGCCCTCCGCCTCGGCCCGATCGCGCCTCATCGCCAGCGCGTAGGTGTTGTTGAGCGCTGAAGGATTCAGCCAGATCAGGCCCTTGGGCTCGTCCAGGCGCTTGACCATGGCGTAGGCCTCCTCATTGCTCAATTTCTGCTGGATGCCATGGTGGATGATCAGCCCGGTGCCGGTGTAATCCCAGGCCAGATCGATCTGTCCATGCTCCATCGCATTGCGCAGGATCACGGTGGCGAGGTCCGGCTTCTGCGCCACCTCATAGCCCTTGCCGCTCAGATACTGCGCGGTCAACTCGGACAGCAGGTGCTGTTCGGTGAAATTCTTGCTGCCCAGGGTCAGGCCGGCGGCCGCGGCCGCCGCGGGCAACAGCGCCATCGCCGCTCCCGCCAGACAGGCAGAGGCCAGCCAGCGTCGAAAACACGCAATCATTTTCATAGGTAATCCTTCCTGCGGGCCCGCTCAGGCGACGCCGCGCGCGGCGGCCAGGCGGCCGATCAGCGCCACTGACTGGTCCAGCGCCAACGCCATCAGCGCGGTGCCGCCGGCGCCCAGCAGCAAAGCCGTGTGGTTGTTGAGATAGATGCCGGGGAAGATCAGCTCGCCGTAGCTGCTGGCGCCGATCAGGAAGGCCAGCGGCGCGGTGCCGACGTTCAGCGCCAGCGCGATCCGCACGCCGGAGAGAATCACCGGCAAGGCATTGGGCAGTTCCACGCGCAACAGCCGCTGCCGCGGCGTCATCCCCAGCGCGTCGGCCGCCTCCAGCAAGGCCGGCGGCAGGCCGGCCAGACCGGCATAGACATTGCGCACGATGGGCAGCAGGGATGCCAGGAACAAGGCGGCGATGGCCGGCGCGTCGCCGATGCCCACCACCACCATGGCCAGCGCCAGCACCGCCATCGGCGGCAGGGTGTTGCCGATATTGAAGATTTGCATCCAAGATTCGGCGCTGCCCCGCAGCCGCGGCCGGCTCAGCAGGATGCCGCTGGGCAAGCCCACAGCCAGCGCCAGCGCCATCGACGCGCCGACCAGATACAGATGCCGCCCGCCCAGATAGAGCAGGTCTTCGCGGTATTCAGCCCACACGGCCGGGCCAAGGCCGTAATACAGTCCCGCCGCCGCCAAGGCGGCCAGGATCAGCCAGATCATGCTGCGCTTGCCAAACGCTCTTTTGTGCATCTGCGTCCTCCTTGGCGGATAGCGACGACAAAACCGCCGGCGATCCGCTGTAATGATCGCGACAACCAGAGAGCTGCCAGTAGATTTTCAAGACATCCGGCCAAGCCGGATACGAGGTGCGTGAAACGCGGGAACGGGACGAGCCCGAAGAATTGAGTGGCGCGTTGCGCGCCGATGAACTTCACAAGCACTATAACATCGCGCAAAACAACATGCAAACAATCTAATATTCAAAAACACCATAATAATCTTGATATTGCAGAAAAAACAGCATGATAAACATTACATTTGATCCAAACGTGCTGAAAAATATCCCGCCATAAAGAGCCGTTTCTTCTCAGCAGAACTGGCCACCCAAGCTGATGGAAATCCGTCAGATCCCTTGAAATACAAAAGAAATCCGCCTTCGCCATCAAAGGCTGAGCGGCAAATCCCATCCGCCCTCCCCAGCCTTCCGCTCAAGCCGCGCAGAATATCCATTGTCATTAAAAATAAAATTTCAGAGTTTCCGTTTTCCATTTTATTTCCCAGAATGGACCAGACGCTCCCAGGCCTGGCCCAGACGCGGCCCGCCCCTAGCCCGGTACGCCTCGACGAAGGACGCGGCCAGCGCCTTCCGGCCCGCAAACCATGAGGAAATGACAGAAGGAATATGCAACCCAAAGACAAACCTTTCGTCCTGAAGCCTTGACCGGCGGACTGAAACCGCATCCGTATTTCTACTAGAAATCATCCACTTGTCTTGATTAAAGGCCAAACGCCATCCAATTCGAGCCTACGCTCATGCCAAAAGGCAATGCGATGAACTAACTTGAATGGATGAGACGCCCCCCCGCATCGAGAGAGGGGGCCGAAATGGAGTCCGTGATGACAGAATCACAGTCAAAAAGACTGTTTGGTTTCGACAGGCGGATCGCATTGCTTGGTCTGCTGTTGTGGGGCTTGCTGGCCGCGGCCGTCACCTGGATCGCCGGCGAGCACGAGCGCGAGCGCGCGCTGACCTCGATGCACAACCGTTTGGCCTCGCTGGTTCAACTACGGCTGGAAATACTGAGCCAGAGTCTGGAGCGCTACAGCCAAAGCGTACGTTTTCTAGCCGACACGCCGCCGGTAGCGGGCCTGGCCCGCGCCAGCCTGAACAACGACTTCGACGCCAAGGAGCAAAGCTCCGGCGAGTTATGGAGGCGGCGGTTGGCGGCGATTTTCCGGGCCTATGCCGCCACCGCTCCGGAAACGCTGCAACTGCGGCTGATCGGCACCGCCAATAACGGCCTGGAACTGGTGCATGTGATCAATGGCCGCGGCGGCCCGGTAGCGCTGCCGCCATCAGCACTAGAGCATAAAACCGGTTCCGATTACTACAAGCAGGCCATCCTCTTATCTCAAGGAGAGGTTCACCTGTCCGACATCCGGCTCAGCCGGGACCGCAGTCAAGCGGAAAAAGAATCGCCGCTACCAGTGCTGAGACTGGCTACGCCTATCTATGCCGCCAACGGAAAACTATTCGCCGTGCTGTCCATAAATCTTGATGCCCGCCATCTGATGTCCTATTTGCGGGTGGGCAGCGGCGAACGAAACGTGCGCGTCTACATCTCCAATCAGGATGGCGACTTCCTCGACCATCCCGACCCGAATAAAACTTTCAGCAAAGAGCGCGGCAAACGCTGGCGCTGGCAGGACGAGTTCCAGCCGCTTTCTCCTCTGGACGGCCATGCCGGCCTGCAGCATCTGCAATCGGCCGGAGGAGCCGTCTTTGCGGTGACCCGCCAGCTGGCGCTGGCACCGCAGAAACACGATGGACGCCATCTGGTCATCACCGAAGCCCTCCCCGAGTCCATCATCGACGGCGCCGTGGCCATCGCCCGCCGCGACACGCTGCTGGCGATGTGCCTGGGCGGCCTGCTGGTCGCGGCCCTTGCCTGGGTGTACCAGCGCCAACGCAACCTCTTGCACAAGCAGATCCGCGACATGAATGCCTCGCTGGAAAGCGAGGTCCTGCAGCGCACGCAGGAGGTCCAGCAATATGCGGCGCGGCAACGCGCCATTCTCAACGACTCCAGCTACGCCATCATCGCCACCGACCAATACGGCCTGATCACCTTGTTCAATCCGGCGGCGGAAGCGCTGCTGGGCGAAAATGCCGTCGAGGTCGTCGGCCGCCACCGCATCACCGACTGGCTGGACGCATCGGAGCTGGAGCGGCATGCGCGGCAACAGGCCGAAGAAAACCAGCCCCCGCAGACAGACGCCTTTGAAACGCTGGTCTCGCGCTCCCGCGGCGGCAAGTCCAGTCAACAGGAGTGGACAGTCACCGCCAGCGACGGCCGCCGCATCCCGACATCGATCGCGATAACCGAGCTGCGCGACGACGACGGCGCCCTGCAGGGCTTTCTCGGCATGGCGGCCGACATATCCGCCCAGTTGCAATATCAGCGCGACTTGCTGAGCGCCCGCGATCAACTGGCCAAAGCGGCGGAAGTCGCCGAACTCGGCATCTGGACCTGGTGGCTGGCCGACAATGCGCTGGCGCTGAACACGCGGATGTTCGACATGTACCAATTCCCGCCGGAATTGCATCAGGAAGGCCTGACCTACAGGCACTGGCGCGACCGCCTCCACCCCGATGACGTGGATGCCGTGGAACGCGAGCTGATGGACGCGGTGGCCGGCCGCGGCACTTATGCGCCGATATTCCGCATCGTGCTGCCGGACGGGAAAATCCGCCACATCCAGGCCGGCGCGTTGGTCGAGTTCGACGACGACAATCGGCCGTATCGCGTCACCGGCATCAATCGCGACATCACCATCCAGCACAATGTCGAAACCACGCTGCGCGAGGCCAAGGAAACCGCCGAAGCCGGCAGCCGGGCCAAAGCCAACTTCCTGTCCAATATGAGCCACGAAATCCGCACGCCGATGAATGCCGTGCTCGGCCTCGCTTATCTGCTGGAGAAACACGGCCTGCCGGCCGAGGCGCTGGATCTGGTGCACAAGATCCGCGTTGCCGGCCGCTCGCTGCAGGCCATCATCAACGACATTCTCGACTTCTCCAAGATCGAGGCCGGCAATCTGGAAATCGAACGGGCGCCGTTCCGTCTCGCCGATGTGCTGGACAACCTTTCCACCATCATGAGCACCAATGTCGGCAACCGCGATGTCGAACTGATTATCGCGCCGCCGCCGTCTGACATCGACTATCTGCGCGGCGACGCGCTCAGGCTGGAGCAAGTGCTGATCAACCTGACCAGCAACGCGATCAAATTCACCGAGCAGGGCCACGTCAAAGTCACCATCCAGCCGCTGGAGGTCCGACCGAAGCAAGTGCGGCTGCGTTTCGCGGTGGAAGATACCGGCATCGGCATCGCCCAATCCAAGCAGCGCGAACTGTTCCGGCCCTTCACCCAGGCCGACGCCTCCACCACCCGCCGCTTCGGCGGCACCGGCCTGGGATTGGCCATCAGCCAGCGGCTGGTGGCGCTGATGGGCGGCGAGATCGGCCTGGACAGCGAGCCTGGCCGCGGCAGCACTTTCTGGTTCACGCTGCGCCTTCCCCGCGAGCAGGGCGTCAGGCTGTCCTCGCCGGAAATGGCCAATCTCAATGTGTTGATCGCCGACGACAACCCCATCGCGCGCGAGACGCTGGGCGTCACCGCCAACGAACTCGGCTGGAAAACGCTCGCCGTCGACTCCGGCCAGCAGGCGGTGGACCAGGTGATCGCCTCGCTGGGCGGGAACCAGGCGGTCGACGTGGTGATCCTGGACTGGAAAATGCCGGGCATGGACGGCCTGGAGGCGGCGCAGGGCATCCGCCTGGCCTGCCGCGGCAAACGCATGCCCATCATCCTGATGGCCACCGCCTACTCTCGCGAGATCCTGCTGGCCGAACCCGCCGCCGACACGGTGACCGAGGTGCTGAACAAGCCGGTAACGCCGTCAGGGTTGTACAACGCCGTCGCCCGCGCGCTGCGGCCGCAGCAGGCCGCGCCGCAGATCCCGCCGCCGGCGCAGCATGCCGGCCGGCTGCATGGGTTGAAGCTGCTGGTGGTGGACGACAGCGACATCAACCGCGAAGTGGCGCAGCGTATTTTCGAGGACGAAGGCGCCGTGGTGTCTTTGGCCAATGACGGACGCGAAGCGCTCGACTGGCTGCTGCTGCACGGCGGCGAGGTGGACATCGTGTTGATGGATGTGCAAATGCCGGTGATGGACGGCTACGAAGCGACGCGGCAAATCCGCGCCACCCCGGCGCTAGCCCACCTGCCGGTGGTGGCGCTGACCGCCGGCGCCTTCCAGGCGCAGCAGGACGCCGCGCGCGAAGCGGGCATGAGCGACTACATCGCCAAACCGTTCGATGTCGAAATCGCCATCGGTCAGCTGCGCCGGCTGGTTGGGCGCCGAACCACCGCGCCGACGGGCGAGCCCTCTGCCAGCCAGGCGACGCTGCAATCGGACCTGCCCGGACTGGCGATTTCGCGCGGGTTGCAGATCTGGCGCGACGCCGACGTATACCGGCAATACCTGCGCAAGTTCGCTCGCGACTACGGCGACAGCGCGTCCACCATGCGCCTGGCCGGCAAGGTTGTCGCGCAGGCGCTGGCCCACAAGCTGAAAGGCGCCGCAGGCAATCTGGCGCTGGACGAGGTGTCGGCGCGCGCCGCCGACGTGGAGAATCGGCTGCTGGCCGGCAGCGACCCCGGCCCGGCGTTGGACGCTTTACGCACCGCGCTGGTACGGGCGCTGGACTCCATTTCGCGCTACGCGCCGGCGACGCAGGCCGGCGAAACCGCAAGCGCAAGCGCCACCGCCGTCGACGCCGAACAGTTGAAGCCATTGCTTCTGCAAGCGCTGCAGGCCTTCAACCGGGACGATCCCGCCGCGGTGGAGCCCGTTCTCGCCCAATTGGCCGCCCTGCTGTCAGATCAGCAGGTCGCGCCGCTGCGCGACGCGGCGGAGAACTTCGATTTCCGCGGCGGAGAAGCCGCCACCCATGCCCTGGCCAAAACGCTGGGCCTTTCCCAGGAACAGTGAAACATGCAGCCCTCCCCTCCCTTGCTCGTTGTCGACGACGAACCGCAAAACCTGGCCGCGATGCGCCAGGTGCTGGCGCCGCAATACCCGCTGGTCTTCGCCCGCAACGGCGCCGAAGCGCTGGCGGCGGCCGCCAAGCACCGGCCCTCGCTGGTGCTGCTAGACATCCAGATGCCGGACATGGACGGCTATGAGGTTTGCCGCCGCCTCAAGAAAGATCCGCAATCCTCCGCCACCCCGGTGATCTTCGTCACCTCGTTGGCGGAAATCGGCAACGAAGCAGCCGGTTTCGACGCCGGCGCGGTGGACTATCTGGTCAAGCCGGTTTCGCCATCCATCGTGCAGGCGCGGGTACGCACCCATCTATCGCTGGTTCAGGCCACACAGCTGGAGAAAAGCCACCGTGACGCGATCTACATGCTGGGCCAGGCCGGCCACTTCAACGATACCGACACCGGCGTCCACATCTGGCGGATGGCGGGCTATTCGGCGATGCTGGCCTCGACCAGCGGCTGGGACGCGCCGTCCTGCCATCTGCTGGAGCTGGCCGCGCCCATGCACGACACCGGCAAGCTGGGCATACCGGACGCCATCCTGCGCAAGCCCGGCCCGCTGACGCCGGAAGAATGGGAAATCATGAAAACCCATACCCGCATCGGCTACGACATCCTGATCCGCAGCGAAGCGCCGGTCTTCAGACTGGCGGCGGAAATCGCACTGTATCATCATGAGAAATGGGACGGCAGCGGCTATCCGGACGGACTGGCCGGAGAGGCCATTCCCGAATCGGCGCGCATCATTTCCCTGGCCGACGTGTTCGACGCGCTGACGATGCGCCGTCCCTACAAGGATGCCTGGCCGATGGAAAAGGCGCTGGCCACGCTGCGCCAGGGCAGCGGCATCCATTTCGAGCCCAGGCTGGTCGAAGTGTTCGACGCGGCGCTGCCCAAGCTATTGGAAATCAAGGAAATATGGGGAGACCTGTCCCAGCAGGCGGAGCACGACGTGCTGATGCTGTTCTGATTACGCGAGGAGCCGGGCGCCCAAGCCGCCTGGCCCTTCGGCCTGCGGCGCTAGACCGCCTCGACGTTGTTGTGCACTTCGCTGTCGCGCAGCACCACCTGCGCCCACACCACCGCATCCAGGTAATACTGGTTGGCCAGGTCCAGGTCGAAGTCCAACACCCTAGCCAGCGCTTCGATCTGCGGGTTGTCGCCCTGCTCGCAGGCCATCGCCAGCGACAGATGCGGCGAGAAGATGCCCTTGCCCTCCACCACCGCCTCCCTCACCGTCAGCGGCAGCTCCAGCGGGTCCAGCACATCGGGAAAGGGCTGGTTGAGCAACACGTCCAGCAACGAGAACATCCCGGTCAGGAATAGATGCTCAGCCTCCAGCTTGTTGCCGCGGTATCCGCCCAGTTTCTCCATGAAGCGGGCGCGGATCAAGGACTTTTCCAGCAGCGCGACAGCGGTGCCGTCCTCTTTGCGCGAAGTGAACAGCAGCATGGACAGCCATTTGAACAAGGTCTCCCGCCCCAGCAACAACAGGGTCTCCTCTATCGTCTGCACCTTGCGCGACAAGCCGTGTATCGGCGAATTGATGAAGCGCAGCAGCTTGAACAACAGCACCGAGTCCAGCTTGAACTGGGCTTCCACTTCCTTGGGATCGGCGCTGGTGCGCAACAGGCGCATGATCTGCAGCACGCGGGTCTGGTTGGTGTCCACCTTGCCGCCCTCCAACGCATGGGCGGTGGTGACGAAGGGGCCGTGGAACAGCGCGAACCGATTATTGCCCGGTCCGCGCAGGCAAACGTCCAGATCCTCGGCGGTGCCGACATTGCGCGCCAGCCACCGGGCGCCGGGATAGCGCTTGGGCAACTGGTCCAGGATGGGCGCCAGCACCCGGGTGGACGGACCGGCGAAATCCAGCACCATGAAGTCGACCCGGCTGAACAGATCGGCCTGCAAACCCGGGCTCAGCATGTTCTGATCGTAGGCCGCGGGCTCCAGCGCGAAGCGCAGGCCGAGCTTCTGCAGCTCGTCCAGCTGGCGCAGCATGTGCTCCGCCACCTCCATGCCCGGCAGCGGCTCCAGCACGAAGATCACGCTGCCCGCCGGCATGCCGCGCAGCTGAGGATCGTCGAGCGAGGTCATCGCGATGTGGACGAAGGCGCGGCGGTAAGCCAGCAGCCGGAAGATGTCCATATTGTGCAGCGTGGCCAGCAGCAGACGGTCGAATTCCTGCTGCTTGCCGGCCTCGATATTGCGCTTTCCCTGGCGGACGAAAAAATCGTAGGCGACGACGCGCTGCTGACGGTCCATCACCGGCTGGTGGGACACGAAGCCCAACGTGGCGGGCAGATCGACCGGCTCCTCCTCCTCCGGCGGCGGCAGGATGATGGTGTCGAGCGGCTCTGGCCCCGCTTCATGATGCGGGGCCTCTTCCTCATGCGCGTTCTTCTTCAGACGTCCGGCCAATCCATCTATCAGATTTTTCAGCATGGTGTCATCCCAGAGTTGAACTGGCCTCGAGCTGCCCGGCCGGTATATGTGCATTCTAGCCGATATGACCTGCAATTCTCGGCGTTTCCACCCGCACGTCGCCGCATTGCGCGCGGTGGCGCAAGGCATGGTCGATCAGCACCAAGGCCAGCATCGCCTCGGCGATCGGCGTGGCGCGGATGCCGACGCAGGGATCGTGGCGGCCGTGGGTTTCCATCGTTATCGCCTCGCCTTGCTTGTTGATCGAGCGGCGCGGCTGGGCGATGGACGACGTCGGTTTGATCGCGATCGATACGTCGATCTGCTGGCCGGTGGAGATGCCGCCCAGCACGCCGCCGGCGTGGTTGCTGGCGAAGCCTTGCGGCGTCAGTTCGTCGCCATGCTCGCTGCCGCGCTGGGCCACGCAGCCGAAGCCGGCGCCGATCTCTACGCCCTTGACCGCGTTGATGCTCATCATCGCGTAGGCGATGTCGGCGTCCAGGCGGTCGAACACCGGCTCGCCCCAGCCCACCGGCACATTGTCCGCCACCACGCGCAGCCGCGCGCCGATGGAATCCAGGCTCTTGCGGATGGAATCCATATATTCCTCCAGCCGCGGCACGATGTCCGGGTCGGCGCTGAAGAAGGGATTGCCGCCCACATGCTCCCAGCCCTTGAACGGCATCTGCACTTCGCCGATCTGGGTCATGTGGCCGCGAATGACGATGCCGTATTTTTCGCTCAGCCACTTCTTGGCGATGGCGCCGGCCGCGACGCGCACCGCCGTCTCGCGCGCCGAGGAGCGGCCGCCGCCGCGCGGATCGCGGGTGCCGTATTTATGCCAATAGCAGTAATCGGCGTGGCCGGGACGGAAAGTCTCGGCGATATTTCCGTAGTCCTTGCTGCGCTGGTCGGTGTTGCGGATCAGCAGCGCGATGGGCGTGCCGGTAGTCTTGCCCTCGTAGACGCCGGACAGGATTTCCACGGTGTCCGGCTCGCGGCGCTGGGTGACGTGGCGGCTGGTGCCGGGCTTGCGGCGGTCCAGCTCCGCCTGGATGTCCGCCTCGGTCAAGGCCAGTCCCGGCGGACAACCGTCCACCACGCAGCCTATGCCCGGCCCGTGGCTCTCGCCGAAGGAAGTCACCGTAAACAATCGTCCCATGCTGCTGCCTGACATCTGCTTTCCCCTGCCGCTGATTGCGTATCGTCATCGATTCTAGCATGGCGCGCGCAGCAAGCAGCCATGCTGCGGCGCGCATTGAAATCGGCAGCGGACGCTGGCATTCTTTTTGCATAAATGGGCGATGCGGGAATGCCCGCCCTTCCCGACGGGAAGGCCATCCAATCGGACAGGAGTCTGCCATGAACGCATCGACACCCGGCCTCGCGCGCAAGCTCGGCGGCTGGCAACTATGGGGCATCGCCGTGGGGCTGGTGATTTCCGGCGAATACTTCGGCTGGAGCTACGGCTGGGCGCAGGCCGGCACGCTGGGCTTTCTGTGCGCCACGCTGTTCGTCGCGCTGATGTACGCCGCCTTCATCTTCAGCTTCACCGAGCTGACCACCGCCATTCCGCACGCAGGCGGGCCCTTCGCCTACGCCCGCCGCGCCTTCGGCCCGCTGGGCGGCTTCATCGCCGGTTTCGCCACGCTGTGCGAATTCGTGTTCGCGCCGCCGGCCATCGCGCTGGCCATCGGCGCCTACCTCAATGTGCAATTTCCGTCGCTGGCGCCCAAATGGACCGCTTGCGGCGCCTATCTGGCGTTCATGGCGCTGAACATCGCCGGGGTCGGCATCGCCGCGATGTTCGAACTGGCGGTCACGCTGCTGGCCATCTTCGAACTGCTGGTATTCATGGGCGTGGTGGCGCCCGGCTTCAGCTGGGACAACTTCATGCGCCACGGCTGGGCCGGACAGGACGCCTTCCATTGGGGCGCCGTCGGCGGCATGTTCGCCGCCCTGCCGTTCGCGATCTGGTTCTTCCTGGCGATAGAGGGCGCGGCGATGGCCGCCGAAGAGGCCAAGGACCCGGCGCGGACGATCCCGCGCGCCTACATCGCCGGCATCCTCACCCTGGTGGTGCTGGCCTTCGGCGTGATGGTGATGGCCGGCGGCGCCGGCGACTGGAGCCGGCTGGCCAATATCAACGACCCGCTGCCTCAGGCGATGAAGCTGATCGTCGGCGAGCACAGCGGCTGGCTGCACATGCTGGTATGGCTGGGCCTATTCGGCCTAGTGGCGTCGTTCCACGGCATCATCATGGGCTATTCGCGGCAGATCTTCGCTCTTGCGCGGGCCGGCTACCTGCCGCGCGCGCTGGCAGCCGTCCATCCGCGCTTCAAGACGCCGCACCGGGCGATTCTGGCCGGCGGCGCGGTCGGCATCGCCGCCATTTTCAGCGACGATCTGGTGCAGATCGCCGGCCAGCCGCTGACCGCCAACATCGTCACGCTGTCGGTGTTCGGCGCCATCGTCATGTACATCGTGTCGATGCTGGCGCTGTTTCGGCTGCGCGGCCGCGAGCCGGCGCTGCCCCGGCCGTTCTCCGCGCCCTGTTATCCGTGGCTGCCGGCGCTGGCGCTGGGCTGTTCGCTGATCTGCTTGGTCGCCATGGTCTATTACAACCGGCTGCTGGCCGGCATCTTCGCCGCGATGCTGGCCGCCGGCTACCTGTACTTCCTCGCCACCGCCCGCCAGCGCGCCGAAGCCGGCATCGACGCTCAACTGCAAGGTTCGGCCGAGATTGCCGCCGAGTCCTCTCCCACCATCCGGAGCCAAACATGAGCCACGCCATCGCCATAGGACCGCGGACCTACCGTTTCGCCGACCTGAAAACGCTGATGGCGCGCGCCAGCCCCTTGCGCTCCGGCGACCAGTTGGCCGGCGTCGCCGCCGCCTGCGCCGAGGAGCGGGTGGCGGCGCAAATGTGCCTGGCCGATCTGCCGCTGACCGTCTTCCTCAACCAGGCGCTAATCCCGTACGAGGAGGACGAAGTCACGCGGCTGATCCTGGACAGCCACGACGCCGCCGCCTTCGCCGCCGTCTCCCACCTGACCGTGGGCGGCCTGCGCGATTGGCTGCTGTCCGACGCGGCCGCCGCGGAAACGCTGGCCGCGCTGGCGCCCGGCCTTACCCCGGAAATGGCGGCGGCCGTGTCCAAGCTGATGCGCAACCAGGACCTGGTGCAGGCGGCGAAGAAGTGCCGCGTTGTCACCGCCTTTCGCAACACCCAGGGCCTGCCGGGACGGATGGGGGTGCGGCTGCAGCCCAACCATCCGGCAGACGATCCGCGCGCCATCGCCGCCGCCACGCTGGACGGCCTGCTCTACGGCGCCGGCGACGCGGTGATCGGCATCAACCCGGCCGGCGACAGCCCAGACGACATCCGCAACCTGCTGACCCTGCTGGACGAGGTCCGTCAACGTTACGCGATCCCGACGCAAAGCTGCGTGCTCACCCACGTCACCAGCACGCTGGACCTGATCCGCCAGGGCGCGCCGGTGGACCTGGTGTTCCAGTCCATCGCCGGCACCGAAAAAGCTAACGCCGGCTTCGGCGTCAGCCTCGCCGTGCTGGACGAAGCCCATCAGGCGGCGCGGGAGCTGAAGCGCGGCACGGTGGGCGGCAACGTGATGTATTTCGAGACCGGCCAGGGCAGCGCGCTGTCGGCCAACGCCCACTGGGGCGTGGACCAGCAGACCTGCGAGGCGCGCGCCTACGCGGTGGCGCGCCGCTACTCGCCGCTGCTGGTCAACACCGTGGTCGGCTTCATCGGCCCGGAGTATCTGTACAACGGCAAGCAAATCATCCGCGCCGGGCTGGAGGACCATTTCTGCGGCAAGCTGCTGGGCCTGCCGATGGGTTGCGACATCTGCTACACCAACCACGCCGAGGCCGACCAGGACGACATGGATGCGCTGTTGACGCTGCTGGGCGCGGCCGGCGTGCACTTCATCATCGGCGTGCCCGGCGCCGACGACATCATGCTGGGCTACCAGAGCACCTCCTTCCACGATGCGCTCTACCTGCGCAATACGCTGGGGCTGAAGCGCGCGCCGGAGTTCGAGGACTGGCTGGAGACAATGGAGATCACCCGCGGCGGCAGGCTGCTGCCGCAGGACAAGCGCCAGCGGCTGCTGGCGCTGATGGAGGGCGTGGCGTGAAAGAAAAGCAAAATCCAATCACCGAGGACGGCTGGAGCGAGCTGTCCCGCCTCACCGCCGCCCGCATCGCGCTGGGCCGAGCCGGCAGCAGCCTGCCCTGCAGGGAAACGCTGCGCTTCGCCTTGGCCCACGCCCAGGCGCGCGACGCGGTGCACACGCCGCTGGATGCCGCCGCGCTGGCCGGCGAACTCGCGGCCGACGGCCATCGCGTCATAGACATCCGCAGCGCCGCCGGCAGCCGCGCCGAATACCTGCAGCGGCCGGACCTGGGCCGCAAGCTGGACGAAGCCAGCCGCGAACTACTGCTGGCGGAAGCCGACAAGGGCTGCGACCTGCTGATCCTCATCGCCGACGGCCTGTCCTCGCGCGCGCCCTCCCTGCACGCGGCGCCGCTGCTGCGCGAGCTGCTGCCGCGGGTGCGGGAGATGGGTTTGAGCGTCGGCCCGCTGCTGATCGCGCGCGAAGCACGGGTGGCGCTGGGCGACGAGGCCGGGGAAATCATGGGCGCAAGAATGACAGCGATGCTGATAGGCGAGCGGCCGGGCTTGAGCTCGCCGGACAGCCTGGGCCTGTACCTGACCGCCGCGCCGCGCGCCGGCCGCAGCGACGCCGAACGCAACTGCATTTCCAATGTGCGGCCGGACGGCCTGCCCTATCCGCTGGCGGCCTTCAAGCTCGCCTGGCTGATAGACGCCGCGCTGCGCCAGGCTACCGGGGTGGGGCTGAAAGACGGCAGCGCCGCCGATCCGCGCTGGGCGGCGCTGTTGGCGAGGCAGGCCTGCTTAGCCAAGAGCTAAGGACTTGCTCCAATCACCCTGCTTTTGAATCCGCTGCGCGGATAATAAATTTTCATTGCCGGGGCTGCCCGGCAGGCAGGGAGGGGATATTTGGGTGGCCAAATATCCCCTCCACCCCTAAAGGCCACCCTGCAAGCCTGGCCTTCGGCTCCCCGCCGGGACCCGTCAGGCCCGAGGCGCGGCTGAACTCGCCCCGCGCTAGCGTCGCGGGGCTCAAACAGGCAGCCGCTTAAAACCTCAGGCCTGCCACCCGGCGGCAGGCTTAAAGGGATCGGGTCACATTGAAAACGTGGTTTCTCGCGCTCAGCCTTCAAAATCATGCAAGAGGTCACAAATAGACCTCAAACATCATGCACCGAAGACAAAAACTCTGAGATAAAGCATGCCGTCACAGACAATGCCGCGACAAGACACAACGTAAAATCAGATCTTTTTCGCTCTATGTTCACCACGGCAAGCTGCCGCCCTGGCGGCGATACCAGCCCGTGACCGACAAGCGCTGCTGTTTGGCCGGCAATACCTCATGCCAGAAACGGTCGGCCAGGAACAACACCAAGGTGCCGGCTTCCGGCTCCACGTCGATGAATTCCTGGCAGGCATTGTCCAGGTACAGGCGGATCTGGCCGCCGCCGTCGGCCGGCCAGTTCTCGTTTAGGTAGAACACCGTGGTCAACACGCGAGCGTCGTCGTCGCGGAAGCGGTCCAGGTGTTTTTTGTAGAACGCCCCTTCCGGGTAGACGGCGAAATGCGACTCCAGCTCGGTCAGGCCCAGGTACAGGCCGCGATTCACCGCCTGCATGATTTCGTCCATCGCGGCGTTGTAGGCGCGCACCGCCGGCAATCCATCCACCTGATCCAGCCACAGCACCGAGTCGGAGCGGATCTCTGCCCGGCGCGCCTGGCCATCGGCGCGGCCAGTGGCGGCCTCGTGGAAGCGGCCATCGTCCCACACTTGCAGGCAGGCCTCGCGCAGATTGGCGACCAATTCCGCCGGCAAGGCGCGGGGGATGACGATCCAGCCCTGGTCGGCCAGGGTGTCGAGTACGGCGTCGAGTTCGAATTGCAGCGCGGTCATGTCGAAGTTGTCCAGAAAACGGGCTGACGCTTTCTACCACATGCCGCACCCGCTGGCGAATGTCGAATATCAATCCTTGCACGCTTATCCGGCCGAGCCGCGAGCGACGGCGTCTCCGCAACCCTCAAGCGGGCTCCGGGCAGGCCAGCCTTGGGCAGGCTCTGCGCGGGCAATGCAAAAAGAGAGCGGAAATAATCCCGCTCTCTTTAGCCAAAAAAACGACTGTTTATGCTTTCGGAGGCGTGCCCTCGGCATTCGCCACCACGGCATCGATTTGTATCATCGCGCCGCGAGGCAAGGCGCCAACGCCCACCACCCGCCGCGCGGGAACGCCGCCCGGGAAGAAGGTGGCGTAAACCTCGTCCACCGCATCCATATCCGCGATGTTTTTAAGGAAAACATTGACCTTGACCACATCGCCCATCGCGTGGCCTATGCTC
Organism: Chromobacterium piscinae; assembly: GCF_021129175.1. GTDB lineage: Bacteria > Pseudomonadota > Gammaproteobacteria > Burkholderiales > Chromobacteriaceae > Chromobacterium > Chromobacterium piscinae. Next base: position 38,764 of record NZ_JAJOHV010000022.1, on the reverse strand, counting down.
TCCACGATGGCCTTGATGTTGTTCAAGCACTGCGCGGCCTGCTCTTTCACGCCGCCGGCCACCATTTCATCCGTCTCCGGATGCAAAGGCAATTGAGCGGAAAGATGGTTGTAATGGGAGAACGCCACCGTTTGCGTAGAAAGCGGGCAGCGGGGAGCGTTGTCAGTGTTATGCGCGTTGATCACGATGCCGTGCCTGTCTTCAACCGCTTGCGGCGGCGTGCCGTCCCCATGCGACACCACCGCTTCAATTTGCACCAAAGCGTCCATAGGCAGCGTGGCTTCCACTACCGTGCGCGCCGGAACATAGGCCACGGCCCTGGCGATGGCCGAATCCGGGAAGAACGCGCGATAAGCTTCGTTTACCGATTCGATATCCGACAGGTTTTTAAGGAAAATATTGACTTTGACAATATCGTCAAACGGCACTGCGATATTTTCCAGAATCGCCCGGATATTCTTCAAGCACTGAACTGCCTGCTCTCTTGCGCCGCCGGCGACCAGTTTTCCGGATTCAGGATCAATCGGCAACTGAGCCGAGATATTGTTGTAATGGGAAAAGGCTACCGATTGGGTAGACAAATGGCTGGTCGGCGCATTGCGGCTATCGCTTGCGACCTTAACCAGATCGCCAGCCTGCGGCGCATTGGGAATCGTGCCCTCGCCATTGGAAAGCAGAGCCTCCACCTGCAACAAGGCTCCCATCGGCAAAGCCGCGACCGCGACAGTCGTCAAGGTAGGAACATAATCCGGGAAGAAGGCGGAATACACCGCATTGACCGCATCCATGTCGGAGATATCTTGCAGAAAAATGGTGATCCTCACCACATCGCTCATCTCATGGCCGATGCTTTTTATAATTTCCTGGATATTTTTGAAGCATCTTTCGGCCTGTTCTTTCACTCCGCCGGCCACCAAGCGCCCCGTCGCGGGATCCACCGGCAACTGAGCCGACAAATTGTTGTAGTGCGAGAAGGCTACCGTTTGGGAATACCGCCCCATTCCATTTGGCGCCTTTTCCGAATTCCTTGCCAGTACCGCGTTGAAGCTACTCATGATGGTATACCTGTTTCGTTCGAATTAATCCGCGGCATGGCCGAATATATATCGCTTCGCCATCGACAACCGCCGCTCCATTGGCATTACCATTATTTAATCCGTTCCACAACAAGATAAAGCCTTGGCAAAAGCGAAAACCAATCAAGGCCGAAATCGCGAGAAATGGAAGCAATGCAATCAAGATTCTGGATTTTATCGGTTTATCGCCCTGGTCTGTCAATACGGCTCGACCATAAAACAAGGCGTAAAGAATCAATTCGAATTGAGTAAAAGGCCGCCGCCACAGGACATAGCCATCCATCATGTCGCATATTCAACTAAAACTGCTCTTTAATGCTAATACTTCACACTGCCTTTTTATTCACACCTGCTCTTTAAAATTGCAAGATCAAACATATTCCACAGAAGCTGGATTTGACAATGATCAACATCGACAATATTCGGCGCCAAATGATTAGTTGTTTATCACGTTTTTAAATGAGAGGCCGAGTTATAAATTAGCGCGCGGCCATGACTCGCCAGCCGGGGAAAGCCGCTCGCGCGTGGCGCGGTGGCGCAGCTAAAAATACTTGAGAGGCCGCATGGCATCCATGCGGCCTCTCTCACGCAAAAAATGCAGAATGGGCGCTGAAATCCAAGACCCAGCCATCCACCCAGCCAAGCCGGCTCAATAATTCTCCGCCACCGCGTCGTAGCGCCCCGCCAGCCAGTCCAGCGCCAATGGGAAGTGGTCGCGCGGCGCATCCGGGTGGGTCAGCAGCGACACGTGGTTGTAGTCGTGCAGATGGCCGGCCCGACGCCCCAGCAAATGCAGGCGCGACAAATGCGGCCCGGATTCGTCGCGAAAGCGGCGCACGTCTTCCGGATGGCCGCGGCAGGGGTCATTGGCCGCGGCGAAGTATAGAATCGGCGGCAAATGGCCGGTCTCCGCCGCCACCGCGTAATCGAAGCCATCGTCGCTGTCCACCCACGGCCTGGGCTGGGCCCACAGCTTGCTCTGCAAATGGCTCTTGTCGCTCTCATCGTCGGCGCCCAGCCGGATGCGCCGCGCCGGCAGATAGCCGCAAGCCTTGATCAGCCAGCGCGCGGCGGTGCACCACATGAAGTCCACTTCGATCAGTTTGTTCAGATTGCGCACCCGCACGCTGCGTTTGGAGCCGAAATACACCACGCTCGCCACCTGGGCGGCGATTTCCGGGAAGCGAACCAGGCAGCTGGTCATGTGCACGCCGCCCCATGAATGGGCGATCCAGTGCACCTGCTGGCCGCCGCTTTTCCTGCGGACGAAGTCATGCAGCGCCGGCAGGTCTTCGCAAATGGTCTCGGTCTGGCCGTGGCGGGAATGCGGGCCGATCTTGGGCGTGCTGCGGCCCCGGCCGCGCAGGTCGGCTGCGTACACGTCGTAGCCGGCGTCGGCCAGGAAGTGGGCCAGGCCCTTGCCTGATTCGGTATAAAAGGTGCGGCCGTTGGCCATCACGCCATGCGCCATCAGCACCGGCGCGCCGCCTTCGCGGCCGCAGATGCGCTTCAGATACAAACGCTCGCCGTCTCCGACCGGCACCCATAAATCCTGCTGCAGTTTCTCCATATTTTCCTCGCTGGCCGATGCCATCGCCGTCTGCGCGGCAATTCAAGCAAACGCTTGATCATGACAAAGAACCCGGCAAAGGAAAAGCCGTTCGCGCGCCGTCCTGCCGCAAACGCAGCCGCTCGCTGTAGAGCGCCAGCCCCGCGCCAGCCACGCACAGCAGCGCCAATATGGCGAACACCACCCAGGACGGCCCATGCGACAGCAGCACGCCCACCATCGCCGGCCCCAGCGCGCCGCCCAGCGAAGCCAGATTCTGCGCGCCGTAATAGCTGCCCTTCAGCGCGTCCGGCGCGATGGCGTCGATGTACAGGTATTCGGCCGGCACCAGTACGATCTCGCCCAGAGTGAACAGCGCGATCGCCGCGCACATCAGCGGCAGGCTGTCCACGCTGCCCAGCCACAGCATGCCGGCGCCGATCAGCAGAAATCCGCCGACGATCGCCCGCATCAAACGATTCGGCTTCAACAGCCGGCCCAGCGGATATTGCAGCAGCACCACCACCACCGCGTTGCAGCTGATCAGCGCCGACATCCAGCGCATCGCCTCGGCCTCGTCCATCCGCGTCAGCAGGAACAGCGGCAAATAGCCGGAAAAACGGCCGTACACCACATAGGCCAACAAGCTGCTGAGGGTGAACCACACCAGCACCCGGTCGCCGGCCAAAGTGCGCAGCGTGGCGGCGAAACCGTCGGGCAGCGCCGCGGGATCATGCCGCCTCTCCGGCAGTTGGGGCTGCGCCGCGAGGCCCGCCAGCGCAAGCAGGCCGCCCAGCCAATAAGGCGCCGTCTCGTGCCAGAACAACATGCCGGCGCACAGCATGGGCCCCAACGCCCAGGCCACGTTGGCCAGCGTGTAGCGCATAGAAAACGCCTTGCTGCGCCACTGCTCGGACACCACGTCGCTGAGTATCGCCTTCACCGCGATGCTGTACACCACCATCGCCAGCTCGCCCGCCGCCAGCGCCGTCACCACCGTCGCGTAGCTGTGGCCGTAAGGCAGCAACACGCCGCCCGCGCCCATCAGCACCGCCGCGCCGCGCAGGGCCGGCCCCCTCGGCAGCCGGTCCAGCCAGTAGCCGCCATACAGTCCGAACAAGGCGGACCCCAGCAGCACCGCCGCCAGCAGCGTGCCGGTGGCCTGCACCGACAACTGCAATTGCTTGCCCAGCGCCAGCACCAAGAGCGGCGAGATCACCGCCCGCGACAGGGACAACAAAAAAGAAGACAGCAGCACGCGCCGCACCACGGAAGAACGCAGATCCACGACAACACCTTGTAAAGCAAAGGGAACCGCTGCAGTATTGCCGATAAAGCGGAATGTAAAAATGGATACAATCCAGAATAAATACTTCCGCTTTTATCCTGCCCATCCCAACAGGAGACCCGATGCGCCTGCAGCAGCAATACCAGCAACTCTACCTGGCCTACGGCGACGCTCCGGCCCAGCCCGGCCTGCCGCAGCTGGCCGAGTTATGGCGATGCGGCGAACGCAACGCGCGGCTGCAGCTGGCCAGAATGCGCGAACTGGGCTGGCTGGAATGGCGGGCTGGCCGCGGACGCGGCCACCGCTCCACGCTCAGGCTGCTGCAGCGGCCGGACGAGCTGGAGTGGCAGCAGTTGCAAGGCATGCTGGCGCGAGGCCAGCTGGAGCAGGCTTTCTCCCGGCTGGAACCGTCCAGGCAGCAGCGGCTGCTGGCCGCCCTGCCGCAGCACCTGGGCGCCGGCGACAGCGGACGCAGCCTGCGCATTCCCATTCCGCACCCACCGCTGACGCTGGACCCGCAGCACGTCAACTCCCGGCTGGAGTCCCACCTGGTGCGGCAGATTTTCGATCGGCTGTGCCGCCACGACCGCCTGGGCCAGGAGTTGCGACCGGCGTTGGCCCACCATTGGGAGGCTGACGCGGCGGGCCGGAACTGGCGATTCTGGCTGCGTCCCAGCCTGCGCTTCCACGACGGCGGAGCGCTGGACGCCGAAACCGCGGCCGCCAGCCTGCTCAGGCTCAAACAGCCGGATAATCCCTACCACTCGCTGTACGGCCATCTGCGGCAGATCGACGTCCATGACGCGCTGTCGTTCAGCTGCCGGCTGTCCGAAGCCGACCAGCTGTGGCCGCAGCGGCTGGCGACCGCCAACTCGTCCATCGTGCCGATGCGGCGCGGCGCGGATTTCGAGCGCATGCCGGTGGGCAGCGGGCCGTTCCGCGTCGAGCTGAGCAGCCCGCAGCGGCTGAAGCTGGCCGCGTTCGACCAACACTACCGCGAGCGCGCGCTGCTGGACTCGATCGAGCTGTGGATCATCCCTTCCCCGGCCGAACAGGACTTCCACCTGCGACTGGAATACGGCAATCAGCGCGGCGCCACCATGCAGCAGTCGGCCTGCACCTATCTGCTGCTGTCGCCGCGCAGCGTCCGCGTGGCGGCCGGGCAACGGCTGCCGCTGATGCGCTTCCTGGCCGAGCCGCATCCGGTGGCCGATTGCGATGAACGCGCGCCGGCGCTGGGGCTGCAGCCGGGCTGGCGCCATCCGCGCCCGGCGCCGGTTCCGCCGCCTCGGCTGGATGGCGCGCGGCTGACGCTGTTCCATTACGATCTGCCCTGCTTCCCGCCGCTGGCCGCCGCGCTGGCGCAGCGGCTCGCGCAACAGGGCGTCGAGCTCGACATCCATAGCCTGTCCCGACGCGAATTCTTCGACAGCGCCGCCTGGCGCGACCGCGCCGACCTGATCCTGTGCAGCGAACTGCTGCACGACGACCGCGACTACGGCATGTTCGAATGGCTGAGCGGCTGCAGCACGCTGCAACTGGGACTGGCGCCCGACGCCGCCGCCCGCTTGGCCCGGGACATGCGCAGCCTGCAGGCGGAACCGGAATTCGCCGCGCGCCAGGACGGCTACCGCCGCGCCGGCGACTGGCTGGTGGCCGAAGGCTGGATGCTGCCGCTGTCGCACGAGACCCTGGGCCACGACGCCAGCCCGCAGTTGGCCGGCTTGCAGCTGGGCGGCAACGGCTGGACCGACTTCGCCGGCCTGTGGCTGCGCGGCTGAGTTGACGCGCGTCAAGTCAGAACGCGCTCCGCCGCTTGAAACCGCGGAGATGCGCCTCATCTTCATCCACAGGACGGCGAATCCGCCGTAAGCCCATGAACTGAAAGGAGAAGCAAATGAGCATGCTACCTGCCCACCATAGCCTGTTTGACGAGTTTTTCCGCGATTTCACCCCGGGGTTCCTCGTCAAGCCGCTGCACGGCGACGCGCTGCCGGCGCAGATCAAGATGGATGTGAAGGAAACCGGCGACGCCTATCAGGTGGAAGCCGAATTGCCGGGCGTCGGCAAGGAAGACATCCACGTCGACATCGACGGCGCGCTGGTGACGATCAAAGCCGAGATCAAACAGTTCGACCAGCAAGGCAAAGACGAACGTCCGCTGCGCAGCGAGCGTTACTACGGCCTGGTGTCGCGCAGCTTCCAGCTGCCGCAGGACATCGACCGCGAAACCGCCAGCGCCCGGTATGAAAACGGCGTGCTGAGCCTGACGCTGCCGAAGCGCCGCAGCGGCGGCGCCGGCCAGCGGCTGCGGATCGAATAAGCTCAGCCTCGGCCCCGCGGCAATAAAAAACGCGCCGGTCTCCCGGCGCGTTTTCACTGGCGATGACGCGAATCAGGCCAGGATCTTGGAAACGATCTCGTACACGTCCTTGGACAGCTCGGCCTTGGCCATCCGCTCCAGCTCGGCGCGCATCAGCGCCTGCCGGCCAGGCTCCAGCTTCTGCATCCGGCGGAAGGCGCGGGTCAGGCCGCTGGCGCCCTGCGGATTGATGGCGTCCAGCTCCAGGATGCGGTCGGCCATGAAACGGTAGCCGCTGCCGTCGCCGGCATGGAAGTGGTGCAGATTGGCGCCGAAAGCGCCCAGCAGCGAGCGCACCTTGTTCGGATTGCGGATGCTGAACGCCGGGTGATGCAGCGCCGCCTCCACCCGCTGCAGCGTGCCGTCCAGCTGGCTGCCGCCGATCAAGGTGAAGAACTTGTCCATCACCAGCGCCTCGTTCTGCCAACGAGAAGCGAAATCGGTGAAGCAATCGTCTCGCTCCTGGCCGTCGCGGTCGCGCAGCGCCAGCAGCGCGCCCATCTGGTCGGTCATATTGTCCGCGTCGCGGAACTGCTTGGCGGCCATCTCGGCCGGCCAGGCGTCGTCCAGGCGGTTCAGCATCCACAGCGCGCGGTTCTTAAGGCTGCGCTTGCCGGAATCCTGCGGCTTGTAGTCGCGGGTGAGGCTGAGCTCGTAAGCCTCGCGCCATTCGCCGCGCAGCGCCTGCGCCAGCTGGTCCAGCACGAATTCGCGCACCAGGTGGATCGCCGCCGGATCGGCCACGTCCACCATTTCCAGAATCTCGCCCTCGCTCGGCAGATTCAGCATCAGCGCCTTGAACGCCGGATCCAGGCTATGGTCCTTCAACACCGCGCGGAAGGCGCCGATGAAGGTTTCCGACAGCTTGAGCCCGCGGCCGGCGGCCGCGTCGTCCAGCAACTGCTTGAACAGGCGCTCGGCGAAGATCTGGCCGGCTTCCCAGCGGCAGAAGCTGTCGCTGTCGTTGGCCATCAGGAACACCAGCTGGTCGTCGCGCCAGTCGTATTCCAGCTTCACCGGCGCGGAGAAGCCGCGCAGCAGCGACGGCACCGGCTCGGCCGGGATGTCGACGAAGGTGAAGCTCTGCTCGGCGGCCTTGACGTCCAGCACGCGCGAGGCCCCGACGGCCTCCGCCTCGCCCTTCAGGCGCAGCGGCAGGTCCTGGCCGTCCGCGCCCATCAGGCCCAGCGCCAGCGGGATGTGGAACGGCAGCTTGGCCTGCTGGCCCGGCGTGGCCGGGCAGCTCTGCTTGACGGTCAGCGTGTAGCTTCGCTCGGCCGGATTGTAGCTGGAGGAAACGGCCAGCCGCGGCGTGCCGGCCTGGCTGTACCACAGCGCGAACTGCGACAAGTCGACGTCGTTGGCGTCGGCCATCGCGGCGCGGAAGTCGTCGCAGGTGACGGCTTGGCCGTCATGGCGCTTGAAGTACAGATCCATGCCCTTGCGGAAACCGTCGCGGCCCAGCAGCGTCTCATACATCCGCACCACTTCCGCGCCCTTCTCGTACACGGTCATGGTGTAGAAGTTGTTCATCTCGATATAGCTGTCCGGGCGGATCGGGTGCGCGGTCGGGCCGGCGTCTTCCGGGAACTGCGCCATGCGCAGGCCCTTGACGTCCTCGATGCGCTTCACCGCGCGGCTGTAGATGTCGGCGCTGAACTCTTGGTCGCGATAGACGGTCAGGCCTTCCTTCAGGCTCAGCTGGAACCAGTCGCGGCAGGTGACGCGGTTGCCGGTCCAGTTGTGGAAGTATTCGTGGCCGATCACCGCCTCGATGCCTTCGAAGTCGGCGTCGGTGGCGGTGTCCTGGCGCGCCAGCACGTACTTGGTGTTGAAGATGTTGAGGCCCTTGTTCTCCATCGCGCCCATATTGAAGTCGCCGACCGCGACGATCATGTAGATGTCCAGGTCGTATTCCAGGCCGAAGCGCTCCTCGTCCCACTTCATCGAATGCTTGACCGACTCCATCGCGTGCGCGGTCTTGTCCTGGTCGGCGGGCTCGGTCCAGATTTCCAGCGCCACTTCGCGGCCGCGCATGGTCACAAACTTGTCGCGCAAGGCCACCAGCTTGCCGGCCACCAGCGCGAACAGATAGGACGGCTTGCGATACGGGTCTACCCACTTAACCCAGTGGCGCTTCTTGTCCACCATGCCCTCGCCCACCTTGTTGCCATTGGACAGCAGCACCGGGTACTTCTGCTTGTCGGCCTTGATGGTGGTGGTGAACTTGGCCATCACGTCCGGACGGTCCAGGTAGTAGGTGATCTTGCGGAAGCCTTCCGGCTCGCACTGGGTGAACAGGTTGCCGCTGGACGCGTACAGGCCCATGAGGCTGGTATTGGCAGCCGGTTCGAGCTCAGTTTCCACTTCCAGGATGAAGCTGTCAGGCACCTGGCTCACGGTCAGCACGTCATCGGCCAGGCCGTAGCGGGTTTCGTCCAGCTTCTCGCCGTCCAGCAGCACCGCCACCAGCTTGGCACTGCCGTCCAGCTTCAGGTCACGCTCGGCGGATTCGCCGTTGCGGGTCACCACCAGCCGCGACTGCACGCGGGTGGATTCGTCCTCGATGTCGAACACCAGATCGACGCGGTCGATCAGAAAAGCGGGGGCCTGATAATCCTTGCGGTACTTCACTTCCGGCTGTTGAGCCATTCGTGTCTCCTTGCGGTCCGGCTCGTGGCCGGTCTCTTTCATAGACGGCGCGGCGCCCGGTAAGCGCCGCTCCTGGTCGAAATCAGCCGTTCTGTCAGCGGCCTGCAATCCATTTGCCGCCGTCGGCTTCCAACTTGAGGCGGCAGGTGTCCTCCGGCGCGGCCTGCGGCGCGACGTCGAACGTCATCAGTTCGTCGCGGCGGAAGGCGTGCAGCTTGATCTTGTCACCCGCAGACAGGCGGACAAGTTGCTTGTCCAAATCGTAGGCTCGGAGCTTGTCCACCGCCACCACCACGTCGCCGCCGGACAGGCCGGCCTGTTGCGCCGCGCCGCCGTCCAGCACCTGAACCAGCTTGACCCCGACGGCGTCGGCCGCGGCCTTGACGCCCAGCGTCAGCGGCGCCGGCTTGCCGGCGAAGGCGTCCACCACGCCGCCGCGGTCGGACGCGCCCTGTGCGGCCTCGAATTTCAGTTCCACGCCTTGGCTCTTCAGCAGCTCGGCCAACGGCAGGTCCTGGGTGCTGCGCAGCGCTAAGTCGAAGAAGGGCTTGAGCTTGAGGCCGGTGGTTTCGATCGCGATCTTTTCCCACTCGTCCTCTTCCAGGCCCTTGCCGTCGGCCAGCCACTTGCTCCACAACGCGCGCATCACGTCGTCCAGCGACTGCTTGCCCTTGCTGTCGCGGCGGATCAGCAGATCCAGCGCCAGCGCGGCCAGCGAACCCTTGGTGTAGTAGCTGACGATGCTGTTGGGACTGTTCTCGTCCTGGCGGTAGTACTTGGTCCAGGCCTCGAAGCTGGACTGCTCTAGCGTCTGCTTGAGGCGACCCGCGCCGCGTTGCACGCTGGTGATGGTTTCGGCCAGCAGGCCCAGGTAGCGCTTCTCGTCGATCAGGCCGCAGCGAACCAGGGTCAGGTCGTCGTAATAAGAAGTGATGCCTTCGAATGCCCACAGCAACCGAGTCATGCCTTCGCGGTTCAGGTCATAGGGCGTGAACGCCGCCGGCTTCATCCGCTTAACGTTCCAGCTATGGAAGTACTCGTGGCTGATCAGGCCCAGCAGCTTCAGGTAGCCGTCGCCGATATCGGTCGCGCCAGGCGCGGGCAAATCGTCGCGATTGGCCACCAGCGCGGTGGACGCGCGGTGCTCCAGGCCGCCATAGATGTCCTTGCCGACGAACAGCATGAACACGTAGCGATCGAACGGGGCCGGCTCGCCGAACAGCTTGATCTGGTATTCGCAAATCTTTTTGGTGTCTTCGGCCAATCGCTTCAGATCGCCCTGGAACCGGCCGGAAACGACAAACTCGTGCGGCACGCCGCAAGCCTTGAAGCTGACCTTTTGGAACTCGCCCATTTCCACCGGGTGGTCGATCAGCTCATCGTAATTGGATGCCTGGTAAGCGCCGAAGCCGCTCTTTTTCTTGACGTCGACGGCAGGCAGGCTGGTCGCCACTTTCCAACCGGCGTAGACCTTGCCTTCCGGCTCGTGGATGTCCACGGCGCAGGGCTCGCCCTCATAGCCTTCCACCGCGAGGAACACACTGGTGCCGTTGAAGAAGCCGCGCTCGCCATCCAGATAGGCGCCGCGCACCGACAGGTCGAACGCGTAAACCAGATAGCGCAGCGTCAGCGCACCTTTTGCCGGCGCCGCCTGCCAGCGGTTCTTTTCCAGCTGCCGCAGCGCCACCGGTTTGCCGCCGGCGCGGGCCTCCATCTCGACGATGTGCTTGGAAAATTCACGGATCATATAACTGCCGGGAATCCATGCCGGCAAAAAAAACACCTGGCCATCCTTGGCCGGGTGCGTGACTGTGACGGTTGCCTCGAACAGATGCGCATCCGGCGACACCGGGCGCAGCGTGTAATGTACTGGGACGGATTGGGTCATGATCGGCCTGCAAGCGTTGCAAAACTTGATGATTTTAGCATTTCCGCGATTTCGGCGGTTGTCCTCGTGGCGTATTGATCCATGTCAAGAAGTCATACCAATACGACAATACAATTGCATGCGTAGCAACATGTACTATTCGTATCGCTACCCTCGTAATACCGCGAGAATTGGGACAGACAAGAACCGATCCAAGCCGACTATGCAACTGGCTCGCATAAGGCATTTGATTTAGAATAACGGCATTGGATACGTGGAAATTTGGTGCTATCGAAAAGGCCGGCAAACTGCTAATACAGACATCAAAGCCTATCGGTACAGGTCAAGCACCTGATTCGACTTTCACTACACGGTTCCCCGCGGCTTGCTTTCCTATTTCCAGATTGGGATGAGGTTGAAAAGTTCAAGCCGCCTCGGTTTGTCATGTTCTGAGTTAGCAACCTTGGAGAAAACCTTAAATGGAAACGCAATCCACTTATAACTATAAGGTGGTGCGCCAATTTGCCATCATGACCGTAGTTTGGGGCATAGTCGGCATGTTGGTGGGCGTCATCATTGCGGCCCAGTTAGTGTGGCCGGAGCTCAATTTCGGGCCCTGGTTCCACTTTGGCCGCCTGCGCCCCTTGCACACCAACGCCGTCATCTTCGCCTTTGGCGGCTGCGGTCTGTTCGCCACCTCCTACTACGTGGTGCAACGTACCTGTAACGTCAGACTGATTTCCGACAAGCTGGCCGCTATCACCTTCTGGGGCTGGCAGCTGGTGATCGTGCTGGCGGCCATCACGCTGCCGCTCGGCTTCACCACCTCCAAGGAATACGCTGAGCTGGAATGGCCGATCAAACTGCTGATCGCCGTGATCTGGGTGATTTACGCGATCGTGTTCTTCGGCACCATCGCCATCCGCAAGGTCAAGCACATCTACGTGGCCAACTGGTTCTACGGCGCCTTCATCCTGGCCGTGGCGCTGTTGCACATCGTCAACTCCGCCTTCGTGCCGGTGACCATGTGGAAATCCTATTCGGTGTACTCCGGCGCCGTCGACGCGATGGTGCAGTGGTGGTACGGCCACAACGCGGTGGGCTTCTTCCTGACCGCGGCCTTCCTCGGCATGATGTACTACTTCGTTCCCAAGCAGGCAGGCCGTCCGGTATATTCCTACCGTCTGTCGGTGGTGCACTTCTGGGCGCTGATCTTCACCTATATGTGGGCCGGTCCGCACCACCTGCACTACACCGCGCTGCCCGACTGGACCCAGTCCGTCGGCATGGTGTTTTCCCTGATCCTGCTTGCGCCGTCCTGGGGCGGCATGATCAACGGCATCATGACCCTGTCCGGCGCCTGGCATAAGCTGCGCACCGACCCGGTGCTGAAGTTCCTGGTGGTATCGCTGTCGTTCTACGGCATGTCCACCTTCGAAGGCCCGATGATGTCGATCAAGACCGTCAACGCCTTGTCCCACTACACCGACTGGACCATCGGCCACGTGCACTCCGGCGCGCTGGGCTGGGTGGGCTTCATCACCATCGGTTCCATGTACTACCTGATCCCGCGCCTGTTCGGCCGCGAAACCATGCACAGCGTCAAGCTGATCGAGGCCCACTTCTGGCTGGCCACCGTCGGCGTGGTGCTCTACATCGCCGCGCTGTGGATCTCCGGCGTGATGCAAGGCCTGATGTGGCGCGCGTTGAACCCGGACGGCACCCTGACCTACGCCTTCGTCGAGGCGGTGAAAGCCACCTACCCGTACCACACGGTGCGTCTGCTGGGCGGCTTCCTGTACCTCTCCGGCATGCTGTTGATGGCTTACAACACCTACCGCACCGTCGTCGCAGGCCGCGCCGTCGATGCCAAGATCCCGGCCATCACCGCAGAAGCACATTAACAGGCGAGAATAATCATGGACAGAATCCAGAAACTGATTGAAGAGCATGTAGGCTGGCTGATCGTGCTGACCCTGTTGGTGGTCAGCGTGGCCGGCCTGGTGGAAATCCTGCCGCTCGCGTTCCAGAAATCCGTGACCGAACCGGTGGCCGGCGTCAAGCCGTTCACCGCCCTGCAGCTGGCTGGCCGCGACATCTATATCCGCGAAGGCTGCACCACCTGCCACACCCAGATGATCCGCCCGTTCCGTGCCGAAACCGAACGTTACGGCCATTACTCCGTGGCCGGCGAATCCGTGTACGACCACCCGTTCCTGTGGGGCTCCAAGCGCACCGGCCCCGACCTCGCCCGCGTCGGCGGCCGCTATTCCGACGAATGGCACCGCGTGCACTTGAACAACCCGCGCGACGTGGTGCCGGAGTCGAACATGCCGGCCTTCCCGTGGCTGTCCAAGAACCTAGCCGACGCCGATGTGGTGCCGAAGAAGATGGAAGCCCTGCGCCTGGTCGGCGTGCCCTATACCGACAAAGACATCGCCGAGGCGAAGTCTCAAGTGGAAGGCAAATCCGAGCAGGACGCCGTCGTCGCCTACCTGCAGGGCCTGGGCCTTGCCGTGAAGAATAGGCGCTAAGCCATGGACTGGGTCACTTTCGGGCGTTCGCTGTTCACCGTGGTCTGCTTCGCGTTCTTCATCATGGTGTTGATCATGGCCTACAGCAAACGCTCCAAGAACCGGTACGAGGAGGCGGCCAACCTGCCCTTCCTGGACGACGACAAGGTAGAGGAAGCCCCGCACGACGAGGCTGCCCACGGAGCAAGAAAATGAGTCAATTCACAAGCGGTTTCTGGAATATCTGGATTATCGTGATCGTACTGGGCGGCATCATCGGCTTGACGCTGCTGGTGTTCACCCAATCCAAGACCACGGTCAAAAAGGGCGAAGAAGTCGACATCACCGGCCACATCTGGGATGGCGACTTGGCCGAGTACAACAACCCGCTGCCGCGCTGGTGGATGCTGATGTTCTACATCACATTGATCTTCGGCGTGGTCTACCTGGTGCTGTACCCGGGCCTGGGCGACTACAAGGGCGCTTTCGGCTGGACCCAGATCGACCAGTACAAGGCCGAGAGCAAGGCCGCTGAGCAAAAATACCAGCCGCTGTACGACAAGTACCTGAAGCAGGATATGAAGTCGGTCGCCGCCGATCCCAAAGCCCAGGAAATGGGCCGTCGCCTGTTCCAGACCTACTGTGTGCAGTGCCACGGCGCGGATGCCCGCGGCGCCAAGGGCTTCCCCAATCTGGTGAGCCATGACTGGATCTACGGCGGCGAGCCGGACACCATCAAGACCACCATTCTGAATGGCCGCCATGGCCAGATGCCAGCCTGGGGCGCGGCCTTCGGCGAGGAGAAGGTCAAGGATGTGGCCAACTACGTGATGTCGCTGTCCGAACACAAGAAGAAGTTCGACGCGGAGCGCGCGGCCCGAGGCAAGGAAACCTTCGCCGCGGTATGCGCCACCTGCCACGGACCGGACGGCAAAGGCAACCAGCAACTGGGCGCGCCCAACCTGACCCATCCGTCGGGCAGCTGGCTGTACGGCGGCACCGAGAAGGCTATCATCGAGACCATCACCAACGGCCGCAACGGCCAGATGCCGGCCTGGAAGGATTTCCTCGGCGAAGGCAAGGTACACCTGCTGGCCGCCTACGTCTGGAGCCTGTCCAACAACCCCAAGGCGCAGCAGTAAGCGCCTTGCCCGGCGCGCCGTCCGCCCCGCGCGGGCGGCGCGCTTCGCCTCTCCCCCACCCAGAGGCTTTGGTAGAGCGCATCGACCGGTGAGTTTCACCAAACCCTCTTCAGGAAAACGACATGTCCGAATCGCTGAAGAAAATCCCGATCAAGGTTGAAGGCGCCGGCCAGGACAACGAAACCGTCTCGCTGTACGAATCCCACCAGAAAATCTACGTCCGTGCCGCCAAAGGCATGTTCAACAACCTCCGCATCCTGTTCGTGCTCGGCACCCAGCTGGTCTACCTGGGCCTGCCCTGGCTGCAATGGGACGGCCGCCAGGCGGTGCTGTTCGATCTGGCCGATCGCAAGTTCTACCTGTTCGGCCTCACCGTCTGGCCGCAGGACTTCGTCTATCTCGCCGCGCTGTTGATGTGCTGCGCCTTCGGCCTGTTCACCTGGACCACCATCGCCGGCCGGCTGTGGTGCGGCTATTCCTGTCCGCAGACGGTGTACACCGAGATCATGCTGTGGATAGAGCAATGGGTGGAGGGCGACCGCAACAAGCGCATCAAGCTGGACGCCGCGCCGATGAGCATGCGCAAGCTCAGGTTGAAAACCGCCAAGCACTTCATCATGATCGTCTTCTCGCTGTGGACCGGCTTCACGCTGGTAGGCTATTTCACGCCGATTCGCAGCCTGATCGCAGCGCTGCCCAGCTTCGGCTACGGTCCGTGGGAGACGTTCTGGATGTTCTTCTACGGCGGCTTCACCTATCTGTTCGCTGGCTTCATGCGCGAGCAGGTGTGCAAGTACATGTGCCCGTACGCCCGCTTCCAGAGCGTGATGTTCGACGCCGACACGCTGATCATCTCCTACGACGAGGCCCGCGGCGAGCCACGCGGCGCGCGCAAGAAGGGATCTGACCCCAAGGAGCAAGGCCTGGGCTCCTGCATTAACTGCAGCATCTGCGTGCAGGTGTGCCCGGTGGGCATCGACATCCGCAACGGCCTGCAATACGAATGCATAGGCTGCGCCGCCTGCATCGACGCCTGCGACGAAGTGATGGACAAGATGGGCTATCCGCGCGGCCTGATCCGCTACACCACCGAGAACGCGCTGGAAGGCAAGTACCCGGAAAAGGAAATCGCGTCGCGGCTGAAGCGGCCCCGCGTGGTGCTGTACATCCTGGTGCTGAGCGCGGTGATCATCGCCGCCGTCACCTCGCTGGCGATGCGCAAGCCGTTCAAGGTGGACATCCTGCGCGACCGCGCCTCGCTGGTGCGCGAGACCGACGAAGGCTGGCTGGAAAACACCTACATCATCAAGATCATCAACACCACGGAACGTCCGCAGCAATTCCGGATCACCGCCGAAGGCCTGCCCGACATCAAGGTCAAGACCGAAACGCCGCTGGTGGCCATTCCCGCCGCCGCCACCGACAGCGCAACCGTGCACGTGGAAGCCGATCCGCAGTACGCGACCAAGGGCAGCCACCCGATCCGCTTCATCGTAGAATCCGCCGGCGATCCCTCGCTGCGGGTAGAAGAAAAATCCAGCTTCATCGGAGAATGACATGCAGCACACCGCCCACCACCCGTCCCGCCCCTGGTACAAGGAACCCTGGCCCTGGATATTGTTCGGCCTGCCGGCGGTGTCCGTCGTCGTCGGCATCTTTTTCCTGATGGCGGCGATCAAGTCCGACGACGGCCTGGTCACCGACGACTATTACAAGAAGGGTAAGGCGATCAATATGGAGCTGCGGCGCGACAAGGCCGCGGCGCAAATGGGCCTGTCCGCCCAGCTGATGTTCGGCAGCGACGGCCGCAGCCTGCGCTTGGTCACAAGCAGCAAGGTCAAGCTGCCCGACACCCTGTCCTTGAACATGATCCACCCGGCCCAGGACGATTACGACCTGTCCGCCGTGATGACCATGGCCGGTCCCAATCTGTACCAGGGCATCCTGCCCAAGATCCCGGTCAACGCCAACCACTGGTACGTACAGTTGGAAGACCATGACAAGAAATGGCGGATCCAGGGCGAATGGAAGCCGGGCTCCGGGCAGATGGCGATGCTGGGCCAGCCGCATCTGGAACCGGTCGAGCACTGAGCGCCAAACTCGACCCCTATCAAAACGGCCCACGCGCGGGCCGTTTTCTTTGCCTGGCCGCCCCCCGAACTACGCCACCGCCCTCACCCGGCTGAGCCAGGCAAGCGCGCCCGCGCCCGCCTGCCACGCCGCCGTCGCCAGCATCAAGTCCCGCAGCGGCATGCCGGCCGACAACACGCCGCCCAAAACCAGCGCCAACGGCATCAGCAGCTTGAACAAGGAGCCGGTCAGCCCTGACACGCGGCCGATCAGCGCCGCCGGCGTCGCTTCCTGCCGGTAGCTCCACACGCCGACATTGCCGCACACCACGACAAAGCTCTGCAGCGCCATCGCGCCCGCCAGCCACGGCATCTCGCTCAACAAAGCCTGCGCCGCCATGCCGGCCGCCTCCAGCAGCAGGGCCAGACAGATCATCCGCCCCAGTCCCAGCGCCCTCCGCGCTCGCGCCACGCACAAGCCGGCCGCAATGCCGCCCGCGCCGGCGCAGCCGAACAGCAGCCCCAGTTGCCCTGGAGAAAAACCCAGCTGGTCGCGGGCGCGGAACAGGAACAACACCTCGGCCACGCCGGCCGCGCCATTAGCCAGCACCACCACCCAGCTCAGTTGCCACAGCGCCGAATTGCCGCGCAGCGTCCGCCAGCCAGTAGCCAGCTCCGCCAAGAAACGCCGCTCGCCGCTCCCCCGCGGCGCTAGCGCCGGCACTCTGGCCATCAGCAACGAGGACAATAAAAACATCAGCGCCGGCGCGCCCAGGCTCCAGTGCGGGCTGGCCCAGGCGATCAGCAGGCCGGACAACATCGGGCCGCTGACGGCGAACACGTCGAACAAGCTGCCCAGATAGCCATTGGCCTGCACCAGCTGCGCCGCCGGCACGCTCTCCTTCACCAGAGCCATCCGGCAGATAGCGGTCACGTAGTTGCACAGCATCACGCAGAAAGTCAGCGGATAGAACAGCCACGCGGCCATTCCGCCGCCGGCCAGCGCCAGCGCGCAGACGCCCAGCAATGCGGCCATCGCCAGCAAGGCCCGCTGCGCCCAGCTGCGGCGGCACACCCGGTCCACCCACACGCCGATGAAGGCCGCCAACAGCAGATTGGGCAGGAACTCCACCGCGCGCAGATTGCTCATCGCCGCCAAGGAATGCGTCAGCTCGTACAGGATCATCGGCAGCGCCAACTGGTAAATCTGGCCGCCCAGCGCCAGCAGCGCGGTGGAAGCGAACAGGCCGGTAAACACCGGCTGCCGCCACAAGGAAGAGGAAGAAACCGCGGACATGCGCGCTCCATGACATTTGACAGAAGCGGCAGTATCCGGCACAAAAGCGGAGACAAAAATGGAACATTTTAAAACCATTCCTCCCCTTTTATGCGCCTGCTCCAACACTACCAGCGCCTGAGCCAAGCCCTCCCCGCGCACGACGGCCCGGCGCGGCTGGCCGACATCGCCGCCGCCCTGCATTGCAGCCCGCGCCATGCCCGCGAACTGATGCAGAGCATGGCGGCAAACGGCTGGCTGCGATGGCAGCCGGGGCTGGGGCGCGGCCATGCGTCGCGGCTGAGCCTGCTTGCGCCGGCCGGCCAGCTGGAGATGGACGCGGTGCGCGGCCATCTGGCCGATGGCGACATCGAAAAGGCGATGCGCTTGCTGCCCGCGGCCGCGCGCCGCCAAGTGGCCGAGCTGCTGCCCGCCTATCTCGGCGTCCCGCCGGCCCAACCGCAAACGCTGCGCCTGCCCTTCTACCGGCCGTTGCACAGCCTGGACCCGGTCCGGATCAATCGCCGCACCGAATGCCACCTGATCCGCCAGATCTTCGACGGCCTGACCCGCTACGACCGCGCCCAGGGGGAAATCGTCCCGGCGCTGGCCCACCACTGGAGCCATGACGGCGCATGGCGGAACTGGCGCTTCCATCTGCGCTCCCACGTCGCCTTCCATCATGGCCGAGCGCTGGATGGCGAAGACGTCCGCCAGACCCTGCTGCGGCTGCGCGACGAGGCCGGTCCGCACCAAAGCTTGCTGTCCCATCTGGAAGACGCCAGCCTGCCCGCGCCGCTGACCGTCGACATCCGTCTGAAACACTCCGACGCGCTGCTGCCGCGGCGGCTGGCCGACAGCGCCTCCTCCATCCTGCCCCGCGATTGCTGGCCGCAAACGGACTTCGGCCACCTCCCCATCGGCACCGGCGCATTCAAGCTGGAGGTCAATAACGACTACCGCGCCACGCTGCGCGCCTTCGACCGCCACTGGAAGGAAAGGCCGTTGCTGGACACGGTGGACATATGGGTCGTCGACGACCCCGACGTGCGGGCGCGGCTGGATGCCCGCTTCTGCCACCCGGATGAGCCTGCCGTCCGGCCATCGCTGTACCAACTGGAGGCCGGCTGCAGCTATCTGGCCGCGAACCCGGCCCGGCTGGATGCCGTGCAACGGCGGGCGCTGGCCGACTGGCTGCACCCAACCGTCTGGCAAGCCGCGCTTGCCGGCGAACCGGCGCTGGGCATGCTGCCGCAATGGCGGCACCGCCCGGCGCCCGTCCAGCCGCAGCCCCCGCGCCTGCCGCCGACGCTGCGGCTGGTCACCTACCAACTGCCGGCCCATATCGAGCTGGCCGAGGCTGTGGCGCGCCGCTTGCGCGACATTGGCAGCCGGATCGCGCTGACCGTCATGTCCTATCCCGATTTCGCCCGCTACGACTGGCTGGACGACGCGGACCTGCTGCTGACCGGCGAAGTGATGGCCGACGATGTGGATTTCGGCGTCTACCAATGGCTGTGCCAGGATGCCGGCTACCGCCATTGGCTGGAAGAAGGGACTCGACAAAAAATCCGGCTAACGGAAAGAAGACTGGCGATGGAACCGGACGCGGAGCGGCGCTGGCAAGGCTACGAAGCGCTGGCGCGAACGCTGGTGGAGGAAGCCAGCCTGATTCCGCTGCGGCATCATGTCCAGACGATGGAATTCGCGCCGCAGCTGCGGGGCGTCACGCTGGCGCAGTGCGGCTGGATGGACTTCGGCAAAGCGTGGCTGGCTCCCCCGCTCTGAGCAAGCCCTGGCTCAGATGGCGGCGTCCGAGTGATAACGCAGCCAGAAAGCCTCGCGGCAGCCGTTGTCGAAGCTTTTGCTCATCGGCTCGATGCCCGGCGAGCTGCCCAGCTCCAGCACTTCATAGGTGATCCAGCTCTCGGCGCAGGCCAGTTCGCTGGGGTAATCGTCCACCTCGATGCTGCGGCGGATCGCCACGCCGTTGTCGAAACGGTACACGCGCTCCCGCAGCGTCACCTCGCAATCGGCCTCGCGCCAGCTGTCCTGCCTATCCTCGCGGCCGACGATGCGCTCCGCGCCGGCTCCGCCCATGATCGCCCGCGCATAGCCGGCCAGCGGCTCGCTCGCGCCAGCCATCAAGCGTTCTCCTTGCGGATGTCCGCCAGCAGCGGTTGCGCCAGACGCCGGTAATCGTCGCCGTCCAGCACGATGGACGCATCCAGCCGGCCGGCGTTGAACGCGACTTCCCGGTAGCGCGCCAACAGCTGCGGGTCGACCACCAGCCGGATGGACGGATCGAAGCTGAACGGCGGGATGGAGCCGATCACGCAGCCGGTGGCGGCCTCGGCGTCGGCCGCGTCGGCCAGCTTCACCTTGCGCGCGCCGACGGCGGCGGCCACCTTGGCGAAATCCACCCGCTCGTCGCCGGGCAGCACCGCCAGCACGAACCGGCCAGGCGCGTCCGCCACCTTGCACAGCATCGCCTTGGCCCCCTGCCCTACCTCGGTGCCGCGTATCTCCGCCACCTTGTGCGAATTGCCCTCGGATGGATGCTCTATCACCCGGAAACGGGCCTGGCCCTGTTCCAATATGTTCCGCAAACGTTCAAACACGGTCAGCGCCTCCCGCAAATACTGGATCGTTCCAAACAACATGAGGCCGGAAAGCGGATGGACAAGCCCCGAATGCCGCTTGTTGCCCAACCCAGCCAACCTCTACACTGCAAGCCTCGTCCCCATCCATGCCTCCCATGCTCAAACTCAACCTCGGCTGCGGCCACGACAAGCGGACCGGCTTCATTAATGTCGACTCTCAGGCTGCTTGCCAGCCAGACCAGGTGGTCGACCTGGAGCGATTCCCCTGGCCCTGGGCCGACGGATCGGTGGACGAGATCGTGATGAGCCACGTGCTGGAGCATCTGGGCGCCGATACCGACACCTATCTGGCCATCATCAAGGAGTTGTACCGGGTGTGCGCGCCGGATGCCCGCGTCACCATCACCGTGCCGCATCCGCGCAGCGACAACTACCTGGCCGATCCCACCCATGTGCGGCCGATCACGGCGATGGGCCTGCAAATGTTCAACCAGGAGCTGAACCGCCAAAGCATCCAGGAAGGCGGCTCCAGCACGCCGCTGGGTATTTATCTGAATGTCGACTGGGCACTGGAATCGTCGGATGTGAAGATACTGGAGCCTTGGGCCAGCCGCTTCAACGGCGGCCAACTCACCGAGGACGACATCACGCTGGCGGTGCAGAACTTCTACAACGTGATCGGCGACTGCACTTTCGTGATGCGCATCCGCAAACCGGCTTTCGCCGGCTGACGCTCGCTCCACGCATCCCGATCCGGGACCTGCCCGGCGCATCGCCGCCCAGCCGCACAAGCCGCTTGCCCGCCATTCGCCAGACATGCATCATGCATAGCCGGACGGCGGCGAAAACTGGCGTTCCGCCATCCGCGTCCTAGCCGCAACCACCGTACAGAAAGGCTGAAGATCATGTCGAAAGAGCTTGTCTTCTATACCAACCCGCAATCGCGGGGCAATATCGTGCACTGGATGCTGGAAGAAGTGGGCGCGCCTTACCGCCCGGTGCTGCTGGAGTACGGCGCCTCGATGAAGGCGCCGGAGTATCTGGCCATCAATCCGATGGGCAAGGTGCCGGCCATCCGCCATGGCGATCAGGTCGTCACCGAAGGCGCGGCCATCTGCGCCTATCTGGCCGACGCCTTTCCCGAGGCAGGGCTCGCACCGGCGCCCACCGAACGCGGCGATTATTATCGCTGGCTGTTTTTCGCCGCCAGCTGTGTCGAGCACGCCTGGACCAATCAGGCCGCGGGCTTCACGCCCACCCAGGAGCAACAGCGGATGTTCGGCTACGGCTCATACGAGGCGACGCTGAACACCCTGGCCAAAGCCGTCGCCGGCCGCCGCTATCTCGCGGGAGACCGCTTCAGCGCCGCCGACGTGTATGTCGGCCGCACGATCGGCTATGGCATCGAGTTCGGCAATATGCGCGACTGGCCGGAGCTGGTCGCTTACTGGGATGGACTGAAAAACCGGCCGGCCCTGCTGCGCGCCGCCGAGCAGGCCGCCCAGTGGCAGGCAAGCAAGGCGTAAACGCCAGCCACGCGCGGGAGGCGGAATCGCAGCCTCCCGCCCGCAAGCGCTACGCCGGCCTCAGCCGCGCGGTGAAGTGCCGCAGTATCGGCGGCTCGTAGTCGAAGGCCAGCCCCCTCACCGCCGCCGCGCGCTGTTTCACCTCGATCAGACATTCGGCGATGTAGTCCATGTGATCATTGGTGTACACCCGGCGCGGTATCGTCAGACGCATCAGCTCGAACGGCGACGGTTCCTGCTGGCCGGTCTGCGGATTTCGGCCCAGCAGCAGCGAACCGATCTCCACCGCCCGGACGCCGCCTTCCAGATACAGCTCGCAGGCCAGCGCGTGCGCGGGAAACCGCTCGGCCGGAATATGCGGCAGCAGGCGCGCGGCGTCGACGAAAACGGCATGGCCGCCGGTTGGATACTGGATAGGCACCCCGCCTTCGCGCAGCCGCTCGCCCAGGTAGGCGACCTGGCCGATGCGGTAGTCCAGGAAAGCATCGTCCAGTCCTTCCCTCAATCCTATCGCCAACGCCTCCATGTCGCGGCCCGCCAAACCGCCGTAGGTGACGAAGCCCTCCATCGGCACGCAACGCACCTGCACCTCGCGGAACAGCGCCTCGTCGTACTTGAAGCAGCACAGTCCTCCGATATTGACCAGCGCATCCTTCTTGGCCGACATCGTGAACATGTCGCCGTGGCCGAACATTTCGCGCGCGATGGTCGGTATGGACGCGCCGGCATAGGCCGGATCGCGCTCGCGGATGAACCAGGCGTTCTCGGCGAAGCGGGCGGCGTCGATCACCACCGGAATGCCGCGCGAGCGCGCCAGCTCGCTGGCCGCGCGGATATTGTCCATCGACACCGGCTGGCCGCCAGCGCTGTTGCAAGTGATGGTGATGATGACAGCGGCGACGTTGTCGCCCTCGGCCTCGATGATCTGCCCCAGCCGCGCCAGGTCGAAGTCTCCCTTCCAATCGTATGCCGTGCCGGTGTCCAACGCCTGCGGCGTCAGCACGTTGACCGCGCGGGCGCCCGCCAGCTCGACATGGGCCTTGGTGGTATCGAAATGGTAGTTGGACAGGAACACTGGTCGCTCGCCCCGGCAACGCTTCACCAGTTCCGGAAACAATATCTGCTCCGCGCCGCGCCCCTGGTGAGTGGGGATGGTGTGCGCGTAGCCGAACAGCTCCCGAACCGTGTCGGCCAGGCGCAGGAAATTGCGGCTGCCGGCATAGGCCTCGTCGCCCATCATCAGGCCGGCCCATTGGCGATCGGACATCGCGCCGGTGCCGCTGTCGGTCAGCAGGTCGATGTAGACATCCTCGGCTTTCAACAGGAAGGGATTCCAGCCAGCGTCGGCCAGCGCCCGGCGACGGTCTGACGGCGTGGTTTGCCGGATGGGCTCCACCATCTTGATGCGGAAAGGTTCGGGAATGCGTCGTGCCATGATCTTCTCCTCGGCGCGGCCGCGCGCCGCCCGGACAAGCGCGGGCGAAGCGGCGGCGGGCCATCATGCAGTCGAAACAAATAGGGAACGATTGCCGGAGGAGGTCAGGCGCGCGGGAAGTCGAACGTCAGAATGATGTCGACGGTGTACCAATTGGGGCGCAGGCCATTGAGGTGAGTCAGCGCCTGGCCAGCATGGGGTTCGATATTCATCGCCACACCTTGAGGCAGTTGCATGATCGCCCGGACGCGGGCGTACCTTCAAGATAGGGCAGGATTGTCAGACTGCGCAACAATTTAGGATTAGGAAAAACTATTTCAATGTTGATTTGTATACAGTCAACAATAACCACTATGCAATAAACTCATCACGCCTAGAGTATTAACTAGCAAAAAATCATCACCAAAGAAAAGTATTTGCTCCATTTATTACAATGTAATTGATCTGGCTTAAAAAAAATTTTCACATCTCAACATTTAATCGATATGATCTTGCGCTGCCTACAAAATCCAAGGCATGCATAAAAAACAAAAACACCGCTCGTTGCTGGTGATATCTCAAGTCACTCGAAGGAAACCCTTATGTCTACACAATCGCATCCCAAAGGGCTCTATCTGCTCTTTGTGACGGAGATGTGGGAGCGCTTCAGCTACTACGGCATGCGCGCCATCTTCACGCTTTACATGATCAAGGCGCTGCTGTTCGACAAGGCCCATGCCTCGGATATCTACGGCACCTACACCGGCCTGGTGTATCTCACCCCGCTGGTCGGCGGCTACATCGCCGACCGCTACTGGGGCAATCGCCGCTCCATCCTGGCCGGCGGCGTGCTGATGGCCATCGGCCAATTCATGCTGTTCTTCTCCGGCTCGCTGCATGAAACCAACGTCGCAGCCGCCTCCTGGCTGCTGTACGGCGGCCTGGGTTTCCTGATCGCCGGCAACGGCCTGTTCAAACCGAACATCTCGTCGATGGTGGGCCAGCTGTACGCCCCGGGCGACAAGCGCGTCGATTCCGCCTTCACTATCTTCTACATGGGCATCAACACCGGCTCGCTGATCGCGCCGCTGGTGTGCGGCACCCTGGGCGATACCGGCAATCCGGGCGACTTCAAGTGGGGCTTCATGGCGGCCGGCTTCGGCATGCTGCTGTCGCTGGTCGTGTTCACCCTGTTCAAGAACAAATATCTGGTGACGCCGGAAGGCAAGCCGATCGGCCTGGCGCCCAAGCGCCATCACGACAGCGGCGAAAAAGTGGTGCACGAGCCGTTGACCGGCATCGAGAAGCAGCGCCTGGCGGTGATCCTGATCGTGTCCGCCTTCGTGATCTTCTTCTGGTCCGCCTTCGAGCAGGCCGGCGCTTCGCTGACCTTCTTCGCCGAAGAGCAGACCAACCGCAACCTGATGGGCTACGTGATCCCGGCCTCGTTCTTCCAATCGCTGAACCCGGTTTCGGTGGTGATCTTCGCGCCGATCTTCGCCTGGATCTGGACCAAGCTGGGCCGCAAGGGCATGGAGCCGTCGTCGCCGGCCAAGATGGCGCTGGGCCTGTTCTTCCTCGCGCTCGGCTACCTGGTGATCGCCTTCGGCGTCGACGGCCTGGCGCCAGGCGTCAAGGTCAGCATGCTGTGGCTGGTCAGCCTGTACGTGCTGCACACCTTCGGCGAACTGAGCTTGTCGCCGATCGGCCTGTCGCTGGTGGTGAAGCTGTCCCCGGCCCGCTTCACCGGCTTGATGATGGGCATCTGGTTCCTGTCCAACGCCGCCGCCAACAAGTTCGCCGGCACGCTGTCTGAACTGTACCCTGACCCGGCAAAGCCGGTGCCGCACTTCCTCGGCTACGCGGTCACCAATCTGCACGACTTCTTCATGCTGTTCGTGATGATGGCCGGCGCCAGCTCGCTGGTGCTGTTCGGGCTGTCCTCCGTGCTGAAGAAAATGATGCACGGCCGCTGATCCGCCGCTTGCCGCATCCAAGCCAACGCCGCCTCCGGGCGGCGTTTTCGCTGGCGGGACGGCAGACGCCGATCCCGGTCTGTGATAGCCTTGCGCCGATCCTCTACCCCGTTTTGAAAACAAATTTACGGATGAATACCGCTGCAACTTCTTCCTGGCGGAAGGCGGCCGGCTACGCCTTGCTGGCGCTGCTGGCCATCCGCCTGCTGGCGATGTGGGCGATCCCGCTCACCGACACCACCGAGGCGCGCTACGCCGAGATCGCCCGCAAGATGCTGGAAACCGGCAACTGGGTGACGCCGCTGCACGACTACGGCGTGCCGTTCTGGGCCAAGCCGCCGCTGTCCACTTGGCTGTCCGCGGCCAGCATGGGCCTGTTCGGCGTCAATGAATTCGCCGCCCGCCTGCCGGCTCTGCTGCTGGCGCTGGGCGCGCTGTGGCTGACGGCCGATCTGATGCGCCGCCGCGCCGGACGCGACGCGGCGATGGCCGCCGCGCTGATGCTGGCCGGCGGCCTGCTGTTCTACGGCGCGGCCGGCACCGTGATGACCGACCCGTCGCTGATGTTCTGCGTGACGCTGAGCCAGGTGGCCTTCTGGCACGCGATGAACGGCGGCGGCCGGATCTGGCGCTACGCCTTCTTCGCCGGCCTGGGCCTGGGCCTGTTGGCCAAGGGTCCGCTGGCCGTGGTGCTGGTGGGCATGCCGATCTTCTTCTGGGTACTGATCCGCAATCAATGGAAGGCGCTGTGGCGCCAGTTGCCGTGGATCTCCGGCACGCTCTTGGCCGCCGCCATCGCCCTGCCCTGGTACGCCTGGGCGGAAATCCGCACGCCGGGCTTCCTCAACTACTTCATCATGGGCGAGCACGTCAGCCGCTTCCTCGATTCCGGCTGGAAGGGCGACAAGTACGGCTTCGCCCACGCCACCCCGCGCGGCATGATCTGGCCGTACGCGCTGGGCGCGCTGTTTCCGTGGTCCATCGCCATGCTGGCCTGGCTGGCCTGCCGCGCGCGCCGGCTGCCGGCCATCGTCCGCGCCGGCGAAAGCGACGGCTGGCTGCTGTACGTTTCGCTGTGGACCGTGATGACGCTGCTGTTCTTCACAATGTCCGGCAACATCATCTTCCCGTACTCGCTGCCGATGCTGCCCGGCGCGGCGCTGCTGATGGCCGAGCTGTGGCATCGCGGCCGCCATGAGCGCTCCGGCCGCGCGCTGCCGTGGCTGGCGCTGTCCTCCGGCGCGCTGGTGCTGGCCGCCATCGGCCTGCAATGGCATGACGGCGCCCGCTACTTCCGCACCCAGAAGCCGGTGATCTCCGCCTGGCGCGCGCAGCAGCCGGCGCAACAGGCCCGGCTATTCTACTGGGATAGCCGCCGCGAGTTCTCCGCCGAGTTCTACAGCCAGGGCAAGGTACGCACCACCGCCGACGCCCATGCGCTGGCGCCGCAGCTTGCCGCGCATCCGGGCAGCTGGATCGTCACCGAGCAGCGCGACCTCGCCAGCCTGCCGCCGGCCATCGCCGCGGGCTACGCCAAGGCCGGGGAGTTCCCGGTGATGAAGGACAGAATGCTGCTGCTGAAACCGGCCGCGGCCCAGTGAAAGCGCAAACCGCCATGACCGACGCACGCAATTTCGTTCCTCCCTATCTGCTGGAGCTGCACGCCGCCGAGCGCCCGGCCGACCCGCTGGTCAGCTGCCTGATTCCGGCCTACAACGAGTCGGAAAACATCGCGCCGATGCTGGAAACCCTACACCGGCTGCTGTCCGAGCACGGCTATCGCCACGAGCTGGTGGTGGTGGACGACGGCAGCCGCGACGACACCGTGCCCAAGGCGCTGGAAGCCGCCAAGCGCCTGCCGGTGACGGTGATCCAGCTGTCGCGCAACTTCGGCAAGGAAATCGCGCTGACCGCCGGCATCGACAATATCGGCGGCGACGTCGCCGTGCTGATAGACGGCGACTTCCAGCATCCGCCGGAAATGGTGCCGGTGTTCCTCGCCAAATGGCGCGAGGGCTATGACATGGTCTACAGCGTGCGCGCCAACCGCGACGGCGAGACCCTGGCCAAGCGCGCGTTCACCCGCGTGTTCTACGCGCTGCTGAACAGCGGCGCGCCGTTGAAGATCCCAGAAAACACCCAGGATTTCCGCGTGCTGGACAAGAGCATTCTGGAAGCGCTGCGGCGGATGCCGGAGCGCAACCGCTTCATGAAAGGCCTGTACAACTGGGTGGGCTTCACCCAGCTGGCGATGGAGACGCAGACGCAAGAACGCCGCGCCGGCAAAAGCAGCTTCAATTTCCGCAGCCTGTTCAATCTGGGCCTGACCGGCCTCACCGCCTTCTCCAACATGCCGCTGCGAATCTGGACGCTGGTCGGCTGCGTGATCTCGATGCTGTCGATCGGCTACGCGATCTGGGAGCTGGTGCACACGCTGCTGTTCGGCAACCCGGTCAGCGGCTGGCCGACGCTGGCCGTCGCCGTCACCTTCCTCGGCGGCGTGCAGCTGCTGTCGATAGGCATACTCGGCGAATACGTCGGCCGCATCTTCAACGAGGTCAAGGGCCGGCCCACCTATTTGATCAGCCGCATCTCCAAGCGCAAGGACGGGCGGGACGCATGAAGAAGCAGCTGTTCTGGTTCGGCGTCGTCGGCGTGTCGGCGATGCTGCTGCACTTCGCGCTGGTGACCCTGGTTCTGGTGCCGATGGGCGTGCCGCCGCTCGTCGCCAACGTACTGGGTTTCCTCGGCGCCTTTCAGCTCAGCTACTGGGGCCACCGCCGCTTCACCTTCGAAGCCGGCCACGTGCCGCACCGCCAGGCGCTGCCGCGCTTTTTCGGCGTGTCCTGCCTGAGCTTCTGCGTCAACGAGGCCATGTATTTCGCGCTGCTGCGCCTCACTCCGCTGGACTACCGGGTCTCGCTGGCCATCGTGCTGTTCGCGGTGGCGGCGCTCACCTTCCTGCTGGGCAAGCTGTGGGCGTTCGCCTCCGCTCCGCAAACAAATTAACGCAGTCGCGATGACGACGGAAAACTTTTGGAATCACCGACAGTCCTACCGCGCATGACGAAACGATTAACACTCTGCGCCGATGACTTCGCCCAGTCCGGCAGCATCAGCGCCGGCATCCTGCAACTGATCGATGCCGGCCGCCTGTCCGCCACCAGCGCATTCAGCCAGTCCCCGCACTGGCCGGAACTGGCCGGCGAACTGAAGGCGCGGGCGGAACGGGTCGACGTCGGCCTGCATTTCAACCTCACCCACCCGTTCGACGCGCCGGTCAAGCCGCTGTCGCACTGGCTGATGAAGAGCCAGTTGCGCCAGCTGTCGCTGGCAACGCTGCGCGATGAGGCTCTGACGCAGATCGATCGCTTCGCCGACCACTTCGGCCGGCTGCCGGACTTCGTCGACGGCCACCAGCACGTTCACGCGCTGCCGGTGATACGCGACGCGCTGTTCGACGCCATTCTTCGGCGCTGGCAGCAGGATCCGCTGCCCTACCTGCGTTCTCCTGACCGCCTTGGCCATCCCGGCGACAATCGGCTGAAGGCGCTGGTGCTGCGCAGCGTGTGCACCAATTTCGACGATCAGGCGCGCGAGCGCGGCTTCGCCACCTCGCCCTGGTTCGGCGGCATGTATTCGCTGAACCCCCAGGCCGATTTTCCTGGCCTGATGCAGGCTTGGCTGGCCAAGATCCCGGACCGGGCGCTGATCATGTGCCATCCCGGCCTGCCCGCCGCAGACGCCTCCGATCCCATCGCCGCCAGCCGCAGCCGCGAATTCGACTACCTGGCCGGCGACGCCTTCGCCCAACAGTGCCTCAAACGCCGAGTCTGCATCGCCCGCTTCCAGCCCGACCCCGTCGCCACCGCGTAAAAGGCCTGAACGCTCGGAACCTGTTCAAAGTCTCGCCCTTGCTCGCGAAACTTTGAACAGGCTCTCAGGCCCCAGGCCAGGATTGGCCCCAGGGCTCGCCCAATTCAGCCAACTTGGCTCGGCAAGACTCCCCGGCGAATTTCTCTCCCGCCTCTGGCGGACAGATGAAGGCAAAGCGTTCGCCATCCAGCTCGAAACGCAGCGCGTAGGCATGCAGGTAGCCGCGGTCGGCCGCGCTGCCGCCATATAGCGCATCGCCCAATATCGGCGCACCCTGCGACTTCATCGCCACCCGCAGCTGATGGGTCTTCCCGGTGCGCGGCCGCAGCAGGAACAGCCTCAGCCCCGGCTCCAGCGAAAAACTGAAAAACTGCGTGATGGCCGGATTCTCCCTGCCCTCCGCCAAGCGCCAAGCGCCGCCGCGTCCCTTGACCATGTCGCCCGCTACCCTGCCCTGCTTTTTCAGCGGCTTGCGGTCCGATAAAGCCAGGTAATACTTCTCCATCTCCCGCCCGGCCAATGCGTCGCCCAGCGCGCGCGCGGCCTTGGCCGAACGCGCCACCAGAATCAATCCGGACGTGATGCGATCCAGCCGGTGCACCGGCCACAAGACCGCGTCGCCCAGCCCCTCGCGCAGGGCGTCCATCAGCCCGGGCTGGTTGTCTTCGCGGTGGAAACCGACGCCGGGATGCTTGTCGACGAGATAGAAACGGGGATCTTGATGAATCAGGGTGTACATGGCGGTTCCGGCTTCGAATCAGCCGCCGATTGTAGAGCAGGCGCCGCGCCGGCGACAACGCCGGGCAAAACATGACAAATGGCAACAAAAGACCAATTATGCCTTGAGCATGTCAAGGTCAAATTGATAGCCTTTCCCGCGACGCGGCATGCAGCCGAAACCGACCGCGCACCTTCGCCAAAACAGAAAGGACTTTCCGTGAAACACGCCTCGCAACAGGGCTTTACCCTGATAGAACTGATGGTCGTCGTGGCTATTGTCGGCATTCTTGCGACATTGGCGATTCCAGCTTATCAGGACTACACCAGACGAACCCATGTCACCGAAGGCCTGCAATTGGCCAGCGGCGCTAAAACCGCGGTGGTGACTTATTACGCGGTGAATGGTAAACACGCCGAGGAGGCAAGCGGCAAAACCATCCACCAACAACTGGGGCTGGCCGCAGGCGATAAGATCCAAGGCAACGCGGTCGCCAGCATCAACGTGGGCGCAAGCGGCGTCATCACTGTCGCCTACAACGAAAAGGTCTATGAAGAGGCGGGGAAAAACACCCTGACGCTCTCTCCAAGCACTGCCAGCGGCAGCATCAAATGGGATTGCAAACTACCGACAAATACTGGCCTTCCATCCAAATACGCGCCGAGCAATTGCGTGGAGGACGACGAAACATAAGCCGCCCGGCAGTATCGACCGAGCGACCGCCACAGTTTTCCGCTCATGACTCCTTGCGTTGCTGCATCTCGATCCGCAACTGCTTGCGCATTTCGGCGGCGCGGAAGCGCTGCCGCTGCTCCTCGGTCTCCAGCACCAGAGTCGGCACCGCCATCGGCTTGCCGTCCTGATAGGCCACCATGGTGAAATAACAGCTGTTGGTGTGGCGCTGGCTGCGCTGCTGGATGTTTTCCGCCACCACCTTGATGCCCACCTCCATCGAGGTGCGCCCGACGTGGTTGACGCTGGCCAGGAAGGTCACCAGCTCGCCGACGTGTATCGGCTGCTTGAACAGCACCTGGTCCACCGACAGCGTCACCACGTAACAGCCGGCATAGCGGCTGGCGCAGGCGTAGGCCACCTGGTCCAGCAGCTTCAGCAGCACGCCGCCGTGCACATTGCCGGAAAAATTGGCCATGTCCGGCGTCATCAGCACCGACATCACCAGCTCTCTTTGCCTCTGGGCCTCTTCGCTCATCGTCTGCTCCCGCATGTGTACAAGCGGACATTCTGCCACGCTGATTGGAATAGCGGGCAGGCGCTTCTATACTGAATGGACAGAGGAACGCGTTTCATGTCCATTTCCAGTGTAGCCGGCGGCTCTTCCAGCTACGGATTCAGCATGCATGGCGCCAATTGCCAGTGTCCCGCCTGCCAAGCCTTGCGCTCGCAGGCTGCGCCTGTTTCCAGCGCGTCAGCCTCCTCTTCGCCGCAAACCGCCAACGCCGCGCCTCCCGCGTCGGCCGGGGACAAAGCCGGCAACGATGCCTCCAGCCAGAATGGCTCCGGCAATGCGCAAACCTCTCAGCAAACCAATGCCGCCGCGCCCAAAGGGCCGGACGGCAAGCCTTTGAACGACGCGCAGCAGAAGGAAGTGGAAGATCTGAGATCGCGCGACGTCGACGTTCGCCGCCACGAGGCCGCGCACCAGGCCGCCGGCGGCGCGCTGGCCGGTGCGGCCAGCTTCACCTACCAACAAGGGCCGGACGGCAAGCAGTACGCGATAGGCGGCGAAGTGCCGATCCGACTGAGCCAAGGCAGCACGCCGCAGGAAACCATACAGAACGCCCAGACGGTGCGCGCCGCCGCTCTGGCCCCGTCCGACCCGTCCGGCCAGGACCGCGCGGTGGCGGCCGAGGCCTCGCAGATGGAGCAACAGGCGCGAGCGCAGCAGTTTCAGCAACAGCACGGCAATCAGAATCTCAGCCCGCTGCAGAAAATGCAGCAGGCCGCCGCCCCGACCGGAAGCGCCCAGGCCAAGGGCGGCAATATCGACACCTACGCCTAGGGCCCGCTCACCGTCTTTTGCCGAACCGCGCAAGGCCATCCAACAGACTGAATGCAAATCGAAAGGCGTAGCCCTTGGTCGTTCCAAGGCCTACGCCCGATGCTGATCAAAAGCTTGATCAGGCCTTAAACCCGCCGCGCCAGCCGCAAGCCGTTGGCGATCACGATCAGGCTGGTGCCGACGTCGGCGAACACAGCCATCCACAGGCTGGCCACCCCGGCCAGCGCCAGGCCGAAAAACACCAGCTTGATGCCCAGCGCGATCGCGATGTTCACCTTGAGCACCGCCGCGGTGCGGCGGGCGTGGGCGATCAGATCGGCCAACCGCGACAGTTTGTCGTCCATCAGCGCCACGCCGGCGGTTTCCAAGGCGCTGTCCGAT
Organism: Chromobacterium piscinae; assembly: GCF_021129175.1. Classification (GTDB taxonomy): domain Bacteria; phylum Pseudomonadota; class Gammaproteobacteria; order Burkholderiales; family Chromobacteriaceae; genus Chromobacterium; species Chromobacterium piscinae. The sequence goes on along the minus strand of NZ_JAJOHV010000022.1, from coordinate 6,456 downwards.
CCGGCGGCGCCCATCGCGACGCCCAGGTCGGCGCGCGCCAGCGCCGGCGCGTCATTGACACCGTCGCCCACCATCGCCACCTTGCCGCTGGCCTGCAATTGCTCGATGAAGCGCAGCTTGTCCTGCGGCAGCAGGCCGCCGTGGGCGGCGGAGACGCCGGTCTGCGCCGCCACTGCGGCCGCCACCTGCGGGCTGTCGCCGCTGAGCATCACCGCGCGCACGCCCATCTCTCCCAGACGGGCGATGGTGGCCGCGGCTTCCGGCCGCACTTGGTCGGCGACGGCCAGCACGCCCAGCGCCCTTCCGCCGTCCAACAGCACCAGCGCCCCCTCGCCCGCTTCCGCCATCCGGCTCAGCTCGGCGGCCAGCTCCGGCGTCAGCGCGCCCTGTTCTTCCGCCAGCCGACGGCTGCCCAGCTGCAGCGCGCGGCCGTCCACGCGGCCGCGCACGCCGCGGCCCACCAATTCGCTTACCTGCTCAGCCGCCGGAACGGCGATGCCGCGCCGCGCGGCCTCGTCCAGCACCGCCTTGGCCAGCGGATGGGTGGAATGGCTGTCCAGCGCGGCGGCCATCGCCAGCACGGTTGATTCGTCGCCGCCGCCCAGCGCCGCCACGCGGGTGACCCGCGGCTCGCCCAGCGTCAGCGTGCCGGTTTTGTCCAGGCAGACGGTGTCGATGCGGGCCGCCATCTCCAGCGGCGCACCGCCCTTGACCAGCAAGCCGTGGCGCGCGGCCGAGGCCAGCGCGCTGACCACCGTCACTGGCGTGGCGATCACCAGCGCGCACGGGCAGGCGATCACCAGCATCACCAGCGCGCTGTAGATGGCCTGATGCCAGGCCATCAGGCCCAGCAGGGGCGCGGCGACGGCGAAGGCCAAGGCAAGAACCAGCACCACCGGGGTGTAGACCGAAGCGAAGCGGTCGATGAAGCGCTGCGTCGGCGCCTTGGATGCCTGCGCGTCGCGCACGGTGGCGATGATGCGCGCCAGCACCGAGCCGGACGCCGGCGCCGTGGTCTCGACCTCCACCACCCCGCTGCCGTTGATGCTGCCGGCGAACACCGCATCCCTCGGCCCCTTGTCCACCGGCAGGCTCTCGCCGGTGATGCTGGCCTCGTTGAAGCTGCTGTGGCCATCGGCGATGCGGCCGTCCAGCGGCACCCGCTCGCCGGGACGCACCCGCACTCGGCTGCCCACCGCAACCTCGGCGGCCTGCGCCTCGCGCCAGCCGGCGCCGTCGGCCACCCAGGCAGTTTCCGGCGCCAGCGCCATCAGCGCGCGCACCGCCTCGCCGGCCCTGGCCAGCGACATCGCCTCCAGCCGCTCGGCGATGGCGAACAGGAACAGCACCATCGCCGCTTCCGGCCACTGGCCGATCAGCATCGCGCCGATCACGGCGACCGACATCAGGAAATGGATGTTCAGCGTACGGGTGGACAGCGCGATCCAGCCCTTCTTCAACGTGGGAATGCCGCCCAGCAGGATGGAGGCCAGCGCCAGCGCCGCCACTTCCAGCCGGCCGTCGCCCAGGCTCCAGGCGATGCCCTCGGCCGCGGCGGCGGCCAGGCCGGAAGCGATCAACAGCAGATTGGCGCGGCGGCCATGGCCTTGCGGCGCCTGCGCCTGAGCGCCGGCATCCAGCTCCACCGCCTGCATACCCACCTTGGCGATGGCGCTTTTCACGCCGTCCAGATGCGGCAGGTCGTGGCGCAGCAGCAACACCCGTTCGATGAAGTTGAACTCCAGCGCCACCACGCCGCTCATCCCGCCCAGCGCCTTTTCGATCAACCTGGCCTCGGTCGGGCAATCCATCGCCTGGATCTGCAGCCGCGACTGCTTCGCGCCTTTGCCCTCTCCCAGTTGCACGCGGGACGGACCGGCATGCTCATGGCCATGCGCGTGGCCGCAGCCCGCGCCGTGCCGGCGCTCATGCTGGTGGTGCTCATGCCGGTCGCCCGGCTGGTGGTCGTGGCCGCAGCCGCCATGGGCATGCTGATGCGGGTCCGCGCCCTTCAGCGCCAACGCGGCTTCGGCCTTGGCCGAGCAGCAATCGCCGCCGCGGGCGTGTTGATGGCCTTGATGCGGCGGTACGGCCTTGCGGTAACGCGTCACGCTTGACATATGCGCCTCCATTGGTAGTCTGGGCACATTGCACACCCTGTAGTCACTACAGGGTCAAGCGTTTCTTTCGGGAGAGCGTCATGTTGATCGGAGAACTGGCCCGCCAGACCGGCTGCGAGGTGGAAACCATCCGTTATTACGAGCGCGAAGGCCTGCTGTCCGCGCCGCAGCGCTCAAGCTCCGGCTATCGCCGCTACACTGCGGAGCAGCTGGGCGAGCTGAACTTCATCCTGCACTGCCGCTCGTTGGGCATGTCGCTGGCCGACATCCGCAACCTGGCCGCATTCAAGGCCGACCACGATCACGACTGCGAGGACATCAATCTGCTGATCGACCAGCAGATCGCCAAGGTGCATCAGCAGGTGGAGGCGCTGCGGCTGCTGGAGCAGCAGTTGCTGGCCCTGCGCGACAAATGCCACGAAAGCCACGCGGCGGCCGATTGCGGCATCCTGCAGACGCTGGTGGAGGCGGCCGAGGGCGCGCCCTGCGTCTGCCACACGCCCTTCGGCCAGGACAATCACGGCCACAGCCAGGATTACGACCACACGGCCAAAAAAAATGGCCGATCCAACAAGGATCGGCCCTAAATCAACGCTCGTTTGGGGAAGAGGAGAAACCCACTGACCACCACCCCACGGCAGTCAGGTCACAACAAAATCGTTACAGCCAGTGGCTGATCAAGGGCGCGGCGAACACCGTCGCCACTCCGGCCAGCATCATGGTCAGGCTGGCCACTACGCCTTCCTCGGCGCCTATCTCGCTCGCCTTCGCGGTGCCGGCCGCATGGGCCGCCGCGCCGAACAGCGCGCCGCGCGCCAGCTTGGAGCGGATCGGCAACAGCGCCAGCATCAACTGGCCCAGCATCATGCCGCACACCCCGGTCACCACCACGAACAGCGCGGTCAGGTCGGCCGAGCCGCCCAGCGTCTGCGCCGCGGCCAGCGCGAACGGCGTGCTGATCGACCTGGGCGCCAGGCTCTTCTGCATCAAATCCGGCAGATCCAGCCAGCGCGCCAGCATCACCGAGCTGGCCACCGCCGCCGGAATCGCGGCCAGTACGCCGCAACCCAGCGACAGCCAATGCCTGCGGATCAGCGCCCGGTACTCGTAGATCGGCACCGCGAACGCCACCGTCGCCGGCCCCAACAGCCAGGTCAGCCAACGCGTATCGGCGAAGTAGGTCTGGTACGGCACCCGCGTCAACACCACCAGGCCGATGATCAGCAACGGCACCGCCAAAATCGGCGTGCTCCACCAGCTGCGCGTCTTCAGGTAATACTTCTTGACCACCCAGTACAACACCACGGTGAGTACGAAGGAGATCAACGCAATCTCATGCTCCATGGACTTCAGCCCTCATCTGCGCCTTGCGGTTGCTGTCGCGGCGGCGCAGCCGGATTTCCAGCCGGTAGCAGCGGTCCACGACCAACGCGGTCACCGCCATCACCAGCGCGGTGGAAGCGACGATCACCAGCAGCAGGCGCACCCCGGCGGACAGAATCACGTCCGGATACTGCACCACCGCCACCACCGCCGGGATGAAGAACAGCAGCATCTCGGCCAGCAGCCAGCGGGCCCCTTGGCGGAGCCAGTCCACCGGCAGCAAACCGGACCACAGCCCGGCCAGCACCAGCAACATGCCCAGCACGCCGGCCGGCATTACCGGCAGGAAACGGTGGCTCAGCTGGTTGGCCGCCATCCACACCAGGCTCAGCAGCAGAACCTGGGAAAAGGTTTGCAGCGGTTGCGACAGGCGGTGAAACAGGCGGGCCATGCTTGGCTTCCATCAACTTAGGAGTTGAGCAAAGTATAGCCAGCCGGCATTCATTCTAAAAATGAATTAAAATTATCAAGACGATTCCATATAGGAATGCAAATGGACATACGCGCGCTACGCTATTTCGTCGAGCTGGTGAAATGCCAGAGCTTCACCCGCGCCGCCGACGCGCTGTTCGTCACCCAGCCGACGATCAGCAAGATGGTGAAGCAGCTGGAGGAAGAGCTGGACATGCCGCTTATCCTGCGCGAGGGGCGCAGCTTCCGCCTGACCGACGCCGGCCGCGTCACTTACGAGCGCGGCCTGGACGTGCTGTCGGCGATGAACAAGCTCAAGCACGAGCTGGCCGATCTGGCCTCGCTCAGCCACGGCGAGCTGGTGGTGGGCCTGCCGCCCATGGTGGGGGTCGCCTTCTTCGCCCCGGTGGTCAGCCGTTACCGCCGCCGTTATCCGCAGATCGAGCTGAAGATGGTGGAAGACGGCGCGCTGGCGATCGAAAACCGCATCAAGAGCGGCGAGCTGGAAATAGGCGTGGCGGTGCTGCCGGTGGACAGCCAGTTGTTCGACCACTACTCGGTGGTGCGCGACCCGCTGTGCCTGGTGGCGCCCGCCGGTTCGCGCTGGCGCGACAAGTCGCTGGTGCGTCTGGTGGACATCGCCGATCAGCCGCTGGTGCTGTACCCGGACGACTTCACCCTCAGCCGCCGCGTCGGCGACGCCTTCCGCGAGCTGGGCAAGACGCCCAACATCGTCGGCCGCAGCGCGCACTGGGACTTCATCGTCGAGCTGGTGGCGGCCAATCTGGGCGTCACCCTGCTGCCGCGCAGCATCGTCGAGCGGCTGGACCGCCAGCTGTTCGACGTGGTGCCGCTGTACGACAACAAGCTGTACTGGCACCTGGCGCTGATCTGGCAGCGCGGCGGCTATCTGTCCCACGCCGCCCGCGCCTGGCTGGCGCTGACGCGGGAGACGCTGGGCGGGCAGGATTGAAAAGGCCGCTGCGCGGCCTTTTCTTGCGGCGGGCGGATCAGCCCTGCGTCTTCAACACCCGCTGGCGGCGGCTTTCCGACAGCACCATGCCGGACGATACCGACACGTTCAAGCTCTCCACGCTGCCGAACATCGGAATGGACACCAGCACGTCGCAGTGCTCGCGCGTCAGGCGGCGCATGCCCTCGCCCTCGGCGCCCATCACCCAGGCCAGCGGGCCGGAAGCGTCGAAATGGTAGAGGTCGGTGTCGGCCTCCATCGTGGTGCCGGCGATCCACACCCCGGCGTCCTTCAGGTCGCGCAGCGTGCGCGCCAGATTGGTGACGGTGATGTAGGGCACCACCTCGGCCGCGCCGCAGGCCACCTTGGACACGGTGGCGTTCAGCGTGGCGGAGCGGTCCTTGGGGGCGATGACGGCGTGCGCGCCCATCGCGTCGGCGACGCGCAGGCAGGCGCCCAGGTTATGCGGGTCGGTGACGCCGTCCAGGATCAGCAGCAGCGGCGGCTCGGACAGGTTTTCCAGCACGTCGTCCAGGTCCACGTAGTTCATGCTGGCGTCTATCATCGCCACCACGCCCTGGTGGCGGGCGTTGCCGCTCATGCTGTCCAGGCGTTCCTTGTCGACGATGTGCAGCTTGACGTTCTCCGCGCCGGCCTTGTCCAGCACCGCCTTGGCGCGGGCGTCGTGGCGGCCGCCGGCCAGCCAGATTTCCAGCAGGCTTTTCGGGTTCTGCCACAGGCGGGCGTTGATGGCATGGAAGCCGTGGATCAGGCGTTTGTTGCTCATGGCGGGGATGTCTCGAATTCTCAATTCCCGCCATTGTAGCCGCAAGCCGCCCACCGGCCTAGGGAACGCGCCCTCTAGGCCGGCTCGGCCTCGCGCCGCCAGCCGGCGGCGAGCTTGGCGAACTCGTCGGCCGGCAGCGGGCGGCCGAAATGGTAGCCCTGCAGCACATGGCAGCCCTTGCCCTCCAGAAACACCGCCTGCGCTTCGTTCTCCACCCCTTCCGCCACTACCTGGAACTTCAGCTTCTTCGCCATCGCCAGGATCGCTTCGGCGATGGCAGCGTTGTCGTCGTCGTCCGGCAGCCCCTCGACGAAGGACTGGTCTATCTTCAGCGTGTCCAGCGGGAAGCGCTTCAGGTGCGACAGCGACGAGTAGCCGGTGCCGAAGTCGTCGATGGACAGCCATACGCCAAGCGACTTCAGTTCGGACAGCAGGCTCACCGCCTCGGTCGGGCTCTGCATGATCATGCTCTCGGTGATTTCCAACTCCAGCCGCCCGGCGGCGAGGCCGGCGGCCTGCAGCGCGCCCGCCACCTTGGCCGGCAGCGACGGCTGGCCGAACTGGCGCGGCGACAGGTTCACCGCCAGCCGGGGCACCCGCAGCCCCAGCGCGTCCCAGGCCGCCAGCTGGCGGCAGGCTTCGCGCAGCACCCAGTCGCCTATCGGCTTGATCAGCCCGGTCTCCTCGGCCAACGCGATGAAGCGCGCCGGCGGCACCAGGCCCAACTGCGGATGGCGCCAGCGCAGCAGCGCCTCGGCCCCGGCCAGCGCCCGGCTGCCCGC
>NZ_JAJOHV010000021.1 GCF_021129175.1 Chromobacterium piscinae | reverse complement strand
GCGCGATCGCGCGCGGCGAGGCCAAGCGCGGCCCGCTGCGCGACGCCGCCACCCTGCTCGACGAATGCGGCGTCATCGTGGCCGTCGCCGATCCGCGACTGGGCCAATTGCTGGACGATATGCGCTGGCGCGAGCTGTTCATCGAGAGCCGTGACGACTGGGGACGGCGCATCGCCGCCCGCACGCTGGGCCACGCGCTGATGGAGACCGGGCTAGCGCCACACCTGGGCTGGTGCGGCAAGGCACTGATCGTGGAAGTGGGGGAGGATTTCTTCGGACTGGACGGCGACGGACAGACCGCCCTGCTGGACGCGGAACTGGCCGCACGGCTGGACGACGACGGCTTTCTCGCCAGCCCGCGCGCCTTGTGCCCGCTGCCGCTCCTGGGCATTCCGGGCTGGTGGCCGGACAACGAAGATCCGGCCTTCTACGACAATGCCGACTACTTCCGGCCGACCCGCCGCGCCAAGTCGGCCACCGTCACGGCCTGAAGCTGGTCGGTCAGCGGCCCCAGCAACTCGGCCAGGGTCTGGTCCAGCGCATCGCCGCCGCTGGCGTCTCGGCGGTAGACGAAGAGCTGGAACAGATCCGACAGATTGATGGCCGACGCGCGCCGCATCAGCACCCAGGCGTCGCCGTGGCCCTTCTGCACATAGCCGCGCAACGCCAGCCGGTCCAGCACCAGGCCCAGTTCGTCATACCCCACCTTCACCTGCTCCCGCAGCTGGCGCGGCGTCAGCGCCTCGCCGCGCTCATGGGCGGCGTCCAGCAGCAGCAACAGTTCCAGCGCGTCCTGAAAGCGTCGGTGCGGCTCGTTGCGGCGGCGCCAGGCGCCGCCCTCCCAATAAGACAGCGCCGAAGTGAACACCGCGCCGGCCAGCACCACCAGCCACAGGCAATACACCCACAGCAGGAAGATCGGCACGCTGGCGAAGGCCCCGTACACCAGCTGATAGCTGGCCACCTGGCCGATGTAGAAGCCGAAGCCCATCTTGGTCAGTTCCAGCAGCACCGCGGTGACCAGCGCGCCCCACACCGCGTGGCGGAACGGCACGAAGCGGTTGGGCACGATGCGGTACAGCAGCACCAGCACCAGCGCGGTCAGCACGATGGTGCCGCCGGCCTCCAGCAGGCTGGCCAGCAGCGGCAGGTTCTTCTCCAGCCGGGTGGCCTTGAACAGCCAGCGCCAGGACAGCAGGCTGCCGCCCAACACCAGCGGCCCCAGCGTCAGCACCGTCCAGTACACCATGCTCTGCTGCAGCCACGGCCGCCCGCGGCGCACGCCCCAGATCGCGTTGAAGGTGCGCTCGATGGTGGACATCAGCATCAGCGCGGTGACGCCCAGCATCACGATGCCGGCGGCGGTGAGCTTTTCCGCGTTGTCGGCGAACTGGCGCATGTAGACGGTGATCACCTTGCCGGCGAATTCCGGCACCAGCGTCGACAGCAGCATGATCTTGAAGCGGGCGCTGTAATCGGAAAACACCGGGAACGCCGACAGCACCGTCAGCGCGATGGTGAACAGCGGCACCAGCGCCAGCAGCGTGGTGAAAGTCAGGCTGCCTGATATCTGCAGCATGCGCAGGCAGCTCATGCGGCGCGCGATGAAGCGGGCGAAGCCGAAATAGGGTTCTAGGCGTTGGACTTGCATGGCGGCAAAGGTAATGCCAAAGCCGCCGCGAAGCAAGGGAGGCAAGACGGGCCGCTTTGCCCTATCATGCGGCGATCGAACGCAATATAGAGGTCATCATGCTAGACATCCTGGTGCTGTATTACAGCCAGCACGGCGCCACCCGCGAACTGGCCCGCCTGATCGCCCGCGGCGTGGACGGCGTGCCCGGCTGCCAGGCGCGGCTGCGCACCGTGCCCAAGGTCTCCGCCGTATGCGAGGCGGTCGAGCCGGCCATCCCCGACGGCGGCGCGCCCTATGTCGAACGACAGGACCTGATCGATTGCGCTGGCCTGGCGCTGGGCAGCCCCACCCGCTTCGGCAATATGGCGTCAGCGATGAAATACTTTCTCGACGGCACCAGCGGCGAATGGATGCAGGGCGCGCTCGCCGGCAAGCCGGCCTGCGTGTTCACCAGCACCTCGTCGCTGCACGGCGGCCAGGAAGCCACGCTGCTGACGATGATGGTGCCGCTGCTGCACCACGGCATGGTGATCGCGGGCCTGCCCTATTCCGAAGCCGCGCTGCTCGCCACCCAGACCGGCGGCACGCCGTACGGCGTCAGCCATCTGGCCGGGCCGCAGAGCGACCGGCCGATCAGCGAGCATGAGAAGGCGCTGGCCTTGGCGCAAGGCAAGCGATTGGCGGAACTGGCGGTGAAGCTGGCAGCGGGATGAATGGAACTGCCAGCAACGACGTTATCCGGAACCCGATGGGGCAAAACGCAATCGATAATGATTTGAGTCGAGTCGGCGCGCCATTTCCCCCATTCAGCGCACGCCGGCTCCGAAGCCATGTCCAAGGTTTTAAGCCGCCGGCTGTTCGACGCCCCGCGACATTAGCGCGCGGCTAGTTCCGGCGGCGCCTTGAGAATGGCTTTGGAGACGGGGTTTCGCAGCGCTGTCGGGGCGGCCTGGGATCGCCAAGACTCTAGCCGCACAGCCCCAGGCCCGTCCCTGGGCGGAACCCGCACCTAACACATCGTCCGCGCAGCGGACACAACATCGCGCGTTGCTGCGCATCCCCCTAGCCAACACGACCTGCCTACTCGGCGGTCAGCCCCGCCATGAAAAACATTCTCCGCAAAGCGGGAACAACACGGTGCGTCGCCCCTACGGGGTGACGCACCCTACGAGGCGGCGAAGAAGCTGCTCGGCGGTGCGCCCAGCTCGCGCTTGAACATGGTGGCGAAGGCGCTGGGGCTGGCGTAGCCCAGGTCCAGCGCCACCTTCAATACGCTGTCGCCGCAGGCCAGCCGCTGCAGCGCCCGCATCAGCCGCGCCTGGCGCCGCCACTGGCCGAAGCTGAGGCCGGTTTCGCGGCGGAAGCGGCGCTGCAGCGTGCGCGGGTCCAGCGCCAGCTCGCGCGCCCACTCGGCCGCGCCCCGCGCGTCGTCTGGATGCGCGAGCCAGACGTCGCACAGCTGGCGCAGCGCGGCGGACGCAGGTTGCGGCAGCGACAGCGGCAACACCGGCGCGCGGCCGATTTCCGCCAGCAGCAGATCCATCACCTTCTCGTCGCGCGAACCGGACTGGCAAACGCGCCCCACCGCCACCGCGGCGACGATCAGCTCGCGCAGCAGCGGCGACACCTCCAGCACGCAGCAGTCGGCGGGCAGGCCCTCCAGCCGGTCGCCGCGCACGTAAATGCTGCGCATCCGCACCGGGCTGACCATGCTCACCTGGTGCCAGGTGCCGATCGGCAGCCAGATGGCGCGCGTCGGCGGCACCACCCACTGGCCGCGCTCTGTGCCGACCAGCATCAGGCCCTCCACCGCGTACAAGAGCTGGGCGGTGGGATGGCGATGGCGTTCGGTTTCCTTGCCGGCCGGGTAGTCGCGCGGCTTGCCCACCACCGGCTCCAGGCCCAGGTCGAACTCGTCTCGTGGTTCCAGGCTGTCCACTCTGCCTCTTTCGATAAGATGATTGCCTCATTTTCGCAGGACTGGCGGAAACGTGCTTGCTAGCATGGTCCTACCACCCAGAATGAGTATCGCACGATGACTACCAGCAGTCCCACACTCGCCGCCGCGCAGGACCCCCGCTTCCGCGTGCTCGGCGCGATCAGTTTTTCCCATTTTCTCAATGACATGCTGCAGTCGCTGCTGGTGGCGCTATATCCGCTGCTGAAGGGCAACTACCACCTCAGCTTCGCCGAGATCGGCCTGATGACCTTCACCTACCAGTGCACCGCCTCGCTGCTGCAGCCGCTGGTGGGCATTTATACCGACAAGCGTCCCCAGCCCTACTCGCTGGTATTCGGCATGAGTTCGACGCTGATCGGCCTGCTGTTGCTGTCCAGCGCCTCCAGCTTCCCGCTGCTGCTGCTGGCCGCCGCGCTGGTGGGCACCGGCTCGTCCATCTTCCACCCGGAGTCGTCGCGGGTGGCGCGGATGGCGTCCGGCGGCCGCCCCGGCCTCGCCCAATCCATCTTCCAGGTGGGCGGCAACGCCGGCAGCGCCACCGGACCCTTGCTGGCGGCTCTGATCGTGATTCCGCTGGGCCAGCGCAGCGTGGCCTGGTTCGGCCTGGCCGCGCTGCTGGCGATGTACGTGCTGTTCCGCGTCGGCCAGTGGTACGCGCATCAGCAGCGCCAGGCCAAGAAAGCCAGCGTCGTCGCCCCGCCCGACCTGTCCTCCGCCCGGGTCAAGCTGACGCTGCTGCTATTGCTGCTGCTGGTATTCTCCAAGCACTTTTACCTCGCCAGCATCACCAGCTACTACACCTTCTACCTGATCCACCATTTCCAGGTGGGCATGCAGTCGGCGCAGCTGTATCTGTTCCTGTTCCTGTTCGCAGTGGCCGCCGGCACCGTGCTGGGCGGTCCGATCGGCGACGCCATCGGCCGCAAGCGGGTGATAGGCTTCTCCATCCTGGGCGTGGCGCCGCTGGCGCTGGCGCTGCCGCACGCCAATCTGTTCTGGACCGCCGCGCTGTCGCTGCCCATCGGCTTCATTCTGGCTTCGGCCTTCCCGGCCATCCTGATCTACGCGCAGGAGCTGCTGCCAGGCAAGGTAGGCATGGTATCCGGCATGTTCTTCGGCTTCGCCTTCGGCATCGGCGGCATCGGCGCCGCGGTGCTGGGCGAGCTGGCCGACCTCAAAGGCATCGAGTTCGTCTACCAGCTGTGCGCCTTCCTCCCCTTGCTAGGCATCGCGGCGGTGGCGCTGCCGGACCTGCATCGCAAGGCCAGGGTTTGACACCGTCCGGCGGCGCGCCGGATACTGCGCGGCATTGAAAACCCAAGCGGGGCGCCTTGCCGCCCCGCGCGTTCGGAAACGCAGTCATCATGTGTGGAATCGCCGGATTTTTCTCGCGCCGCCCCGTCAACCCCGCCGTCCCGCAAGCGATGCTGGACGAGTTGCGCCGCCGCGGCCCGGATGACGCCAGCCGGCTGCTGCTGGACGCGGCGCTGAACCCGGCCGGCGACGACGCCATCCACAACGCGATGCTGCACGCCCGCCTCGCCATCATCGACCCGCGTCCGGTGGCCAACCAGCCGATGGCCAGCGACGACGGCCAGGTCTGGATCTGCTACAACGGCGAGGTCTACGACTGGGAAGCCGGCAAGGCCGAACTGGAAGCCGGCGGCGCCGTCTTCCGCACCCATGCCGACACTGAATTCATCCTGCGCGGCTATCAGGCCTGGGGCATCGAAGGCCTGCTCGCGCGGCTGCGCGGCATGTTCGCCTTCGCCATCCTGGATTCGCGCAGCGGCAAGGTTCACCTGGCGCGCGACCGCATGGGCGAGAAGCCGCTGCTGTACTCGCTGCTGGACGGTAATTTCGCCTATGGCTCGCTGGTGCGGGCGGTGCTGCCCTTCCTGCCGGCCGAGCAGCGCGGCTTCAGCGCCGAGGCCATCGACGCCTACCTCGCCCACCGCTACATCCCGTCGCCGGCCACCGTGTTCAGCCACATCCAGCGGCTGGAAAACGGATACCGGCTGGAATTCGACCTGAACAGCCGCCAGTTGAGCAAGCAACGCTACTGGCAGCCGAAGGCGGAATCCGGCGACTGGCTGCCGGAGCTGGACCGCGCGGTGGCGATGCGCACCGTGGCCGACCGGCCGCTGGGCGTGCTGCTGTCAGGCGGCATCGACTCCACCGTGATCGCCAGCCGACTGGCCACCCAGCAGCTGACGCAATTCTCCAGCTTCACCGCCGCCTTTCCCGGCTCGGGCATGGACGAGTCCGGCGACGCCGCGGATTCCGCCCAGCGGATGGGCCTGCCCAATGTGCGAGTGGAGATGCCGGAAAACCTGGCCGCCGATTTCGATCGCATCGTCGCCGACCTGGACCAGCCTTTCGCCGATCCGTCCAGCTTCCCCACCTGGTATCTGGCGCGGGAAGTCACCCGGCACGTCAAGGTGGTGCTGGTGGGCGACGGCGGCGATGAAATGCTGGCCGGCTACAAGCGCATGGGCAAGCATCTGCGTACCCGCTGGCGGCAAAACATCCGTCTGCCGCTGCCGATCAAGCCGCAGCTGGACAGCAAGCGCGGCAAGCTGGCCACCGAACTGGCGATGGACTGGAAAAACGCCTATTCGCTGCGTTTCTCCGGCTTCACGCCGGGACAGCGCAGCTTCCTGCAAGGCGGCCGCAAACTGGAAAAGCTGTGCCATTGGCGCGCGCCCGACGACATCGGCCCGGCGCCCAAAGACGGCGCGCCCGGCCTGCACCAGCTGCTGGAGCTGGACTTCGCCAACTATCTGCCCGACTACATCCTGCAAAAGTCCGACCTGTGCACGATGGCCCACGGCCTCGAAGGCCGCGCCCCGCTGCTGGACCACCGCTTCTACCAACGTCTGCTGGCGACCTCCGCCGCCGAACGCTACACCAAGCCGGCCAAGCTGATTTTCCGCCGCGCAATCCACCCGGCGCTGCCGGCCGACTTCTTCCAGCGCAAGAAGCGCGGCTTCAACCCGCCCTTGTCCGGCTGGCTGCAAACAAGCCTGGCCCCGCGCTTCGACGACCTGGGCGCGCGGCTGGCCGCGGCCACCGAGGGGCAGTTGGACGCCGCGGCGGTGGACGCCTTCGCCCAAGCCTATCGCGACGGCGCTGGCCATCTGGCCGAGCAGATGCTGCAACTGCTGATCCTGGACCAGAGTCTGGCCCAGCTGCGGCAGCTGCGCCTAACCCTGCGCTGATCAGCGCCCCTCCTCCCGGCGGCGCCAAATCCGGCCGCCGCAGCAGTCGGCAAGACATCTGAGATGCCATTCGTGAAATAAATTGACGAATTCATATATATTCATGATTTTTCAAGTCATTTCCAGCCGACCGAGGTTTGCAAACGATAATTACTAGCATTATCATGCAGTTCAGCGGCCGGTACTGCCGCCCTACTTAATAAGGAAAACATGATGCGTCGCTTTGTCTGCCAGCTGGCTATCGCCAGCATCGCCCTGTCCGCCTCCTTCGCTGCCATGGCCAAGGAATACCCAATCGGCAAGCCTGCCCTGAAAAACGGCATGGAAATCGGTGCCGTCTACCTGCAGCCGACCAAGATGGAGCCTGAAGGCATGATGCTGAAGCCGGAAGCGTCCGACGTGCATCTGGAAGCCGACATCCACGCCACCAAGAACAACCCGAACGGCTTCGAAGAAGGCGCCTGGATGCCATACCTGGTGGTCAAGTACGAACTGACCAAGGTCGGCGGCAAGACCCAGAAGGGCGAACTGATGCCGATGGTGGCCAACGACGGCCCGCACTACGGTGACAACATCAAGCTGCAGGGCCCGGGCAAGTACAAGCTGAAGTACACCATCATGCCGCCGACCGCCAACGAGCACGCCCACTTCGGCCGCCACGTCGACAAGGAAACCGGCGTCGCCGCCTGGTTCAAGCCGTTCGACCTCAACTACGAGTTCACCTTCGCCGGCATCGGCAAGAAGGGCGGCTACTGATCCGCATAGTGAGAATGTGAACGCAAAGCATTCTTGACTGCGATACAATTGGAGACGGCGCGGGCCTGCCGCGCTGTTTCTCATTCCGGGACTCCGAAACGATGACTGTTCTGCGCCTGATGGCCGCCGCCCTGCTGGCCGGCCTGCTCTCTTCCCCGGCCTTCGCCGAAGACATGCCGGTATTCAAGCTGCAAATGAAGGACGGCCAGTTGATTCCGGCCCGCCTGGTGGTGCCGGCCAACAAGAAATTCAAGATCGAAGTGATGAATATCGGCAAAACCCCTGCCGAGTTCGAAAGTACCCCGCTGCGCAAGGAAAAGGTATTGGGCCCCGGCGCCGAATCCTTCCTGGTGTTCCAGCCGCTGGCGCCGGGCGAATACAAGTTCTTCGACGAATTCCACATGAAAACCGGCCAGGGCGTGATCGTCGCCAAGTAACACAAGAAGGTAAACGCGAATGGGACAGGTACTCTTCATCGTCTGGCGCGAAAGCGTCGAGGCGCTGCTGGTGGTCGGCATCCTCAATGCCTGGATGAACCACAACCCGGCCGGCCGCGCCGGCAAGCCCTATCTGTGGGGCGGCGTGGCGCTGGGCCTGGCGATGGCCGTGGCTTTGGCCGTGGCGCTGTTCACCGCCGGCAGCCTGATGGCCGGCGCCCAGGACTACTTCCAGACCGGCATGGTGTTCATCGCCGCCGCGCTGATCGTGCAGATGGTGCTGTGGATGCGCGAGCACGGCCGCACGCTAAAGAAAGAGCTGGAAAGCGGCTTGTCTGAAAAAGCCGCCAGCAACAACTGGTGGGGCGTGACCGTGCTGGCCGCGCTGGCCATCGCCCGCGAAGGCAGCGAAGCCGTAGTCTTCCTGTATGGCATGCTGGCCGAGGCCCAGGGCATGGAGCTCGCCAAGATGGGCGTCGCCGGCCTGATCGGCCTGCTGCTGGCCTTCCTCACCTTCTACCTGCTGCAACTAGGCGGCAAGGTGCTGTCCTGGCGGCTGTTCTTCCGCGTCACCGAGATCATGCTGCTGCTGTTGGGTGCCTCGCTGTTCCTGTCCGGCGTGGAGAAGCTGATCTCGATGGACGTGCTGCCGGCGCTGGTGGACCCGCTGTGGGACAGCTCGGCGCTGCTTGACGACATGAGCCCCTTCGGCGGCGTGGTGGCCGCGCTGACCGGCTACCGCTCGCACCCGGCGCTGACCAGCCTGATCGCCTACGCGCTGTTCTGGGCGGCGATCTGGTCGCTGTTCCAGTGGCGCAACCGCCGCCAGGCCGTCGCCGCATGAAATCCGGCCGCGCCCAGCGCCCGCCGCAACGGGTGATTCCCATCGTCGCCGCCCCGTCAGGCGGCGGCTCCTGTAGCCCTGAGCGGCAGCCGCGCGGCATGCTGGCGCTCGCGGGCGCCTGGCTGCGCGACCACGCCGCCCTGCTGCGCAAGCTGCAATGGGCGGTGGTGCTGGTCTACGCTTTCCTGCTGATCATCCCCGCCTGCCTGTCCTTACCTGAAGACACCGCGCGGATGTGGGACAACCTGACCATCTTCGCCCAGTTCGTGTTTTGGGGCATCTGGTGGCCGTTCGTGCTGCTGTCGATGGTGCTGTTCGGCCGGCTGTGGTGCGGCGTGCTGTGCCCGGAGGGCGCCTTGTCTGAATGGGCGGCGCGCAAGGGCATGGGCAAGCCGATTCCACGCTGGATGCGCTGGGGCGGCTGGCCTTTCGTCGCCTTCGTCCTCACCACTGTCTACGGCCAGCTGGTCAGCGTCTACCAATACCCGAAAGCCGCGCTCTTGGTGCTGGGCGGCTCCACCGTGGCCGCCATCGCCGTCGGTTTCATCTACACCCGCGGCAAGCGCGCCTGGTGCCGCCACCTGTGCCCGGTCAACGGCGTGTTCGGCCTCTTGTCCAAGCTGGCGCCGCTGTACTACCGCGTCGACGAGGCCGCCTGGAAAGCCTCGCATGAACGAACGCCGGCCGTCGACTGCGCGCCGCTGCAGCCGCTGCGGCATATGCAGGGCGGCAGCGGCTGCCATATGTGCGGCCGCTGCAGCGACCACCGCGGCGCGATCGAACTGAGCCTGCGCTCGTCCAGCGACGAGGTGGTGCGCGTGGCGGAGAAGGAAGCCGACGGCTGGCAGACCGCGCTGATCGTCTACGGCCTGCTCGGCGTGGCGATGGGTGCCTTCCACTGGACCATGAGCCCCTGGTTCGTCGCGCTGAAACAGGCCGCGGCGGAATGGCTGGTGGACCGCGACATCATGTGGCCGCTGGACACCGAGGCGCCGTGGTGGCTGCTCACCCATTACCCGCAGCACAACGACGTGTTCTCCTGGCTGGACGGCGCGTCGCTGATCGCCTACGTCGCCGCCACCGCGCTGGTGCTCGGCACCGGCATCCTAATCTCGCTGGCGCTGGCGGTGATCGCGTCCGGCCGCTGGCGAACCCAACGACTGCACCACCTGGCGCAGGCGCTGATCCCGCTGGCCGGCTGCGGCGTGTTCCTCGGCCTGTCGGCGCTGACGGTGACGCTGCTGAAAACCGAAGGCTTCGGCATGCACTGGGTCAACGACGCGCGCCTGGCCCTGCTGGCGGGGGCTAATCTGTGGGCGCTGCGCCTGGCGTTCGGCATCCTGTCGCGCTGGAATGGCGGCCTGCGCCGCTGGACCGCGCTACTGCCGTTCTGCGGCGCGCTGGCGTTGGTGGACTGCGCCTGGGGCTTCATGTTCTGGTGGTGGTAAAACCTTGGTAGGGGGATGACACTGTGCGATAACTACAGTGTCCCCCCGCTAGGAAAAGCCATGTGGCGTCTGCTGCTATCCGCTATCGCCTTGTCCTTAGCCTGCCGCGCCCAAGCTGCCGAGCAAACAGTGGACCTGGCCACCGGGGAGTGGCCGCCCTACGTATCCCAGCAACTCCCGGAACAGGGCGTGTTCGCCGAGATCGTCCGCGAGGCCTTCCGCCGCGCCGGCTACCAGGCCCGCATGTCCTTCCAGAGCTGGCCGCAAACAGAGCTGCTGACCAAATCCGGCAAGGCCGCCGCCGCCTTCCCCTACCGCCCGACGCCCGAGCGGGAAAAGGACTTCGACTTTTCCGTTCCGCTGATGCACTCCACCAGCTACCTGTTCTATCACAAACCCCACCTGCCGAACCCACCGCAACAGTTCCAGTCGCTGGATGAGTTGCGAAGCTATCGCATCGCCATACAACTGGGCTACTGGTATCTGCCGCTGTTCCAGCGGCACCGACTCAACACGCTGATGACCAGCGACGAGACCAACGCGCTGCGGCAGCTCTACCTGGGGCATCTCGACTTGGTGCCCATGGTGCTGGAGCGCGGACTCTACCAGATCCACCACGTTTTCCCGGGGCGCGAGAAAGAGTTTAGCTACATATCAACCCCACTGGACAAAGAAACGGCGCTGGCGCTGATGTTCTCCCGCAGCTATCCGCAGGCGGCGAAAATACGCGAGGACTTCGGTCGGGCGCTGGCGCAGATGGAGAAGGACGGCAGCCTGAAGGCGATCTACCAGCGCCACTTCCCCGAGGCTACGCCGCCGCGTTGACCAGGGTAGGGTTCAGCACGCGGATCACGTCGCGCGGGCTGACGCCGATCAGGAAGCCGCGCTTGCCGCCGTTGATGTAGATGGTATCGAGTTCGGCGATGCCTGCCTCCATATACACCGGCATCGGGTGGCGGGTGCCGAAGGGGCTGGTGCCGCCCACCTGGTAACCGCTGTGCTTGTCGGCGGTCTTGGGATCGCAGGGATGGATCTTCTTGGCGCCGATCTGCTTGGCCAGCATGCCGGTTCCCACCTCGCAGTCGCCGTGCATCAGCACGATCAGCGGACGCTTGTTCTCATCCTCCATGATCAGCGTCTTCACCACGCAGTGCTCGTCGACGCCCAGCTCGCGCGCCGACACCGTGGTGCCGCCCTTGTCCTCGTACTTGTACAGGTGTTCGGTGTAATCGACCTTGTGCTCGCGCAGCACGCGGACGGCCTGGGTGACGGGGGCCTTGCTGGACATGACGTTCTTTCCGATGCGAAACGCCACACTTTAAAACCCAGCCGCCCCCTTGCCAAGCGGCGGGATCAAGCCTTGCGCGCGCGCCACCACAACCGCAGCCCCAACAGCACGGCCAGCGCGGCGGCGTAGATCAGCGGCTGGGTGATGTCCTTCTTCACCAGCCACCAGTAATGAGTGACCGCCAGGATGGCCACCGGGTAGACCAGCCGGTGCAGCTTGCCCCAGTTGCGCTTCAGGCGCCGCATCCAGCCCTGGGTGGAAGTCAGCGCCAGCGGCGACATCAGCACGATGGCGGCGAAGCCGACGGTGATGAACGGCCGCTTGGCGATGTCCTTCAGGATGTGATGCCAGTCGAAGAACTGGTCCAGCCAAACATAGGTGGTGAAATGCAGGCTGGCGTAGAAAAAGGCGAACAGGCCCAGCATGCGCCGGCATTTCAGCGGCCAGGCCTGGCCGGTGAGGCGGCGCAGCGGCGTCATCGCCAGCGTGGCCAGCAGCCACACCAGCGTCCAGGTGCCGGTGGAGCGGGTGATGAACTCCACCGGATTCACCGCCTCCCCCATCAGCACGATCCACGCCGCACGCATGAGCGGCAACAGGCAGGCGATGAACAGCAGGACCTTGCCGGCGGCGAGGCGGCGGTCGGCCGCGGAGGCGGGCAGTTTCATGCGCAGCGTCGTCATCAAAAGTTCTTCCTCAGATCCATGCCGCGGTACAGGCCGGCCACCTGCTCGGCGTAGCCGTTGAAAGGCAATGTTTTGCGCTTGAAGAATTCGCCGATGCGGCGCTCGGAAGCCTGGCTCCAGCGCGGGTGGTCGACATCCGGATTCACATTGGAATAGAAGCCGTACTCATGGGCGTTGGCCATATTCCAGCTGGTGGCCGGCATCGTTTCCTGCAGCCGGATGCGCACGACGGACTTGATGCTCTTGAAGCCATATTTCCACGGCACCACCAGCCGGATCGGCGCGCCGTTCTGATTGGGCAGCGCATTGCCGTACAGGCCGACGGCGAGGATGGCCAGCGGATGCATCGCCTCGTCGATGCGCAAGCCCTCGCGGTACGGCCAGTCCAGCACCGCCTGGCGCTGGCCCGGCATCTCGCTCGGCCGCTGCAGCGTCTCGAACGACACGTACTTGGCGCGCGAGGTGGGATTCATCTGCTTGATCAGGCTGGCGAGCGGAAAGCCCACCCAGGGAATGACCATGCTCCAGCCTTCGACGCAGCGCAGCCGGTAGACGCGCTCTTCCAGCGGAAACTTCAGCAACTCCTCGATGGAGAAGCGGCGCGGCTTGGCCACCTCGCCGTCCACCAGCACGCTCCACGGCCGGGTGCGCAACGTGTGCGCGTTCTCCGCCGGATCGGACTTGTCGGTGCCGAACTCGTAGAAATTGTTGTAGCTGGTGATGTCTTTCAGGCTGTTGAGCTTGTCGTTGCCGGCCAGCTGAGACAGCGGGCTCTTCTTGGCGGCCAGGCCGGCCAATGTCTCCGCCGACAGCAGCAGGCCGGCGGCGCCGGCCATGAATTGGCGGCGATTGAAATACACCGATTCGCTGGTGATGTCCGACGGCAAATGGTCGGCGGGTTTCCTGATCAGCATGGCGGCTCTCCTGTCGTTTCCATTTGGTCGAACAATCCTCCGGATTCTGACAGTAGCGCATGTAAACAGTTTTGTCCGGCCAAGCCGCGCTAACAAAACCTCGCAAAATACCTGAGCCAAGGCCTGCCGGCGCCAGACGCGCGCGATGCTAAGGCCGCCATTCGCGGCCAAGCGCGCCCCCCTGCCCGCCGTTCCGCGCCAATCGCTCGCCTATCGCCTGCAAGGCCGCCCAGCGCGGGCCGCACCAATCCGGCGCGATCAGCGTCGGCGCCTGGGCGGTGGCGGAAATCCGGTGATAAACCACCTCCGGCGGCGTATGGCGGATCAGATCGGCGGCGAGTTCGGCGTAGGCGTCCAGATTCATCGGCGCGATCTCGCCGCGCCGGTATTGCGCCGCCATCCGGCTGCCGCGGACTATCATCAGCGGGTGCAGCTTCACCCCCTCCACGCCGATGTCCAGCACCGTCCGCAGGGTCTCATGCGCATCATCGGCGCTCTCTCCGGGCAGGCCGGCGATCAGATGCGCGCACACCTTGAGGCCGCGCGCATGGGCGCGGGCGACGGCGTCGCGATAGTCGGCCAGCCCATGGCCGCGGCGGATCAAGGTCTGGGTGCGGTCATGCGCGGTCTGCAACCCCAGCTCCAGCCATACCTCGGCGCCGCCATCCTGGTACGAGGCCAGCAAGTCCAGCGCGGCGTCCGGCACGCAATCTGGCCGGGTGCCGACGCACAGGCCCGCCACATCGGCCGCCGCCATCGCCTCGTCGTACAGCGCGCGCAGCGTCTCCACCTCGGCATAGGTGCTGGTATAAGCCTGAAAATAGGCGAGATAACGCCGGGCGCGGCCGGTCTTGGTCTTTTCCCGCGCGATCTGCGCGGCGATGGACAGGCTGGCGGCCTCGCGTCCGAAGCTGCGCACATTGCAGAAGGTGCAGCCGCCACGCCCCAGCGTGCCGTCGCGGTTGGGACAGGTGAAATCGCCGGCCAGCGACAGTTTGTGCACAGTCTCGCCGAAGCGGCGTTTCAGATAATGGCCGAAAGTGTGGATATGGCGGGTGAGATCCATCGCGCTGCAGACAAAAGGCCGCAGTCTAGCGCCGAGCCGGCGGCGGCTGAATGCGCGCGATCAAGGACTGGTTGATTCAGATATTGCGCCAGCCCAGCCAGTACAGCACGCAGAACAGGCCGGCGCTGATCAACAGCGCGATGGCCAGCGCGGAAATGAGCTCATGCAGGTTGCGCCGCTGGCTGGGCTTGAGAAACCAGCGGGCGACCGCCCAGGCCAGCAGGCACAGCGCGAAGAATTTGAACAGACGTCCGAACATGATGGGGACCGTGGCGGAAACCCGGCCGATTATCCCGGCGCGCCATACTCCCGCGCAAGCTTATGTTATGGATATAATCGACCGGTAGCCGCAGGAGACCGCATCCAGACCAGCCCCGGCAGAGGGCGGCGGACGCGGACAAATAGAAGAGGCCCTAATGACCGACACCAACTGTTCGGTAGGCATCGTCGCGGCCCAGGATGCCGCATTCGATGCCCCCCTGCCGCTCGCCAGCGGCGCCGCGCTGCCCGGCTATCAGCTGCGCTTCGAAACCTATGGCGAACTCAACGCCGACAAGAGTAACGCCATCCTGATCTGCCACGCGCTGTCCGGCCACCACCACGTCGCCGGACGCTACCGCGACGACGACAAGGCGCTAGGCTGGTGGGACAATATGATAGGCCCCGGCAAGCCGATAGACACCCGACGTTTTTTCGTGGTCGGCGTCAACAACCTGGGCGGCTGCCACGGCAGCACTGGCCCTTCCAGCGTCAATCCGGCCACCGGCCAGCCATGGGGCTCGGCCTTCCCGGTGGTGACGGTGCCGGACTGGGTGACGTCGCAGGCGCGGCTGGCCGACCGGCTGGGCATAGACCGCTGGGCGGCGGTGATCGGCGGCTCGCTGGGCGGCATGCAGGCGCTGCACTGGAGCATCGCCTACCCGCAGCGCGTCGCCCACGCGCTGGTGATCGCCTCCGCTCCCAAGCTGTCGGCGCAGAACATCGCCTTCAACGACGTGGCGCGCCAAGCCATTCTCACCGATCCGGAATTCCATGGCGGCGATTTCTACCAGCAAAACGCCATCCCCCGCCGCGGCCTCCGGCTGGCGCGGATGCTAGGCCACATCACCTATCTGTCCGACGACGGCATGGGCGAGAAATTCGGCCGCATGCTGCGCTCCGGCGAATACCGCTTCGGCTACGACGTGGAATTCGAGATCGAGAGCTATCTGCGCTACCAGGGCGACAAGTTTTCCGACTACTTCGACGCCAACACTTATCTGCTGATGACCAAGGCGCTCGATTACTTCGACCCGGCCAAGGACTGCGGCGGCGATCTGGCTGCGGCATTGAAGCCGGCCCAGGCGCAATTCATGGTGGCCAGCTTCACCAGCGACTGGCGCTTCTCGCCGGAGCGCTCGCGCGAGACGGTAAAGGCGCTGATCGCCGCCGGCAAGCGCGTCAGCTACGCCGAGATCGAATCGACGCATGGGCACGACGCCTTCCTGATGACCGACCAACCGTATGTGGACCTGATGCGCGCCTACCTGGACCGCGTGGCCAAGGAGGTGAACGCATGAAACCACTGACTCTCCGTCCCGACCTGCGGATGATCTACGACTGGATATCGCCCAGCAGCCGGGTGCTGGACCTGGGCTGCGGCCAGGGCGAACTATTGGCGGCGCTGCAAGATGGCAAACAGGTGCAAGGCTACGGCGTGGACTTCGACGTCGCCAACGTGGTGCGCTGCGTCGCAGCCGGCGTCAACGCGGTGCAGGGCGACCTGGAAACCGGCCTGTGCGAGTTCGGCGACCAACGCTTCGACCACGTGGTGCTGTCGCAGACCATCCAGGCGATGCGCCACACCGAGGCCATCCTCAACGAGATGCTGCGCGTCGGCCGCGAAGCCATCGTCACCTTCCCCAATTTCGGCTACTGGCAGAACCGGCTGCAGATCCTGAAGGGCCACATGCCGGTGTCCGACACCATCCCCTACCAGTGGTACGACACCCCCAACATCCACTGGTGCATGCTGGGCGACTTCGAGGAACTCTGCGCCAAGAACGGCATCCGAGTGGTGCAGAGGGTGGTCATGGACAAGGGCAAGCGGGTATCCTTGCTGCCTAACCTGCGCGGCAGCCTGGCGTTTTACCGGGTGGCCCGCGACTGATTCCGCCTCGCACAAGGAGAGACGCATGCGCCTGTTGTTGGCCATTTTCCTGCCCTGGCTGCAGTTTTTCACCATAGGCCGGCCTTTCGCCGGCGTGATCTGCCTGATCCTGCAACTGACGCTGATCGGCTGGCTGCCGGCCGCGCTGTGGTCGGTGTACGCGCTCAGCCAGTACAAGACCGACCAAAAGATAGAGCAGGCGCTGCGGCGCTGACCCCGCCCCGGCGGACCCCGCGTCCGCCTCCGCCGACATCCGCCCGCGCCACTCGCGCGGGCGGCCCGTCCACCACCACGACAACAAGCACATGACCCTGGCCACCATCAACTGGCGGCGCGACGTGTTCTCGCGCACCATGCTCGTCTGCGTGTTCACCGGCTTCGCCTCCGGCCTGCCGCTATACACCCTGATCAACCTGTTGCCGGCCTGGCTGCGCAGCGAAGGCGTCGATCTCAAATCCATCGGCCTGTTCGCGCTGATCGGCCTGCCCTACACCTGGAAATTCCTGTGGTCGCCGCTGCTGGACCGCTACGCGCTGCCGCTGTTGGGTCGCCGCCGCGGCTGGATGCTGGCCACCCAGCTGGCGCTGCTGGGCAGCCTGGCGCTGCTGGGACTGTTCGATCCAAGGCAGGACATCTGGAGCATCGCCGGGCTGGCGCTAGCGGTAGCTTTCTTCTCCGCCAGCCAGGACATCGTGCTGGACGCCTTCCGCCGCGAGATCCTCAGCGACGTCCAGCTGGGTCTGGGCAACACTGTGCACATCAACGCCTACCGGTTGGCCGGCCTGGTGCCTGGCTCGCTGTCGCTGATCCTGGCCGACCACCTGGACTGGGGCAGCGTGTTCGTGGTCACCGCGCTGTTCATGCTGCCCGGCGCGCTGATGACGCTGATGGTGAAAGAGCCCGCCCAGGCTCCTGGCAGCCCGAAAACGCTGCGCGAAGCGGTGGTGGAGCCCTTCCACGAATTCCTCACCCGCCAGGGCTGGCAGGGCGCGCTGTGGATACTGGGCTTCATCTTCCTGTACAAGCTGGGCGACAGCATGGCCACCTCGCTGGCGACGCCATTCTATCTCGACATGGGTTACGCCAAGTCGCAGATCGGCCTGGTGGCCAAGCACGCGGCGCTATGGCCGGCGGTGATAGGCGGCCTGCTGGGCGGCCTGTGGATGATCAAGCTGGGCATCAACCGCGCGCTGTGGGCCTTCGGCGTGGTGCAGGTGGTATCGATTCTGGGCTTCGCCTGGCTGTCCAGCTACGGACGCTTCGGCAGCGTCGGCGCGACGGAGCTGTCCATGCTCGCGGTGGTGATCGCCTTTGAGGCGCTGGGCGTCGGCCTCGGCACCGCGGCCTTCGTCGCCTTCATCGCCCGCAGCACCCACCCGGCCTACACCGCCACCCAGTTCGCGCTGTTCACCAGCCTGGCGGCGGTGCCCCGCACGCTGGCCAACGCCGCCACCGGCTACATCGTCGACTCGGTGGGCTGGACCTCGTTCTTCTTCCTGTGCACGGCGCTGGCGCTGCCCGGGATGATGCTGCTGGTCAAAGTGGCGCCGTGGGGCGACGACCCCGAACCGCAGAAAACCTGAGCCGCTGAGCTAGAGCCGGCAATTCTCGACGCCATCCTCCTGCCGGCACTGGCGGATGTTGCCGTCCTGATCCAGCTTCAGCAGCCACTCCTCCAGGCCCGATCCGGTTTTGGCCCTGGCCTCGATGATGAAGCTGGCTTGATCGATATTGTCCGAGGACGGTCCGGCGCTGCTGAAGCCGATCACGAAGGCGCCGGTTTCCAGCACCGGCAGCGGCGGCCAGGATAGCGGTCCTTCCTGGTGGTAGACGCCGCGCAGTTGGTACCAGCGCTGCATGAAGTGGCCGTTTTCCATCAGGGCCGCCCTGGCCTCTTCCATCCGCGCCCGCTGCAGGTACTGCCGATAACTCGGCACCGCCAGCGCCAGCAGGATGGCCAGAATGGCCATACAGCCCGCCAGCTCCATCAGGCTGAATCCCTGCCCCAGTCCCCGCTTCACTCCGCCACCTCGCGCCAGTCCAGCCGCCGCCCTTCGTCCGCATCCTGGCCCACCCGATACCAGCTTTGCAGCGTCACCACGCTGAGCGGATGATGGCCCCAGGCGCGCACCGTGATCCGGTACAGCCTGTCCTTGGCCGCGTCGCCGAAACGCGGGTCGACCAGTTCCACCACATAGCGCGGATTGGCCCAGCTGAGCGCGCCGCCGCGCACCCGCTGCGGGCAGCCGGTCTGCGGCAATCCCGGTTCCAGCGCGTATTCGCGGCTGTTGCCGCAGGGATGCAGCAGCGGCTGGCCGCCGACGCGGCGCCGGTGAGGCGGAGCCATCGGCTCGCACAGGCCCTTGCCTTCGGTCCCCTCGCAACTGGGCGGGAACAGCCTGCCCTCCCCATATAGCTTCGCCGGATCGGCGGCATCCAGCCCCAGGCGGCGGTCCATCCGCCACACCCACTGCTCCGCCCCCGACAAGGCCTGGCGGGCCTGCATCTCGGCCCGCTGCCTGTCCTGGGCGTTGGCCGCCAGCCGGCCCGCGCCGGTCAGCTGGCGCGACGAGCTCAGCACCAGCAAGCCCAGCACCGCCAGCAGCGACATCACCAGCGGCAGCGCGCCGCCGCCCAGGCGCCGCGCGTTCACGGCGACACCCCGCAAGACGGAACCGGCTCCAACGCCAGATCCAGACTCAACACACTCACCTCGTTCTCCTTGTCGTCGGGATACCATGCCAAACTCACACGGGCCGCCTGCGGCGATAGCCCGGAAGGCCACTGCGACGCTTCCCGCCAGCTCCAGCGGGCGGACTCGCCGCAACCGTCCCGCGCCAGCAGCCGCAAGCCCAGGCTTTGCACGCCTTCCAGCAAAACCCTCTCCCCGCCATCGGCCAATCCGCCTTCGACGTCGCGCGCCAGCAACCGATGGCCGCGCGCGGCTGCCTCCAGACGGTAGCGCCGCTCCCTCGGCAGCCACAGCTGCAGCGAGGACAGGTGTACGCCCTCCGCCCGCGGCGACACCGGCAACGGCGGCGTCAGCGCCAGTTCCGGCGCGCCGGCTCCGCCTCGCCAGTGCGCGCGACTCCCCTGCAGCGCATAGCCGCCGCCGCAACTGCCCAGCCAGACGCTGGACCACGGCCGCCAGACCTCTGGCGGCTGCGGCGCCAAGCTCACGCCGGCCAAGTCGTCTCCGGACCGGCTGACACGGATGATCTCCAGCTCCCGCCCCGGCAATTGCAGCCGCCATTCTCCGGCGGCGAAATCCCCGGCCCGCCATGGCAGCGATCGGCAACCCGAACGCCCATGGCCGGCGAGATCCCTCGCCAGTTGCCGCAAGACCCAGCGCGCATCCTGGCTCCGGCTCAACCTTTGCTCGGCCACGCTCGCTCCGCGTTGCACCGCGGCCAGCGCCGTCAGCGACAACACCAGCACCAGCGACGTCAGCGCCGCCGCCAGCAACACGCTCAGCAGCAGGGCGCCGCGTTGCCGCTCAGGGCCGCAGCGGCCAGACACCCGCGTGCTCCCGCCAGCCGCCGTCCAGCCGGGTACGCCATGCCACCCGTATCGCCAGCTCTCCTTTGCCGTCGCAGCCCGGCTTGCCCAGCGTCGGCCGCACCCGGCTGTCGCCGCGGCACACGACACCGCGCGCCTGCTCGCTCCGGCCTGCCTGGCCCAACTCGCGCTTGAAGCGGGCAAGATTAGCGTCGGCGAGCTGCTGCGCCGAGCAACTGGCCGCGCAGGCGCCGCCGGCGCGATGGTCGTCGTAGCCCTGTTCCAGATACAGCGGCCACAGGCTTTCCGGACTGGCCAGGATGGCGCTGGAGAGATTGGCGGCCGCGTCGCCGATGCGGCTGCTCAGCTCGGTTTCCCGCGCATGCAGCAAGGCCCGCGCCTGGACTCCGCTCAACGCCAGCACCGCCACCATCCAGATCAGCAATGCGACCAGCGCCTCGACCAGGCTGAATCCCCGCTCAGGCGCAGGCATCGCCCACCTCCCCCAGCCGGGCGCGGCCATTGGCCGCCACAGTCAGCGTCAGGCATTGGCTGCGGCCATTCAGATAGAAATGCATCGCCTTCGATGCCTGCAGCCGTCCCTCGGCCGTCAGCGCCAGTTGCCTGGCATCCGCGCGCACCGCCACCCGGTCGCCATCGAACATCGCCAGGCGCAGGCGCTCGCCGCTGTCGTAATAGCCGTTGGCCGCGCCCTGATCCGCATACACCAGCACGCCCTCGGGCCAGGATTGTCCGCTGCCGCCTTCCGGCGGCAGGCAGCCCTGCAACTCGCGGTTCACTTTCAGATTGGCCGCGCACAGATACACCGGCCGGTTAAGCCGCAAGGCCTCCGCGCGCGCATGCTCCAGGCAACCCATCAACGCCATCGCCTGGCCGCGCAGCCGTTGCCGCTCCACCGCCTGTCCCAGCGCGGGCAGGGCCAGGCATGCGCCGATGGCGGCGATCGCCAGCGCGACCATCATTTCCAGCAAGCTCAGTCCAGCCTGACGCGGCTTGTCCATCGCGCGCCCCGTTCCGATATGGGAAGTCTCCAGTCTGAGAGCGCCTACGCCAATGCTCAGCGCCGCCTGTACCAAAGCCGGAGCCGCCGCGCGGCGCTCATATCCGAAAGTGCAGGTCGGCGCTGACGCAAAAACAAAACGGCGCCGAATGGCGCCGTTCCGGACGGATGCGATGGATGCGTCAGTGCGCGGCTTCCCAGCTGTCGCCGGATCCCACCTCGGCCAACAGCGGCACCTTCAGTTCAGCCGCGCCGGCCATGATTTCCGGCAGACGGCGCTTGACCAGCTCCAGCTCGGCCTGCGGCACTTCCAGCACCAGTTCGTCGTGCACCTGCATGATCAGCTTGCTCTGCAAACCGTCGCGTTCCAGCCAAGCCTGCACCGCGATCATCGCCAGCTTGATCAGATCCGCTGCCGTGCCCTGCATCGGCGCGTTGATCGCCGCGCGCTCGGCGCCGGCGCGCCGACCCGGATTGGACAGCTTGATATCCGGCAGGTACAGCCGGCGGCCGAACACGGTTTCGACATAGCCCTGCTCGCGCGCCTTCTCGCGCGTGGTCTGCATATACTCGGCCACGCCCGGGTAGCGCATGAAGTAGCGATCGATGTACTGCTGGGCGGCGCTGCGCTCGATGTCCAGCTGAGCGGCCAAACCAAACGCGCTCATGCCGTAGATCAAGCCGAAGTTGATCGCCTTGGCGGCGCGGCGCTGGTCCGACGTGACCGCGCCGAGATCGACGCCGAACACCTCGGCCGCGGTGGCGCGGTGGATGTCCTCGCCGCTGGCGAACGCCTTCAGCATGCCTTCGTCGTCGGACAGGTGGGCCATGATTCGCAGCTCGATCTGCGAATAGTCGGCCGACACGATCTGCCAGCCGGCCGGCGCGATGAAGGCTTCGCGCACGCGGCGGCCCTCGGCGGTGCGCACCGGAATGTTTTGCAGATTGGGATCGTTGCTGGCCAGGCGGCCGGTGATCGCCACCGCCTGTGCATAAGTCGTGTGCACTCGACCGGTCTGTGGATAAATCAGCGTCGGCAGCTTGTCGGTATACGTGGACTTCAGCTTGGCCAGGCCGCGGTACTCCAGGATGCACTTCGGCAGCGGGTGATCCAGCGCCAGCTGTTCCAGCACCGACTCGTCGGTGGAATAACCGCCGCTCGGCGTTTTCTTGACGCCCTTGGTCGGGATCGCCAGCTTGCCGAACAGAATTTCCTGCAACTGCTTCGGCGAATTCAGGTTGAACGGCTGACTGGCAAGCTCATAGGCCCGCTGCTCCAGCTCCAGCATCTGGCTGCCCAGCTGGTGGCTTTGCGCGATCAGCTTGTCCCGGTCGATCAGCACGCCGTGGCGCTCCATCTTGAACAGCACTTCGGCCACCGGCAGCTCGATGTCGCGGTAGACCTTTTCCAGATCGCCGGACAGTTCGCCGGCGAAGTACTGGTTCAACCGCAACGTGATGTCGGCATCCTCGGCCGAATAGTTGGCGGCGATGTCGACGTCCACCTCGCCGAAACCGATCTGCTTGGCGCCCTTGCCGCAGATGTCCTCGTAGCTGACGGTGTTCTCGCCCAGGTGCCGGCGCGCCAGGTCGTCCATATTGTGCCGCTGGTGGCTCTCCAGCACGTAGGAAGCCAGCATCGAATCATCGGCGATGCCGCGCAGGGCGATGCCGTGGTTGGCCAGCACATGGCAATCGTATTTCAGGTTCTGACCGCACTTCTTCTGGCTTGCGTCCTCCAGCCACGGCTTGAGCTTGGCCAAAGCCGCGTCCAGCGGCAACTGCTCCGGCGCGCCGGCGTAGTGATGGTCCAGCGGCAGATAGGCGGCATGGCCGGCCTCCACCGAGAAGCTGACGCCGACGATGCGCGCCTGCATCGGATCCAGGCTGGTGGTTTCGGTATCGAACGACACCACCTGGGCCGCCGCCAGCTTGGCCAGCCAGGCGTCCAGCTGCGCGGCGGTGAGAATGGTTTCGTAATGGCGCGCCAGCGCGCCTTCTGCCGGCGCTGCCTTGTCCGACGGCGCGGCCGCCGGTTCGGCGAACATGTCGCCCTGGGCCTGATCGCCGCGCGGCGCGGCGGGCGCGTCCTCGCCGCGCTGGGCGACAGCCGGCATCTCAGAACCCTCGGTCACCTCACGGTAGAAGGTGCGGAAGCCCAGGTTCTGGAACAGCTCGGCCAGGCGCGGCTTATCCTTCCGGCCATGCTGCAGGCCCGGCAGGCCATGCGGCAGATCGGTCGCCAGGTTAACCTCGCAATCGATGGTGATCAGCCGTTTGCCCATCGGCAGCCAGTCCAACGCGGCGCGCAGATTCTCGCCCACCTTGCCGCCGACGCTATCAGCCTGGGCGACGATGGCGTCCAGGCTGCCGTATTCCTCCAGCCACTTGACCGCGGTCTTCGGCCCGCATTTGTCGACTCCGGGCACATTGTCGACCTTGTCGCCGATCAGGGTCAGGTAATCGATGATCCGGTTCGGCGGCACGCCGAACTTCTCCTTTACCCCGGCCTCGTCCAGCAGCTCGTTGGTCATGGTGTTGACCAGGGTGACGTCCGGCGTCACCAGCTGCGCCATGTCCTTGTCGCCGGTGGAGACGATCACCTTCATGCCGGCCGCCGCCCCCAGCCGCGCCAGCGTGCCGATCACATCGTCGGCCTCCACTCCCGGCACCACCAGCATCGGCCAGCCGGATGCTTGCACCACGTCGTGGACCGCCGTAATCTGGGAAGCAAGCTCCTCGGGCATCGACGGGCGATTGGCCTTGTATTCGGGGTACAGGTCATCGCGGAAGGTCTTGCCCTTCGCGTCGAAGACGCAGGCGCTATAATCGAATTCAACTTCTTTCTCCAGCCGCCTGAGCATGTTCACCATGCCATAGACAGCCCCCACCGGGCGGCCATCCGGGGAACGCAAATCGGGCATCGCGTGAAAGGCGCGGTACAAATAAGAAGAGCCGTCGATCAATAACAATGTTTTCATAAAGAGGCAGAAGTATGAGCTTGTCCGATAAGTTGCCGCAGACCAGTGACCGTCACGCCATGATGCAGCGCTTCCGTTCCCGCGAGGCCTGGCACGTGATGAAGATATTGTCGGAGTTTGTCGAGTCGGCCGAGGAACTGCAAGGCATTACCCCGGCGGTGAGCATATTCGGCAGCGCGCGCACGCCGCGCGATCACAAATACTACAAATTGACCGAGGACGTGGCGCGGCGTCTGTCCGACTCCGGCTTCTCGGTGATATCCGGCGGCGGCCCCGGCATCATGGAAGCCGCCAACAAGGGGGCATTTTACGGCAGAAGTCCGTCAGTGGCGCTCAACATCGTGCTGCCGCACGAACAAAAACCGAACGACTACCAGGACCTGTCGGTCAAATTCAACCACTTCTTCAGCCGCAAGGTGATGTTCGTCAAGCACGCCATCGCCTATGTGGTGATGCCCGGCGGCTTCGGCACGCTGGACGAAATGTTCGAGGCGCTGACGCTGATCCAGACCGGCAAGAGCCGCAAAATTCCCATCATCCTGTGCTGCAGCGAGTTCTGGACCGGCCTGCTGGACTGGGTGAAGGACCGTCTGGTCAGCGAAGGCATGATCAATCCGGACGACCTCAACCTGATCCAACTGATCGACGACCCGCAGCAGATCGTCGACACTATTTTCAAACACTACGAAACCCGCGGCTTCGACGCGCTGCCCGAAGAACGCGAACAACTGCTCAACCTGTAGCCTGCTTGCGGTCTTTTTCCGGCAAAGGCCGTTTTCCGCCCAACGCGGGGTTCTAAAACGCCCACCCGCAGTATCATAGGCCTCTGACGGAGCCACCTGCCGGCAAACAACCGCAGCCCAGCCATCAAAACCCGACGGCTGGGCTGCATCGCTGGCGACAAAGACCGTAAACAAA
This sequence comes from Chromobacterium piscinae, assembly GCF_021129175.1. Taxonomy (GTDB): domain Bacteria; phylum Pseudomonadota; class Gammaproteobacteria; order Burkholderiales; family Chromobacteriaceae; genus Chromobacterium; species Chromobacterium piscinae. The sequence goes on along the minus strand of NZ_JAJOHV010000021.1, from coordinate 29,200 downwards.
CGCCAAGAATCGCATATGAAAAGGATAAACCATGCGCCGCCTCACCGCCCTGCTGCTCCTTCTGCCATTGGCCCCCGCCCTGGCCGCAGAAACGCCCACGACTCCGCCCAAGGCCGTGGTGCCCCCGCCGCCTGCGATCAGCCCGTCCAATGCGGCCGAACCGGAACCAGAAGTGCGCCTGATCCAAAAGGGCGATGAAAAGATCGAGGAGTACCGCCTGAACGGCCAGCTGTACATGGTCAAAGTCACGCCGGCCCACGGCGTGCCCTATTACCTGATAGACGACAATGGCTCCGGCAACATGCGACAGATCGACCCCGCCACCCGCATCGTGATCCCGCGCTGGGTTCTGGTTCGATTCTGACGGAGGCGGCATGTCGGTCTATACAACAGTCAGCCGAGAGTCGCTGCAACACTGGCTGCAAGGCTACGCGCTGGGGCAATTGCAGGAGCTTCAAGGCATCGCGGCGGGCATCACCAACACCAATTATTTCGTCACCACCACACATGGCCGCTACGTGTTGACGCTGTTCGAAACGCTGCATCTGGACGAGCTGCCCTACTACCTGACGCTGATGAGCCATCTGGCCAAGCACGGCGTCGCCTGCCCTGCGCCTGTCGCCGATCACACCGACCGCTTCGCGTCGACGCTGGCCGGCAAACCAGCCTGCCTGGTCAGTTGTCTGTCAGGAAAAGACGTCAGCCATCCCACCCCAGATCAATGCCGCGCGGTGGGCGAGATGCTGGCCCAGATGCATAAGGCCGGAGCCACCTTCCCGCTGCAAATGAAGAATCCACGCGGCCCGCGCTGGTGGAGCCGGACTGCCCAGCAGCTGTACTCGCAGCTGCCAGCCGAGCAAGCCGCGCTGCTGAGCGAAGAAATCCAGTTCCAGGATGGACATCGCTTCGACCACCTGCCCAGCGGCGTGATCCACGCCGACCTGTTCCGCGATAATGTTTTGTTGGATGGAAGCCACATCAGCGGTTTCATCGACTTTTATTACGCCTGCAACGACATCCTGCTGTACGACGTTGCCATCGCGATCAACGACTGGGCGAGGCTAGACGACGGCGAGCTCGATGGCGGACTAGCGAAAGCCTTTCTCGCAGGCTATCAATCGGAAAGGCCGCTTGAAGCTGCCGAACGCGATTGCTGGCCTGTCATGCTGAGAGCAGCCGCGCTGCGCTTCTGGGTATCCCGCCTGCAAGACCTCTATCAGCCGGCGAGCGGCGAGCTCACCTACACCAAGGATCCGGCCGTGTTCCAGAACCTGTTGCTGGACCACCGCCGCAGGCAGGACTTCTGGTTGGATTAACACTGTCCGAAGGCCGTGTTGTGCGAGTCGGGCCAGGGATTCACGATAATGTCATCAGGCTTATCTTGAAAATTGTGAGAATTCACATATCATCAAAGACGAGTAGTAGCTTGTTTCTGATTCCCGTGGTTCAACTTGAGCAAAGGATTCACCCATGCTGCTGAAAAAAATCGCCATTTTTGCCCTCGCCTCCATGCTGGCCACCTCGGCCTTCGCCGCTGAGGAAGCTGCCGCGACTTCCGCTGCAGGCTCGTCGGCTGCAGGCACTACCAGCGCCGCCGCCGCAGGCGCTGCCGGTACCACTGCCGGCATCGCCGGCCTGAGCGTAGGCACCATCGCGGCCATCGGCGCAGCTGTCGCCGCAGCTGTCGCTGTGTCGAGCAACAGCAATTCTTCTTCGTCCCACTCGGCAGCAACCCACCACTAAAACTAAGCAGCTGCACTTTGCTACAGGCCAAGTGAAACGACTTGAGCAAAGTCGAATCACTTGGCTTGGCTGTTGCTATAGCTAGCTTTCGACGCTTTACATACGCAGTGATATTTTGCCACAAATAATGACAAACGCATTAAAAATAAAGGCAAAATAACTTTTTGAGCTATTCGCAACTCAATAACTTAAAACCTACACCTACAGCTTTGATTGCATCAGGGGGCGCCTGTCGGCGTGCATACAGATTAAGTGTAGCGGCGGCATCAGCTACACCCGAGTTTGGGCTGCGGTAAATGCATAATAAATCCAGGTTTTATCTGGTTACGGGGGCTTTTTGGGGAGGACTGCCGTTTTTCCTCGCCTGCAACGCGCTTGCCCAGCCATCGCTAACAGGGCAAATAGGCTATATCAACATGCCATCAGCCAGAGTTGGCGAGGACGGTACGTTCAGTCTTGGCTATGGCTATGACAAGCCTTACGGCATTCTCTGGACCTCGACCACAGTTCTGCCCTGGCTTGAGGTGTCAGGCCGCTACACATCCATTGCCGGCGTGTCAGGCTTTTCCGACCCGCAATATGGCAGCGGCTATGGCCGCTACAAGGATAAGGCCATCGATTTGAAATTCCGACTGCTGGAAGAGTCATCTTTCCTGCCGGAAATTTCTTTTGGCACGACAGACGTCCAGGGAAACCGGCTCTGGAAAGGACACTACCTGGTAGCAAGCAAAAACGTGTTGCCAGGACTAGAAGCCTCATTGGGCATGGGTACAGGTCGCATTCAAGGTGCCTTTGGCGGCATCCGTTTCACACCGTCCATCCTGCCTAATTGGTCGCTGGTTGCGGAATATGACGCCAACGACTATCGAGCCGATCCATTCGCCGGACAAACATTCACCGCGCAAAGAGACAAAGGACCTGCGATTGGAGTGGAATACCAATGGGGTTGGCTTGGGCTTCAAGTAGCACGGCAAAAGACCCACTCCAGCATCAATGCCAAGATAGATATTCCACTGAACCTAAAGGAATTTGTTCCCAAAATACAGGAACCCGCCTATTACACCGGCGCGCCGGATCTTCCAAGCAGGCCGACGCTTAGCCAATGGCAAAACGATCCGGATAGGGCCAGGGCCCTGGCCACTGCGCTCGGCAAGCAGGAGTTCAAAAACATCCGCATCGCGATGCAACGCGACAACCTGGTCATGGAACTGGGCAACAGCCGCATTTCCAACGTCGGCAGAGCAGTCGGCCGGGCCGTGCGCACCGCGCTGTATTTCGCTCCGCTGGAAACGCGGGAAATCAAAGTGGTCTACACCGAGCTGGAACAGCCGGTCGCCACTTACAGCTTCTACGACCTGTCGACACTCAATGACTATCTGCTGGGCAAGGCCAGCCGCGATCGCTTCCTGCAAACCGTCAACATCAAATCCGGACGAGATGAGGAAGTGAAGCCTCTGGACAGCAGGACTCTGGCGCTAACACTTCGCGAAGGCATAAACGTCAACCTGCTGACCAATCAGGAAGGCGATCTGATACAGGTCACCAGCGACGACACCGAGGACAACCGCTTCCATTTCGCCCCCAAAATGGGCGTCTACTTCAATGACCCCAGCGGCGCGTTCCACTACGACATCATGGCCGAGGCCACGTACAAACGCCGCCTGGGCAAGGGGCTGTACTTGGACAGCGCCCTGAGCGCCGATTTGTACAACACCATCACCGAAGTAAGGCAGTCTTCCAATAGCCTGCTGCCGCACGTCCGCTCAGACATCGCAGATTACAAGCGCGTCAAATCCCCCAAACTCAACCGACTGTTGCTGAACCAATACTTGACCCTGTCACCGGACACATACGCCCGCCTATCTGCCGGTTTTTATGAAGAAATGTTTCGCGGCGCAGGCGGCCAGGTTCTGTATTACCCTGGCTTCAATAAAAACTGGGCGGTAGACCTGTCGGTGGATGCGCTGCAGCAACGCGATGTCAAAGGCTGGTTTGGCAAACGCGACTACCAGACCGTCACCGCATTGGCCTCGCTCCATTACAAACTACCGATGGGCGTCACGGCGACCATGCGCGCCGGCCGTTTCCTGGCTAAAGACGATGGCGTGCGACTGGAACTCAAGCGCCGATTCCGCTCCGGCATCGAAGCCGGGTTCTGGTACACCAAAACCAATGGCAATGACATCACCAACCCCGGCAGTCCGGCCAAGCCCTACAACGACAAGGGCATGTTCCTGTCGATTCCACTCAACAGCCTGCTGACTTTCGACAGCCGCACCACGGGCGATTTCTCCCTGTCGCCATGGACGCGGGACGTCGGCCAAATGGTCATGACGCCGGGTGACCTTTACGAAATCCTCAACGATCCCAAGCGCGACATCGACAACTACGACGGACTTGGAAACTTCGCGGAACGGCCCGACGAGCAAAGCCTGCCTCAGGTCACGCCGCCGCTGCCTAGCTATCATCCCTGGCCGATGATACGCCTGCGCCTTGAAGACAGCGGCAACCGCTGGCTGGAGCTGGATGACAAAGCGGCGGCGCTGATGGCCGCGTCCGTCGCCACCCTGGCAGCAACGGGATTGGATCGACCAGCGGATCGATTCTTCGACAGGCACCAGAGCAACCGACTGATACGCAATTGGGGCACGCTGGGCAAGGATTTGCCAATCGCCGCGGCAGCCCTGTCAGGAGCGGCCTTCGCGCTGGGCGACGACAGGCTGAGCAACACCGGTTTGATCGCGCTGGAGTCCAGCATCGCGGCGGTTGCCGGCAATTCGATGCTGAAATTGGCGGTCAACCGCGCCCGCCCGGGCAGCGGCGGCGACAGCACATGGCGCTCTCAGGACACAGGACAGTCGAGACTACAAAGCAGCTTCACCTCCAACCACTCAGCCGTACTGTTCGCATCCGTCACGCCTTTCGCCAAAGAATACGATCAGCCTTGGCTATACGGCGTGGCCGCGCTAGGCGCAGCCGGCCGCATGGCCAGCCGCGATCACTGGCTGTCCGATGTCACGGCAGGCGGCCTGCTTGGCTACGCGATGGGCAGTTGGCTGTGGCAAGCCCAGCGCAATGACAGCCGATACCGCAGCAGCCTGATAGCCACGCCCAAACAACTGGGCATGCAAATAGATGTTCCCCTCCGATAAGTCTGAACAATAGGAATCTCGACCATGACTGCGCGTCTCCTAAAATCGAGTGGCAAAACCCTGTTGGCTCTCTGCTTGCTGAGCGGCAGCGTCAACCTCCATGCGGCCGGATCCGGTACGGTCAACTATCCGAACCCCAGCATGCCCAACTACGAGACAGACAACGCCAACGGCCTGCCGTCCATAAACAGCCTGCCATCCATAAACAGCCTCCCCAGCTCAAACCAGGCAGCTGATAGGAAAACCGGCGACAACCGCCCACCATCCCTATCTGGCTATGGGCAAGCCAGCTATCCTCAACAGAACGGCCAATCCTGGCGTCTGCTAGACCAAAATGACTATGTGATCAACCCTCTCGACGGCAAACCCAAGCTTCCTCCGTTCACTGATTATGTTCGGAAAGCCACGGAACAGACACTGCCGCTATTCGGCAGCCGTTTGTTCCGCAATCCGGCCAACGCCTTCGAAGCGCCGGACGGCGTGCAGGTCAATCCGGACTATGTGATCGGCAGCGGCGACCAATTGCAGGTCAAAGGCTGGGGCATGGTGGATATCGATCTAACCGTGACGGTCGATCGCAACGGCGCGATTTACCTCCCGCGGGTAGGCAGCGTTGCCGTGGCGGGCTTGCGCTACCAGGATCTTCAGGCGACGTTGAAAAAGAGCGTCAGCCGCGTCTTCAATAATTTCGACCTCAGCGTCAGCCTGCTGCAAAGTCGGGCGGTTCAAGTCTATGTCGTCGGCCATGCGCGCCAGCCAGGCAGCTATACGCTGAATGCGATGAGCACCCTATTCAACGCCGTACTGAAGGCGGGAGGGCCAGACGACAGCGGCAGCCTGCGCAACGTGACGCTGCTGCGCGGCGGCCGCGCAGTGTCCAAAGTCGACCTGTACGGCATCCTAGTGAACGGCGACAAGTCCACCGATCAGACCTTGCGCGACGGCGACGTGATCCAGATTCCCTCCGCCGGTCCGCGCGTCGCGCTGTTGGGCGACGTCAAGACACCGGCCATCTACGAATTTCGCCCCGGGGAGACCGCCGGCGACCTGCTGCATTGGGCCGGTGGCCTGGAGTCCGCTGCCGAAGGCAAAGAGTTGCTGCTGGAAAAAAGCGTAAACAACCGCTTCGTCAATTTGGTTCGCAACCAGAACTCCACCCAAAGCCTGAGCGCCATCGCCCTCAGCGCGGGAGACATCTTCCGCCTACATGTCCCGGGGGCACAAGCAGTTGGCGTGCTGAGAGGGGATGAGTTCGTCACTGTCGGCGGGGAGGTCAAACAAACCGGAACCTTCCAGATCCGCCGTGGCGAAACGCTGCGCCAGCTGATCATGCGATTGGGCGGTGTGGATGAAGACGGCTATACCTTCGCGACCATTCTCAAACGGGAAAGCATACGCCAAATGCAGCAACAAAAGCTGGATGAGGTTGCCACGCGATTTGAAAGAGAGCTGGAACAAAACGCATCAATGAAACTCGCCAAGCTCACTGACAAGGACACCATCGCCGCCGTCAATGCCGAAGTCGAAGGCCAACGCCAAATTGCGAAAAAAATGCGCGCGATCAAATCGGAAGGCCGCGTGGTGCTGGAATTGAAAGACGCAGACGCACAAACCAAAGACCTACCCGATCTGGAACTGCAGGATGGCGACCAAATCGAAATCCCCCGTCGCCCGGGTACCGTCTACGTGCTGGGCGCCGTCTACCAGAATAATGCCTTCATCTACCGCTCACAGCGATCGGTCGGCGATTACCTATCGCTCGCAGGAGGCGTGACAAACTCCGGCGATAAATCGTCCACTTATGTATTGCGCGCCGACGGAACTGTCGCCAGCAGCGACAGCGGGGGCTGGTTCTCCGGCGTCAGCGGCAAACGTGTCAATCCGGGCGACACCATCGTGGTTCCAGAAGAGCTCAACACCGGTAGTTGGACCCAATCCCTGAAGGAGTGGACAAGCATTCTGTACCAGTTTGGCCTTGGCGCTGCCGGCTTAAAGGTATTGAAATAAGTTCAAATATCCAGCATGAGGGAATGAAAATGACGAGCCAGACTAATACCCCCCAGGCCAGTGATGAAATCGACCTGCTGGCACTGCTGTCAACGCTGCAGAAATACAAGCGTTGGATCGCCATCAGCACCGTACTGTTCGGCAGCGCCGCATTAGCCTACTGCTTGCTAACCAAACCCATCTTTACCGCCACTAGCTCCATCATGCCTCCTCAGCAGCAAAACAATGGCATGAACGCCCTGCTGGGACAATTGGGCGGACTGGCGGGCATGGCCGGAGTCGGAGGAATCAGCAGTTTAAAAAACCCCAATGACCTCTACATTGGCATGCTGCAAAGCCGCACCGTTGCCGATCGCCTGATCAGACGCTTTCAATTGAAGGAGCGTTATCAGCAGGAAACTCTGGATGGGACCCGTAGAGTCCTAAAAAGCCGAACAGTGATCATCAACGGCAAAGATGGACTGATCAACATCAATGTCGATGATACTGATACAAACTTCGCAGCCCAACTCGCCAATGCCTACATCGACGAATTGAAACAACTTAATCAGGTTCTAGCCATGACGGATGCAGCCAAACGGCGGCTATTTTTCGAGCAACAATTGAAGCAAACCAAAGAGCAATTGACCAACGCGGAAACCGCCTTGCGCCAAACCCAGGAAAAAACCGGCCTGATCCAACCGGAAGGCCAGCTGCCCGCCATTGTCGGCTCAGTGACTCAGCTGCGCGCCAGCATCGCCGCCAAGGAGGTTCAACTGGAGGCGATGCGCAGCTACGCCACGCAGCAAAATCCGCTATATATCCGCACGGAGCAGGAGTTAAGCGGGCTGCGTGAGCAACTGACAAAACTGGAAACCGGAAGAGAAGGCCGCGGTGACCTGATGGTCCCCACCGGCAAAGTCGCGCAAAGCGGCCTGGAGTACCTGCGCAGCCTGAGAGAAGTTAAATATCAGGAAACCATTTTCGAACTCTTGGCCAAGCAATACGAACTAGCCAAGATAGACGAAGCCAAGGATTCGTCACTGATCCAGGTATTGGATAGCGCCGTCCCCCCGGAACTGAAAAGCAAGCCCAGCCGCAGCCTGATCATGGTCGCAGGGCTTCTGCTAGGCTTTCTGTTCGGCGCCTTGAGCTCCTTGCTGCACGCCAAGCTCTTCGATAAACAAGCGCTCAAAAGACTGGAACCAACCCCTTCTCTCGCCCTGCGCAACGAGCACTGAGAAGCGCAACCAATCTTTCCTGTCGGCTCACGCCCTCTCCGCGGCCTGAATCCGCCGCCGGTATCCCATCCGGCAGATGAAGCCCAATACCAGCAACAGATTCATCACCAGGGCCAGCCTCAAGGGGCTGGCCCAGGCTAGCGGCGCGACCACGCCGGCCACTAAGCTGGATACCATGGTCTGGCAGAAGCCCTGCAGCGACGATGCGGTCCCGCGTAACTCCGGAAACTGATCCATCAGGTTCAGCGTGATCGATGGCGCGGCCAGCGACATGCCCGTGGTGTACAACGCCAGCGGCAGCACCGCCCACGGCAGCGTCTGTTCGGGAGCCAGCAGGTTGTACCCTAGATTGGCCAGCGCCGCGGCAAACATCAGCCAGTAGGCGCGCGTCACCACCTCCCGCGACGAGAAATGCCCGGCCATACGCCCCGACAGGTAAGCGCCGAACATGATCCCCGACACCGCGGGCCCGAACAGCCACAGGAACTCAGACGGCCCCAGATGCAAATGCTGCATCAGGAACACCGGCGCCGAAGGCACGTACAGGAAAAAACCGGCGAAATTGAACGACACCGCCGCGGTCAGCAACTGGAAATTGATCGTGCGCCCCACTCTCCAATAACTGGCTAGCAGCGGGCGCGGATGCAAGGGCTGCCGCGCCGCCTTCGGATGGGTCTCCGGCAGGCCGAACCAGCACAGCGCGAACAGCGCGAAGCCGATCAGCGCCATGAACGCGAAAATGGAATGCCAGCCGAAAGCGCCGAACAGCCAACCGCCCACCACCGGCGCGATCGCCGGGGACAAGGAAAACAGCATGGTCACCTGCGACATCAGCCGCTGTGCCGCCGCGCCCTCCAGCCGGTCGCGGATGATGGCTCGACCGACCACCAGGCCGGCGCCGCCGCACAGCCCCTGCAGCGCGCGGAACAGCAACAACGAGCCCAGGGTATCCGACATCGCGCAGCCGACCGAAGCCAGGCCGAACAACAGCGTGGTCGCCAGGATCACCGGCCGACGGCCAACCGCGTCGGAAATCGAGCCATGCCACAGCATCATCAACGCGTAGCAGAACAGATAGACCGTCAGCGCCTGCTGCATCTCCAGCGGCGACGCGGACAGCGAAGAACCGATGGCCCGCATGGCCGGCAGGAAGGTGTCGATGGAAAACGGGCCCAGGGTGGACAAGCCAGCCAGCAGCACGGCCAAGCCGAAGTGAGTGCGGGAAGTGCGGGACATGACGTAAGAATCTCGGATAATGTTCGAATGTTAACGGTTGATGCCGCACTTGCCAAACCCAGTCGGGAAACTTGGCAGGCTGGCGCTTTCATGCCACGATGCGCGCCCCCTTCCCAACCCACCTGCAGCGGGTTATGCTGCCCATCATGCCGCAGCAGCCCGGATCAACGATAAGGGAGAAGCCACATGATCCGTCTCTATCACAATCCCAAGTGCTCGAAATCCCGCGCCGCCCTCAGCTTGCTGGAGGAAGCCGGCGCTCAGATCGAAGTCGTCGAATATCTTAAGCATCCCCCCAGCTATGAAGAGTTAGACCAGCTGTTGGGCATGCTGGGCCTGGAGCCTCGCGAACTGATGCGCCAGAAAGAGGAAGAATACGCCGACCTCTATCTGGACGACATCACGCTGGAGCGCAAGCACCTGATCGCCGCGATGGTGGACAATCCCAACCTGATCGAGCGCCCCATCGCAATCGCCGGCAGCCGCGCCGTGATCGGCCGCCCGCCGGAGCAAGTCCTTAAGCTGCTAAGCGAGTAAATCCGCAGTCCAAACCACGGCGGCGCTCCCGATCGCCGCCGCTCGCCTTTTCCCCTCGTCGTTCCGCCCCGCCCCCCATCAAGCTCATTGTCATTTCACCACACTTCACTCTTCCAATTCATTAACAAGGTTATTATTACTTGAAAAATAATACCGTGCGTTACTAAAATAGCCGCATGAGTCCAAACAAGTCCTTTTCCCAGTTGGAGCAAGCGATCAACCGCGTCGAGGCTCGCTTCCCCGGCGTGCCCCGCCAGGAAGTGATCCTGACCCGTCTGATCTTCCACATCGTGCCGCGGCTGACCTCCCATCTATGCGAGTCCCTGAGGCAACATGGCCTGAACGAGACGGTGTGGATGGCGCTGCTGGCCTTGTACGCCTGTCCGAACCAGATGCTGAATCCATCGGATATCAGCGAAACGCTGGATTCCTCGCGCACCAACGCCACCCGCATCGCGGACGAGCTGGTGAAGAACGGCTGGGCCGCCCGCTCGGCCAGCGCCGAGGACAGACGCAAGATCGTCCTGGAGCTGACCCCCGCCGGCGTGGCGCTGGTGGAAGGCCTGCTGCCCTACTCGCGCGAAATCCATCGCTCGCTGTGGACGGACTTCGACGCCGATGAGAAAGCCGAACTGGAACGGCTGATGCGCAAGCTGCTGAGCAAGCTCGGCGGCTGAGCCCGCGCTTTTTCGCTCACATAATAACTTGGGTGATTATCTACTGGATTAATCAGCCCCGGACCGACACGCATCATTGATGGAGACCGACAAGGTGAACAAGAAATCCTGGCCACAAGCCGCCGGGGTGTTGCTGATCAGCGCCGTGCTGAGCGGCTGCGCCAGCTTCGGCCCAGACGCCGCCCCCGACCAGATGGTGGGCGCCGACCAGCTCAAGCTGGCCGTCGCCGGCCAGCAGAACATCCGCGCCGATTGGTGGCGCCAATTGAACGACTCCGAGCTCGACCGCCTGGTGGAGGCGACGCTGAAAGATTCGCCGTCGCTGAAGCTGGCCGACGCGCGCCTGCGCCAGGCGCGCGCCGCCGTCGGCATCGTGGAAAGCAAGGACGGCCCGCAGCTGGACGCGCTGGCCAACGCCGTGCAGATCCACGCCGACCCGCTCAAGGCCATCCCGCACAATGACAAGGACTACATCAACGCCTACACCGCGGCGCTGATGGGCAGCTGGGAATTCGACTTCTGGGGCAAGAACCACTCCGCCGTCAGCGCCGCGCTCGGCCAACAGCAGGCCATCGCCTACGAAGGCCAGCAGACCCGACTGCTGCTGACCCAGGCCGTCGTCGCCCAATACACCCAGCTGCAACGCGGCCTGGCCCAATCCAAGCTGCTGTCCCAGCGCCTGGCCATCGCCCAGAGCCGCCAGAAGCTGACCCAGGCCCGCATCAACGCCGGCCTGCTGCCAGGCGACAACCAGCGCGGCAACGAAGTGTCGATCGAGCGCCTGCAGCAGCAGCAGAGCGCGCTGGACAACGACATCGCCCGCAGCCGCCACGCGCTGGCCGCGCTGACCGGCCAGGCGCCGCAACAGCAGGACGGCCTGAATCCCGGCCTGCTGGACGCCGCGCCGGAACCGGCGCTGGACAAGCTGGACGCCAACCTGCTGGGCCGCCGTCCCGACATCGCCGCCCAGCGCGCCCGCGTCGAATCGATGTCCGCTTCGGTCAAGGAAGCGCGCGCCGAGTTCTACCCCAACGTCAAGCTGACCGTGTTCGCCGGCCAGAGCTCGCTGCAAATGGACCAGCTGTGGAAGAGCGAATCGTCGCTGTGGGGCTTCATGCCGGCCATCAGCCTGCCGATCTTCCACTCCGGCCAGCTGCAGTCCAACCTGTCCAAACAACAGGCGGGATACGACATGGCGGTGCAGCAATACAACCAGGCGGTGTTCGACGCGCTCCGCGACGCCGCCGACGCGGTGTCCGGCTGGCAGAACAGCCAGCGCCAGCTGCGGCAGACCGAACGCGCGCTGCAAAGCAGCCGCAAAGCCAATGAATCGATGGCCTCCCGCCTGCGCGCCGGCCTGATCAACAAACTGTCGCTGCTGGACTCCCAGGATGCGCTGCTGAGCCAGCAATCCTCCAACATCGACGCCAAGGCCGCCAGCCGCCTGGCCTGGGCCACCCTGAACACCGCATTGGGCGGCGGTTTCGACAACCAGACCGCCACCCGCTAAGGACACACATCAAATGGATCAGAAACTGGAAACCGCGAAGAGCCGCAAACGCAACCTGCTGGTGGCCACCACCCTGTTCGCCGCCATCGCCATCGGCTACGGCGCTTACTGGTCGTTGGTGCTGAGCCACCAGGAAGACACCGACGACGCCTATGTCGGCGGCCACCTGGTGCAGGTCACCCCGGAAGTGGGCGGCACCGTCGCCAAGATCCTGGTTGACGATACCGTGGCGGTGAAGGCCGGCCAGGTGCTGGTCAGCTACGACAACAGCGATGCCCAACTGGCTTTCGAACGCGCCCGCAACGAATTCGCCCAAACCGTGCGCCAGACCCGCCAACTGATGGCCAACAGCCAGCAGCTTGACGCCCAGGTGGCGCTGCGCCAAGCCGAGCTGTCCCGCGCCGAATCCGACCTGAAGCGCCGCAAGCAGCTGGCCGGCAGCGAGGCGATGTCCGCGGAGGAACTGGGGCACGCAAGCGACGCCGCCGCCGCCGCCCAGGCCGCGCTAGCCGCGGCCCAGGAGCAGGCCAAGGCCGGCCTGGCGCTGGTAGGCAAGGACGAGCTCGCGCACCAGCCGGCGGTCAAAGCCGCCGCCAGCCGCCTGAAGGAAGCCTGGCTCGCGCTGCAGCGCACCGAGATCAAGTCTCCGGTGAACGGCACCGTCGCCCGCCGCAACGTGCAGGTGGGCCAGCGCGTCGCCGCCGGCACGCCGATGATGGCCGTGGTGCCGCTGGAGCACCTGTGGGTGGACGCCAACTTCAAGGAAGGCCAGCTGGCCAAAATCCGCATCGGCCAGCCGGTGGAACTGAAGTCAGACCTGTACGGCGGCAAGGTGGTCTACCACGGCAAAGTGCAGGGCCTGTCCGCCGGCACCGGCAGCGCCTTCTCGTTGCTGCCGGCGCAAAACGCCACCGGCAACTGGATCAAGGTGGTGCAACGCGTGCCGGTTCGCATCGCGCTCGACCCCAAGGATCTGCAGGAGCACCCGCTGCGCGTCGGCCTGTCTATCGACGCGGTGGTGGACACTAGCAACCAGGACGGCAAGTCGCTGGCCGAAGCCGCCCCGGCGACCGTGGTCAGCGAGCACAACGGCACCCTGCCGGACCTGAAACAGGCCGACAAGCTGGTCGCCGAAATCCTGGCCGCCAACGCCGGCAAGTAAGGACGCCCACCCATGAACCATCCGCCACTGAGCGGCTCGAAACTGGTTTGGATCACGCTGGCGCTGTCGATGTCTGTGTTCATGCAAGTGCTGGACACCACCATCGCCAACGTGGCGCTGCCCACCATCTCGGGCAACCTCGGCGCCGCGACCAGCCAGGGCACCTGGGTGATCACCTCGTTCGGCGTCGCCAACGCCATCGCCGTGCCGCTGACCGGCTGGCTGGCAAAACGCTTCGGCGAGGTGAAGCTGTTCACCGCGTCCACGCTGCTGTTCGTGCTGACCTCCTGGCTGTGCGGCATGTCAGGCAGCCTGGAAATGCTGATTTTCTTCCGCGTGCTGCAAGGCGCGGTGGCCGGTCCGATGATTCCACTGTCGCAGAGCTTGCTGATGTCATGCTACCCACCAGCCAAGAAGAGCATGGCGCTGGCGCTATGGGCGATGACAGTGATCGTCGCGCCGGTGTTCGGCCCGATTCTGGGCGGCGTGATCAGCGACAACTGGCACTGGGGCTGGATTTTCTTCATCAACGTGCCGGTGGGGCTCGCCGCCGCCTTCATCTCCTGGCGCATCCTGAAGAGCCGCGAAACCGACACCTTCGAGCTGCCCATCGACAAGCTCGGCCTGGCCTTGCTGGTAATCGGAGTCGGTTCGCTGCAGATGGTGCTGGACCGCGGCAAGGAGCTGGACTGGTTCAACTCCGCCGAAATTCTCACCCTGGCCGTGATCGCCTTCCTGGCGCTGACCTACCTAGTGATCTGGGAACTGGGCGAGGAACACCCCATCGTCGACCTGTCGCTGTTCAGCCAGCGCAACTTCACCGTCGGCACCGTCGCCATCAGCCTGGGCTTCATGCTGTACTTCGGCGCCGTGGTGCTGCTGCCACTGATGCTGCAAACCCAGCTGGGCTACACCGCCACCTGGGCCGGCCTCGCCGCCGCGCCGATCGGCCTGATCCCGGTAGTGCTGTCGCCCATCATCGGCAAGAACGCCCACCGTTGGGACATGCGCTGGATCGTCACCGTAAGCTTCAGCGTGTATGCCATCTGCTTCTTCTGGCGCAGCACCTTCAACACCGACATGGACTTCTCCTACGTGGTGTGGCCACAGGTGGTGCAAGGCATAGGCGTGGCTTGCTTCTTCATGCCGCTGACGACGATCACGCTGTCCGGCCTGCATCCGTCGCGGATCGCCAGCGCGTCCAGCCTGTCCAACTTCCTGCGGATTCTGGCCGGCAGCATCGGCACCTCGATCACGACGACGATGTGGGATCGCCGCGAGGCGCAGCACCACTCCAAGCTGACCGAGCATGTGACGCAGTACGATCCGGCTTCGGTGTCGTGGTTCGATACCATGGGCAAGCTCGGCCTGGGACCCAGCCAACAGCAGGCGCTGACCCAGCTGCAGATCACCAAGCAGGGCTACATCATGGCGGCCAACGAGATCTTCTGGTTCTGCGGCATCCTGTTCGTCCTGCTGATCGGCCTGGTATGGTTCGCCAAGCCGCCGTTCACTGCATCCGGCGGCGACAGCGGCGCGCACTAGGACAGACCAAGAAAATCCCAGATGCCGCGTTGCCTCGCGGGCTGCAAAACGGGCAAGACCTCACGGTCTTGCCCGTTTTCATTTCAGGTGGCGATCAAAAGCCGCCATCCCACGGCCGATCGCCTTGTCGCGGTGCTGGACGCGGTACAGCGTCCGAGTCAGCAACGGCAGGTCGGCATCCACCTCCACCACGCTGCCGGTCGCCAGCAGATCGGCCACCACGTGCCGCGACAGGCAACTGACGCCGAGCCCCGCCGCCACCGCGTGCTTGATCGCCTCCGAGTGGCCCAGTTCCATGCTGATCGATAGCCGCATCAGATGCGGCAGCAGCACCCGCTCCACTTCCTCGCGGGTGCCGGAGCCGGCCTCGCGCAGTATCCATTCCGCCTCGGCCAGCTCTGCCGCCGCCACCTTGCGGCCGGCCAGCGGATGAGATACGGCGGCGAACACCAGCAACTCATCCTGCCGCCAGGGGCTGGCCAACAGTTCCGGATGGTGGCACGGACCCTCGATCAGGCCGAAATCGACGCGGAACGCCGCCACCGCCTCGACGATGTCGCGGGTATTGGCCACCTCCAGCTCCAGCCGCGCCTGCGGCCAATCCCGGCGGAAAGCGGCCAGCAACGGCGGCAGCAGGTAGTTGGCGATGGTGGTGCTGGCGCCGATGCGCAAGGCCAGCCCGCCGCCGTCGAACAGGCCCTGTACATCGCCTGCGGCATCCAGCAGCGCGCGGGCGCGCGGCAACAGCAGGCGGCCGTGCTCGTTGATCAGCAGCCGCCGCCCGACGCGATCGAACAGCTTGGCGCCCAGCCCTTGCTCCAGCTTATCCAGCGCCTGGCTGGCGGCAGACTGCGTCAGCGCCACCCGCTCGGCCGCGCGCGTCACCGTGTCCAGTTCCGCCACCGCGACGAACACCTCCAGCTCCCGCAGGCTGATGCGCAGGCTCATGCCGGCTCCTAAGCAGTTTTATTAATGATATCTATTAATTTTATCCGTTTTTTTACTTATCAACAGTGGCGTATCTTGGGCATATACCAAAGAGGCATTAACATATGACCAATTATCGCAACCTGATTCCCGGCCTGGCGTTGTCGCTGGGCCTGGCCGGCGCGGCCATCTGGGCCGCGGAGCTTCCGGCGATGAAAAGCCTGGGCCTGTCGGCCCTCACCCTCGCCATCGTCGGCGGCATGATCGTCGGCAACACCGTCTACCGTTTCATTGCCGAGCCCAGCCACCACGGCGTGACCTTCTCCAAGCAGAAGCTGCTGCGCGCCGGCATCATTCTGTTCGGCTTCAAGCTGACGTTCCAGGACATCGCCGCCGTCGGTTTCTCCGGCGTGCTGATCGACGCGCTGGTGCTGACCTCCACCTTCTTGCTGGCTTTCTGGCTGGGCCGCAAAAAACTGGGCCTGGATGAGCAGAGCGTGATCCTGATCGGCGCCGGCAGCTCGATCTGCGGCGCGGCCGCGGTGCTGGCCACAGAGCCGGTGATCAAGGCCCATGCGGAGAAAGTGGCCGTCGCGGTGGCCACCGTGGTGGTGTTCGGCACCGCGGCGATGTTCCTGTGGCCGCTGATGTACGACGCGGTGCGCCATCTGGGCATCTCGGAATTCAGCTACGGCCTGTTCGCCGGCTCCACCATCCACGAAGTGGCGCAGGCCGTCGCCGCCGGCAAATCGGTCAGCGACGCGGCGATGAACACCGCGGTGATCACCAAGATGATCCGCGTGATGATGCTGGCGCCGTTCCTGATCGCCCTGTCCGCCTGGCTTGCGGCCAAGCACAGCGGAAGCAAAACGCAGAAGCAACCGATCTCCATCCCCTGGTTCGCCGTCGCCTTCCTCATAGTGGCCGGCTTCAACTCCTTCGACCTGCTGCCGCGCGCGCTGCTGCAACAAATCATCTCGCTGGACAACCTGCTGCTGGCGGCCGCGATGGGCGCGCTGGGCCTGACCACCCACATCTCGGCCATCCGCCAGGCCGGCGCCAAGCCGCTGCTGTTGGCCAGCGCGCTGTTCGGCTGGCTGATCGTCGGCGGCGGCCTGATCAACGCCGGCGTCGCGACGCTGCTGCATTGACCCCACGCCAAGGGAAGATGAATGAAAAACGCCCGGCCAAGCCGGGCGTTTTCTATGCCGAGCCGAGAGGGCTCAGCACGGACACTTCCTCACGCCCTTGCCGCCGTAGCGCTGCTCCTGGCAATAGCGGAAGAACGCTTCGCGGCTCATCACCTGGGCCTCGGGATCGAAACGACGGCGACGGCTGACATAGACATCGTAGTCGCGCTGGCCCACCATCAGCCGGGCGGTGCGCACCACCGCCCTCCATAACTCAGCCATTGGCGCCCTCCTGCCGGTATACCGCCGGCACTTCCTTGGCCGTCACCCACTTCACCGCCAGCGACTTGCGGATCACATGGATGCCGAACACCAGCATCGCCAGCACCACCGCCATGAACAGCGCGGTCAGCGTGGCGTCCACATAATCATTGAAGATGATCTGCTGCATTTGCGCCATGTTCTTGGCCGGCGCCAGCAGCTCGCCCTTGGCCGCGGCGGCGGAGAACTTGTCGGCGTGGGCCAGGAAGCTGATCTTGGGGCTGGTGGCGAACAGCTTTTGCCAGCCGGCGGTCAGCGTGGCCAGCAGCAGCCAGACAGTGGGCAGCGCGGTCACCCACACGTAGCGCGTCTTCTGCATCTTCACCAACACCACAGTGGCCAGCGTCAGCGCGATGCCGGCCAGCATCTGGTTGGCGATGCCGAACAGCGGCCACAGCGTGTTGATGCCGCCCAGCGGATCCACCACACCCTGGTACAGGAAATAGCCCCAGGCGGCGACGGCGAGGCCGGTGGCGACGAAGTTGGCCGCCCAAGACTCGGTGTTGGCCATCGGCTTGATGAACACGCCCAGCAGGTCCTGGATCATGAAGCGCAGCACGCGGGTGCCGGCGTCGACGGTGGTGAGGATGAACAGCGCTTCGAACAGGATGGCGAAGTGGTACCAGAACGCCATCATGGTCTTGCCGCCGATCACGCCGGACAGGATATGGGCCATGCCCACCGCCAGCGTCGGCGCGCCGCCGGCGCGCGACAGCACGGTATGCTCGCCGACGTCGGCCGCCAACTGGGTAAGCGCGTCCGGCGTGATGACGAAGCCCCAGCCGGAGATCACCTGGGCGGCGTCCGCCGCGGTCTTGCCGATCAGGGCCGCCGGGCTGTTCATCGCGAAATAGACACCCGGGTCCAGCACGCAGGCGGCGATCAGCGCCATGATGGCGACGAAGCTTTCCACCAGCATCGCGCCGTAGCCGATCATGCGGGCGTGGGATTCGTTCTCGATCAGCTTAGGCGTGGTGCCGGAAGCCACCAGCGAGTGGAAGCCGGACACCGCGCCGCAGGCGATGGTGATGAACAGGAAGGGGAACAGGTTGCCGGCGAACACCGGGCCGCTGCCGTCGATGAACTTGGTGACCGACGGCATGTGCAGCGGCGGCGCCACCACCAGGATGCCGATGGCCAGACCGACGATGGTGCCGATCTTGAGGAAGGTGGACAGGTAGTCCCGCGGCGCCAGCAGCAGCCACACCGGCAGCACCGAGGCGATGAAGCCGTAGCCGATCAGTGTCCAGGCCAGCGTGGTGCCCTTCAGCGTGAACAGCGGCGCCAGCGTCGCGCTCTTGGCGACGTCGCCGCCGTAGACGATGGCCAGCATCAACAGGATGAAGCCCATCACCGACACCTCGCCGATCTTGCCCGGACGGATGAAGCGGGTGTACACGCCCATGAACAGCGCGATCGGAATGGTGCAGGCGATGGTGAAGGTGCCCCACGGGCTGTCGGCCAGCGCCTTGACCACCACCAGCGCCAGCACCGCCAGCAGGATCACCATGATCATCAGCACGCCGATGGAGGCGATCACGCCGGCGATGTCGCCCATCTCCTGGCGTATCATCTCGCCCAGCGACTTGCCGTCGCGGCGCATCGACAGGAACAGGGTGAGAAAATCCTGCACCGCCCCCGCCAGCATCACCCCGACCAGAATCCACAGCGTGCCCGGCAGGTAGCCCATCTGCGCGGCCAGCACCGGGCCCACCAGCGGGCCGGCGCCGGCGATGGCGGCGAAGTGGTGGCCGAACACCACCCACTTGTTGGTGGGCACGTAATCGAGCCCGTCGTTGAATTTCTCAGCCGGCGTCAGCCGGCGCGCGTCGAGCTCCAGCACCTTGTCGGCGATGAAGCGGCCATAGAAGCGGTAGGCGATCGCGTAGACCGACAAGGCGGCCACCACCAGCCACACCGCGTTGATCGTCTCGCCGCGGTTGAGCGCCACCATGGCGAAGGCCGTCGCCCCCGCCAGCGCCACCAGCAGCCAGACCACGCACTGTTTGACCTGTTGCATAAGGATGTCCCTGTTCTCTCTATTTCTCCCGGCGCTTGCGGCGGCAGCCCATCTGTCCGCCGCGGTCCGGCTTGGGTACTGCTGCTTTGATTCTGTCGGCATAGCAGCCGAAACACAAGCCTGCCAGCCCGATGCGCCCGTGTTACTATTTTTGCTGGGAAATCGGGATACCTCGCAATGCCACAACACATTCTGATTGTCGAAGACGACGCCAGACTGGCCGAACTGATCGCCGCCTACCTGACCAAGCACGGTTACCAGGTCAGCCTGCACGGACGCGGCGACACCGCGCCCGCCTTCATCCTGGAAACCCGTCCGGACCTGGTGGTGCTGGACGTGATGCTGCCGGGCAAGGAAGGCTTCGACGTCTGCCGCGATGTCCGCCCCCACTACGGCGGCCGCATCCTGATGATGACCGCGCGCGACGAGGACGTGGACGAGATTCTGGGCCTGGAGCTGGGCGCCGACGACTATCTGGCCAAGCCGGTGGAGCCGCGCCGGCTGCTGGCCCGCATCCGCGCGCTGCTGCGCCGCAGCGGCGGCGCCCGCCAGGAGAGCGGCGGTGTCGCCATCGAAAACGACGGCATCACCTTCGGCCAGTTCAGCATCAGCCAGGCCACCCGCGAAGCGCTGCTGGGCGACGAGCAGATCGAGCTGACCACCGCCGAGTTCGACCTGTTGTGGCTGCTGGCCACCCATGCCGGCCAGGTGCTGTCGCGCGACGACATCATGAGCGAGTTGCGCGGCATCGGCTTCGACGGCCTCGACCGCTCGATCGACGCCCGCATCTCGCGGCTGCGCCGCAAGCTGGGCGACAATCCGGACGCGCCGGCGCGGATCAAGACCGTGCGCGGCAAGGGCTATCTGTTCTCGCGCAGCGACTGGGAATAGCCGATGCCGTCCAAGAACCTCCGCGGCTGGCTGCGCCCATCGCTGGGTACGCTGTTCGCCCGCTACTTCCTGATCACCATGCTGATACAGCTGTTGATCATCATCGGCTTCGGCTTCCTGGTGACCAAGCTGTACGAGAACAGCGACCAGGCCGGCAAGACCCTGTTCATGCGCGGCACGGTGGCGCTGATCCAAGACAGGCTGCGGGACCAGCCGCCGCAGCGCTGGAACGCGGAGCTGGCCTCCATCGCCAGCCGCTTCAGCTACCCGATCCGACTGCTGGACCAGCCCCCTGCCGAGCTGGGCGACAAGGCGCTGGCGGTGCTGGGCCACGGCCAGCCCTACCTCGACGCAGACAGTCAAATCCTGTACGCGTCGGCGCCGTCCCGCCCCGGGCTGCTGGCGCTGGGCCCGCTGGACATGCAGTCCAACGACAGCAACTGGATCAGCGAGGACATCGAGGTGCTGCTGATCTGGATGCTGCTGTCCGGCGCCACGCTGGGCACCCTGCTCTACTTCATCCTGCGCCCGCTGTGGACCGACTTGCTGGAAGTGCGGCGCACCGCCGAAGTGTTCGCCGAGGGCGATTTCAGCGCCCGCGCCCGCTCGGCCAAGAGCCGGCTGTTCGCGCCGCTGCCGCTGGCCTTCAACAGCATGGCCTCGCGTCTGGAGCGCCAGCTGGAAACCCGTCAGGCGCTGTCGCACGCCATTGCCCACGAAATCCGCACGCCCATCGCCCGGCTGCGTTTCGGCCTGACCATGCTGGAAGAGGAAGAAGACCCGACGGAGTGGAAGCGCTACCGCGACGGCATGGAACGCGACATGCTGGAGTTGGAGGAGCTGATCAGCACCAGCATGGAGTTCGCCAAGCTGCGCCGCAGCGAGGTGCCGCTGCACCTGGAAACCGTGGACCTGTTCGACTGGTTCGACGATCTGATCGATCTGGTCACGCCGCTGAAGCCGGCGCACTTGTCGCTGTCGCTGGAATGCCCGCGCGAAGACGGCGCCTTCGACCGCAAGCTGATGTACATCGCCACCCGCAATTTGCTGCTGAACGCGTTCAAGTACGCTCAATCTCAAGTCAGGATGCGGGTCTACCACCAGGGCTCTCAGTTGATCATGGAAGTGGACGACGACGGCTGCGGCATCCCGGAGGAAGACCGCGACAAAGTGTTCGAGCCTTTTCTGCGGCTGGACCGCAGCCGCGACCGCGCCACCGGCGGCCACGGTCTGGGCCTGTCCTTCGTGCGCCTGATCGCCGAACACCACCACGGCCACGCCAGCGCCGGCTCCAGCGAGCTGGGCGGCGCGCGTTTTCGCATGATCATTGCGCAGCCGGCCCCTAGCGGGCAATAAGTCACTCATTGTCACAAAGCATCGACAGGAAGCCCACAGACCGCTTGCCGCCATTTGCCGATAATTCCCATCATTAGAAATGACAGGAATATGCAGAATGGTTTCCTCACGACCGGCGGCGTTGCTGGTGCATGGACTCGGCGGCACAGCCTATGATCTGGGCGCGCTGGGCCGCACTTTGGAAGACGCCGACATCGTTACCCACTCCCCGGTGCTGCCCGGTCACGGCGGCTCGCCGGAAGACCTGCTCGGCGTAGGCTGGGAAGATTGGGTGGAAAGCATTCGCGCCGAATACCGCGCGCTGAAGGCCAAGCACAAAGTGGTGCACCTGGCCGGCGTCTGCCTGGGCGGCCTGGTAGCGCTGGAAGTGGCGCGCCGCGAGAAGCATCAGGACAAGCTGGCGCTGTACGCGCCTCCGGTGTTTCTGGACGGCTGGAGCCTGCCCAAGCTGACCTGGCTGCGCCACGCCGTGTATCACGTTCCCCGGCTGGCCAAGAAAATGCGCGTGCCCGAGGTGTCGCCATTCGGCATCAAGAACGCCCGCATCCGCAAGGCGATCCAGCAGCGCTTCGAACGCGGCGACCGTTTCCACTACGCCTACATCCCGCTGATGTGCATCCGCGAAGTGGACCGCCTGCGCCGCCAATTGCTGCCGCGCCTGGCCGAGATCACCTGTCCCACGCTGATCGTCCACGCCGACGAGGACGACATCACCAGCCCGAGGTCCGCCCACCACCTGATGCAATACCTGGGCGGCCCGGTGGACTTCATGCCGCTGTCCAACAGCTATCATATGGTGATGGTGGACAACGAGCGCGCCGAAGTGCTGCAGCGCAGCCTGAAGTTCTTCAACAGCCAGCCCAAGCCGACGCAACCGGTCGAACAGGCCTGCGGCTGGACCGCATTCGCGGCGGCCTGAAGCCTCCCCTCCCCGTCAATCAAACCGCCCGCCGTCCGCGGGCGGTTTTGTTTGCGCCCGGATACTAGAGACAAATCCCGGCCAACCTCTTCATGACAGATTGTTCATGTAAGTCCTGTTTTACATTTAGTTACAGAACCTACTCTCACCCCCATCACAAGCCAGACAAATCAGCCGCGTTCTTCCTAGAGAATGTTTACTCTATTAATAAAACCTAATGATTAAAATGAAACACATCATTATCGCATCCGTGTTGAGCCTGTCCGCCCTGACCGCCCACGCCGCCGACAACGGCGCCTACGTGTTCGGCAATCTGGGATACAACTCCAGCAAAATGAAAATGTTCGGCGATACCGGAGGCGTGCAACTGCAAAACAACAAAGCGGGCGGCGCCAGCTGGGAAATCGGCGCCGGTTACCGCATCAACCCCTACCTGGCGACTGAACTGTCCTACGCCGATTTCGGCAAGATGCAAGGCGACATCGCCACCCCTCGCGGCACCCTCACGCCGTCGATTGCTCTGCGCGCCGAGCGCGTGGCTGTCCTCGGCATTTTGCCGGTGGCGGACAATCTGGAAGTGTTTGGCAAACTCAGTCTGAACAATGTTCATGCCAACACCAAGCTACAGGGCCCTTCGGGCTCCTTCTCCGAGAAGAAAAGCAATGTCAAAGCCGGCGTAGGCTTCGGCGCCAGCTACGCCGTCAACAAGAACTTGTCCGTGCGCGGCGAATACGAATACATCGCCGCCCGTTACCAGGCAGGGGACGATGCAGGCCTGAAAACCAATGGCATCAATCTGTTCAAAGCCGGCCTGAGCTACCAGTTCTAAAGCCTTGCCGATTGCCCGCCTCCCGGCGGGCAATTTTCATTGCCCCTCTGCCTCATCTTCGCGATGTCGCCTCTGCTACAATCTGCTCCAACTTCCTTGCGAGACAGATCCCACCATGAGCCACCCGCATAGCGACGCCGTCAAATCCTTCCTGCTGGACCTGCAAGACCGCATCTGCGCGGCGCTGGAACAGGCCGACGGCAAAGCCCAATTCGCCGAGGATGCCTGGAGCCGCGAGGCCGGCGGCGGCGGGCGCAGCCGGGTGCTGGCCGGCGGCGGGGTGTTCGAGCAGGCCGGCGTCAATTTTTCCCACGTCTACGGCGATGCGTTGCCCGCTTCCGCCACCGCGCACCGGCCGGAGCTGGCCGGCCGCTGCTTCGAAGCGATGGGCGTGTCGCTGGTGATCCATCCGTCCAATCCGCATGTGCCCACCAGCCACGCCAACGTTCGCTTCTTCATCGCGGAAAAGGACGGCGAGCCGCCGGTGTGGTGGTTCGGCGGCGGCTTCGACCTAACCCCGTATTACCCGCAAGAAGAAGACGCCGTGCACTGGCATACGGTGGCGCGCGACCTGTGCGCGCCGTTCGGCGGCGAGGTCTACCCGCGCTACAAGAAATGGTGCGACGAATACTTCCACCTGAAGCACCGCAACGAGGCGCGCGGCATCGGCGGCCTGTTCTTCGACGACCTCAACGAATGGGGCTTCGACAAGAGCTTCGCCTTCACCCGCGCGGTCGGCGACGGCTATCTGGACGCCTATCTGCCCATCGTCACCCGGCGCAAGGAACAAGCCTGGGGAGACCGCGAACGCCAGTTTCAGCTGTACCGCCGCGGACGCTACGTCGAATTCAACCTGGTCTGGGACCGCGGCACGCTGTTCGGCTTGCAGTCGGGCGGCCGCACCGAATCCATCCTGATGTCGATGCCGCCGCTGGTGCGCTGGGAATACGGCTACCAGCCAGAGCCGGGCAGCCCGGAAGCCGAGCTGTACACCGATTTCCTGCCGCCGCGCGATTGGGTGTGAGCCGCCGCTGGTTACAAACGGGCAACGCACAGAAACTTGCGGATCGGTTATCCTAGCCAGTTCGCTTTTTTGACCGATTTCGATCGACGATTCCGGAATACCGATGCACACCACCAAGGCCACCGTCGTGCCGCGCGCGCAGGAGATCGCGCTATGGCTGCTGTTCGCGCTGATCTGGTTCGGCAGCCTGGGCTACCGCGGCCTGATCCATGCCGACGAGGGCCGCTACGCGACGATCTCGCTGTTCATGCTGCACAGCGGCGACTGGATCACGCCCCGCCTCAACGGCCTGCTCTATTTCGAGAAGCCCATCCTGCAATACTGGATGGGGGCGCTGAGCTTCGCCGCCTTCGGCGTCAATGAATTCGCCGCCCGCTTCTGGCCAGGACTCACCGGCTTCCTCAGCGTGGCGGCGGTGTCGCTCACCGCGCGGCGGATGTGGGGCATCGACGCCGAGCGCTACGCGGCTCTGGCCGCCGGCGGCATGGCCTGGATCGTCGCCAACAGCCATTTCCTGTCGCTGGACATGGGCGTCAGCTTCTTCCTGACCGTAGCGCTGTGCGGCTTCCTGCTGGCGCAACGCGAAGAGGCCAGCCGCGAGGAAACCCGCTGGGCGATGTGGCTGACCTGGGCGGCGATGGCAGGCGCCACGCTGAGCAAGGGCCTGATCGGCCTGTTGATCCCCGGCGCCACCCTGGTGCTGTACAGCCTGGTCAACTGGCAATGGGCATTCTGGAAACGGATGCACTGGCTCAGCGGCCTGGCGCTGTTTTTCGCGCTCACCGCGCCGTGGTTTGTGCTGGTTTCTGAACGCAATCCGGACTTCGCCCACTTCTTCTTCATCCGCGAGCACTTCGAGCGCTTCCTCACCACCGAGCACAAGCGCACCGGCGCGCCGTGGTACTTCGTGCCCTATTTGATCCTGGGCCTCTTGCCGTGGACCACGCTGCTGCCGCGCATGGTCAGGGATGCCTGGGCTGACCGCGCCGCCGGTCTGCGCATCGGCCGCCTGCTGCTGATCTGGTGCGTGTTCATTTTCGCCTTCTTCAGCAAGTCCAGCTCCAAGCTGCCGTCCTACATCCTGCCGATGTTCCCGGCGCTGGCGCTGATGCTGGCGCACAGCCTGTCGCGCATGGCGCCGGCCGAACTGAAGAAGCACATCGCCATGCCCGCGCTGCTGTGGCTGGCGCTGCTGGCCGCCTGGCCGTTCGCCGGCCGCTTCGCCAGCGTCGACTCGCCGCCGGAAGTGATCCTGCCCTTCGCCCATTTCATCGCCGCCGGCGCGGCGGCGTTCCTGATCGCGGCCGTGTTCTCCTGGCACGCGCTGGGGAAGGAACGGATGCTGGCCGCCCTCGCCGCGCTGTCCTTCGGCAGCCTGATCGCGGTGACGCTGGCCGCCAGCGGCCACGACAGCTATGGCCGCCTGAAGGGCAGCAAGGAGATCGTCGTGCAGATCCAGCCCTACCTGACGCCGGACAGCGAAATCTACTCGGTGCGCTACTACGATCAGACCTTCCCCTACTATGTCGGCCGGCCGGTGACGCTGGTGGACTTCGTCGACGAGTTCGAATTCGGCGAGGGGCAAGAGCCGCAACACTGGCTGCCGCGCCTCGAGCAATTCGCCGAACGCTGGCGCGCCGCGCCCAAGGCGGTGGCGATGCTGGGCGACGACACTTACCGGGAATTGCAAAAGCAGGGCCTGCCGATGAAGGTGATCTACCAGGACCCGCGGCGGATGGTGGTGGCCAAGCCTTAATTCCTCCCATAGGGGGAGTCTGTTTTTGGAAATGAATGCATGAAACTGATTGAATTCGGATTGATACTGTTCGGCGTGCTGCTCAATGCCGCCGCGCAGCTGTGCTTGAAAGCCGGCGTGCGCCAGATCGGCCACTTCGACTTCTCGCTGGCCAACGCCTGGCCGACAGCCTGGTCGCTGGCCACCAACCTGCCCATCATCGGCGGCCTGTCCTGCTACGCGATCAGCGTGGTGGTATGGATCATGGCGCTGTCGCGGGTCGAAGTCAGCGTCGCCTACCCGATGCTATCCATCGGCTACGTGGTCAACGCGCTCCTGGCTTACTGGATGTTCGGCGAGGCGCTGGCCGCGCAGAAGCTCGTCGGCATCGCCGTCATCATCGTCGGCGTGGTGCTGGTCGCCCGCAGCTGATTTTCGCAAAGGTCCGACATGGAATTCCTGCCCTTCACCCGTCCCTCGATAGACGAGGACACCATCGCCGCCGTCGGCGACGTGCTGCGCTCCGGCTGGATCACCACCGGCCCGCGCTGCCTGCAGCTGGAAGCCGAGCTGTCGGCCTTCTGCGGCGGCCGCCCGGTGCGGCTGGCGGCGTCGGCCACCGCCGCGCTCGAGATGGCGCTGCAAATCGCCGGCATCGGCCCCGGCGACGAGGTCATCACCTGCCCGCTGAGCTGGATCGCCACCGCCAACGTGATCATGAAGGTGGGCGCGACGCCGGTGTTCGTCGACGCCGACCCCGCCACCCGCAACATCGACCTGGCCAAAATCGAAGCCGCGATCACGCCGCGCACCCGCGCCATCATCCCGGTGGACCTGGCCGGCCTGCCGGTGGACCGCGACCGGCTGTACGACATCGCCGGCCGCCACAAGCTGCGCGTGGTCGAAGACGCTGCCCAGTCGATGGGCGCCGGCTGGAACGGCGAGGCCATCGGCCGCGGCGGCGACCTGATCTCGTTCAGCTTTCACGCCAACAAGAACATGACCAGCGGCGAAGGCGGCTGCCTGGTGCTGAACAACGAGGAAGAAGCGCGGTTGTTCGAGAAGCTGCGGCTGCAGGGTGTCACCCGGCTGCCGGACGGCACCATGGACGTGGACGTGCTGGGCGGCAAGGCCAATATGACCGACATCGCCGCGGCGATCGGCCTCGGCCAGCTGAAACAGCTGGACCGCTTCAACGCCCGCCGCCGCGAACTGGCGCGCCTGTATTTCCAGCATTTCGACCGCTCGCTCGGCTGCGAACTGCCGCCGGAAGACTTTGTTAACAGCAACTGGCACATGTTCCAGCCGCTGCTGCCGCTGGAGCGGATGAGCATAGGCCGCGGCGAGTTCATCGCCCGGATGAAGGCGGAGAACATCGGCGTCGGCGTCCACTATCCGGCGATGCACCTGTTCGCGCTGTTCCGCTACAAAGGCTACGCCGCAGGGCAATATCCGGTAGCCGAAGACATCGGCGCGCGCACCGTCACGCTGCCGCTGTTCCCCGCGATGCGCGACGAAGACGTGCTCCGCGTCTGCCAAACCTTCAGCGCCGCGCTGCGCGCCGTTTTACACTGAGAGACATGAATACCGCCATCAACCTTTCCGTCGTCATCCCGGTCTACAACGAACAGGACGTGCTGCAGGCGCTGTTCGACCGCCTGTACCCGGCACTGGACGCGCTGAACCTGCGTTACGAGATCGTGTTCGTCAACGATGGCAGCCGCGACAAGAGCGCGGCCATGCTGGCCGACCAGTTCGGCCTGCGGCCCGACGTCACCCGCGTGGTGCTGTTCAACGGCAACTTCGGCCAGCACCGCGCGATCCTGGCTGGCTTCGAGCACAGCCGCGGCGAGCGCGTGGTGACGCTGGACGCCGATCTGCAGAATCCTCCGGAAGACATCCAACTGCTGCTGGCCGAAATGGACAAGGGCCACGACTACGTCGGCTCCATCCGCCGCCAGCGCAACGACAGCATGTGGCGCCACCTGGCCAGCCGGGCGATGAACCGCCTGCGCGAGAAGCTCACCCGGATCAAGATGACCGACCAGGGCTGCATGATGCGCGCCTACAGCCGCCGCATCATCGACACCATCAACCAGTGCAACGAGCTGCACACCTTCATTCCGGCGCTGGCCTACCAGTTCTCCCAGCATCCGACCGAAGTCGTCGTCGGCCATGAAGAGCGCTTCGCCGGCGAATCCAAGTACTCGCTGTACAGCCTGATCCGGCTGAACTTCGACCTGATGACCGGCTTCTCCATCGTCCCGCTGCAATGGTTTTCGCTGATGGGCATGGCGGTGTCGGCCGGCTCCGGCCTGTTGGTGGTCTACCTGCTGCTGCGCCGGCTGATCCTGGGGCCGGAAGTGGGCGGCGTGTTCACGCTGTTCGCCATCGCCTTCTTCCTGATCGGCCTCGCGCTGTTCGGCATCGGACTCTTGGGCGAATACATCGGCCGCATCTACCAGGAAGTCCGCTCGCGCCCGCGCTACGTGATTCAGGCGGTGCTGGAGCAAAAGGGAGGCCAGGCATGAGCCGTGCCGTCGTCTTCGCCTACCACAACGTCGGCGTGCGCTGCCTGAAGGCGCTGATCGGCCGCGGCGTCGAGGTCGCGCTGGTGGTCACCCACCAGGACAACCCGAACGAAAACATCTGGTTCGCCAGCGTGTCCCAAGTCGCGCGCGACTACGGCATCCCGGTCATCACGCCGGACGATCCCAACGCGCCGGAAGTAGTGGAGCAGGTCCAGTCGTGCCAGGCCGATTTTCTGTTCTCCTTCTACTATCGCCACATGCTGAAGGCTCCGCTCTTGGAAGCCGCGCGGCGCGGCGCGTACAATATGCACGGCTCGTTGCTGCCCAAGTACCGCGGCCGGGTGCCGATCAACTGGGCCGTCATCCACGGCGAGACCGAAACCGGCGCCACGCTGCACCAGATGAACGTCAAGCCGGACAACGGCCCGATCGTCGACCAAATGGCGGTGCCCATCCTGCCGGACGACTCCGCCGACGAGGTGTTCGCCAAGGTGACCGTCGCCGCCGAAATGGTGCTGTGGCGCAGCCTGCCCGGCCTGATCGCCGGCGACGCGCCGCACGTCCAACAGGACCTGAGCCTGGGCGGCTACTTCGGCGGCCGCAAGCCGGAAGACGGCCGCATCGACTCGCTGGCCTCGGCCGAGCGGCTGCACGATTTCGCGCGCGCGCTGACCCGGCCGTTCCCCGGCGCGTTCGCCGACACCGCCGCCGGCCGCCTGCTATTGTGG
>NZ_JAJOHV010000020.1 GCF_021129175.1 Chromobacterium piscinae | reverse complement strand
GCCACGCCCAGGCCCATCAGCGTCAGCCGGGCGCGCTCGGCCGGCACGCCCAGCGCATTGGCGCTGTCGTCGCCCATTTCCAGCAACCGCATCCGAGGCTTCAGCGTGAGCGCCGCCAGCATCGCCAGCAGGCAGAACAGCGCCGACGGCAGGCCCTTGCTCCAGGTGATGCCGTTCAGCGTGCCGGCGCCCCATATCGCGGCGCTCATCGCCGATTCCAGGCTGGCGTTGATCAGCAGCCAGCTGTTGAGCGCGCTCAGCATGGCGCTGACGGCGATGCCGACGATGATCAGCCGGAGTCCGTGCGCGCCGCGCCGCCAGGCCAGCAGATAAACCAGCGCGGCGGAGGCGAGGCCGCCGGCCAGCGCGCCGCCGGCGATCTGGAAATGGCTGCCGCCTATTGTAGTGATCACCAGCAGCGCGCCGGTGTAAGCGCCGGTGTTGAAGCCCACGACGTCCGGGCTGCCCAAGGGATTGCGCAGCAGTGACTGGAAGATCGCGCCGCTCATGCCCAGCGCCGCTCCGATGATCAGCGCCATCGCCACCCGCGGCAATCGCCATTGCTGCACCACTGCCACGTTCAGCCGGCTGCCCTGGCCTTGCAACGCCGCCCACACTTGCTCAACGCTCAAGTGCAAGGCGCCTGCGCGCAGGCTCAGCAGCGCCAGCGCGGCGCAGGCCGCCATCAGCAGCAGCGCCGGCCATAGCCGGCCGGGCTTGATGAGAAGATTGAAGCGGCCGTCGGGATGGCCCAGGCGTAGTGCCATCGCTTTCATGCCCGGCCTCCCGCGCCGCCGTGGCTGCGCGCCAGCCAGATCAGCGCCGGCGCGCCGATGAAGGCGGTGACGATGGACACGCGCAGCTCGCCCGGCGTCAGCAAGCGGCCGGCGATGTCGGACGACAGCAGCAGCATCGGCGCCAGCAGCGCGGTGAAGGGCAGGCTCCAGCGAAGGTCGGCGCCGCCTAGCCGGCGCGCGACATGGGGAATCATCAGGCCGACGAAGCCTATCGGCCCGGCGACGGCGGTGCTGGCGCCGGACAGCAGGGTGACGGCGGCCACCGCGCTGCCCTGGATCAGCAGCGGCCGGCCGCCTAGACTGACCGCCAGATCATTGCCCAGGCCCATCGCGTTCAGCGGGCGGGCCAGCAGCAGCGCCAGCAGGCCGCCGGCTAGGATGGCGGGCGCGGCCAGGCCGACGGCGGCCATGTCGCGCACGTCCAGCGTGCCGGCGTTCCAGTAGCGCAGCCGGTTGAAGGCGATGGGGTCGAGCAGGGTGATGGCGGCGGACAGGCCCATCAGCACCGCGCCGACGGCCACACCGGCCAGCACGATGCGCAGCGGATCGGCGCGGCGGCCGCGCGCGCCCACGACGTAGACCAGCAGCGTCGCGCACAGCGCGCCCGCCGCCGCGCAGGCCATGTAGCCGCCTTGGCTGTCCACGGCGAGGAAGGCGACGCCCAGCACCATCGCGAAGCTGGCGCCGGCGTTGACGCCGAGTATGCCGGGATCGGCGAGCGGATTGCGGGTCAGCGCCTGGATCAGCGCGCCGGACAAGCCCAGCGCCGCGCCGGCCAACAGGCCCAACAGCGTGCGCGGCAGCCGCCCCTGCAATACGACCACGCTGTCAGGCCCGGCGGCGCGGCCCAGCAGGCTGTCCCAGACGGTGGCGAGCGGAATCGGCTTGGCGCCCAGCGCCAGGCTCAGCACGGATATGACGGCAAGCAGCGTCAGGCAGGCGAGCAAGAGCGTCATCCGTCGGCGCGTGGCCGCATGAGGGCAAGTAGGCATGATTAAATGAAAATGATTCCTAATACGAATCTGCAATGTTACCATGCAAACTCCATGAAGAAACCACGCTGCGGCGTGACGCCGTCAATTTTTTCCGCGCGCGGCCACTGCGCCGCGCTTCTTGAACCACTGCGTTGATAACATGAAAAAATCGCCCATCTTCGTCGACTTCAGCCTGCTCAGGCTCAATCCGCATTTCCGCTCCATCTTCATCGCCCGGATGATCTCGGTGTTCGCCTTCGGCATCCTGATGGTGGCGGTGCCGGTGCAGATCCATCAGCTCACCGGCTCCACGCTACAGGTGGGCGCGGCGATGGCGCTGGACGGCATCGGCATGTTCGCCGGCCTGATGTGCGGCGGCGTGCTGGCCGACCGCATGGACCGCCGCCGGCTGATCCTGCTGGGCCGCACCTCCTGCGGCCTGGGCTTCCTGGCGCTGGCCTTGAACGGCTTCATGACCAACCCGTCGGTGACGGCGCTGTACGTGGTGTCCACCTGGGACGGCTTCTTCAGCGGCATCGGCATCACCTCGCTGATGGCGTCGATTCCGGTCATCGTCGGCCGCGAGAACCTGCCGGCCGCCGGCGCGCTGAGCATGCTGACCGTGCGCTTCGGCGCGGTGCTGTCGCCATTGCTGGGCGGCCTGATCATCACCGCCGCCGGCGTCAACTGGAACTACCTGCTGGCCGGCATCGGCACGCTGGCCACCCTGATTCCGCTGACCCGTCTGCCTTCGCTGAAGCCGCAAAACGCTGAGCCATCCCATCCGCTGCGGTCCTTGATGGAAGGCTTTGAATTCCTGTGGCAGAACAAGGTGGTCGGCGCGGTGGTGGCGGTGGGCACGCTGCAGACGTTGCTGAGCGCGGTGCGGGTGCTGTATCCGTCGCTGGCCGAGGACGGCTACGGCGGCGGCGCGTTCGAAGTGGGCCTGATGTATTCGGCGGTGCCGCTGGGCGCGATGCTGGGCGCTTTCACCAGCGGCTGGGTGGGCGGGTTGAGCCGTCCCGGCGCGATGATGCTGGCTTGCGTGACCGCCTCGTCGCTGGCCATCGCGTCCTTGGGCGCTTTCACCCATCTGGCCTACGGCCTGGCGGCGCTGGTGGTGCTGGGCTATCTGGGCTCCATCGCCTCGCTGCTGCAGTTCACGCTGGTGCAGGGCCAGACGCCGGACCACCTTCTGGGCCGCGTCAACAGTCTGTGGAACGCCCAGGACGTGGTGGGCGACAGCCTGGGCGCGCTGGGTCTGGGCGCGCTGGCGCGGGCACTGGCGCCGCTGATGGCGGTGGCCTGGTTCGGCGCCGGCGCGGCGGCGGCCGGCCTGCTGATGTGCGCGGGTTTCGGCTCCTTGCGCCGTCTTTCCGGCGGCAAGCCGGAGCAGGCCGAAGGCGAACCGGCGGAGCAGCCGGCGGGGTCTTGAGCTTCGCGCGGCGAACCATGAAAAAAGCGGACTTCGGTCCGCTTTTTTATTGTCGCCGCTCGGGCGGTTTTCAGCCGAACTGCTTGCGCAGCCGCGCCAGCAGATTGCGCGCGCTGTAGTAGTCCAGACGGAAGGTGTCCAGACCGGCGGCGTACACCTGCCTGGCCTTCACTGCCGGATTGCCGGCCAGGAAGGGATTGGCCAGCACCTGCGGCACCTGGCCCTGATCGGCGTTGAACAGGATCATCGACTTGCCTTGCAGGCCATCGGCGAACTTCTCGCCGGTCAGTTGGATGATGTCGTGGCGCACGCCCATGCTGGTATTGCCTTTGACGCTGTCCGGCGCGGTGGCCAATTCAAAGCCCAGCGACTGCAGCAGCTTGCCCTGCGCCGATTGCGGCGTCCACAGATTGGCGCCGGAGCCGTCTTCGTAATAAACCAGCGCCGCCGTCGGTTGCGGCGGCAGCTTCAGCGCCGCCTTCAGTTTCGCCGCCTCGGCGTCGAAATCGGCGATGGCGGCGCGGGCGTCGGCTTCGCGGCCGGCGGCTCGGCCCAGCAGCATCGCCAGTTCCTGCCAGCTCTTATCGTCGTAATTCACCACCAGGGTCGGAGCCATCTGGCTCAGCTGCTCGTACAGCTTCAGCGCGGAGTCGCCGCCGGTGCCGGCCATCACGATCAGGTCTGGTTGGGCGGCGATGATGGCCTCGGCATTGGGTTCGCCCTGGTACAGCGGCGTCACGCCGCGTTGCTTGGCCACCGAGCTCCACTGGGTGAAGAAGCCCTGGTCGTCCGTCACCTTGGAATGGGCGGCGCTGCCGCCGCTGGCGACCACCGGCGCGTGGATGGCGAGCAGGGTGCCGGTCAGCGTCACGCTGGTGGAGACGATGCGCTGCGGCATTTTGTCCAGCGTCACCTTGCCCTTGGGCGTGTCCAGCGTGCGCGGCCAACCAGCCGAGGCGGCGGCTGCGCCATCGGATTGGGCTGGGGCGTCGCAGGCAGAGAGCAATGCGGCGAGGCCGGCTGCGGCGGCCAGGCGCAGCGCGCCGCGGCGCGTGGCGTGGGGGAGCTGCATGGAGTGTTTCCTTTGCATTCAAGAGCGTTCGGCGATTTTATTGCAAGTGATAAGTATTATCATTAACATTGTCGCCCATGCCAAGATTCCCGTCTCAATTCGGGGAATCCGCCTGCAAGCTCATGCGAGCGGCGGACGCGCGGCGGGCGCTTCGCCCGTGCCCGGCCGCTGCTTGGACACTGGACTCGATTGAGCCCGGAGCGAGAGCCGCCAAGCCCGCTTTTCGATGACGGCATGCGTCCGCGCGCGCATCTGATGGGGTTGATGGTTCCCGCTTTCGCGGCCGGAATGCACAGGAATATGCGGATATTGACGGTTGTTGCGATTGCGGCGGGCTTGGCCGGCTGCAAGGGAACGGAAATGGCGCCGGAGGCAGGCAAGCCGCCCGAGGTAGGGGTGGTGAAGCTGGAGGCGAAGGATGTGGCGATACGGGCCGAGCTAGCCGGCCGCACCGTGGCCTTCCGCAGTGCCGAAGTCAGGCCGCAGGTTAACGGCATCGTGCTGAAACGGCATTTCACCGAGGGCAGTCTGGTCAAGGCCGGCGATCTGCTGTACCAGATCGATCCGGCCGGCTATCAGGCGGCCTTGCAGCAGGCCGAGGCGACGCTGGCATCCGCCCGCGCCGCGTTGGGCAGCCTGAAGGGACGCGCCGAACGCTATGCCGAATTGGCCAAGATAGACGGCGTCAGCCGTCAGGAGCGCGAAGAGGCGGCCGCCGACTACCGCAAGGGCCTGGCGGCGGTAAAGGCCGGCGAGGCGGCGGTGGCGGCGGCCAGGGTGGATCTGTCGCGCACCCGCGTGCTGGCGCCGATTTCCGGCCGCATCGGCCGCTCCGCCGTCAGCGAGGGCGCGCTGCTCACTGCTGGCCAGAGCGCGGCGCTGGCCACCATCCAGCAGCTCGACCCGATGTACGTCGACATCGTCCAGTCCAGTCAGGACCTGCTGGCCTTCAAGCGCCGGCAGGCAGATGGAGAGCTTCAGCCCGCCGGCGCGGCCGCGACGCTGAAGCTGGAGGACGGCGCGCCGTACCGGCATCCCGGCAAGCTGCGCTTCACCGAACTGAACGTCGACCGCGTGTCCGGCGCGGTGACGCTTCGCGCCGAATTCCCCAACCCCGAAGGCCTGCTGCTGCCCGGCATGTATGTGCGCGCCGAGCTGGAGCAGGGCGTGCGCCGCCAGGCAGTGTTGGCGCCGCAGCAGGGCGTGGCGCGCGACGACAAGGGCCGTGCCACCGCGCTGGTGCTGGGCGCCGGCGACAAAGTGGAGCAGCGGGTATTGACGACCGAGGGCGCCCACGGCGCTTACTGGCTGGTGACCACAGGATTGAAAGCCGGCGACAGGCTGATCGTCGACGGCCTGCAGCGCGCCCGCCCGGGCGAGGCGGCGACGCCGGTGGCCTTGCCGGTCCAGGCCGGGAGGAACTGAGCGATGCTGGCGCGTTTCTTTATAGACCGCCCGGTGTTCGCCTGGGTACTGGCCATCGTCATCATGCTAGCCGGCCTGTTCGCCTTGCGCGCGCTGCCGGTGTCGCAGTATCCGGACATCGCCCCACCCACGGTGATGGTCAGCGCCAGCTACCCCGGCGCGTCCGCCCAGGTGGTGGAGACCAGCGTGATCCAGGTGCTGGAGCAGGAACTGAAGGGCCTGGACAATCTGATGTACTTCAGTTCCACCAGCTCTTCGTCCGGCCAGGCCGAGATCATGTTGACTTTCCGCCAGGGCGCCAACGCTGATACCGCTCAGGTGCAGGTGCAGAACAAGGTCAGCCAGATGCTGGCGCGGCTGCCGCAGCAGGTGCAGCAGAACGGCCTGTCGGTGCAGAAGATGCAGGGCGACTTCCTGCTGATCGCCTCCTTCTACGATGTCAGCGGCCAACGCAGCGATACCGATATCGCCGACTGGCTGGCCAGCAATGTGCAGGACCCGCTTAGCCGGGTGGACGGCGTCGGTTCGGTGCGTGCCTTTGGCGCGCCATACGCGATGCGGATATGGCTGGACCCGCACAAACTCAACAGCTACGGCCTGATCCCCTCCGACGTCAGCGCCGCCATCTCCAAGCAGAACACCGAAGTCTCGGTCGGCGAGCTGGGCGCCTTGCCGTCGCCGCCGGGCCAGCAACTGAACGCGATGGTGACGGCCTGGTCGCGCTTGTCCACGCCGGAGCAGTTTCGCGGCATCGTGGTCAAGGCGCTGCCGGATGGTGGCGCGGTGCGGCTGGGCGACGTGGCGAGGGTGGAACTGGGACAGGAGGATTACAGCAGCAGCTCGCGGCTGAATGGTCATCCTGCCTCCGGCCTGGCGGTGATGCTGGCGCCGGGCGCCAACGCGCTGGCCACCGCAGAGGCGGTGAAGACGCGCGTCGCCGAGCTGCAGCGCAACTTCCCGCCCGGCATCCGCGTCGCTTATCCGGAGGACACCACCCATTTCGTCCGGCTATCGATACGCGCGGTGATGGAAACACTGCTGGAAGCCGTGGCGCTGGTGGTGCTGGTTATGTACGTGTTCCTGAGCAACTGGCGCGCGACGCTGATTCCGGCGCTGACAGTGCCGGTGGTGCTGCTGGGTACCTTCGGGGTGTTGGCGGCGGCTGGCTTCGGCATCAACACGCTGACGCTGTTCGGCATGGTGCTGGCCATCGGCCTGCTGGTGGACGACGCCATCGTGGTGGTGGAAAACGTCGAGCGGGTGATGCACGAGCAAGGCGTGGACGCGCATACGGCCACCGTGCGCTCGATGGGCGAGATCGGCGGCGCGCTGGTTGGCATCGGCCTGGTGCTGGGGGCGGTGTTCTTGCCGATGGCCTTCTTCGGCGGCTCGGTCGGCGTCATCTACCGCCAGTTCTCGATCACCATCGTCGCGGCGATGGCGCTGTCGGTGCTGACCGCGCTGACGCTGACGCCGGCCTTGTGCGCAACGCTGCTGCGGCCGGAAAAGCCATCGGATAGCGGCCCTTTGGCTGCGTTCGAGCGCCGTTTTTTCCGCCTGCAGTCGGCCTATGCCGGCCGCTGGCTGCCAAGCTGGCTGCGCCGTCCCATGCGCGGCGGCCTGGTTTACCTGGCGCTGATCGCCGGACTGGCCGCGCTGTATCCGCAGCTGCCGACGGCCTTCATCCCGGATGAAGACCAGGGCACGGTGATGGCGCAGTTCACGTTGCCGACCGGCGCCACCCATGAGCGCGCCGACAAGGTGGCGCACGCGGTGGAGAAGCATTTCCTGGAGACCGAGAAGGCCAATGTCGAGTCGGTGTACATGCTGTCCGGCTTCAGCTTCGGCGGCTCCGGCCAGAACGCCGGCATGGCCTTTGTCGCGTTGAAGGACTGGTCGCAGCGGCGCGGCCAGCAGAACAGCGCCCAGGCGATAGCCGACCGCGCCACCGCCGCGCTGGCTTCGCAGCGGGACGCCGAGGTGTTCGGCATGGTGTTGCCGCCTATCGGCGGGCTGGGCCAGACCAATGGTTTCGAATTCTGGCTGCAGGACGCGTCGGGCCTGGGCCGCGAGCATCTCGCCAAGGCGCGCGATCAGCTGCTGAAGGCGGCCCAGGGCGACGACAGGCTGAGCGCGGTGCGCTCCGGCGCAGCCGACGACAAGCCGCAACTGCGGCTGGACGTGGACCAGAGCAAGGCTGCCGCGCTGGGGCTGGATCTGGCCAACGTCTCCGACACGCTGGGCGCGGCTTGGGGCGGGCGCTACATCAACGATTTTGTCGACCGCGGCCGGGTGAAGAAAGTGATGATGCAGGCCGACGCGCCGTATCGTTCCAAGCCTGAGGATCTGGGCCTGTGGTTCGTCCGCGGCGCGGACGGCGCGATGACGCCGTTTTCCGCCTTCGCCCGCGCGCGCTGGGAATATGGCCCGGCGCAGCTGAACCGCTACAACGGTCTGCCGGCGCTGCCGCTGTCGGGCTCGGCCGCCGTCGGGGTCAGTTCCGGCGAGGCGATGCGGGCGGTGGAGGCGATAGCCGGCAAGCTGCCTGGCACGCAGTACGAGTGGAGCGGCCTGTCTTATCAGGATCGGCTGTCCAGCGGCCAGACGCCGTTGTTGTACGCGGTGTCCATACTGTTCGTCTTCCTGTGCCTGGCGGCGCTGTACGAAAGCTGGCTGGTGCCCTGCGCGGTGATGACGGCGATTCCGCTCGGCGTGCTGGGCGCGGTGCTGGCGGTGATGGCGCGCGGCCTGTCCAACGATATCTACTTCCAGGTGGGCCTGCTGACCACGATAGGCCTGTCGGCCAAGAACGCCATCCTGATCATCGAGTTCGCCGAGGCGGCGATACGGCGCGGCGACGATGCGCTGAGCGCGGCGCTGGCCGCCGCACGGCAGCGGCTGCGGCCCATCTTGATGACCTCGCTGGCCTTCGGCGTCGGCGTCGCGCCGCTGGTCTGGGCCGGCGGGCCGGGCGCAGGCAGCCAGAACGCCATCGGCGCGGCGGTGCTGGGCGGGGTGGTATCCGCCACGCTGCTGACGCTGTTTTTCGTGCCGCTGGCGCATGTATTGATACGAGGTTTGGCTGGCCGCGTCGCGCGGCGGCATTTGAAGCTGGCGGAGGCGCGGCCATGAAGCGAGTGCTTTGCTTATTGATGAGCGCGGCTTTGGCTGGCTGCGCGTCGCCGCAGCCGGATTACCAACGGCCCGCCGCGCCGGTGCCGGCGTATTGGCCTGCGGCGAACGCGGAGGGCGGGCAGGCCGATGTGGCTTGGCGGCGCTTCTTCGTCGACGAGGGCCTGCGCGAAACCATCGCCCAGGCGCTGGCGAATAACCGCGATTTGCGCACGGCTGTCGCCAATGTCCAGGCGGCGCGGGCGCAATATCGGATACAGGATGCGGCGCGGCTGCCGACTGTGCAGCTGCAGGGCACCGCCAACCGCCAGCTGACCCGCGCCGGGGATCCGTCGTTGGCGGTGGACAGCCGCGGCGTCAGCGTGGGTTTGGGCGTCAGCGCGTTCGAGCTGGATCTGTTCGGCCGGGGGCGAAGTCTGAGCGACGCGCAATGGCGACGCTATCTGGCCAGCGAGGCCGGCGCGCAGGCTGCGCGGGTCAGCCTGATCGCGGAAACAGCCCATGCTTATTTGACCTTGGCCGCAGACCGCAGCCAGCTGGCCGCGGCGCGGGCGACGCAGCAAAGCGCCGAGCGCTCGCTGGCGCTGACGCGCGAGCGGCTGCGCCTGGGCGCGGCTTCGGCGCTGGACGTCAGCTCGATGAATACCGTGGCGCAGCAGGCGCGGGCCGATGTCGCCCGTTACCAGGGGCTGGCGGAGCGGGACAAGCTGGCGCTGCAATTGCTGGTCGGCGCGGAGCTTGACGAGGCGCGGCTGCCGGCGGCGCTGGTGGACAAGCCTTAC
The DNA here is from genome assembly GCF_021129175.1 of Chromobacterium piscinae. GTDB lineage: Bacteria > Pseudomonadota > Gammaproteobacteria > Burkholderiales > Chromobacteriaceae > Chromobacterium > Chromobacterium piscinae. The sequence goes on along the minus strand of NZ_JAJOHV010000020.1, from coordinate 228,621 downwards.
ACGCTGGCGGCGCTGCCGGTGGACGCGCCGGCCGATGCCTTGCTGCGCCGGCCCGACGTCCGCCAGGCGGAAAATCTGCTGCGGGCTGCTCATGCGGATGTCGACGCCGCGCGTGCGGGGCTGTGGCCCAAGCTGGGCCTCAGCGCCAGCTCGGGGCTCAGCGGCGTGACGTTGGCCGGCTTGCTGAACGCGCCTGCGCGGGCGTTTAGCTTGGCACTGGACGCCAGCTTGCCTTTGCTGGACGGCGGCGCGGCCAGGGCCGGCGTGGACCAGGCAGACGCGCAGCGGCTGGCGGCGCTGGCCGCTTACGAGAAGGCTTTGCAGAACGGCTTCCGTGAAGTGGCAGACGCCTTGAGCCAGCGCCAGGCGTTGGCTGAGGAGACGCAGGCGCGGCAGGCGACGCTCGCCAGCGCGGAAACCTCGCTGCGGCTGGCGGAAGCGCGTTATTGGCAAGGGCTGGACGGCTATCTGAGCCTGTTGGAGGCTCAGCGAACGGCGCAGGCGGCGCGCCAGCAGTGGATCAGCGCCAGCCTGGCCGAGGCGGAGAACATGGCGGCGTTGTATCGGTCTTTGGGCGGCGGGCTGGAGGGATAGCGCGGGTGAGAGGCTGGGACGTCAGTGTTGGATGTCCAGTCGCGGCAATTGCTCGCCGGCCATTTGATTATCCGGAGAATAGGGGAAAATCAGCTCTATCCTGACGCCGTCCGGGTCGTCGATGAACAACTGGTGTTCTCCCAGCTCCGGCACCACGCGCTCGTGGAAGTCCTGGCCCAGCGACAGGAGCCGCATTTGCATGTCCATCAGATTTTGCCCGCGCAGCGCGATGTGGTCGACGCGGCCGGAGCCGGAGATGGCCGCGCGGCCGCCCAGATAGGCCTCCAGCTCGGCATTGTCCGCGTTTGCCGCCACCAGGTGCAGCACCGGTTGGCCGCCGGCGTACAGCCATTTGCCGGCAAAGCGGAATGCCGGGCGCGGGCCGTCGCTCAGGCCCAGCACCCGCTGATAGAAGGCCGCGCTGGTTTCCAGGTTGGCGGCGCGGATCGTGAAATGGTCGATTCCCTGGATGTTCATCGCGATCTCTCCGGCGCCGCCGCAGCCAGGGCGGCGCGATACAGTCACAGCCGGGTAATGACGGCGTCGGCCGGAAGACGGGACTTTGGCAACTTGGCGTTGAAGTCTTCGTCGGAACGGCGGCCCAGCGCGACGATCACCGAGGCGACCAGTCCTTTTTCCCGCAATCCCAGTTCTTCTCCCATGATCCGCTGGTCGAAGCCCTCAATCGGGCAGGCGTCGATCTCAAGCGCCGCCGCGCCCAAGAGCAGGGTGCCGACCGCCAGGTAAACCTGTTTTTCCATCCAATGCGAGGCATCGCGTAGTTCGAAGCGATGCATATCGGCGAAATGCGAGCGCCCCTTGTGCTGGCCGGCACGGGCCTCGGCGCTGGCGAAGCGGCCATCTCGGTCTTCTTGCTCCAGCAGCGTTTGCAGGTGGGCATCATCCAGCGCGGCGCGGGTGCAGAATACCACTACGTGAGAAGCGTTGAGCACCTTGGCCTGGTTGAAGGAATAGCCGTTGGCGGTAGCCTTGGCGACGCGAGCCTTGCCTTCGTCGCTGCCGGCGATGAAGAAATGCCAGGGCTGGGAGTTGGTGGACGAGGGGCTGTGGCGCAGCAGCGCTTCGATCTGCTCCACCTGATCCGGGCTCAGCTTGAAGCCGGGGTCGAAGGCCTTGGTGGTGTAGCGGGTTTTGGCGTAATGGGCGATGTTCATGGTGTTTGCCTTGGGTGTCAGTGATCGGTTGGCCTCCGTTTTCCGATCGCGCGGGAGAGGAGGCCCAGTTAATGGATGATCCTTTGCAAACCGCGAGAGAAAAACTAGTTCTTACCAGAATCACTTACTTGGTTTTTTTGAAAATGGCCGAAAACGCGCCGGATCTTTCGGCTCACGGGCTCAGGCAGTCTGTCCGTCCAGCCATGCTTGGTCGAGTTCTCGCATCCGCTTGAACCACTGTTTCTTCATGTATTCCAGGTAGGCGGGCGGAGCCTTGGCGAAATCATGTTCATCCTGGTAGCAGCCGGGCAGCGGCGGCTCGAACAGCGAGCCGCCTTCGCGGCGCAGCAGGTCGCGTTGGGCGCCGGCGCTGCAGTCTGCAGGAAGGGGCAGGCCTTCCACTTCTCCAGTTTTCTGGTCGCGGTTGCGCACGCCGTAGCGGTCGGCGCCGCGCAGGCCGAACTTGTCCTTGCCGGCATGCAGGATCAGCTTGTACTCGTTGGGGCTGACGTCGCTGGTGCAGGTCTGGCGATAAGCCAGCGCCACCGCGCGCGCGCCGTCCCGGCCCAGCATGGGGAAACTTACTGCCGGCAGGTCGAATTCCGCGCTGGCGTCGAACAGGCATTGATCGACGCCGTCATTCAGCGCCCACAGGCGTTTGGGGCGCCCGGCGTCCACGCGGTATTGCGCCGCGTACAGGCGCGACGATTCGGTTTCGTCGCTGGCTCGGTCCTCATGGGTTTCGCCCAGCACCAGCAGATTGTCGCCCGCGCTGTCCCGCCAGCTATAGGCCGCCACCAACTTGCCCTTGACCTCCACGCCCTTGGGAACGGTGGCCACGCGGCTGACCGGGCCGGGCTCCGCCGGGACCTCGGCGGCAGGCTGCGCGCCGCCTTGTCCATGGCAGCCGGCCAAGGCTAATAGCAGGGCGGCAAGAGCGGTACGGGCGGAAAAACGGCGCATATTCGAATCCGTAGGCAAACGAAAGGCCAGAATATTACGCAATCCGCGAAGACGGGAAAAGCCTGTTCTGTTTGATGGATATGCCGGGGCAGGGCGCGACAGCGGTTTATTTTATCGATATATATGTTCGTATGTGGATAGTTGCTGAAAGGGGGAGTTTATTGATGGATTTTGGCTTGAGGTTTGGTGATATGATTCACTTTTCTTAAACCTCCTACAGCGTAATTTGTAGCTATATGAACAGTTTTATTTCTGATTATATCTACTCGAGTCGGCGCAGGCGGCAGAGGAAACACCCCGAAGGCGGGAGACTGCCGGATATGCGATGACGGCCATCAATTTCCAAAGCGATAGGTTTTACGCGACCAACGCGTCATTCACCGCCACCGACGCGGTGATGGAATTCACCCGGCCGCTGCGCAGCCTGAAAATCGCTTATTTCACTTTCGACCGGCATTACGCCGATGGCTCCCGCATCGCCCTGACCAATTCTCCGGACTGGATCCAGCATTATTGGCGGCAGGAAATGTTCCAGCTGGCGGTGTTCGAAAAGGATTCGGACAATTTCACCGACGGCTACGTGTTTTGGAACTGGCTGAACCGAGAGCCCATTTATTCGGCGGCGGCGCTGTTCGGCATTGACAACGGCGTGACGCTGATCGAGCGCAGCGAGGGCTACTGCGACTTCTTCCACTTCGGCTCGGTTTACGACAACAGCGTCAACAATGACTATCTGGCGGGCAAGATGGCTTATTTGCACCAGTTCGTCTCGCTGTTCAAGTACAAGCTGCACGACGTGATCGAATCCGCCGGCCATGACCGGATCTACCTGCCGGAATCGGCCAGGGGCAAGTTGATCCTGGACAGCGACATCAACCACGACATGCTGGTTTCCGACTTCTACAGCCTGATGGACCGCCGCGACGTGTCGCGCATCTATCTGGGCGATGCGGACCATAATGCCTACCTGACCAAGAAAGAAGTGGCGCTGATGCGCGAACTGGTGAGCGGCGCGTCCTGCGCCGAGGCGGCCGTTTCGCTGGACATCACCAGCGACGCGGTCAACAAGCACATCAAGAATATCAAGGAACGGCTCAATTGCCGGTCGCTGTGCCAGCTGGGCTTTGTGATCGGCAAGCTGAGCGCGCGCAATATTTATCCCTTTTCCGTGGCGAGTGGTGCAAACAAATGAAGATATGGCTGGACACGATAGACATTGACGCCATCCGCAAGGCCCAGGCCATGGGCGTGCTGGCCGGCGTGACGACCAATCCGTCGATCCTGGCGACGTCCAACCGGGATGTGGAGGCCGTGCTGGGCGAGATACTGGACGCCCAGAGCGGGCCGCTGGCGGTGCAGGTGGTGGCGCGCGGACTGGACGGCATGCTGGTGCAGGCCCGGCGCATCGCCGGCATCAGCCCCAGGATGGTCGTCAAGATTCCGGCGGCGGGGGATGGCTTCCGCGCGATATCTATTCTCGAGCGCGAAGGCATCGCCACATTGGCGACCACCATTTTCGAAACCCGGCAGCTGGCGCTGGCGGCGCTGGCGGGCGCCAGCTACGCGGCGCCGTATGTGAACCGGATCGAGCTTTCCACTGGCAACGCCTTCGAGGTGCTGGAGCAGTCGCAGCGGCTGTTGGATGCTTACGGCTACAAGACCTCCATCCTGGCGGCGGCGGTCAAAACGGTGGATCAGTTCCTGCGCTGCGCGCAAACCGGGGTGGCCGCAGTCACGCTGCCGGTGGCGGTGTTCCAGCAGCTCCACGCGTCCAGCGAGGACATCGAGCAGAGCCTGCGCAAGTTCGACGCGGCCTGGCAGAGCAACGGACTGACGCGGGACGCCGCGCTGTTCAAGGCGTGAGAAGGCAAGAAAGCAAATGATGAATCGTGATGACGCGCTGTTGAAGAAAACCATCATCCTGGTGACCTGCACCTTCTTCCTGTGGGGCATGTCCTACGGCTTGCTGGATGTGTTGAACAAGCATTTCCAGCAGGCGATGCAGTTGTCCAAGGCGGATTCCGGCTGGCTGCAGACTGCTTATTTCCTGGCTTATTTCGTGATCTCCATCCCGGCGGCCTTGTTCAACGAGCGCTTCGGCTACAAGCGCGGGCTGATCGCCGGCTTGTGCTTCTTCGCCGCCGGCGCGCTGTTGTTCATCCCGTCGCTGCTGAACGCCAGCTTCCTAGCCTTCGTGCTGTCGCTGTTCGTGCTGGCTTGCGGATCGGGCTTCCTGGAAACCACCGCCAACCCCTATATTTCTCTGCTGGGCGACGAGAACCGCTCCGAGCGACGGCTGAACATGGCCCAGGCTTTTTGCGGGCTGGGCACGGTGGTGGGGCCGCTGATCGGCGGGGCCTTCTTCTTCAAGCTGGGCAATAGCGCGCCCTCTGGCGCGCAGCACGACATGGTGATGCAAGTCTACGTGTGGATCGCCGCATTCGTGGCGCTGCTGGCGCTGGCCATCGCCAGAACGCCGATGCCGGATGTGGGGCGGTATGAGGCGATCGACCGGGAGGAGGGCCGGCCGTTGATCCGCAACGGGCGCTTCGTGTTCGGGGTGCTGGCGCAGTTCCTCTACGTGGCGGCGCAGGTGGGGATCGGGGCCTTCTTCATTAATTACGCGATGGAGAGCGGCATGCGGCTGAACGCGCAGTCAGCGGCCTGGCTGCTGTCGCTGGCGATGATGCTGTTCATGGCGGGGCGTTTCGTCGGCACTTTCGCCATTGGCCGCCTGTCTGCCGGCCGCTTGCTGATGCTGTTCGCCTTCGCCGACATTCTGCTGTCGCTGGTGGTGGTGACTATGGGCGGAGCCATCGCGGTGGGGGCGTTGACCTTGATGTTCTTTTTCATGTCCATCATGTTCCCCACCATTTTCTCGCTGGCGATCAAGGGTCTGGAGCGCCAGACCAAGCGGGCGAGCTCCATCCTGGCGATGTCGGTGAGCGGCGGGGCCGTTTATCCCTATTTGATGGGCTATGTGTCCGACCATTACGGCACGTCGCTGGCGTATGCGATCCCCTTGGCCAGCTTTATCGTGATTTTCCTATACAGCGTATATCTGGAGAAGGAGAGGACCGCTCAGGTCGTGGTCGGCTCGATTTGAAGTAGTAGGCGCAAGGAAGCCGGCGAAAGCCGGCTTTATTTGTTTTGGCGCGCAAACTTTCGCAGTTGCTCGGCTTTTGGGACAGGAAGAGGGAAGACTACAGAAATCTGTACTTATTTGCCGGCGCGGCATGGGATATCTTGGCGTCGTAAGATTTTTTTCATGCTGCACGGCAGTTTGATTAAGTACTGAACGATGCAGGAAAATCCCACTAGGAGCAACAGTGATGAATCCAAGCAGACTTGTCAAGAAAATAGCGGACGATGATTATGCTCTGGATGTGATTCAGGGCGACCACGTGCTGGTCACCAGTCCGGTGATCGTCGGCGAACAAGGATCGGAATGGGAAGGCTCGCTGGTATTCACCAAGGAGTACTTGCTTTCCCTGATGCAGCTGGGGCTTAAGCACCGGCTATTGAATCCGGACGATATTCATACCCCCTCCCTGTGATGTCGTAGCCCGTCCTATTGTCGTCGGAATGGACTGGCGGCTGTCTTACCCCAAGCGCTGCGGCGGGATGTCCGCGCAGCGCCAGCTTACCATCTGCATGCCGGCGACCCTCCGGCCGACATAGCCTGCTCTTCATGACTCCCGTCCACACGCGCGAGCGCAGTCCAGCGCTGCGCCCAGTTTCCCACCAGTAATCCCCCGCAGCCATTGGAAGACATCCGCTAACTACGCATGGAGTCGTCCAAGGTTGGCGTACTTTTGCGCTGCCAGACACGGACGTTGTGGCCATGTCTGGGCGGCCAATTATGTGGCGAATGCGACACCTGTTCTAAAGGATGGATTTGGTGCGACGCAATGCATGGGGACGCGGCTAGGCGATTACTGACTTTCTGCGCGGGTTAACCTGCCACTGCTAGCTTCAGGACATAAGCATTTTTACTTAGCCTTTTTCATTCTGGCAATATGTAAATAAATTTTGGTGAATGTTTACAAAAGCGGCGTTAAGAATTATTGCGATTCATATCCGGTGCTAATTAGGATTCTTCATGCAAAGTAAAGTATTTGCTCTGCATCGCAATGGTGTAAAAGCCGGGGTATTCCATTGGCAGATTGGATGACCGGCGCTTGCATTGATTCATTTCTTACGCAGGGAATAAAACATGAAATTGATAAAAGCCACGCTTCCCGCTTCAATATTGTTCATTGCTTGCCAGCAGCAGGCATGGGCGGCGGATACCGTGCCACAATTCAGCGACGTGGTGTATACGGAGATGTCCCCGGATAATGAGTCCACCATTCAGAAAATTGTGACGTCGGACGCATTTTTCAAACCATGGGCGTTACTGGCGCATTATCTCGGTTATGGCTGGGTAGGCGGCAATACCAACGGTAATACCGCCGTGGGCAAGGAGTTTGAATACCGGCGCATCGACACCATGCTGGATAATCTGTCGATGCCCGACAATAAATACCGCTACATGATGAATGCCAAGTACGATCCGAAGGGGCCGGGCGGGTATTGGGCGGACAAGCGTTTCCGCATGGCCTTTTCCAACATCCAGTGGATGATGGAACCGGACGACATGAAACTGGGCTCGCCGGAGCTGTATAACAAGAAACCGCTGAAAGTGGTGACGGTGGTGCTGGAAAATCACAGCGACCAGTCCGACACCGGCGTGGCCAACCTGAAATACGATTCCACGGTCAGTTGGTCCAAAGCCGACAAGATCAGCGTCAGCGGCAAGGTGACGATGACCAACAAGTGGACGGGCGGTCTGCCGCTGATCGGCGGGGCGGAAACCTCGGTAGCGGTAGAGATCGCTTCCGGGGCGGACTGGACCACCACCAACGGCACCAGCAGCACCACTTCGCAAACGGCGGAGTACCGGGCGGTGTTGCCGCCCAAGAGCAAACGCCTGATCACGCTGACGCTGTTCGAGCAGAAAGCCAATATTCCCTATACCTCCAAGATGTTCCTGACTTACGAGGCGGAGCTGTACAACTTCCTGCGCTACAGCGACAACGCGCTGAACGGCCATCCGTCCAACCGTCCGTTTTATCTGAGCAAGTTCGGCGGCAAGGACGGCCTGAACGGCGCGCAGGATCTGCTGTCGCAATACCTGAATCCGGCGACGTCGAAATGGGATTGGCCGTGGGCGGTGAACCAGTACTCGCGAAGCACCATCGAGTACTACATCGGCTCGATTTCCAAACGCAAGTTCAAGCAGCAGTTCACCGGGGTCTTCAGCGCGGTGGACTCCACGGCCTACACCATCACGGCCGGTCCGGTGGAACCGCTGAGCGCGCAGGCGCAGACCGCCCGCTCGGCCAGCCTGGGCGCGGCGGCCTCCGGCGGAATCCAGTATCGCGTGGTGAGCGGGGACCTGAAGGATGTGCCGGGCCGCTTGAAGAACCTGCGCTTCACAGTGGGCAAGCCGCAGGCTGCGCCATCCGCCGCATCGCCGATCCGGTGATCAGACCCAGAAAGGTTTGATTTGCCGCAACAGCGCCTGTGTCCGGACAGACATGCCGGGCGCAGGCGTATTTTATTGACTGGGGGGGGATTCGCCGCGGCGTTTTCGCAGCCGGCTGGTATCGATGACGCCGGCCGCCCGCGCGCGCAGCTGGCCACAGCCGCCGTCCACGTCCTGGCCGGCCGAGTCGCGCACCTTGGTCAACACGCCGCTGTCGTGCAGATAGCGTTTGAACTGGGCGATGCGTTCGTCGCTGGGGCGCTGGTAATCGTCGCCCTCCACGCTGTTGTAGGGAATGATATTGAGCACACCGTACTTGCCCTTGAGCAGGCGCGCGGCGGCATCCATCTCTTCCATGCTGTCGTTGACGCCGGCCAGCAGCGTCCACTGGTATTGGATGGGATAGCCTGAACCACGGGCATAGGCCTCGCCCAGCTCCACCAGCTCGTCCGGCGCGATGCGCGGCGCGCGCGGCAGCAGCTGTTCGCGCAGATCGGCGCGGGTGGTGTGCAGCGACAGCGCCAACGCTGGCTTCACCTGCAACTGGGGCAGGCGTTCGAACACGCGCGGATCGCCCACGGTGGAAAACACCAGGTTCTTGTGTCCGATATTGCCGTCGGTGCCCAGCCATTGAATGGCCTCCAGCACGTTTTCCATATTGTGGGCCGGCTCGCCCATGCCCATGAACACCACTTTTTTCACCGGACGGATGCGCCGCGCCAGCGCCATCTGCGCGGCGATCTCCGCGCTGCCCAGCTGGCGGAGCAGGCCGCTTTTCCCGGTCATGCAGAAGGTGCAGCCCACCGCGCAGCCAACTTGGCTGGACACGCACAAGCCATCGCGGGGCAGCAATACGCTTTCCACCATCTGGCCATCGTTCAGTTCGACCAGCAGCCGCAGCGAGCCATCGTCCGCCGTGTGTTGCGAATGGATGCGGGCCAATGCCTCCACCTGGGAGGCGATGGGAGGCAGGCCGTCGCGCACGGATAGCGGAAAGTAGTTTTCGCTCTTCTGATGGCGGGTGCCGGCGTCCAAGGGCTGCCCCTTGAGCCAGGCGCGGTTGATGCGGCCGATATGGCAGGGGCGGGCGCCGATGCCGGCGAGGGCTTGATGGAATTCCTGGATACGCATGCGCTGCTTCTGAATACGGTTGCTGCCCGCGCGGCGACGGCGCGCGTTTCGGCACAAAGCGCGTAGCGTAGCGCAAGTTGATCCGGCGCGGGTGGGGATTTTCGCCGGCGTCGGGTGGCGAGGTGGGGACGGGCTGAAAACCGCGGCTGAAAAGCAGATTTGGATAAAACCGGCGGCCGCATCTTGTGATGGATGCGGCCGCCGGTTTCAGGCTTGAACGGCCGGGGAGGCCTAGATCAGTTTTCGCGCGGGTGGCGCAGCTGCACGAAGATCGCCGGGTCGCCGGCCTCCTTGGTGATGAAGACGGCCGGGATGTGGAACGGCTTGCCGGTGGCGACGTTGGTGCCGCTGATGGTGGCGGTCATGCCTGGGTGCAGCGGATTCACGCGTTCGCCGCCGGCCACGCTGACCGACCACGAGCCTCCCGGCAGCAGGCCGGCGAAAGTGGCGACGCCCTTGCCGCCCTCGATCAGCGGGATCAGCAGCGGCTCGGTCGGCGGCACGTAAGCATTCACTGCGATATCCGACAGGTGGATCTGGTAGGCGATGTCGGGGCTGGCGACCGCCGCGTCGGAACCGGCGTCGGCTCCGGTCTGATGCATGGGATGACCCAGATGGGTGGTGCGTCCGAACTGGGGCTGCGGGCCGGCCTTCAGGCAGGTCATCCACGGCGTGGTGAATTCCTTGCCGGAGGCGTCTTTGCACACGGCGTAATACTTGTTGCCCGCGTGGGGGCCGCCGTTTTCGGCTTCTCCGGAGGTGAGGTCGAGATTGTAGAAAATGTTCGTCGTCAGCGTGCCTACCGAGTAGGTGCCGGCTCCGCCGGTGAAGACCGGAGGCACGATGATGGGCGCATCCGGGATGTAGGGGTAGACGCGGACTTGGGTGACGGGTGTAGGAAAGGGGGCCACGGTTATCTCCAGAAGGCCTGCGGTTGACGTGGATTTCGTTGATGCGGAACGCTGCGTTGCGCCTATGGCGGGAAGCGGCGGCAAATCCGGGCAGAAATGGCTCTGCGAGGCCTGGGCAAGGGAGGCCGCCTTCCGGCGTCGAGCCGGTTTCCCGCGTCAATGACCAATCAACAGTAGATCAGGAAGAGCAGGAAGGCCCTGCCCTAAAAGATGGATTCGGCATTCTTGCGGTTACTACTGAGTTCATTCCGCCATGATCTGGCAGGCGCTGGAGCCTTGCCCCGGCGGCGCCCATTCCGGCGCGCCGTCGAGGCAAGGCCTAGGCGATGTATTCAAAGCTGGGCCCGGCGCGCCCGCCGCGGCCGTTGGGCAGGTTCAGCAGCGCCTGGGCCTGGTATTTCAGCTGGTACATGATGGGGATGGCCCCGGACAGGCTGGCCGGCTGGCCGTTGCAGGCGATGTGCAATTGGTCGAGCAGGCTGGTGTAGATGCGATTGAACTCCCGGGTTTGCTTCCATACCGGCGAACCTTCCGGATAGTCGGCCATCTTGGGGTTCGGCGCCATGTCCGCCGCCGCTTGCCAGTCCACCTCCACCGCCGGCCCGGTGGGCGGATATTTGGCATTGTCGTCGGGCCGGTAGCGCCGGCCATATTTGACCTCGTTGAAGCGGAAGTAATGGGCGTATTCCACGTCCTGGCCGAACAGAACGCTGTCGGTGTCGATGATGGTGCCATCCACCCCTTCGCCCTGGCCGACGATTTCTTCTATGCCCAGCAAGGCGTCCTGCAACTCATGCACCGGCAGCAGTTTGCCGCCGCCGCCGTAGTAATGTTCGGGCAGCACCTGGCGGGCGGGATCGCCGGTGAAAATGCCGGGGCCGCCGTGCAGCCGGTTATGCGCGTCCAGCTCCACCAGCGCGATCCGGATCGCGTGGTAGAACTGGCCGATGGTGGCGTAGTGGTTGGCTTCCGGAGGCGCGCACTTGCCGGCGGGCATTTCTATCTTCAGGAAGGTGTCGATGGCGTCGGGCGAGAATTTCTGCAGCGACACCAGGAAGGCGTCGTCGCTGTGCGGCAGGGGCGTCGGATATTTTGGGATGAAGTCCGGCTTGTTGATGGCGGGGCAACCTCCCACCGCGTTCAGGATGTTGCACACCTGGATCATGTGCAGCATCTCTTCCATCGCCACGCCCTGAATGGCCTGGCAGGCGAACCGGTTTTTGCGTTCGTCCAGCGTGTACAGCGTGGTCAGGTAGACGGGGATGGTGGAATGCTCCAGCTCGATGGCGGTTTGCAGATGCTCGCGCAGCTGCTCGATGGTTTTGATGGTGCCGCTGATGCGGAAGCCTTCCGGCACGGGCGAGAGCAGCAGCGCTTGCAGCGCCGGCTCCAGAGGCCGGATCAGGCGCTGGCGGAGGCGGCCGCGGGAGGTTTGCGTCGCGTAATTGTTATTCATGGCTTCCTCCTTGGCGGGCCGGCGCATCCAGCTGCCTGATGATGTTTTCCGCGGCCATGAAGGCGAGCGCGGTTAGGGTGAGGGTGGGATTGGAGGTGCCGAGAGTGGGCATGTTGCCGCAGCCCACCAGGTATAGATTGTCGTGGTCCCAGGTTTGTTGCGTCGGCTTCACCACCGAGGTGGCCGCGTCGCTGCCCATGCGATGGGTGCCGACGATGTGGCCGGCGCCCCAGAATTCATACCATACGCCCTCCCATTGCACCGAATCCGGCTGGCCGGACTGGTATTGGGTGAAGTCGTGGATCTGCGCCTGGGCGAAGATCTGGTCGGACGCCTGCTTGGCGGCGGCGAAGGCTTTGCGCTCGTAGTCCGAGACGCTGTAGTGGATGACCGGCCTGGGATTGCCCAGCTTGTCCTTGAAGCGAGCGTCTATCGTGATCCGGTTGTCCGGCGACGGCAGCTGCTCGCACTCGAAGTGCAGCAGCGCCTGGCGCGGCACGCGGTCCGCCAGATAGGCGCGCAGCTCCTTGCCGAACAGGCCTTCCTTCATGCCCTGGCTCACATCGCTGCCCGGCGCATTGGTCGGCCACGACCAGCCCCAGTTGTCCACCGGCGAGATCCAGGCCGCGAAATCGCTGCGGAAGGCGCCGTCGCGGAAGGTGGGGATGTAGGTGGTACAGCCCGGTCCGCGGTAGGGATAGACCTTCTCGTGCTTGAACAGGCCCCAGGTCAGCATGACCAGGTGGTCCATCAGGTTGCGGCCCACTTGATCGCTGGAGTTGGCGACGCCGGACATCAGCAGCAGCTTGGCGTTTTCCAGCGCGTTGGCCGCCAGCACGTACAGCGCGCCATGCGCGGTATGCGTGGCGTAGTCGCCGACGTCCGGGTGGCGGTAATGCTTGTACTCGATGCCGGTCACCTGTTTGGTGGCGGGGTCGACCAATACTTTGGACGCCACCGCCTGGGTGATGACGACAAGCCGGTTCATGTCGGCCTGCTTCAGGGTTTTCAGCGCGTTGTACTTGGCCTGGACCGGACAGAGCGGCACGCAGCTGGCGTTGCCCTCGCAGCGTTCGCCGGTGTAAGGCGACCAAGTCGAGCCGACAACCTGGTAAACGCCGCGGGTTTTCTCGATGACGAAGCGCTGCGTCGCCGGCGACCACTGGATAGCCCCCTGGCCGTATGCAGGGTTGGGGTTGGAATTGCGGCCCTGCGGCATGCTGACGAAGCTTACCTGGTAATCCACCCCGTCGACGCTTACCTTGGCGCCGTCCGCGTTCCTGATCCACGCCAAATCCTGATAGGACTGCGGGATCGCGTGCATCGGGAACACATAGCGCTCGCCGTAATTGGCGCGGCTCATGTCCGGGCCCACTTGGGCGGCCACGTCGCCGGACACGCCTATCTCCAGCTCGGCCAGCTCGTAATAGGGCTTGAGGTCGTCATAGCTGATCGGCCAGTCCACCGCGCGGCCATACAGGGTGCGCATGCGGAAATCGTTGGGCAGCATGCGCGGCACGTTGCCCAGCCAGTGCAGCGTGGTGCCGCCGGGCGTGCGCAGGCAGTCGCTGCCGAAGGCCTGCGGCCCCATTTGCACCAGATAACCAGGCTGTTCCGCCGGGATGTCTAGCGTGATGTCCAGCACATTGGGCGCCGGCGCGTCCTCCAGCGCGGGATAAGGGCCGTTGGTGGCCGGGGCGGCCTTGTAATGGAAGGTGTCCAGATAGGACTGGTAATTGGAGAAGGCGGCCTCCGCGTCCAGCTCCATCCCGGCTTTCAGGCCTGCCTCCAGCATCAGCACCCGCTTGCCTGCCCGGGTGAGATTCTTGGCCAGCACGGCTCCGGCAATGCCCGTGCCGACGATGACGACATCGAAATGTTGATCGCTCATGGTGTGCTCGCTTGATGGTGTTCTTGATCGCGCCGTTCAACCGTCGCCGAGCGGTTTTTCCGCCCAGGAGCCGAAGCCGGGTTGCTTGGCGCCGGGTGGGTGGGTTTGCGACGCGTTCCACACTAGGCCCTGGACATAGGCCTCGGGGCTGACGTTGTGCTGCATGGCCAGGCTGAGGTTCTGGTTGGCCGGCGGCCATTGGCCGAAGTACCAGAGATTGATGATGTTCTGCGCCAGCCCATCGAACTTGTCGGTGGGAAACAGCTGCGAGGCGATCATCTGGTGGATTTCTTTCTCGTTGTCGCGGCCATCTTTCAGGATTTGCCTGGAGCAGTTCAGGAAACCGTCGAGTGTTGTCGGCGCGTTCTGGTATTGGACGGTGTCCCAGTAGACGCCGGACATGCCGGTGGCTTCCAACTCCGTTACGCTGAAGCCGGTGAGATGAGATGAAATATCCAAAAACAAAGGCAGGGGCTCGTTCATTGGCTTCTCCCTCTAGATGCGTGGATGGCGGCATGCCTGCGCTGGAAACGCCAGGCGCGGTCCTGGCGGGCATGGCGCGGGCGAGTGTTGATTTTTACGGACTGATTCGGTCGGAGCGGCGCGGTGTGGATGAAGCTGAATGAAGAGTATGCCGCCATATGACAAAAACGGATATGCGACTCATTTGTATTCGACCCCTCTTGTTGTTCTATGAATGGCCAAGCTTGCCGGGCATTTTCTTTTCACGACATCTTGGTTATAAATTTCGCCGCGCCGGAAATTCAATTGGTACTAATACGCAGCAATAAAGCCTTAAAACGTCGGCGTGGAGTTTGAAAAGAGTCCGGAGAGCGAAAACCATGCGCGCTTATACGGCGCTGGCTTTCCAGTTGGCTTATCATTTCGTCGCTGCGCTTATATGAACCGCCCATAAAGCCGCGCTGAATGGCATTGCCGCCGACGCTGCTTGCTTATGTTGGCGTTTTGTAAAATCACACGGGGAGGCGGGGAATGCGAATGACAGAAGATGAGGGGTTTGGGACAATATATTCATTCTTTTGTCATTTTGCGGCGCGCTTGAGGCGCCGTGGGGGAGCGGACAATGAGCGATTACGTCATGTCGGTGCGGGCGGTTGACGGCGATGCTTTTACTGCCAGCGTGGGAGAGACGAGATTTCTGCTGGTGCCGGACGGCCAAAGCCCCGCGCCTTCGCAGGCGATTCCCGCGGCTACCTGGTTTGATAGGGTCAGACAGGATGCCATGTGGAGCAATAACGATGACGAGCCCAGAGGCGACGTGTTGTTCGTGGTGCATGGCTACAATATGGACGCGGCCGATGTCATGGATCGCCACCGCCGCCTGCGCGGCGATCTGGAGCATTGGGGATTCAAAGGCGCGCTGGTGTCGTTTGATTGGCCCAGCGGCAATAAGGCGCTGGCCTATCTGCCGGATCGGTGCAATGCCAAGCAATCGGCCTTGCGCCTGGTTTCGGACGGCATCGCCTACCTGTCCGCGCAGCAAAGCCAGGACTGCGCGATCAACATCCATGTGCTCGGGCATTCAACTGGCGCGCTGGTGATCCGGGAGGCGTTTGACGACGCGGACGACAACCACTTCCAGAACATGGCCTGGCTGGTAAGCCAAGTGGTCTTCGCCGCGGGCGACGTGTCCGCCGCGTCCATGTCGCGGAGCGACGGCGGCGCCGAGTCTGTCTATCGCCATTGCGTGCAGCTCACCAACTATTCCAACCATCACGACATGGCGCTGGATCTGTCCAACGTGAAGCGCGTAGGCCTGGCGCCTAGGGTGGGGCGGGAGGGTTTGCCGGCGGACGCGCCGCCAAAGGCGATCAATGTGGATTGCACCGCCTACTACCAGCAACTGGACGCGCCAGACAGCGTCGTCGCGGCCACGGATCAGCCACGCACGCCGCCTTTTGTCGGCGTGCAGAGCCATTCCTGGTTTTTTGGCAACCGGACCTTCGCCCGCGACCTGTTCTGCGTGCTGATCGGGCAGGACAGCCACGTCATTCCGACGCGGTTGCGGGCGGATGGGGCGTGGACGCTGCGGCAAGTTTGATCGGTGCAGGGGGAAGAAATGGCAAAAGGGACTTCCCGAGAAGCCCCCTTTGTTCGCCGGACGGCCTCGCGCGCTAGCGGCCCAAGACCTCCGCTTCCAGCCGTTTCAGGTTTTGCTCATTGGCGGGGATGACGATGGACGACATGCGCTCGGCCAGGCCGGCATCCTCGAACTGCTGGGACCAGAGCACCCGGGTGGCGCCCAGCCGGACTTCCAGCGCAATCGTCAGGCGGAATTCCGGGCTGGATACATGCTGCACCACCACTCTTTCCGGCTCGGTGACTTCGGCGAACACGCTTTCATTGGGGTAGCTCATGCCATCCGGGCCATGCATGGTGAACACCCAGCGTCCGCCGGTTTGAAGCTCGCATATGTCGAAGGTATTGCTGAAACCTGCGGGGCCCCACCAGCGCGCCAGCCGCTCGGGCGAGCTGATCGCGGAGAACACTTGCTCCCGACTGGCGGGAATTTCGCGGGAAGCGGTGAAAGTGGTCATCGTTTGCTCCATCTTTGGTGGAAGTCAGGGAGAGACATCTACTGCTCGAGCTTCATCGTATTCTAGCAGCATGCGGGCAGCGCCGTTTTCTGCGTGGTTGGATAAGAGCGGAAGGGCTGTTCAGCGTCGATCGGCCAAGCGTCATGCAGCGGCTGCTTTCTGTTATGAGAAAAGCCCCGCCATGGCGGGGCTTTCGCTTTCGAGGCGGTTTCAGATCGCCTGCGGGCGAGCGCGCAGTTTGCCGGCCAGCTTTAGGCCATCGCGGAAGTTTTTCCCCATCATCGTCAACTGCGCCAGCCCCACTGCCAGCTCCAGTGCCTGGACCGCGTAGAACGCCGAGTCGAAAACGCCGGCTTGCGCGCGCAAGTTTAGAAACAGCGCGCAGGGGATCATGATCAACAGGCCGTTCATGGCGATGAGCGGCATCCGCTTCTTTTTGCTCTCCACCAGTTTGCCTTTTCGACCCTTGGCCAGCATGGCCCCGCTGGCGCCCGTCAACGCCATGGCTGTTACCAATATCGGCACACCGATGAAGGCGATGGCATGTTTGACGGCGGCGATGCCGCCATGGCCTAGGAACAGCTCGGAGGCGACGGTGGCGCTCCAGAAGACGGCAATGGCCAGGGCGGCTACCGTGGCGGCGACGGCGTGAAGAAGAGATTTGTTCATGCTTGAATCCTTGCTGCGAATGAAACGAAACGGCAGTGTCGCCGCGCGCGCAGACAACAAGCGCGACATCGGTTAACATGGTTCATGTTTTCATATTGACATCATGATGTCAAAAAAGACATTTTGTTGTCTGTTTGCAAGGTGGGGGAAATGCAACAGCAAAACGAAAGAACGGCCGCCGGCGCGGCGTTGTCGGATGTGGTGCTAGATTTGTTCAGGGTAAACAACGGCTTGCTGGCGCAGGGTGACAGGCTGGTGGCGCCGTTGGGCCTCACCAGCGCCCGCTGGCAGGTGCTGGGCACGATAGTCGCGGCTGAGCGCCCGCAGCCGGTGGCATGGCTGGCGCGAGACATGGGCGGCAATCGCCAGAATGTGCAGCGCATCGTCAATGATCTGGCGAAAGAAGGCTGGGTGGCGTTTGCCGACAACCCCCACCATCGCCGCGCCTCGCTGATTGTGCTGACCGATCTGGGCCGGGAGGCCTACAACGCCGCGATGAAGCTGCAAGCGCCGTGGATCAACCGGCTGGCGGAGGGCATGGGCCTGGAGGAAATCGCCGTGCTGCGGCGGGTGCTGTCCATGCTGCAGGCGCGGTTGGCGGAGGACGTGGTTTGAGCCGTTCGTTCCGTCAGCTTTTGCCGATTCCGCGCCATAGACGCAGGGCATGACTGATAGGCAGAGATGAATATCCATAGGACGGGCTTGGCGAGATGCGGATAACCCGGCTCCGGACTGGCGATAGGCATCTTGCCGGGTTCGGCAATCAGCTCCGTCATGTCCCCCAGGGGGCAATGCTGGGCAGGCAGTTCAACCTGCCGCGCGGCCGGCGCAGCTTGTTATGCGGCGCGTAACACGGGTTCCATCACTGTGCGGTTGGCTTGCCGCGCTAGCCTCATGCAGCAAGGCCGGGCAAGCTTCTTCTTTTGATAGGGCATCGATTTCTAAATGATCAGGGCTGGTTGATAATGAAATGCTCACGTTGCCGCATAAGGGATTGAATCGAGCACCATGCGCAAAGGAGGAGAAATGCTGTTATCCGCAATTTCAAAGCAAGAAACGATAGCGACTAGGCCCATTTTTGAACGCGGGGCTACACCCAGTTTCTTCCAGCTACTGGATGCTGCAAAGCCTAAAATTAATTTTCCCGCGGTGGCGGCGCCATCTGAGCATCTCAACCTGAAAAGCATTACGACGGGAGAGGCTTATGATGTGTTGTCAGGCTTGGCCAATACGGGAAAGTTGAGTTCGGAAGAGTTCCAGAGCATTGTGCCTGCGGTTTATCTCCGCTTATTTAACGAACAGCAAGGCGCGCCGCAAGCGGAACGGTTTGATTTGCTGGCCGGTACGCAAAGCCTGATAGACAGCAGCAAGGCGTTTGGAACCCTGACCCAAGTGCGCGACGAAAGTCGTGGCCTGGAAGTGTTGAAGGCTTACCAGGCCAATAGCTGATGCTTGTGCTGGCGCCCCGCATAAAATGAAAACACCGCTTCGCAACGCTGAAGCGGTGTTTCTTATTGAGATTCGCGCTTAACTGGCGAACTTGTCTATCCGCTCCGACAAACGCAGCTGGCAGGCGGTGGCCAGCTTGAGCAGCTCCGCGCTGGTGGCCGGCATCTTGCCGGGCGGGGCAATCAACTCCTCCATGCCGCTTAGCGTGGAGACGCTGCTGTTTAGGCCGATCAGCCTGCCGTGCGGCCAGCGCTGTTTGTTATTGGGCGCGTAGTCCAGCGCTACCACCCAGCGAGAGTGCTGCCAAGTGCCAGGCTCGCGCAGCACCGCCTCCATCACCGCGCGACTGACCTGCTGCGCCGCCTCCGCGGCGAGGGCCAGCGCCAGATGCAAGGTGTCCGCAGTACTGGCCGCGCCGGCCTCCTGCAGCAAGGCCGGACGGGTTGCTTCCCGCCACCAGCGTCGCAACCGCCGCGCGCCGGGCTTCTTGATGCGGCGGAACACCTCGTCCAGCTCGCCTTCGGACAGGCACAACACCGGCTCCGCCTCGTCCGCCAGCCGCAAGGGCCGGCCCAGCGGCTCGCCCAAAGCCTTCAGCAAATCCTTCACCTCCAGCTTCATGGACGCCGCCACCTCCGCGGCCACCAGCCAAAACCCCTCCGGCCGCCGCACCACCCGCATGGCCAAACCCTTGGCGAAATCCAGCCGCAGCGGTGCACTCGTCTCCATCTCGATAACAGCTGTCATGGAGAGCCCTCATTGGGAAGTGCGTCAGGAGGACGAGCCGGGGATGCCGAGTGATGACAGGAATCAGAGCAGCATCAAACAATTAAAAGCTAATTTGCGCAGGAATTTTCTAAATTGCAAAGATATGTTAATGTATGACATTTTCATTTTTATGGGTGGCTCGTCCACAGGGCCGCTTAGAGCAACGCATCCTTAAGATGGGGAAGTGCTTTGAAATATCAATTTGCAACATATGGCTTGATTGCACTAGCACTCAGCGCATGCGGCGGTGGAGGTGGGGGCACGGCTTCTGGCGAAGCAAATACAAAGGCGGATATCAAAACTGACACATTAAATGAAGCCGATGGCTTAGGCAGCTCAGGACAAGCCGCAGGAACAGCAAACTTGGGTTCCGCGGCGCTACCCAATTATTTCCAATACCAGCCTGCAATCACCGTAGCGCTGTCTGACCAAGGACAGGCACTCGCAGCTTGGCATGTTGTAGCGCCCAGCGACCAGAGTGATACTGCGTCATGGGCGCAAGCATCTTCAGATGGAAAGTGGAGCTCAGCACAACCCGTTCCTGAAGCACGCAATATCGACAATCTCTATGGCATGACTTTGAGAATGAATACTGCTGGAAATGCGGTTCTCGGCTGGGTCAATCGGGAGCAAAAAGCCCCATCTACAGAAAAATCTGGTTATCGTGCAACTCGGTATATTCAAAATAAGGGTTGGGAGGCCAAGGTTTTTGATGCAGGAGGCGGATCTTCAGCCTCGACTTGGGGAAGCATGAATACTTGGGATCTAGCGCTGCTAGACGATAACTCGTTTACAGCATCCGTCATCTTGTCAGGCTTTGGAGCCTACGGTAGTAGTGCGGTGCTGAGGACTAGTCTTGATGGATTGAATAGCGTGCACTTCCGGGCTGACGGCCAGCAGGCTATCAGTTATTACCCCTATGCCGCTTTTAAGCCAAAGAGCAGCGACGGCTTTGGATTGCTATATCAACTCAGTAACTCCCTTATCAAGCCAGGTCAAATCGATATCAATGTCAGAATGGCGAGCGTCAATGGCTCCAGCTTTCTTGCCTTTCCGGTCGCAACCTACCCAGGACTTTGCTATACCTCGGCGCATGATGGGGGACTGGTCGCGGCAGGCACACCCCACACAGGAGGCGTGCTAGCTGCGTTGGTTGCAAAAGAACTGCCCAATAACGTGGCAAGTTGCGACACAAATAGCCTGCAGGTTAGCCGCATTAGTACAAGGGACTCCCTCCGTGTCGATTCGATACGTTTAAGCGCAGAGGATGCCTCCGTACCGATTGCGCCAGCATTGGCGGTGGATCAGTCAAACAATGCTCTGATTGTCTGGAAGGAGACAACGGGCAAAGCTTTCTATGATGCAACACCGAGCACCACGCGGCTTATGTGGTCTCAATCGATTAATGGCGGAGCTTGGACCACGCCGGCATCTATTGATTTAAGCTCACTTGGCAAGCTATCCCGTGATGGCCATATTTCGCTAGCTATGAATGTGGGAGGTGATGCTGTAGTAAGTTTGAAATTGAATGATAAGAACAACAACGCTGTATGGAACCAGGTAATTGCGCTGGGGCGTTTCAATTTTGCTAGTGGCTGGGCGTCATGGCGCGCCGTCGCAAACAAGCATGATATGTCTGACCCTCAAGTAGCGATTAACTCTTTCGGCAAAGCCATTGTCGCTTACACCGCGTTACCCACAGTACGAATCAATGGAAAAGTGCCTGATAGTTATAGTGGAAGTCCGCTTCCATATGCTTTTGCATACCTGTTTTGATTAATGCGGTAAAAGCCGCTCTGGTGAGCGGCTTTTTTTGACATCCCTTATTCAGAGATGCGGCCGACCCGCTCGGACAAGCGCAGCTGGCAGGCGGTGGCCAGCTTGAGCAGCTCCGCGCTGGTGGCCGGCATCTTGCCGGGCGGGGCAATCAACTCCGCCATGCCGCTTAGCGTGGAGACGCTGCTGGATAGGCCGATCAGCCTGCCGCGCGGCCAGCGCTGCTTGTTATTGGGCGCGTAGTCCAGCGCCACCACCCAGCGCGAATGCTGCCAAGTGCCGGGCTCGCGCAGCACTGCCTCCATCACCGCGCGGCTGATCTGCTGCGCCGCCTCCGCGGCGAGGGCCAGTGCCAGGTGCAGGGTCTCCGTCGTGCTGGCCGCGCCGGCCTCATGTAGCAAGGCCGGGCGGGTTTCTTCCAGCCACCAGCGCCGCAGCCGCCGCGCGCCGGGCTTCTTGACGCGGCGGAACACGTCGTCCAGCTCGCCTTCAGACAAGCACAGCACCGGTTCCGCCTCATCCGCCAGCCGCAAGGGCCGCCCTAGCGGCTCGCCCAAGGCCTTCAGCAAATCCTTCACCTCCAGCTTCATGGACGCCGCCACCTCCGCGGCCACCAGCCAAAACCCCTCCGGCCGCCGTACCACCCGCATGGCCAAACCCTTGGCGAAATCCAGCCGCAGTGGCGTGTTCACCTGCTGATCGATAGCCGCGCTCATGGCCGAGCCTCCCCAATCAAACGCGCAAACCGCGCTGTCAAAAACGCAGGGCGATATGCAGCGCGTAGGCGCAATGATGAACGTGATAAGCGGCGAAGAGGGCGAATTGGGGAAGGGGAGATAGGCACGACAAACACAAGACGAGCATCCATGATCATGGACTCCTGACGGTTTTGTCTAAAGCGCCCCCTGTTGAGAGGGGCGGCCGGGTACTTCAACACCGCCGTCAGACGGCCCGCAGATTTCCCCCGTTGCCGGGGTCTTGTATGGCTGCACGCTACCCGGCCATAAGCTTTGGGCGCGCCGGGATAGCGGCACGACAGGAAACCTATGGACGCAAAAAAGCCACGACTTACGGGCGCAGGCTAGACCGCTGACGGAAAGGTGTGTTGAGCACCAGACCTCAATTTAACAGCGGCGCTGCTTGGGGTCAATCCAGTCAGGTAGAATGGACAGTAACTTGGCTTTGGAGATGGCTATGTCAGTTTTATTTGCCGAATGTTTGCAAGCTTTGGGCGGTGATGCGAAGGTTATAAGTGCCAGCGATGCTGAGGTTATTTTTTCTGATATTGAAGAGAAATTTCGATTTTCAATATCTGGCAGTCTTCAAATTGGTGATGGGTGCCTCTCGAGGAGAGGAGAGGTCAGGAGGCTGCTAGACCAGTTCAATAAGGAAAGTGGAAGACTCTATATTTTTTTGGGATGATGCTGCTGTTCCAGTTTTAGAAATTCCAGCTTCGTGCATTTCAAAAGTTATAAGTTTTATTGATGATATTCTTGCCGTTGGATTCAAAACTTACATCTATCAATCTGAGGTAGTGGCAATTATGGAAGCATCGTCATCTGGAACTGGGCTTTTGGTTAGCCATAACTCTGCTGGAGAGGAGTGAGAGCGTTGTTAGTGGATGAGCGGGAGAGGTTAAAAGCGCAGCTTAATGAATTTCATGAAAATTTCTATGGGATGGGAGTTGCTGCTATTTGGTGTCAGATTGAACCAACTCTAAGTATGGAAAAGAAAAGGGAGATATTTCTTTACATCTTACGTTTGTTGTTTGATTCAAATCTAGTTAAATGGGGTTGTCGATCTGAGATTGTCCAAGATTTTAGTCTTGTTCTTGAGATGATGGAGAGCTGCTGGCCTGATGATGATGAGTTTGATGATGATCAATTTTTGACTGTACTGCCATACGACAGTGATGGAGTATTAAAGACGCATGCTTGGATAGAGGGTGATTTAGTCTGGGTTGATGATTGTGGGAAGTATTTATGGTCTACGGATGCTGAATTATAAGCTTAGAAGGGTGATCGAACCAATTTGCCAGCAACCCCCTTCAGCGCAAGCCGGCTTCCGAACCAGATTCGGGGTTTTAAGCTGCCGGCTGTTCGACGCGGCGAGACGGTAGCGCGCCGCTAGTTCCGGCAGCTCCCCGAGGCTGATTTGAAAGCCGGGGTTTCGCAGCGCTGTAGGGGCGCCTGGGGTTGCAAGGGGATTGGCCGCGCAATCCCCTTGCCCGTCCGCTGGACGGAACCGGCATGCCAAATATTATCCGAGAAGCGGACTCAAAAATATAACGGCTATTTCAATGGATTGCCGCAATTTCGCAGTAAATGTTAGGCTTCACAAGATCTGCCTAATCTACCGTACTGGCGTAAGTGACAACCTGGTTTTTAGGTTTTAATTTATTTGCGAATAAGACCTTGGCAGGCTTCTTCAAATAGCTTTACTGTACCAGTCTTTGCATTTATTTCTTGGCATACTTTTATGTTTTCCTCAGTTGGAGGGATAGATGCCTTTGAGCATGCCGCATATTTTTGCGGATGCCTTGTCTCACTTAGTGATGCGGTTTGATCCAACTCTGCGATGCAAACTTCCGACATCATTTTGTCTTGTGGTAGATTGTAATTAAAAATGGGTGCGTAAAATTTTCCTGCTGCCACTTTAAACGTTACATCATAGTATCCTTGGAAGTTTCTTATTGACATGTTGGTTAGATTTGGCGCAATGATCGCGGGAATCACATTGTCAAAATCCTGAAATGTAATTCTTACGGTTTTCTCTCCGGGCAGCATCCCGATATAAGGTCCAAATGGATGGTCTGGTGGAAAGTATGTCTTAATTATCTTACCGTCAATGTGAGTGGTCGTGATTGATGGGCCATTAAAGTCTGCTCTGTTCAGTGGGGAGTAAATTGCAATTTCACTATTAGGGCGAGTATCGCCACCGTACATGTTTGATATGTTGGTTGCACAGCCTGCTATGGATGTGACGGTTAATATTATTAGTATGGTTTTTAGCTTCATTATGGTAAAAATATTTATTGATTGGTTATGCTGGCAGGTTAAAGTGAATAAGCTGGTGGTAAATCTTAATTTTACGTAAGGTAGACGTTGACGTTCAAGAAAATTAGGGTGTTTTGTTGGCTTTTTGAGAGTTGAAACCGAACTAACTTATCAATTTCCTTTCGGGCAAGCCGGCTTTCGAATCAGACTCGGGGTTTTAAGCTGCAGGTTGTTTGACGCGGCGCGACGGTAGCGCCTATCGCTGAGCGAATCAAAGATTCGCACGCATGTAGTTCCGGCAGCTCCCCGAGTCTGGTTTGAAAGACGGGGTTTCGCAGCGCTGTAGGGGCGGCCTGGGGTTGCAAGGGGATTGGCCGCGTAATCCCCTTGCCCGTTTGCCGGGTGGAACCGGCATGTCAAACATTATCCGCGTAGCGGATTCCAAAAGATAATGACGATCTCAATGGATTGCTTCAATTTCGCGGTAAACGTTGGGCTTCACACGTTCAGCCCAACCTACCGTGCTATTGTGCTTGCATGTTCGGCGGAATGCCCCGATGAAATCGGTGCTTCCACCCTACGCGAAGTATGCTGTAGGACGGAAGCCTCGAAGAGGCATTTCGCCGCGATATGCGAATACTGAATCCGACGTGTGCGATGCTTTTCGATTTTATACGGACTCTACAATGGCATTTACAACCATGCGATTCCCTGAATTTTGGGCACTTACAATGGCAATGATGAGAATAATCGCTTGGATGAATAATGCGGGCAGTTCAATCGATCCTAGTAGTGGAAATTTATAATTACTCCAATAACAAGCTAGGCTTGCAATGAAGATAATTAACATGCCAGAAGTGGCGTCTCGGTACAATAGAAAGTTTTTGTGAGAGCTTTCTACTTGTGGTCGATCTCTTACTTTTCGATAAATTTCATGATACCAAAGGCTATTTCTTTTGGATTTTGGTGTGCTATCACTAAATATGCTTGGCCATTTAGCATTTATTGCGTTGAAGTCTAGTCTATTGTCTTTTTTGCAGATTACATGACAGCGACAGCCCGGAAGTTCATCACGTATTCGCAAAAATACCAATTTATGTTTTATCGCTTGCGGTATTAGATTGGCGACCATTGTTAAGATGGTTGTTGCTATTAGAGTCAATCCAATCAACTTTCCAGCGTTTAATATATCGATGACTTTTTGATAGCCAAGTTGTATGGCGAGTGTAATTAGTATTGGCGTTCCAATTAGAATTGAAAGCTGGAGTTTGTTTTCATCTTTTAGACTTTTCATAGGAAACCTCTACTCTTCACTTTCATACGTGTAATGGTATGGTTCCGGGTTGAGGCTTGTCCATCCTGAGCGATTAGGCGCGTCATTTTTATGACGAATACCATCTCCTCTTGTTGCTAATACTTTAGCTCCTCGGTGGGTGAATGCATTGAGGACTGCCTTATGTGGATGTTTTGGTTCCCCTTCTTTTGCAGTTGACGCGATAGCTGTTATGCCTTTCTGCTCATTTTCTTGAACAGGTTCACCAAGAATACGATTAAGCACTGATGGGCCAACATTTCTACGACTACCATGGTGTGGAATTTGAATAAAACTCAATTTTGCACCAGACATGCATGCGTCAATTTCGTCAGCAGCCTTGTGCAGTGCCGTTATTCCTGCATCGCCCGTGAATATTAGACGCTTTCCGTCGATAATAATTTGCGTTATTACGCTGGAATTATTTTTTGCAGAAGTTTCATCTTTATCATCAAGCTGATCCTCTCCCCAGGCAGAGAAAATTTTCTTGATGGTTTTAACTGTCGAGTCAATGACGCTGTCAAGCCACGATCGCTGTTCTGCTGCAACTTTAAGAGCGGGCATTCCATCAAATAATGGAATCAGCTCTTCATAGTAATCTAATGTTGGACCTATAACCTTTACATTTCCGAAACTTATTCCTGTGAAAGGCTCTTTAATTTTGATGCCTTTTTTCTTGGCTTGCTCTGTAATTTGATAGGCAGTCTCTAAATTTTCCTTAAGGCGTTCGCCTATGCTGCTATCTGTTATTCGGCCATCATTGAATTTGCTTGCCAATCCTTTATTGTGGTTCCAGGGTTGATGAATCCAGAGTTCGGCAACATCCATCTGTTCAATAACAGCGCTTAATCCATTTATATGATCTTGATCTGGGTGTGTAGAGATAATGAGATCAATTTTTTCTGTTTGATAGTGCGTCTTTAAGTGGTCAACTAATTTTTGACCATTTTCTTTGTAGCCACCGTCAATGACAATTACAGTCTGCTCATGACGTTGTCCATGTAAATTCCCATACCTCACGGTGATAGCGTCGCCACTATTGGATTTTTCACCAACACCAAGAACATCGATTTCGTATCCCATAATAAACATCCTTTCTTCAGCACTGAACTGCATGTCTATTGTTGATTTCGCATGAGGCGTATTTAGATTACGCCTCATGCCTTACCGATTGAATCGACCCGTTGGGTGGCAGAATCGCTGAGCGACACATAAGCTAGCACTGCCTACCTATGTGAATCAGTTACTTACTAGGTGTGGTGACAGATGAAGCATCAAGCCAGCGACACATAACCATGCATATTTTTTATGAGCGACAGATAAGGTTGCCTATTCTGATATGGCAGAGCAGCTGCAGGTTTGTGATTGTTGAATTCAGCTTCTCTGCAACTCTATTGCTGACTTAATTTTAAGAATTTCTTACATAAATCTTGCTCTTAGGAAAGCCATATCGTCCGGAACTGATCCGTGAAATGAGAGACTGAAAGGTAAGTTTAACAGATAAAATCCATGGAAGATTTCCTTTGCAGAAAAATGTTCTACCGCACTCAAGTTGTACGCAATAACCGTATGTACTTTGTTTTTTAGGAAATTCAGGGCCATGCACTACAGTGCAGAGATAAGTGCTGCGCGGATCTATCCTGATTGGGTATTTAACATGCTTATTCTCACGATATTCACCCAAATCAGTTAGTCATTTAATACCTCCGGCGAGGTTTACATGACCTACGGCAGAAATGCCCACGGGAAATGAGGCGTCATTATTAATTGATAATATATCGTGATAATAATTTTTCCGATAATCAATGGCGGTGCGTAAACGATGCATGTCCTTTTTGAAGGTGAAAATAAGTGCGATTGATGAAAATATTATAGAGATAATAGATATATAGATTTGCATGAAAATCCTGGATTGATGTTTTTGATATGCAGTATGAAAATCAACTACACCTGAACGGCATCTCAGATGGTGGTCAAGATATGTGATCCTGAGTAGACGCTCAGAGAGTATTATGGGGAGGATCGATCTGTTCAACTTGCGGCTGACCAAGGGGTATCACAGGCAGATCGTTGCCATTTCTGCCATTCGGCCTCTCCAGTTTGAAGGGCCAGTTTGGGCTGCAATACCGACAAGCCGGTAATGTGGCACCAAATATGGACAGGTTGGACTAATAAAAAAAGTAGTGGAGTTGTCGGGAAGTTGATAGGTCCCCGTTGTTGAACAAGAATTTCGTTGACCTATCTTCTCGTAAGAATAATTAAATCCTGTCTTATATTTGATAATGGATTAGGTTTTGATTTGATTAAATTATGCTATTCTCCCTTTTTGAATATTCACGTCTTTCCATGCGATTTATCATGTCTTCGTCGTATGAGAAGTGTAGTTTTCCTGCGTGAAAGTTTTCGAATTTAATAATCCGGTCTGAGACCCACTGCCCGTCAGGCTTTCTGAATCGAGCAAACACACCAATTTTTCCGTCGACGTTATCTTCAACAAGCATCAATGAGCTGGCACAATCGTCATTATTGATTTTCCCATATGTCTCTCCAGTTAGAGTTGCTTGGCCAATGTCGTACCGAAGTGCCAACGAAGTTCCTTGTTTTGATTTTGCAGTTATTGCGCCAATGAGCCATTCTGGGCTTTTGTTGTTTTTTAAAGAAAGAGATAATAGCCCGGAAATGATTTCATTGTTTCCAAAAAGGTAGCGTGGATTGGTTACAGTAATGGTTGAGTTTCCTTTTTCTACACATATCTCTTCTGGTTGTTGTGCATCTCCACATATTTTTATTTTCCCGCCCGTAGATATTATCTCGTATAGATATGATGCTGCTTGATTATTTGCTGCTTTCTTACTGTTGATTGCATCAAGAGAGTTTATTAGTTTGTTGGATGCGGAATTTAATGCTATTGCATATTTGATGGATATGTCTTCTTTTCCGGGAATTTTAAACCATTCATCTAGCTCTTTGCTGTGCTCGCTCCTTCTTGCTAGATATTTGGCCAGTTCAATCTGCATGAAATTGTTCTCGTCTTTTAAGATATTGTTGTTGGCAAAATCATAGGCTTTTTTATCATTGAATATGGCGATATTATGAAATGCGTCTGCCCGCCAGTTAGGAGGGGCATCTTTATCGTCAATTACCTGCGTGGCGTATGGGTAGGTGCCGATATAGTTCCGTAATGCAGAGATTAATATATCCCTTTTCTCGTCCTGGTAATTCTTTGTCGTGAAAACATCCTTTAATAATCCATCAATCTTTGGATTGGATCTGTGGCCTCCAAAAGGCCCCATGAGTGCTCCTAAGATATTAGCTCCATCGCGAAATGCAAATATGCTGGTGGTCGGTTCTTGCATGTATGCAATAACTCTAGCCTCCTCCGCTTCAGAAATATCAAACCCGAGGCCTGAACGTCCGTCAAGCTTTGCTTTTTCTAGTCGAATAGTCAGAGCATTAAGTACAGCTTCCATTCTTACTTGTCCAAGAGACTCTTTCAAGATAGATCCTTTTGCCTCAAGAGACATCCAGTCGTCTAATTTTGTCTCAATATATTTCTGAGCAGTGGAAGAAATGCTAGAATAACTTAGGCCGCAAAGCCCAAGAACTGCCACTGTTCCTGTAATCATCACGCCTACGACCCAGTTTTTTAAATGCCCATTTATGGTGTGCATTTTGTCAATTGCAGCCTCCCCAATGTTGACTTTCGCATCGGCGACAGCCTGTATGAGCTCTACCTTTGTGTCAGCAATTAAGAGCGTCAACTCTCCCTTGGCTTTTTCAAACTCTTTTTCTATTGTTATCTTTGATAGTTCGGTTCTGTCATTTCTATTCAATTAAGAGCACCTCTAGTATGTTTTGCACGGTATGTCGGCCTTTATTGCTTCTGCCTGACAATGTGGAGTGCATATTATATCATTTGCATGTTGCCGGTCTAGCTTGATGTTATATTGGTTGTTGTTGGCGTGCTGTATAGAGACGATTTTTTGAGTACCTACTTTGGTTTCAGGTATCGTGTTGATAATTTCCTGGTAAAGAGGTATGCTTTTTTAAGGTGTAACTTATCTTCTTAACTGTATTTTTGTAATAATGGTGCTTCTATGGGAAATTCAGCAAAGCCATTTATGGTTCTTGGGGTCCCGCTGCAGAATTTTATTCAACAAGCTCAGCTGGCTGGGGAAGATGCTATAAGGAATAGATTTTCCAAAGGGCTTTACATTTCCGGTCTCGATCATCAAGGTAGACTGGTTCGCGTTTACCCAGATGGGAGAAGGGACATTTGTGAGGTCTCGGCTAAAGATGAACAGTAGTGTCCGGATGCAAAAAGAGGGAAAATAATCTTCCCTCTTTTTTATTGCGTTACCGTAAGCGCTTCGACATCCTTCCGTGGATAAAGCCTTAAACGCCTAGATCCCTGAAGCACGAGAGCCTTAATTAACCCTTTTCTCTCAAGATTTGGTACATGACTCCGGTGGACATTGAGCAACTTCCCAGCCTGTGAGGCGGTATAGTAATTCCTTTGTAGCTCCAAAACTCGTTCCAGGTCATCTTTGCGAACAAATCTCCAGTGTACAAAATTTAAAATTTTTAGTACGCCTGTATGCACCCATTGTAAGTAGACCACTACCTCACTTGTTCCTATTATATTGACCACCTGGCTTATAGGAACCAGGTCCGGGTCAGCTAAAGATTGGATTAGTCCTTCCAGGGATGCTTTTGTGATGCGTACGTTACGCCCCACTGATGATTCTTTTTCTAAAATACCTTTTCTGATCAACATGAGCGTCTGCTGAATATTTTCTAAGCCTAATAATTTTGTTACTTCCGAAAGAAGGATTCCAGAAGGACCGCCATCTTTTGCCCCCTTGTGCCTTCGACCTGATGGTGCTTTAAATTTATTGAGGGATTTCAAGGCGCTCAGATCTACGCATTGCAAGTCCGTTCTTTTGAAAAGATATACCATCATTCCATCGATGGTTGGACCTGCTATTGGCTTAACTCCCACGTGCATCAGTTTATGTGCAAATGTAAGCTGACTAGCGCCTATGGAACGAGCTAACCGGCCTGCTGTTACAAAATTGGCATCGAATACCTCTATGTCTCTAATATGGACTACATTTTTCTTACTTCGGCCTATTATTTTCTGTTTCGCCGGGAAGGTTCCATGTTTAATCATGCTCCATGCTACGACAGGATGAATGCCCAGCTTCGTTGCGACCTCAGGAATAGTCAGCCAATCTGGATCAGATGACACCATCTCAACCATTCCGGAGAATTGCAATGTCATCAACCCTTCGGCCAGGTCATACCCATCTGTGCGCGCGTAGCCCGCAAGGATATTTTTAATGATCCCAGTCAAGCTGTGGCGACCAGATAATCGTTGATGTGAGCGCTCATTTTGTTGGGTTTCGCTTAGTTGGCGTAAAACTCGCTCAATCTCATTTGGCGAAATCAACTTTGCGCGACCAAGATGAGCTGTAATGAATTTTATTTGACCTGCTTTAATCATTTTTCTTACTTGCCAGGACGTTATCCCTAATGCTGCAGCAGCTTCTTCTTGGCTTAGCTGGCCTTCATGTTTCCGTGGGGGCGTAGCGAATATGAAGGCTGAATGTCGTTTCAAAATTCGTTTAGCAAAGTCACATAAATCACCCTTTTCGCGAAGAAAGGGTAACAGTTGAAGCCGTGGATGGATGTATGGAGCGCGGGATTCAATTACGGCTAGCACTTCATCAATGCATTGGTCACCACGGTACCACTTCATCGTAGTGTTAAGACGCCGCGCCTCAGCTGCAGTGCCATTTTCCAATCCATCGACCTCTCGCAATGCTGACCAGAACCACAGCATTCGGTCGAGTGCGTCTTGGTCTTGAGCAGTAATAAGGGAAAGCAACCACTGAGTACCTGTGGGATCCGCCATCTTGGTGTTCCCCTGGCGGAGGTCATACCCACATGGGCAATAAAGTAAGCGGTTTCTGGTCAGGGATAACGGCTGCTTACATGAGGGGCAATCCTGCAGGAGGCGAATGCAATGCTTATTGCACGTTGCGAATGGGAGAATAAACCAGGCTTTACGCCAGTATGGATGTTCTTTAAGGCATTCTGGACAATACACATTGGCGCCATTGCGGAAAAGTCGTTCTGCTAGGCCAATGCCATTCATTTCGCGTGGAGACTTACTTGTTGGCCCCATCCGACGATAGGCCAAGCTAATGCAATCTTTGTGCAAGCCCATTGCATGAATAATCTTAGCAAAGCGGGTTTGATCAACAAATGAGGCGACTAGCCACTCATCGCTTTGGGAGGGGAATCTATAGGCTGAAAGCAATTGTAGGACGCTGACGAAGCCATTGTTTTCCGCCGCGCGTATCAAGAGGCTGGCCGGTGATTCATCCAAATAGGGAATAGGTCGAATTGGTAGTGCGAGTGGTGTCATTTCAGCCTCCTAAACACAGCTGATAGCTGACTTTTAGTCATTCTAAAGGGGTTGCTCCGTGCAATGCTTACTGTTGTGGTAATGCCAAGATCCCAGGCTCGCGCAAAGTCATCAATAACGATGGAGTTTCGATGTTCTTGCAGCGCAATGAGTAGCGCCTGCTTAATCAAGAACATAATGAATTCTGGATTGCCGCTGGTGGCAGCATAAATCTTTAGCGACTCCAGCTGGTTGCCAAGTGCAGGTATATGATCCAATTCCACACGTCGAACAGCTTCGTGACAGATATGTTCAAGAAATATCTGAAGTGAACCTTTATCTTCGGTTGTTCCTGGTTTTAATGGTCTTAGGTGAAATTTGAATTTGAAGCGCCTGGAAAACTGTATATCTGAATCAATGATCAGAGCACAGTCTGGTGTGCCAACCAAACAGATCGTTACGCCGGATTCGTTAACGATATTACGCAACCAACGGCAAACCTCTGTGTTGACAGAAGTCGATCTTTTCCCGATTTTCAAGAGGTTATGAAACTCGTCAAGAAAAATGACTTTTGTTCCGCATGCTTTTAGCAATCTGATAAGGCGTTCAGTCATATGCGGCGTACTACCCAGTAGAGGCCGTGGATCGCCAAGCTTGCTGAGCATCATTGCAGCAACTGCCTTAACGGTGGCAGGAGCAGGGGCCTCCAAGTAGAAGGCCGGCCTTTTGGTGACTTCCATCCCATCTTCAACTACAACCTCACCTTTGTAGCCTGCCATGACGATTTTGCAGGCTAATGTTTTTCCCATGCCGCCGTCGGCCAGCAGCATGCATCCGACCGCTTCGCGATAATGTGACGATTGAAGAATGGCATGTTGGATTCCCTGGATGGCGTGATCGAGGTCTGTATGGCGCACAATCGCCTTATCTAGACGTGCAACGCGTTCGACTGCCGACCCCCGGGGTTCTTTCGAGCTTTGTTCCATGGTTTTTACTCCAGATCGATGACTTCGTAGCTGGTTACCGCGTTGCCAGCTGGCGCTGATGGCAAGTCACCCGGGTGGGGCGGAAGTTGCGGGGACGGTTGTTCTGGTAGTACAGAGGCGATGGTTTGCTGCTGTTCTAAGAAGAGTGGGGATAAAGCCTCGATCGGAGCGGCCGGTATCTGTGGTTGTTGCCGGCCCTTGCCATTGGTGAGGCGAGCAATCTGACGTCGTGCCAAGGTGGAGTCTGCTTGGATCTTCTGAAACAAGGTCCACCGCGCTAGAAGATCGCAGTAGGGGCCCAGGCGCTGTCGGTCCGATTCAGTTAAGGCCGCCTTGATTCTTTGAGCTTCCTGATGCTCATACCAAGTCAGCCCGTGCGTGTAGTCGGGGTTTGTAGATTCGGCGCGGATCAGCACACCGCGTTCGGACGGGTGCTCAATATAGACTTCATGAAGATCCAGTTCATTGACTAATACGGTGACACGCGTCTCCTTGAGTGCTTCCAGTGTTGCGAGTGCATGTGAAAAGTATTCAATGTGGTCAACAACAACACGCCCGCGATGAATTGTGCGTGTTTCAGGGCGGCGAGCGATGGCGTCAACTTCTTCCGGTTCAAAGATCGGTGCCTCCCAATTTTGAGTGGCATCTTTCCAGGCAAGGATTGGCGCTCGTCCGGTACGGGTGTGAATGGTTTGGTGGTAGACATTGTCGATCCATTCGTTGATGTACTCGATCAATTTTTCGAGCATCAAGGCCGCCTTACGGTGCGAGTCGTAATCGCCACGTGCAACGGGGTTGGAAAAGGTTGTTCCTGCGCACTTTTGGACGAGGAAATAGGTCAGGGTGCGGAAAAACGATTCAACATGCGGCTTATCGTTGGGGTCACGAATCTCGGCAGGATTGATAATGATCCCTAGCCGAGCGCACAACCTGACGAAGGCAGAGTTTTTGAATTCAACGCCATTGTCCGGGATGATTTTGACCGGGACGCCTCCTGGCAACCCACGGCCGAGCCGGGTCAGCATGTCCTTGACGGCCGCTAAGGTAGTGGTGGCCGATGGCGGCAGCATGCTGATGTAAACTCCCACTACTACCCGTGTGTGCACATCAATGATGCAAACTAGGTAAGGCCGGCCAATGATCTCACCGGTATCCGGATCTCGGAGGGTGATATCCAAGTAGTGGGTATCGATCTGAACCAGGAACATTGGCCTGGGGCTGATGATCTGTCTACCGGCCGCGCGTGCAATTCGTTCCGCGGCCTCTTTGCCTTTTCGTGCACGCGCCACGACGTAGGGATCGAGCGCTTTCACTCGGCGCTGTATTGTGCGCAACGTCGGTATGCGAAGTGAGGTCCCACCCTTTGTCAGCACTCCCTGTTCCGCGAGTTTGCCGACAACGAATGCCAAAACGTCCTTGCAGTCTCGTCTCTCTGGCTGTAGATAGATCTGCTGAATACCCTCGGTGATTAAAATTTCCACATCGGGAGGAAACCGCAGAGTGCGGTTGCCCCGCTTGTTTTTTTGGCTAACAAATGCATTAGAGACCCGACCGGCATCAAAATATTTTTTCACCCATAGACAAACCATGCGCGGGGTGGGTGGGGTGGCATCTTCCAGCTGTGAAGCCAGTGCCGGGATAAATGCAGTAAGCTGCTTGATTGAACGAGGGTGGGTCAACTGTGCTATGGCAGCTTCAACGTAACGGGCTCTTCGTATCGTGGCTCGCGTCTCTTCCTCGGTTTGCTCCGAAATTTTCAAAGCATGGCCTTCAGCCGAGATTCGCGCAGATTCTTGTGGTCGAATCTGGAGTGAGCCAGATCCTTGCATCTCCACGAAGCGCTCGTACGGGATGCGATAAGGTTTTCCACCGATTGTCCCGGCATAGCGGACCCAGCCATGGGCTACGTATGTGATTTCGAATTCGCAGCCATGAATGATGAACCGCATTCCTGTTTTGGGGCTGTGGGTCTGACTCATGCCACACTCCACACCGGTGTGCCTAGTTGGATAAGCCTGTCAAAGTTGGCTGCCAGCTGACCGTGAAAAAGCAGGTATTCCACAAGCGATGGAGGGAGCCCTTCGCGTATGAGTTGTGATTGGGCTTCCCCGAACGTCGTGGGGTGGGAGTGATTACTGAGAAGCTGCTGTGCCAACTCGATTTCTTGAGCTGCCCAGGAGCGAGTGGCAGATCGGCAATACAACCAGTACAGGTTATCTAGATGCGTACCTCTTGGCAGGTCGTTATTATCCACCAGGTAGAACTCAAAACCGCAATGAGCCAATAGAGTACTAACGGTCTCAAAGCGCTGCTGGTTTTCTACATCAAGGTGCCGCTTATCGGGTTTAATTTCACTCACGCGCCAGCGTCCATCGTGGGTGCGGGTCAAAAAATCTGGGTAATAGCGCCGTCCTGGCGCGTATGGTATTTCGAGGGGTTGGCACCGATACCCGATGACATGCTTGTTTTGCTCGAGCAAAAGACAATGGGATGCTTCCGCCTGGCTCTCGAGGGCGATCGTGATCCCATTTTTACGGCTTGGAAACAGCGACGTCCGACGACCTCGTGCCCCTTGCGTAATGCGTCGTCGGCCATGGACTACGCCTGCCTGGTCAGGCTGTTCGGCGAATGCCTCCTCTGCCTGTTGTAATAACTGTTCTGCAAGCTTCTGCATTGGATGAAATGGGTGCAGCATGACACGTCTCCAGTAGGCCCTGACAGGGCGCAGTTAGCCCCATCAGTGCCATTACACGGATTGGATATGCCTGAAATTAGGCGTAACAATGCCCATCCTCGGGTGAGATACCCGAGGTTTTCAGGTTGAGAAGAGAGCGTGCGGCTTGACGAGTGTGCGTGGGGTGACGATACTGGAGTTGCTAAACTGAGTGTCGTCAGATACTTACCCACGGGGCAAGCCGCAAGGTTTGTCCCGTTTTACATTTCAATGTCCTCCTTGTTCTGCCGACGTCTAAGCCTTCTTACCGGTTCGGATACGTTACGGCCGAGTTCGCTCTGGATACCCAAAATCTCCCGGATCAACCGGATCTGTACTGGGCGCAATTCTGCAAGATGCGCACGAAAGTCTTGTAGCAACCAATAGGTCTCTTCAGGGACGTCAGCGGGGATGACGAGTTTTCGATGGGAGGCTGCAGCAGCCTTGCGCAGCTCGTCTTGTTCGGTGGGGTTGAGTTCTATCGATTGGATGAGCCGTTCGACGAACTCCTCAGTTGGTGGCCCCTTGCTGCCAACCTCCAACGCAGAGATGTAGCTCTGCTCATAACCAATCAGCTCAGCAAGCTCAGACTGGCGAATTCCATACTGCATACGGAGCTGATGTAGGTATCTGGAAAAGGGACTCACGACTGAATCTCTGGTGGTGCTATCAAGTACGACCAGAGTAGTTATAACTAGATGATATGTCAAACGTAAGTTATTGATCCATAATGCAATATATATTGCATTTTCACCAGTGGAAACACTTGTTCAGGGTGAGCAACTTCGACGCCCCCGGCACGGAGCAAGAGGGGCGGCAAGGAAACGAACGAAAAACAGCTGAAATTAACTTAATTGCATGTTTTGTAAGGAGATTTCAACATCACACAACCCGATCTCCGGCTCAACGTTTTTGGACTGCATCACAGTGGTGTTGCCGTACTGCTATGAAAGGGCGATGTACTATAAAACCCGCGCCGAACAAGGCTTTTCAGGCATAAGGCGTGATAACTCGTGATTATCCCGCCTGATAAATCCCGGCAAGCGACCGGAATCGAGCTGCTGAAACGGTATGTAATTACATGGTACGTATCACGGTACGATTGCAACGGCTGTTTTTCGTGAATCCCTGCCAACCCTCAATGGGAGGCGCCTGAAATATCTGACCAGTCAGCTCAGCGAAAAATGGACGGAAGGCCGACGGTGGGTGGTGGTCAAGGCGAAAAAGTCCGATAAAGGGTTTGTATGCCTCCTGCATTTGTACTAGGTTGATTTACATAATGTGCAGCCCAACAGGAGAAGTCCATGCCTAAAGCGAAGAGCCCCTACACACTAGCACTGGACGGAGGTTCGCTCGCCTCTGTGTCACCCGCGACCTATGCGGCCCTACAGAAAGTGATCGCCAAAGTTATGGCGGAATCAGGTGCAACGGGCATTCATATTCAAGTTCAGCAGAGTTCCGCAGCAGGTGCTGACGCCAATACTCGCTCTCTCTTCATTGGCGACGTTGTTGGCCCATGACTGCCGCTAGAATGCACTTGCGATTCATCCGCGCCCCTCATACGTCGTCTTACAGCATGGCCGATGTACGTGAGGACGCGATCATCACGTATGCGCTTGGCTATCTGGATGCAGTGGGGGTTCGAGAGTATGACGTACACGACTTCCATCTAGACCGTCGATGCAACTTCAACGCGCTGATCGATCCTCATGTGTCCGCTTATGTACTTAGTGTGCGGGAGACCGGATCGAATGTGCATTACGCTCGACGGCTTGCTGCATCCCTGGCTGTTGAAACGGACACGCCCATCCTGCTCTATGGTCAGACTGCGCGCTTACATGCTTTCTACGACTGGTCGTCGAATGTCCGACTGGTTCAGCACGACGAGAGGATGCTTGCAAATGCATTGGGCGTTAGCACTGATGGTCCGTCGTTTACATCCGGGCTGAGGGCGCTACCGTATCTGCCGACGATTCCGCTGGCTCCGCATCAGTACGCTAGACGTCGCGCTTCTCTCGAATCATCTCGCGGATGCCACTTCAAGTGCGGCTTTTGTTTCATCAACGCGGGCGAGAATTATCCCTCTAGATGGTCGCTGCGTACCGTTTCTGACATTCTGCATGATTTGATGATGTACGAGTCTATCGGGATTACGAATATCCTCTTTCACGATTCTGAATTCTTTGGTGCGCTAGAAAACGATCGGCAGAGGACTATTACGCTGCTGAACGAACTTGCTAGGCGAGTACCAACCGTCAAATTCGGTATTTTCGCAAGGGCGGACACGATTTCGAAGTTTGGGGATCTCAATCTGCTGCAACGGGCCGGTCTCGTATATGTGTTTATTGGTGTCGAGTCTTTGGCGGACGTAGATCTGCGGGCGCTAAAAAAGGGAGTGCGTGCCGACGACGTTGTGGCTTGCGTGGAACGCCTCACCAGCCATGGGATACTGGTGAACTTGAGCTTCATGTTGTTCAACCGCTCCACGACGGTTGACACGCTCCGAGAGAACTTAAAGCGTCTGAAACGGCTGGCCCGAGGCAACACCAAAATGCTCGGGATACCGAATTTCCTCTTCAGTTTCGAGTCAAGCTGGCGGGATGAACTGCTTCGTCCTCTTAGCGAACAGACGTATCTGCGCTGGATGGTATACAAGAGGGGACAGCCCAATCACTTAGGCGTTACCTTCGACCCGCAGCTTGAACCACTAATTGAGGTTTGCCGACTCGGGTTCTATGAGATTGCAACGAAAATCGCAGAGCTCAATGAAGCCCGAGAGTGCTCTAGTGAGGGAGATGTAGTCGCAATGGACAAATGGTTCAATATACTTTGGCCACTTGGGGTCGAGATACTTGAGTATGCACTATCCCAATTTGAGCAGGGCAACATGCAGATAAACCGCTTGAGCTCATCAATTAATTGGGTCTACGAAAAGGTCATGGCAACCTACGCTATGCTGCCAGAGCGGTTCCGAGAGACCATGACCTATCCTGACCATGCTGTCCATATCGCCCGTGGTGGCCTAACCATCGCACTGGAAGATCACGGCTGGGACTCTGTGATTCCGGGTGGAGTTGTAGCAGAGGCAAAGTGATGAGGATGGTCATTCTGGGGGCAAGCTCTGGCCTAGGTGCGGGACTCGCTGAGGGGCTGCCGATAGCCGGTGATCGTGTCTGGCTGGTGAACAGATCTGAGCCAACAGCATTGCATCTGCAAGATGGGGTCGACCGCATTTGGATCCCTTGCGATTTGGCCAACCCTTCCGAAGTCGCTGCGATCACGTCCTGTATTGGAGAAGAAGGTGTTGATCTGC
Source organism: Chromobacterium piscinae (assembly GCF_021129175.1). Classification (GTDB taxonomy): domain Bacteria; phylum Pseudomonadota; class Gammaproteobacteria; order Burkholderiales; family Chromobacteriaceae; genus Chromobacterium; species Chromobacterium piscinae. The sequence continues at coordinate 190,018 of NZ_JAJOHV010000020.1, read as the reverse complement.
TGCTGTTTTGTACAGGTACTTGGGAAACAAATCCTGATATCGCGACTGCTTCGGATGAAGAGATCTATCGGGTCCTGGCGATCAATACATCTGCGTTCGTGGCTTCGGTGAAATCCTTGGCTCCAAACTTGCGTAAATCACGCGGTAAGGTCGTTGCTATTGCTTCCACTGCTGCACTGGAGAATGCCACTGGTCCTCGTGCGGCATATGCGGCCTCTAAGTTCGGTTTACGGGGAGCGGTGCACTCGTTTCGCCAGTACTTCCGGCCCGATGGAGTGACCGTCACTGTCATATCACCTGGAGGCATAGCATCTGACGTGCCATGGCGCGATGGGATAGATGCAGCCTTAGAGAGATACGGTAGTAGACGTATTCCCATTGAAGACTTCAGGGCTGTTATCCGATTGATCCTAAGCGTGTCATCTGCATGCTGCCTTAAGGAGATTGACATGCCGGCAATGGGAGATCTAGATGCTTGAGTGCCGAAAAGACATTGCCTCCTTTTATGAGAACGATGCCCATCTATATGAAGTTTTATCTCGAGACAGAGATTTTTCTCTTCAATGCGAATTCTTGGGAGATCTGATTACATCACAGAAGCCTCTACGAGTACTCGAACTGTTTGCAGGTCCTGCCTATCACGGAATCCATTTTGCACGGACGCATCAGGCTAAGGTGACCTGTATAGATAGCTCCCCTGCTATGGCGCGACTTGCCAGTTCATCTGGAGTCATCGACCGGTACTTAGTGGGACTGCTGCCGCAAGCGGTCTGGGAATTGGACCCAACTGACGAGTATGACCTCATACTCGGCCTTCGATACTCACTGGGATACATCGAGCCGGATTTACTGCCTAACTTCTTCGCAACCTTGGTGACTCGACTTGCGCCAGGTGGATGCATAGTGCTTGAGCTCCACAATCTCCCCATGCTCCTTAATGGTTTGGAGGAGCTGGAGATACGCGAGCGACAGGTAGCCATGGGGGCCGAGCAGATCTGTTGTATCTGGCCATATAACAAGATCGAATGGGGCAGAGAAGACTTGCTAGCGCAGATGGTAGTGCGTATTGAGCGTCGCCAAAGTGATCGCGTGATATCGATACAAGACTATCTGTCCACCGAATGGATCCACTCGATTGGTGCGATCAAAAGGGTCACACCTCCTCACTTAAGCGTAGAGGTGCTAACGGATGAGGCCGGAGCATTCTTGGGATCCGAAGTTCTTGTCATACGGGAGCAAAACGATGTTTGATTACCGGCGTCCATTGAGACGCGAGGAGGTTTTTGTCACATTGGTAGACAATACGCCAGATAATGGCACCCTAGCTGACGCAATCGCCAGGGCGGGAGTGATATTCGGATTCAAATTTGTCCCGGAGGAAGAGCTTCCTTCAAGCGCACCCAAGGGCGTTCTCATTCAACACATGATCTGGCGCTGCAATGGGCCTTATCAGGTGAATCTTGTGCAGGCGGCAGCTACCGCACTAGAAAGATTCACAACGATTAGTCTGGCCTTTTCCTACAGGGATGAGATGGAAATGCTTGGATTCGAAGATGCGGTTGAGCAATCCAAGTCGGCCTACAAAGGTCGGATTAACTTCATTCGACCGGACGAAAAATCCGCGGCTGGTCGCCTGTGTGTGTCTGTCCATAAGCTAGTAGAGAACGCAGTCTGCGACTCGGTACGCGTAAAGTACCGGGCCCGCTGTTTATCTGTTGAGCCGGTATTAGACGGCTCCACTTCAGATGCGCGTGACTTTTTCCTTTCCGCATCGGAGGTGTACCGCCGCCACCACTTGTACTTGCGCGCTCCAAGTGATGGGTATTTCGCGATCCGAACCAATGATGGATTTTTGATCACAGCTACCAAGACCAATAAGGCTAATCTTGATCTTCGCCGCGTATCGAAGGTCACGCATTTCGACCCTGATCGTAACGAGATAACATACTCCGGCGAGTTTCTTCCCTCGTCAGATGCAGTCGAAGCAGCTGTGATCTTTGCCTCCTGCCCGGCTGTGTCGTGCCTACTGCATACTCATGCGAGTCGACTCTTCACTCGGAATCCGCGCTATCGAGATCACGTAACAGTACCTGTCCTGCCATATGGGGATCAGCGGCTTGGGCACGCGGTCTCTCAGAGCATCCGAGATCAAGGAAGGAGTTTCGTTATTATGGAAGAGCACGGGGAAGTGTTCAGCGACGAGGGGCGAGGTTGGCCGAGCCTGCTCACCGTCATCGACGATTATTCTCGTCGCGCAGCAGCTGACCTGTAAGGGGAGACCGAGCTCGTACCCAATTTGACTCGCCGATACTGCGACTGCAAGTACCTTAGGGGAGTAAGGTCTGTTAAACAGCGTGCAAAAGTGACCAGGTTCCCGGGGTAAACAGCATCCAATTTTGACCACCCCGGGCATGTGCCACACTTCGCCTTTTTGGCGAGGGCAAACCTGGAGTGATTTGCATGGAAACCATCGGCAAGATCCGACGCCGTCACCTGGTGGCAACGAGAGCATCAGCGCCGTTGCCCACTCCCTCAACCTCTCCCGCAACACCGTCAAGAAATACCTCAAGACCACCGACGCTCCGCAATATCAGCGTCAGCCGCGCCATCCACGACTCGGCGCCTTCATCGAAACATTGACCCAATGGCTTGAGCGCGATAGCCATCTGCCCAAGGCACAGCGGCGTACCGCCCGTCGCCTGCTCGAATGCCTGCAGGCCGAAGGCTATGCCGGTGCCTACGACAGCATTCAACGCCACGTCAAAGCCAGGAAGGCCTCCAAGCCCGGCACCCTCACGCCGAAGCAGGCCTTCGTCCCGCTGCTCTTCGCGCCCGGCGAGGTCTGCCAATTCGACTGGAGCTACGAACAGGTGGTACTCGGCGGCATCACCCAGACCATCAAGCTGGCGCACTTCCGGCTGGCCTATAGCCGCCAGCCTTTCGTCATCGCCTATCCGCGCGAAACCCAGGAAATGGTGCTGGATGCCCACGTCCAGGTTTTCGCCTTCTTTGGCGGCACTCCGCGCAAGATGATCTACGACAACCTTAAGACGGTGGTGGACGCCATCTTTACCGGCAAGTCCCGCCGCTTCAACAGTCGCCACCTGGCTTTGGCCAATCACTACCTGTTCGAGCCGGTGGCCTGCACGCCGGCTTCGGGCTGGGAGAAAGGGCAAGTGGAGAATCAGGTCGAGGGTTGGCAGGGATTCACGAAAAACAGCCGTTGCAATCGTACCGTGATACGTACCATGTAATTACATACCGTTTCAGCAGCTCGATTCCGGTCGTTTGCCGGGATTTATCAGGCGGGATAATCACGAGTTATCACGCCTTATGCCTGAAAAGCCTTGTTCGGCGCGGGTTTTATAGTACATCGCCCTTTCATAGCAGTACGGCAACACCACTGTGATGCAGTCCAAAAACGTTGAGCCGGAGATCGGGTTGTGCGATGTTGAAATCTCCTTGCAAAACATGCAATTAAGTTAATTTCAGCTGTTTTTCGTTCGTTTCCTTGCCGCCCCTCAGCAACGACCAACCCGGGACTGCTAAGCGTTTAGCCAGCTAAATGATGGGGAGGGTGGCGTAGATAATCCAGAATGCATGACAAAGATCATGTTGTTGAGATCGGAGAACAGTTATGCTGTTGGCACGTCAGGGTTGTTAGAATGTCCTCAACGTCTAATTTGCCTATATCCCGATGCGCATTCTCCATACCTCCGACTGGCACCTTGGTCAGCACTTCATGGGCAAGACCCGCCAAGCTGAGCACCAAGCCTTCATCGACTGGCTGATCCAGCAAGTCCGTGACCATGCCGTCGACGCCGTGATCATCGCCGGCGACATCTTCGATACCGGCGCGCCGCCCAGCTATGCGCGTGAGCTGTATAACCAGCTGGTAGTCGAGCTACACAACACCGGTACCTCCTTGCTCATGCTGGGCGGTAACCACGATTCGGTCGCTACCCTGGGTGAGAGCCGGCCTTTGCTGTCCTATCTCAGTACCACCGTCATCCCCGCGGTCGAAGAAAACCTTGATAACCAGGTGCTGGTGCTGAACAAACGTGATGGCAGTCCTGGGGCCATCGTCTGTGCGATACCGTTTATTCGCCCGCGCGACGTGCTTCAAAGCCAAGCCGGGCAGAGCGCGGAAGAAAAGCAGCTTTCGCTGCAGGAAGCTATCCATCAGCACTACCAGGCCGTGTACCAACGGGCCTGCGCCAAGCGCGACACGCTACGCCTGCCATTGCCCATCATCGCTACCGGGCACCTGACGACTGTGGGCGCCAGCGCCAGCGAGTCAGTGCGCGAGATCTATGTCGGTGCCCTAGAGGCTTTCCCGACCACCGCTTTCCCTCCGGCCGATTACATCGCACTCGGCCATATCCACCGGCCACAAAAGGTAGGCGGGCTGGATCACATCCGCTACAGCGGTTCACCCATCCCCTTAGGCTTTGACGAAGCCAGCCAACAAAAGGAAGTGTTGTTGGTGGACGTGGACGATATCGGCCTAATGGGGGTGACGGCGCTACCGGTTCCGCGTTTCCAGCAATTGGTCTCGATCAAGGGTGACCTTAAAGAACTGGAAGCTGCAATCCAGGAGGCGGCCCAGCAGGGCCGTGCCGAGCAGCCGGTCTGGCTGGAAGTGATGGTGAAAGGGGACGACTATCTGTCGGATCTGCAAACTCGAATCCAGAGCATGACCGAAGGCTTGCCGGTGGAGTTGCTGCGCTTGCGCCGGGATCGCGGCAATGCGGTGGCCGCCCTGCAAGCCGCCGCCAAAGAGACGCTAGATGAGTTGACGCCATTCGACGTGTTCAACAAGCGGCTGGAACAGGAGGAGCTGGATGAAGCGTTGCGGGGACAGCTGGAAACACGCTACCGCAGCATTGTGACCAGCTTGCAGGAGGGAACAGCATGAAGATCCTGACCCTGCGCCTGAAGAATCTCAACTCGCTCAAGGGCGAGTGGAAAATCGACTTCACTCAGCCACCGTTCAAGGACAACGGACTGTTTGCCATTACCGGGCCTACCGGGGCTGGTAAGTCCACGCTGCTGGACGCTATCTGTCTCGCGCTGTACCACGAAACGCCTCGTCTCAAGACCATCTCTGCCTCCTCCAACGAGATCATGACCCGCCACACGGCGGACTGCTTGGCCGAGGTGGAATTCGAGGTAAAGGGGCAGGTATACCGCGCGTTCTGGAGCCAGCGTCGAGCCCGCGACAAGGCCGATGGTGCTTTACAGGCACCCAAGGTCGAACTGGCCGATAGTGCCGGCAACATCCTGACAAGCCAGATCAACGACAAACTGAAGCGTATTGAGGCAATTACCGGCCTGGATTTTGCCCGTTTCACCAAGTCCATGATGCTGGCGCAAGGCGGCTTTGCTGCCTTCCTCAATGCCAGCGCCAATGAACGTGCCGAATTGCTGGAAGAGCTGACCGGCACAGATATCTATGGCCAGATCTCCCAACGCGTATTCGAGCAGGCCCGCGACGCCAAGCAGGCGCTGGACCAGTTGAAAGCCCGGGCGGATGGTGTGGAACTGCTGCCGGAAGAGCGGCGGCAATCCATGCTGCAGCAAATCGACACGCTGACTCAGCAGTTGGTCGAGCTGCAGAGTCAGCAAACGCAGACGCAAGCCTTGCGCCAGTGGCGTCATGAGCTGATTCAGGCAGAACAGGCAGCTGCACTGGCACGAGAGGGCGAACAGGCGGCCCGGATGGCACTGGATGAAGCTGAACCCGAATTGCAACGCCTGCAACAGAGCGAGCCTGCCGAGGCGATGCGCCCCGTCTATCAGGCTTGGCAAGACGCGCAGGCAAGACGGGATCAGACCCGAAGTGCGCTGGACAAAGTGCAGGCCACACTGACTGATAGCCAGCAACAGACCGTTATCGCCCACTGGCAGGCCAACACCATCGCAACTGGGCTGGCTGATCACGCCAGGCAGCAGTACACAGCCGCACATGACGAATTGCAGGCCTTGCAAACCTGGCTGGCAGAACATGGCCATTTTGCAGTACTAGGCGAACAGCTCAGCGGTTGGCAGAGCCAATTCAGCCAGATTCAGCAGGCTCAGCACGCCGTACAGCAGTTGCATAACCAGTTACAGGCACAGCAGCGCGAACTGGAAGCGACCGAACTCAGCCTGGGCGAACAGAAAACACTGCTGAATGCAGCCCAAAAGGAGCACGAGCAAAAACTGCTTGTCGCCCAAGCCGCTGAACAGGTTGTGGCCAACATTTGCCACGGCCAAACACTTGCCGAGCTGCGCACCAGCTGGATGGGCGCACAGCAACAGGTGCAGTCTTGGCGACAGCTGCTGCAGTTGGCCGCACAGCAGCGTCAACACGCCAACCAGCAAGCACAGCAGCAAGCCGCGATCACTGAGACTCAGCAGCAACTGGCTGCGCAGCAGACACTGCTCGACACGCTGCGCCGCGATTACCGCCAGATGAAAGAACAGGTAGACGACAAACGCAAGTTGCTGGCGCAGGAGCAACGCATCCAGAGCCTGGAAGCACACCGTGCCGCGCTGCAGCCGGGCGAGGCCTGCCCCTTGTGCGGCTCGCACGAACACCCTGGCATCCAAACCTACCAACAGCTGAACGTGTCCGATACCGAGCGTGCACTGCAGGAAAAAGAGGCCGCACTCACGCAGCTGGAAGAGCAAGGCAATGCTGCCAAAGGCGAGCTGGCCAAGCTGGAAGGCCGTTTGCAACAGCAGCAGGAAGCAGTGCAGTCGTTGGAGCAGGCACAACTGCAGGCCGCAACTGCTTGGCGCGACCAGGCTACGCCGCTTGGGCTAGGCGACAACGACTGGCCGCAGGAAGACAAACTGCAGCAAGGGCTGGCCAAGGCAGTACAGCACGAAGCCGAATTGAAAGCCCAGTTGGCGCAAGCGGAGCAAGCAGAACAGAAGTTGGCTGTTGCCCAGCAGCAAGTTCACCATAGTGTCCAGATGTTGCAGGAGGTAGGAAAGCAGTATGAGCTGCTACAGCAGGCCACTTTGCATGCCATGCAAGATATGAAGGCGCTGACCGCACAACAAGGGCAGGCAAGCCGGGCAGCGCAGCAAGCCCGCGAGCAACTGCAAGAAGCCATCGCTGGCAGCGGCTTTGCCGTGGCGGACGACATGGCGCAATGGCTGGTCGATCGTCAGCAGGACTGGCAGGCATGGCAAACCAGGCAGCGTGCACAGCAATTGCAGCAGGCTGAGCTGCTCCAGCTGCAAAGCCGCCATGAGCAAGCAGCCCAGCTTGCTGAAGGCTGGCAGAGCCGCTGGCGTAAACAGAATGCCGAAGCGCCAAGCGGCCAAGCCAAACCTGAGATCGACGAGCCATCCCTTGTCCGCTGCGCCGAAGAGATAGAGGCGCTGACTGCGCAAGTCGCCAAGCTGCAGGGCCAGCAAAGCCAGTTAAGCGCGGACCTGGCCTTGCTGCATCAGCAGTGCGGCGAGGCGGAGGCTGCTTGGTCGGCCACGCTGCAAACCAGCCCCTTCGCCGATACAGATGCTTTCCTGCTGGCACAGCTGCCCGCCGAAGAACGCCTGCGTCTGCGCAGCCGGCAGCAACAGCTGACTGCAGCGCTGGAACGCAGCGCGGCAGTACGCCAAAGCGCAGATGCCAGCCTACATGCGCTACAGCAGCAAAATCGCACACCGCTGAGCCTAAGCGAGCTGGATGAGGCGCTGGCGGCGCAAGACGGGCAGCGACAAACCCTGTCCAGCGAACAGGGCGCTCTGCATGCCTTGCTGCGGGACGACGCGCAGCGCCGCGAAAACCAGCAAGCGCTATTCCAGCAGATCGAGCAACAGGCCGCCGACGTAGACATCTGGCAAAGGCTCAATAGTCTGATCGGCTCGAAAGAGGGCGACAAATACCGCAAGTTTGCCCAAGGGCTGACGCTTGACCACCTGATGCATCTGGCCAACCGTCATCTGGAGCGGCTGCACGGCCGCTATCTCTTGCAGCGCAAGAGCAGCGGTGAGTTGGAACTGGAAATTGTGGATACCTGGCAAGCCGACGTCACCCGTGACACCCGAACATTGTCTGGCGGAGAGAGCTTCTTGGTCAGCTTGGCGCTGGCTTTGGCGCTGTCTGATTTGGTGAGTCATAAGACATCGATTGATTCGCTGTTTTTGGATGAGGGTTTTGGCACGCTTGATGCCGAGACTTTGGAAATCGCACTTGATGCGCTGGACATAGTTAACTCTTCAGGGAAGATGATTGGTGTTATTAGTCATGTAGATGCCATGAAAGAAAGAATCGCTGTGCAGGTGAAAATAACAAAATCTAGTGGTGCAGGATTCTCCGCAATTAACTTTCAGTAACAACCAAGCAAAGGAAAATATATGTTTGTCAAGTTGGAAAAATTAATTATTAAAAACTTCAGATCAATCGGATCGAACCCCATAGAAGTAAGTTTGGATGATATCGTTGTTCTTGTCGGGGAGAACAATGCTGGGAAAAGCACTATCCTAAGGGCGTATGAAGCGGCAGTGGGAGGCGAGCAGCTATCAATTGATGATTACCCAGGCATGGAACCTGATGCTAGTAACCTGCCGGAAGTGGAAATTCATACTTTGGTCGACCAAGAGGCGGCTCCGGATCTGGCTTCTTGGTGTGAAAAAATCAATGACGACCCTTTGCTATATAGAGTTAAGGAGAGATGGACATGGCCATTTAAAGCCGGGAGTAAGCCGGTTAGATTGGGCTTCCGTGTAGATTTGGCTGAATGGGCAGATGATAGCAGCAAGCCTAAACAACCGTGGGCAACTGATAATGTTGCAATGGCCAGGAGGCCAAAAGTACATAGAATTGGTACCTTCGATAACCCACAAGAGCAGTCTGATGCTATTAAATCCTTGGTAATGGATATTTTGCTAGAGGAAAAAATAAAGTCCTACATCCCTAAAGATGGAGAAGCCGGAATATCTGGTTTGACAGAACGTTTTACAGCAATAAAAAAAGAATTCATCGAGGCGAGCAAGGAAGGGTTGAGTGATATTGCAGAGAATATTAATAAATATGTTTCAAAGGTTATAGCTGGACACCAATTAACACTTGGTGTTGGCGATGCAGAAAAAGAGATCGGATTGAAAATATTTGATGCCGAAGATCTTGAAATTTCATTTGGAACGCCCAATGAGTTATATCCTATAGAAAATCATGGCAGCGGGGCGCGCAGAACTCTTATGTGGGCAGTTCTTAAGGCTTTGGCTGATATGGGCTACTCTGCCTCGGGAAAGGTTAAGGGCAAGAAGTATGAAACCATTCAAAATAGAAGTGGCCATGTGCTGCTTCTTGATGAACCTGAGATAAGCCTTCACCCACAGGCCGTGAGGGATGCTTGTGATGTTCTGTATAGTTTACCGAGTGGTTCAGACTGGCAGGTGATGATAACGACTCACTCCCCAAGTTTCATCGATCTATCCAAGGATCACACAAAGATAATCCGGGTCGAGAAAATTGGTGCTAGCGTAGCATCTACAACGTTGTTTTCCGCTGATGAGGTAAAGCTCTCCGCTGATGAACGAGAGAACATGAAGCTTCTCAATTTGATTGACCCGCATGTTCTTGAGTTCTTTTTTGGTGGCAGAGTAATTTTGGTCGAAGGAGACACGGAGTATACTGCTTTCAATGAATTGATTCAAAAGATGGATGAGCTAAAAGATATACTGGTGGTTCGGGCACGTGGAAAAGTGCAAGTTGCATCTCTAATGAAGGTTCTCAATCACTTCAAAAAACAATATGTCGTATTGCACGACACCGACACCCCCAAGGCAAAGAAAACAAAAAAAACCAAGTTGCCCGATGGGAATTACAAGATAGAAGAGCAAGAAATTGTGAATCCTGCCTGGACTAATAATTGGAAAATATTAGATGCTATGTCGGCTCACTCCAAGGTTTTTGCCTCTATTCATAATTTTGAAAGTGCATACTTTGGAGAGATTATTGATAGTGGGAAGCCAGAGAACGCAATGGAGATGATGAAAGATCCTGATAAACATGAGATTATCAAGAAACTTCTACTGGGTCTGCTGGGACTTGGGGAGCTCCCAGAGGGTGTTATAAATTGGACAAGCAGAGCGGAATTGGAAGGATTGTTCTGATTTGTTTGAAAACCCGTGCTGACATACGGGAATTTCAATTAAAAAGCCCGCATATGCGGTAATGCCGTTCACTTAAGAGAAAAGCACCGTCTCCATGCATGGAAAACGGTGCTCTTTTTGTGGATTCCTGTGCTCTCAAGGCCAGAAAAGTCGCCCGGAAATCCTTAAATGAACGGCATTACCGCATATGCGGGCTTTTTAATGTGGCGTGCAGCCATATGTGTCGTCGAGTGTGAGCTTATCTGTCGTTCTGGCAAGCTTATGTGTCGCTCGACGCAGAAAAACAAATCAATCCCAGCTCAACGCCCCGCCGGTCTGATACTCGGTGACGCGAGTCTCGAAGAAGTTCTTCTCCTTCTTCAAGTCGATCATCTCGCTCATCCACGGGAAGGGGTTGTTCACGCCCGGGAACAGCGGGTCAAGGCCAATCTGCTGCATGCGGCGGTTGGCGATGAAGCGCAGGTATTCCTTGAACATGCTGGCGTTCAGGCCCAGCACGCCGCGCGGCATGGTGTCTTCGGCGTAGGCGTATTCCAGCTCCACGGCTTGCTTGAACAGCTCGACAATCTCGGCCTTGAAGCTGTCGGTCCACAGCAGCGGATTTTCCAGCTTGATGGTGTTGATCAGGTCGATGCCGAAGTTGCAGTGCATGGACTCGTCGCGCAGGATGTACTGGTACTGCTCGGCGGCGCCGGTCATCTTGTTTTGGCGGCCCAGGGCCAGGATCTGCACGAAGCCGACATAGAAGAACAGGCCTTCCATGATGCAGGCGAACACGATCAGGGACTTCAGCAGCTTCTGGTCGTTTTCGACGGTGCCGGTTTTGAATTCCGGGTTGCACAGCACGTCGATGAACGGGATCAGGAATTCGTCCTTGTCGCGGATAGACTTCACTTCGTGATAGGCGTTGAACACTTCGCCTTCGTCCAGGCCCAGGCTTTCCACGATGTACTGGTAGGCGTGGGTGTGGATGGCTTCGTCAAAGGCCTGGCGCAGCAGGAACTGGCGGCATTCCGGGCTGGTGATCTGGCGGTAGGTGCCCAGCACGATGTTGTTGGCGGCCAGGGAGTCGGCGGTGACGAAGAAACCCAGGTTGCGCTTGACGACGCGCATTTCGTCTTCGGTCAGTTGGCCGGTTTTCCATTGTTCGATGTCGCGCTGCATGTTCACTTCCTGCGGCATCCAGTGGTTGGCGCACTGCGCCAGGTACTTTTCCCAAGCCCATTTGTGCTTGAACGGTACCAGCTGGTTGACGTCGGTTGTGCCGTTGATCACCTTCTTGTCCACCACGTTTACGCGGCCGTTGCCATGGGCGTCCATGGAGGAGGGGGCGGCGGACGGGGCGGGGACGGCGTCTTCGAAATTCAGCATGGGTGCTCCTGATTCTTGGTTTTGCCGCGCGGGGCGCGGCGGTTGCTTATGCGGATTTTACGGCTTTTTCCGGCTGCGGGGCCTGGGCCTGCATGGCCTGGGCCGGCTGCAGCTGGCTTTGCCGGGTGATTTCTATGCTGCCGGGCGCGGAAGGCGTTTCGTCCGGCGGCGCGGCCTGCACGCTGAGGGTATGGGCGCCGGCGTCGGCCACCAGGGGCCTGCGGCCGCTCACGCTCTTGCGCAGCAGGTAATAGGCGGTGGTGCTCATGGCGTCTCCCGCGGCTAAAAGCGCAGTTGCTGGGCCAGTTGGCGGATCAGGCTGCGTTCACAGGCCTCTTCCTGCTCCACTTGCTCTTGCAGCCGCCGGCGCTGGATGCGCAGCGCCTGTAATTGGCGGTATTGCTGATTGGCCACGGCCAGGTCTTCCTTCAACTCTTCGATTTCCTGCTGCAGCTCTTCCGGCTGGCAGTACACCACCAGGGTGTCGCCTTCTATCCAGGCCTTGCGCCACAGTTGGGCGCGGGGCAGGCGGCGGGATTCGCTGAAAAAGTCTTTCCACTCGTTGGGCGGCGCGGCGCTCAGGTGCAGGTACATGTTGAATAGCAGGAACTGCTTGTCCGGGTTGTGCGATTTTTCTTCGCAAAATCCGGTAATGCCGATGTTTTCAAATGTCTGCATCTGACCCTCCCATGGCGCTGCCTGTTGCCGTGCCAGCCGGACCCGGCCGGCACGTTTCGCGTCAGCCGGCTTCGACTGGCGGCTGCGACGACGGCTGGGCCATCGTCTGCTGTTCCGGCGCGGTGTCGTATTGCACCACGCCGTAAATCTTCCATTGGCCGGCCGTCCGTTTCAGGTGGTAGCCGGTGCGGTAGCGCCAGGGCGGCTGGCCGTTGCGCTCCACGGTCCAGATCAGGGTGGCGCAGGCGGCGTCGTTGCCCATCGGCAGCACGCCTTCCACTTGGTGCGTCGCGCCGGCGAAGCCTTGGGCGCGGTACCACTCCAGCAGGGCCGAGGTGGTGGCGCGCAATGAATACATGTCTTGCCAGCAGGCCAGGTCGCCGTGGTGGATGGTGGTGAAGGGCACGGTGAAGTGCGACATCACGGCATCCACGTCCAGCTGCGAATAGCCTTGTCGGTATTGCTCGAAAAATGCTTCCAGGCTCATTGCGGGGCTTTCGTCTCGTCACTGTGTCGGGGTACGGCATTTTTCCAGTCCGCTTCTATCCGCGCGGGGCCGGGTCTTGCATCCCGAAACCGCCTGGAGGCCAAGCGGCTTGAGGATGGGGAGGCTTGCGCCTCCCGGTTTGGCTTAACCTCGCGAGAGGTTTTGCCCATTCGGTGGAACGCCCCTTGCGGGGTATCCACCCTGCGAGTTTTGTTTCTTGGCTGTCGGGCGCGGGCCCTTGGCCTGGTTTGCTCATCCCGAAACCGCCTGCTTGGCAAGCGGCTTGAGGATGGCCTTGTCCGAGTCGGTGGAACGCCCCTTGCGGGGTGTTCCACCCTACGAAACCTGCCTTATTGGCAGCTCTCGCAATCGGGGTTGTCGATGCTGCAGAACTTGGCGTCGGTGGCCGGGGTGTTGTCCACCGCGGCTGCCGGCGCGGCTTGCGCCTGGCTGGATACGGCGTTCAGCTCGCCGCCGCGGCCGGTGGATTTCTCGGCGCTGGTGGCGGCCAGGGTGCGCAGGTAGTAGGTGGTCTTCAGGCCGCGCAGCCAGGCATGCTTGTACAGCTCGTCCAGTTTCTTGCCGGAAGCGCCAGCCATGTACAGGTTCAGCGACTGAGCCTGGTCGATCCACTTCTGGCGGCGGGAGGCCGCTTCCACCAGCCATTTCGGGTCCACTTCGAAGGCGGTGGCGTAGATGGCTTTCAGTTCGGCCGGCACGCGGTCGATCTGGCCCAGGCTGCCGTCGAAGTACTTCAGGTCGGCAACCATCACTTCATCCCACAGGCCGGCGGCTTTCAGATCGCGCACCAGGTATTCGTTGGTGACGGTGAATTCGCCGGACAGGTTGGACTTCACGAACAGGTTCTGGTAGGTCGGCTCGATGGACGCGGACACGCCGATGATGTTGGCGATGGTCGCGGTCGGGGCGATGGCCAGGCAGTTGCTGTTGCGCATGCCGTGCTGCTTGATGCGCTCGCGCAGCTTGTTCCAGTCCATGCGCTCGGTGCGGTCCACTTCCAGGTAGCCGCCGCGCTCGGCCGCCAGCAGGTTGATGCTGTCGTGCGGCAGCACGCCGCGGTCCCACAGGCTGCCGCTGTACGACGGGTAGCGGCCGCGCTCTTCGGCCAGCTCGGTGGAGGCCAGGTAGGCGAAGTAGGCCACCATTTCCATGGATTCGTCGGCGAATTCCACGGCGGCGTTGGAACCGTACGGCACGCGCTTGATGTGCAGGCAGTCTTGGAAGCCCATCACGCCCATGCCTACCGGACGGTGCTTCAGGTTGGAGTTGCGCGCCTTCTTCACCGGGTAGAAGTTGATGTCGATCACGTTGTCCAGCATGCGCAGCGCGGTGCGAACGGTGCGCTGCAGCTTGTCGGCGTCCATGCTGCCATCGGCTTTCAGGTGCACGGACAGGTTCACGGAACCCAGGTTGCAGACGGCGATTTCGTCGTCATTGGTGTTCAGCGTGATCTCGGTGCACAGGTTGGAGCTGTGAACCACGCCCATGTGCTGCTGCGGGCTGCGGATGTTGCACGGGTCTTTGAAAGTGACCCACGGGTGGCCGGTTTCAAACAGCATGGTCAGCATCTTGCGCCACAGGCTCAGGGCCGGGATGCGCTTGTGCACCTTCAGTTCGCCGCGCGCGGCCTTGGCTTCGTAGGCGGTGTAGGCTTTTTCGAAAGCCTGGCCGTACAGGTCGTGCAGGTCCGGGGTTTCGGACGGGGAGAACAGGCTCCACTCGCCGCCTTCCATCACGCGCTTCATGAACAGGTCCGGAATCCAGTTGGCGGTGTTCATGTCGTGGGTGCGGCGGCGGTCGTCGCCGGTGTTCTTGCGCAGCTCGAGGAATTCCTCGATGTCGGCGTGCCAGGTTTCCAGGTAGGCGCAGACGGCGCCCTTGCGCTTGCCGCCCTGGTTCACCGCCACGGCGGTGTCGTTGACTACCTTCAGGAAGGGCACTACGCCTTGCGATTTGCCGTTGGTGCCCTTGATGTGGCTGCCCATGGCGCGCACCGGGGTCCAGTCGTTGCCCAGGCCGCCGGCGAACTTGGACAGCAGGGCGTTTTCCTTGATGCCTTCGTAGATGCCGTCCAGGTCATCCGCGATGGTGGTCAGGTAGCAGCTGGACAGCTGGCTGCGGCGGGTGCCGGAGTTGAACAGCGTCGGGGTGGACGACATGAAGTCGAAGCTGGACAGCACGTTGTAGAACTCGATGGCGCGGTCTTCGCGGTGCACTTCGTTCAGCGCCAGGCCCATGGCGACGCGCATGTAGAAAGCCTGCGGCATTTCGATGCGGGTGCCGTCCACGTGCAGGAAGTAGCGGTCGTACAGGGTTTGCAGGCCCAGGTAGCCGAATTGCAGGTCGCGTTCGGCGTCCAGCGCCGCACCCAGCTTTTTCAGGTCGTATTCGGCCAGCTTTTCGTCCAGCAGCTCGGCGGCGATGCCCTTCTTGATGTAGTCGGCGAAGTAGGGCGCGTATTGCGTGCCCATTTCGTCCTGGCTCACGGCTTCGCCCAGGATTTCCAGGCGGATGTTGCCCATCAGCAGGCGCGCGGTCACGTAATCGTAGGCCGGGTCCAGTTCGATCATCGAGCGGGCGGCCAGGATGGCGGACTTGCCCACTTCTTCTTCCGGCACGCCGTCGTAGATGTTCTTCAGGGTTTCGGCCAGGATGGCGTCCACGTCGATGCCGGCCAGGTTCTTGCTGGCGGCTTCGATGTTGGCGCGCAGGCGGGCCACGTCCAGCGGCAGCTTGCGGCCGTCCTTGCGCAGCACGTTGATCTGCACGCTGGTCAGCGCTTCGCCGCGGGCGGCGCGCTCTTGCGAGCGTTGTTCGCGGTACAGCACGTAGGCGCGGGCCACGTCGTGCTCGCCAAAGCGCATCAGCGACAGTTCAACCTGGTCCTGGATGTCTTCGATGTGGATGGCGCCGCCTTCCGGCTTGCGGCGCATCAGCGCGTTGACCACCTGTTCGGTCAGCTGGGCCACCTTGTCGCGGATGCTGGCGGAGGTGGCGCCTTGATTCCCCATCACCGCCAGAAAGGCCTTGGTCATGGCGATGGAGATCTTGACGGGTTCGAACGGCACCACCGCGCCATTGCGTCGGATGGTTTTGTACAGGCTGAAGTCGGCTTGCGGCGCTGCTGCGCGGCCGAGTTCCGCGGCGGTTTGCCCTTCAAAGGTGGTCAGTTGCATGTATCCCTCGATAAAGAGAAGTTTACGTCCGGCTGCGCTGCGTTCTTGAGGACAGGTCAGCTTGTGGACAATTCTGTTGAAAAGCTGTGTGCGGGCTGTGGGTAAACACAAGATGTACCGTCAGCACCGTCAAATCTGCCCAAATTCTAGTGGTGGGGGGGATGTAGTTCAAGTCTTGACTTTGGCCGGGAATCTGGCTGCGGGGAGGAAAGCCGCGCCGTTATTGGCTTTGCGGGGCGGGAAAATTTTTGGCGGATAAAATGGCGCGCGGATGAGGCTGTCAGAAAATTGCAGGAAACGCTGGATACGCTAGCAGCTGTTGCCCATGATTGGACGGCCACAAGATGTTGTAGACATGCACTGTTGCGTGGCCGCTACGACCATGGCGTGAAAGTTGCGGGCGCGGCGATGCCGGCGCGAGACGGCATGCCGGGTTCGTGGCGGGAGATCGGCTTTCTTCCGGCGCTGCGCGGAGGAGCTGTTGTCCAAGCTGTTGGATGATCTGATTAGCAGGCGGAATGGCAGGCCTCCGGCGGCGCGCCGGCGCTTCGGGAGGTCTAGGTTGTCTGGTTGGCGGCGTGGTAGCGGGTGGTTCCATGCGGGGGGCGACGGGAAAGAGCAGCGTTGACGGCGCGGGCCTGGAATGGGATCCATTTGAAGTGGCAATGAGCGGCGGGGGTGGCCGCCGCTCTGGATTGCCAAACATCCTGATAAGGAATGGCTGCGTTTGCGCAAGGGATTGAAATAACTTCGCCGGCCATCGAAATATGCTTGGGGCTGGGTATTGCCAGCCAAGCAGCAGGCGGCGTTTTCCGCGGGCAATGCGGTTATGGCGGCGCAGCAAAGCGCCGAGGCGTTTCCTGTACGGAAATCATCGTTCCCTTGATATTGCTGGCACATCCTGCCGGCAACGGCCGCGCGATATTATTTCGCGCCTGCGGCTTCCTCTTCGGCGACTGTCTTGAACAGCGCGACTTCCACCACCTGGAATTCCCAGTGCTGGTTGTTGCCATTGTGATCGGTATACAGAATGATGGGATTGCCCAGCTCCACGACGGCGCCTTGATTGTCCACCACCATGCCGTTTCCGCTATTGATGATGGTTTGCGGCTTTTTCACCCAATCCCAAGTCTGGCTTTTCTTGCCGAACTGATAATTGGTGACGGTCAGTTGGGTGCCTTGCGTTTGGGGCGTGGCGTCCAGAACCAGTTGTTCCGACGAAGCCAAGCGAATCAGGCCGGTGAACGGATCCAGGGTCCAGCGGGTGCGGGTGGTGCCGCCCCTTTCGTACTTGGCCAATACGACTTTTCCGCCATTGGTGTCGTCGACGACGCCGATGCAGTAGCGGTTGTCTTGGGTGGAGCGGATAACGTAGCGTTGTTCCATGATGGACTCCTCGAATTAATGAGCATATGCCCTTAGCAAGGATAGTTAATGCTCATGCTTTATCCATATGAGGAACTGCTTAGGTTTAAATGCTTAATTGGTTTCTCGCTTGTAAGTTTTACTTATACGCAAGGTTATGATTTGGCGCATTGAATTAAACATCTCAATTTTGTTTTTATTGAGAGGCTGATTTAATACTGATTGGCATGGATGATGCGAGCTAGCGGATGAGCAATAGCTCGCTTAGTTGGGTGGTGTATCGGGGAGACCGCACGTCCTGCCGCATTTCCCAATTGGGCGTCAGCGCTTCGGATGCCAGTTTGACGCAACCGTGGCCGTAGGTTTGGTTGATCGAATCCAGCGTCCGCATCAGCCGCTGCCGGCGCGGATCTGGCGCGGCGGCGAACAAATCGGCCTGCCGCCGCTCGCGCGTGGACAGCTCCATCAGCACCACGCCGGCTTTCTGATAGCGCAAGCCGCGGCGGTAGACGGCGCGCAGGCCCGCGATCGCGGCGCCGGCCAGCGCCATGGTGTCGTCGCTGGGGTGGATCAGCGGCACCACGGTGTAGCCGTGGTAGGGATCGTCGCCGAAAGGGCTGGTGCGCACGCTGACGCCGACCAGCCGCGCCGCGCTGCCTTGTTCGCGCAGCTTTTGGCCGGCGCGGGCGATGTGATGGCTGACGGCGGCGGTGAGCACGGCGAGGTCGGCGGTTTTTTCGCCGAAGGAGCGGCTGGAGATGATCTGCTGGCGCGGCTGCGCTGCGTCTTCCAGGCTAAGGCAGCTGGCGCCGTTCAGCTCCGCCGCCGTGCGTTCCAGCGTCACGCTGAAATTCCGCTGCAGCCAGCGCGGGTCGGCGCGCTTCAGCTTCAGGGCGGTATCGATATGTTCGTCGATCAGCTTGGCCGCCAACTTGCGGCCGACGCCCCAGACCTTGCCGACCGGCAGCCGCGCCATCAGCGCGTCGATTTCGGCCGGGGAGAGCCAGCTCCAGTCGAATACGCCGTCGTCCCAGCCCTCCACCCGCTTGGAGACGTGGTTGGCCAGCTTGGCCAGCGTTTTGCTGGGGCCGATGCCGACGCTGACCGGAATGCCGATGCGGCGCCATACGTCTTCCCGCATCCGCCGAGCCAGCGCATCGGTGTCGGACACGCCGGCCAGATCCAGGAAGCACTCGTCAATCGAATAGACTTCCTGGCTGGGGGCGTGCTGGGCCAGTATCGCCATCATGCGCCGGCTCATGTCGCCGTACAGCGCGTAATTGCTGGAAAACACCGTGACGCCGTGTTTCCGGCACAGGCCGGCGATTTCGAAGTAAGGGCCGAACATCTGGAAGCCCAGTGCCTTGGCTTCGGCGCTGGCGGCCACTACACAGCCGTCGTTGTTGCTCAACACGACGATGGGCTTGTCCGTTAGGTCGGGCCGGAACACTCTCTCGCAGCTGGCGTAGAAATTATTGCCGTCCACCAGGGCGAAAACGCTCATTTCAGCTTCCTCACGCAGGCGGTCACCACACCCCAGATCTGCAACTCCTGGCCATCCGCGGGCTCAATGGCAGGGTAGGCCGGGTTGGCGGCGAGCAGCAGGCATCGGCCCTCCTTGCTGTGCAGCCGCTTGACGGTGAACTCGCCGTCGATCACGGCGATCACGATGTCGCCATGCCGGGGAGGCAGGCCTTTGTCGACCACCAGGATGTCGTTGTCCAGGATGCCGGCGTCGCGCATCGAGTCGCCCCGCACCCGCACCATGAAGGTGGCCGGCGGGTCGGCCACCAGGTAGTCGTGCAGGTTGATGGCGTTATCCATGTGATCGCTGGCCGGGGAGGGGAAGCCGGCGCGCACCGGGTGCCCGGCCATGGGGATGGCGGCTGGCTGGCGATGGATGGTCAGCATGCTGGGAATGTCCATAGCGCTTTATTTGAAATTGTACAAATTCAAATTACTATAGGCGTCGCCTGTTTGCCAAGCGGAATTCGATGAGCGGCGACTTTATGCGCTCGCGGTTTGAGCTTGCATGGCGAGGTGGTCTATTCCGAATGACGGGCGCGCGGCGGCGGCTCGCATCGGAGGTCGGGGCGTGTCGTAAAATATAGGAAGCTGGTTCGTGTGCTTAGGCTGGGAGCGCTGCGCGAGGATTTGATTTTTAATGAATCGATGGGCGCCGCTTTGCTGAGGCTCAACTTTGGATGATTGTTTCAAGTTATTGATAATCATATGAAAAGCATAACGATATGCACTTACAACATCCACAAGGGCATGTCCCCGCTGAACCGGCACGTGAAGGTGGGCGGCATGGCCGAGGCGTTGGCGGATCTGTCGCCGGACATGCTGTTTCTGCAGGAGGTGCAGGGCAAGAACCTGGAGCGGGCTTTGCGCCACCAGATCTGGCCTGTCCAGCCGCAGCACCACTATTTGGCCGGCAGGCTGGCGCATCGCGCGGTGTACGGGCTGAACGCCAGTTATCGGCACGGCCATCATGGCAATGCCTTGCTGACGCGCTTTCATGTCCGCGAGTGGTGCAACCGCGATATCTCGGTCAATCGTTTCGAGAGCCGCGGCGTGCTGCAGTGTTTGCTGCAGCCGGATGGCTGGCCGCAACCGGTGGTGGCGCTGTGCGGCCATTTCAATCTGCTGGCTTTCGACCGGCGCAGGCAATATCGCGGGCTGGCCGATTACGTGCGGCAGGGGATAGCGGACCATCTGCCGCTGATCCTGGCCGGGGACTTCAATGACTGGCGCGGCGAGGCCAGCGCGCTGCTGCGGCAGGAGCTGGGCCTGGAGGAGGCGTTTTTGACGCTGCATGGCCGCCATGCGCAAAGCTTTCCGGCGCGTATGCCGATGCTGGCGCTGGACCGCATCTACGTGCGCGGCCTGAAGGTGGAGTCGGCCAGGGTGTTGGGCGGCCGGCCGTGGTCCGGTTTGTCGGACCATTTGCCGCTGTGCGCGGAGATCCGTCCGTTGTAGTGATAAATATAACCAAGAAGAATATGCAAATTTCTTGCAATTATATTTCAAAGAATTTTTCGCAATAACGAGACGATTGCTTATATTTTTTCAAAAGGGTGTTGACGCTAAGCGAAAAAAGATGTTCAATCTCAATCAAATTTATCGCCGATTTGAACACAGCTTGCGGGCGTAAAACAGCTAAAGCGTGGGTAGACAGACCCAGCAACACCTAAACCTGTCTACATAAGTCTCCCGGAATATTCCGAAGATTTCCACAGCAAAGCCCGCCGCAGCAATCGGTGGGCTTTATGCTTTGGGAGTGTTTGGAATGATTCATCTGCAAAATATCCGTAAACGGTTCCGTCGCCCCGAGGGCGGCTGGTTCGACGCTGTCGCGGAAACCTCATTGACCATCAAGGCAGGCGAAGTCTTCGGCCTGATCGGTTTCTCCGGCGCCGGCAAGTCCACCTTGCTGCGCCTGATCAATCTGCTGGAGCGCCCGGACGCCGGCGCCGTGATCGTCGACGGCCAGGATTTGACCAGCCTGTCTCCCAAGGAGCTGCGCGCGGCTCGCCAAAACATCGGCATGGTGTTCCAGCAATTCAATCTGCTGGCCAACCGCACCGTCGCCGGCAATGTCGCCTTCCCGCTGGAAATCGCCGGCTGGAGCAAAGCCGACATTGAAAAGCGCGTCGCCGAGTGCCTGGCCGTGGTCGGCCTGGAAGACCGCGCCAACCATTATCCGGCCCAGCTGTCTGGCGGCCAGAAGCAGCGCGTCGGCATCGCCCGCGCCCTGGCCCCGCGTCCGCATGTGATCCTGGCCGACGAGCCCACCTCGGCGCTGGACCCGAAAACCACTCAATCCATTCTGGACTGCCTGCAGGACATCAACGCGCGCTTCGGCGTCACTGTGGTGATTGTCACCCATGAAATGAATGTGGTGCGCAGCATCTGCCACCGCGCCGCCGTGCTGGACCAGGGCCGCGTGGTGGAGGTAGTCGATGTGAACAATCGCGAAGTGGAGGCGGATTCCGATCTGGCCCGCTCGCTGCTGGAGGCCGCGTAAATGGATGCCGCAACCCTGAACGAAGCGCTGCAGAACCTGCAATCCATGGGCCCGGAAATCTGGCAGGCCATTCTGGAAACCGGCGTGATGCTGGGCGTGGGCCTGGCCGCCGCCATCCTGCTGGGTGGCCCCTTGGGCGTGATCCTCTATCTGTCCCAGCCTGGCCAGATGTTCGCCAACCGCACCGTCAACGGCGTGTTGAGCTGGCTGGTGAATCTGGTGCGCTCCTTCCCCTTCATCATCTTGATGGTGGTATTGATTCCGCTGACCCGCGCGCTGGTGGGCAGCACCATCGGCCCGGTGGCCGCGTCGGTGCCGCTGTCCTTCGCCGCCATCCCGTACTTCGCCCGCCTGGTGGAGCAGACGCTGCGCGAGATTCCGCGCGGCGTGGTGGAAGCCGCCGAGGCGATGGGCGCCAGTCCGGCCCAGATCATTTTCAAGGTGTTGGTGAACGAGGCCCGTTCCGGCCTGATCTCCAGCCTCACCATCCTGACCATCAGCTTCCTCAGCTACACCGCGGTGGCGGGCGTGGTGGGCGGCGGCGGCATCGGCGACCTCGCCATCCGCTACGGCTATTACCGCTTCCAGACCGACGTGATGGTGGCCATGGTGCTGCTGCTGGTGGTGCTGGTGCAAATCATCCAGCTGCTGGGCAACCGCCTGGCGGCAAAACTCGACAAGCGCTGATTTCAAAATTTAAAGGAGAGAATAATGCGTAGATTCGTGATCAAGGCAGTTGCCGCATCCATCGTGGGCCTGGCCCTGGCCGGCCAGGTTCTGGCCGCCGACCCGGCCAAGAAGCAGATCGTCATCGGCACCACCGTCGGCGACTTCGGCGACATGGTCAAGCAATCGATCAAGCCCCAACTGGAAAAGCAGGGCTACACCGTGAAGCTGGTGGAGTTCACCGACTATGTCCGCCCGAACCTGGCGCTGCAGGAAGGCTCGCTGGACGTGAATGTGTTCCAGCACAAGCCCTACCTCGACAACTTCGCCAAAGAGCACAAGCTGTCGCTGAAAGAGGCGTTCCAGGTGCCGACCGCGCCGCTGGGCATCTACCCGGGCAAGCTGAAGTCGCTGAAGGACGCGAAGCCGGGCGTGACCATCGCCGCGCCTAACGATCCGTCCAACTTCGCCCGCGCGCTGGTGATGCTGAGCGATCTGGGCTGGGTGAAGCTGAAGCCGGGCATCAATCCGCTGACCGCTTCCGAGCGCGACATCGCCGACAACGTGAAGAAAGTGAAGATCGTGCCGCTGGAAGCCGCCCAGCTGCCGCGCTCCCGCAGCGACGTGGACTTCGCCGTGATCAACGGCAACTACGCCACCAGTTCCGGCATCAAGCTGACCGACGCCGTCTTCCAGGAGAAGAGCTACGCCTACGTGAACTGGGGCGTGGTGCGCGCGGCGGACGCCGGCAAGCCCTGGGCCAAGGACGTGGTCGCCGCCTACAATTCGCCGGCGTTCAAGTCCTACACCAAACAGAAGTTCGCCGGCTACAAGCTGCCGCAGAACTGGAACTGAGTTTTTCTTGTAACACTCCTGGCTACAAGACTTGCGGAGGGCTTCGGCCCTCCTTTTTTATGCCCGCCGCGAAGGCGCGCATCCCGATGCCTCGCATATGCCCGACGCCGCGCCGCATGCGGCCCGCCGCGCTTGCGCCGCAGGCATAGGCCATGCCTTTCGTGGTAGAATGGAAAGATTGTCACATCCGTCGGCTAGCGCCGGTGCGGGCGCGAAATCGCACATGCGAAGCGCGCCGCCGCCGCGTTGGCCGGATCATCCTTACGAATCAAGATACTTATGACCGATAACCTGTTCGCCAAGGAAACGCTTCCCATCAGCCTCGAAGAGGAGATGCGCCGTTCTTACCTGGATTACGCGATGAGCGTGATCGTGGGCCGGGCGCTGCCGGACGTGCGCGATGGCCTGAAGCCGGTGCACCGCCGCGTGCTGTTCGCGATGCACGAGCTGTCCAATGACTGGAACCGCGCCTATAAGAAATCGGCCCGTATCGTTGGCGATGTGATCGGTAAATACCACCCGCACGGCGACACCGCCGTGTACGACACTATCGTGCGCCTGGCGCAGGATTTCTCGCTGCGCTACCCGCTGGTGGACGGCCAGGGCAACTTCGGCTCGGTGGACGGCGACAACGCCGCCGCCATGCGTTACACCGAAATCCGCATGGCGCGCATCGCGCACGAGCTCTTGGCCGACATCGAAAAAGAAACCGTGGATTTCGGCCCCAACTACGACGGCTCCGAGCATGAGCCGCTGATCCTGCCGGCCAAAGTCCCGAACCTGCTGGTCAACGGCTCCTCCGGCATCGCCGTGGGCATGGCCACCAACATCCCGCCGCACAACCTGAACGAGGTGGTGGACGCCTGCCTGGCCCTGCTGGCCAACAGCGATCTGACCATCGATGAGCTGATCGACATCATCCCGGCGCCGGACTTCCCGACCGCCGGCATCATCTACGGCACCGCCGGCGTCAAGGAAGGCTACCGCACCGGCCGCGGCCGCGTGATCATGCGCGCGCGCACCCACACCGAACCCATCGGCAAGGGCGACCGCGAAGCGATCATCGTCGACGAGATTCCGTACCAGGTGAACAAGGCCCGCCTGCTGGAGCGCATCAGCGAACTGGTGCGCGACAAGCAGATCGAGGGCATCTCCGACCTGCGCGACGAGTCCGACAAGTCCGGCATGCGCGTGGTGATCGAGCTCAAGCGCGGCGAAATGCCGGAAGTGGTGCTCAACCACCTGTACAAGATGACCCAGCTGCAGGACAGCTTCGGCATGAACATGGTGGCGCTGGTCGACGGCCAGCCGCGCCTGCTGAACCTGAAGCAGATTCTGGAAGAGTTCCTGCGCCACCGCCGCGAAGTGGTCACCCGCCGCACCATCTTCGAACTGAAGAAGGCCCGCGAACGCGGCCACGTGCTGGAAGGCCTGGCTGTCGCGCTGTCCAACGTCGACGAGATCATCGCGCTGATCAAGGCGTCCGAAGCGCCGCCGCAAGCCAAGGCCTCTCTGATGGCGCGCGCCTGGCGCTCGTCGCTGGTGGAGGACATGCTGTCCCGCGTCGAGGGCGACAAGGCGCGTCCGGAGAACATCGACCCGTCCTTCGGCATGAAGGACGACGGCTACCACCTGTCCGACACCCAGGCCCAGGCCATTCTGGACATGCGCCTGCAGCGCCTCACCGGCCTGGAGCAGGACAAGATCGTCGGCGAATACCGCGAGATCATGGACGTGATCCAGGACCTGCTGGACATCCTGGCCCGCCCGGAGCGCATCAGCCAGATCATCAGCGAAGAGCTGACCGCCATCCGCGCCCAGTTCGGCGACGCGCGCCGCTCGGAAATCGAGCCTTACGGCGGCGACATCAATATCGAAGACCTGATCACCCCGCAGGACATGGTGGTGACCATCTCGCATACCGGCTACATCAAGGCGCAGCCGATCGACGACTACAGCTCGCAGCGCCGCGGCGGCCGCGGCAAGCAGGCTGCGGCCACCAAGGACGACGACTTCATCGAGACGCTGTTCGTCGCCAACACCCACGACTACGTGCTGTGCTTCTCCAGCCGCGGCCGCTGCTACTGGCGCAAGGTGTACGACCTGCCGCAGGGCGGCCGCCAGAGCCGCGGCAAGCCCATGGTCAACGTGCTGCCGCTGGAAGAGGGCGAGAAGATCAACGCGCTGCTGCCGGTCAAGGAATTCCGCGACGATCAGTACGTATTCATGGCCACTGCCGACGGCACGGTGAAGAAGACGCCGCTGCGCGCCTTCTCCAAGCCGCGCGCGGCCGGCATCATCGCCATCAATCTGGATGAGGGCAACTATCTGGTGGGCGTGGCGCTGACCTGCGGCAAGAGCGTGGCGGGCCAGGGCGATGACGAAGATGAGGTGGCGTCCGAAGACGAAATCATCATCGAAGGCGAACTGATCGAAGACGCCCAGTCTGTCGAGGGCGATCAGGTGATGCTGTTCTCCGACGCCGGCAAGTCGGTGCGCTTCAGCGAAAGCCAAGTGCGTCCGATGGGCCGAACCTCCCGCGGCGTGCGCGGCATGAAGCTGGGCGAAGGCCAGAAGCTGATTTCCCTGCTGGTGACCAACTCCGAAGACCAGATGGTGCTGACCGCCAGCGACGGCGGTTACGGCAAGCGCACCTGCGTCGGCGATTTCCGCCGCACCAGCCGCGGCACCCAGGGCGTGATCGCGATGGACCTGACCGACAAGACCGGCTTCAAGCTGGTGGCGGCCAGCCTGGTGGAGGAAACCGACGACATCATGCTGATCACCACCGGCGGCGTGCTGATCCGCACCAAGGTGGCGGAAGTGCGCGAAACCGGCCGCTCTGCCCAGGGCGTGCGCCTGATCAACCTGGACGAGGGCGAGAAGCTGATCGGCCTGGAGATCGTGGCTGAATCCGAAGCCGAGTGCGCGGAAGGCGAGGGCGACGTTGACGGCGACGCCGCGGCGGAGCAGGGCGAGGCGTGATGATTCCGACTCCGGCCAATCCCCGGGTATTGGAGATGATGAGCCAGCTCTTCGTCTCTTTCCCGCACTGCGCGACCCTGGGTTTCGAATACGTCGGCACAGATGGGCGCAAGCCCACGCTGAAGCTGGCGTGGCGCGAGGATCTGGTCGGCAATCCGGCTACCGGCATCCTGCACGGCGGGGTGATCACCTCGCTGGTGGACACCTGCAGCGCCATCGCCGTCACCGCGCAGCTGGCGGAGGTGGAAACCATCGCCACGCTGGATCTGCGCATCGACTACCTGAAATCGGCGACGCCGGGCAAGGCCATCCACTGCACCGCCGAGTGCTACCGGCTGGCCAGCCAGATCGCCTTCACCCGCGCGGTGTGCTATCACGACGATCCGGCTGATCCGATCGCGCACGGCGTGGCCACTTTCATGCGCGAGTCCAGCCGCACGCCGATGGTGCAGGAGGGCGGGCAATGAGCGAATTCATGCAACGCTTCGCCGGGCTGCGCGACCGCAAGGCCTACGCAGAGGTCGTGGACGCGCTGCCCTACGTCAAACTGATGGGCACGGTGATGGCCGAGGACGAGCAGGGAGAGCTGCGCTTCGAGTTGCCGTTCCTCCCGCGCAATGTCGGCAACACCACGTTGCCGGCGCTGCACGGCGGCCTGATCGGCGGCTTCATGGAAAGCGCGGCGATGATACATCTGATGTGGAATCGCGAGTCGCTGGAAGCGCCGAAGATCGTGGACTTTTCCTTGGACTATCTGCGTCCCGGCCGGCCGCAGACGCTGTTCGCCCAGTGCGAGATCACCAAGCAGGGCAAGCGGGTGGCCCATGTGCTGATCGAAGCCTGGCAGGACGACCGCTCCAAGCCGGTGGCGGTGGCGCGAGCCCATTTCCTGCTGACCAATTGAACAGTTTGTTTGTACTGTCCGCAGACAAACCGGCGCATCCCTGGCGGGAGACGCCGGTTTTTTTATACACTCGTAGCGACGCAGCCCGGAGCAGGCTGACCCGATACACGCAAAGACACAGAGGATAGACATGGCCAAGGTGTACAACTTTTCCGCCGGTCCCGCCGTATTGCCGCACCAGGTGCTGGCCGAGGCGCAAAGCGAGTTGCTGGATTGGCACGGCTCCGGCATGAGCGTGATGGAGATGAGCCATCGCGGCAAGGAGTTCATGGAGATTATCCATGACGCCGAACAGGATCTGCGCCAGCTGATGGGCATTCCGGCCGGCTACAAGGTGTTGTTCCTGCAAGGCGGCGCGTCGCTGCAGTTCGCGATGGCGCCGTTGAACCTGTTGGGCGACAAGGACAGCATAGACATCGTCAATACCGGCCACTGGTCCAAGCTGGCCATCAAGGAGGCGAAGCGCTACGCCAAGGTCAATGTGGCCGCCAGCAGCGAAGACCGCAACTTCTGTTACATCCCGGAAGAGGCGAGCTGGCAGCGCGACCCGAACGCCGCCTACCTGCACTACACCTCCAACGAGACCATCGGCGGCCTGCAGTTTCCGTACATCCCGGCCGAACAGCACGGCGTACCGCTGGTCTGCGACATGTCGTCCGATTTCCTGTCGCGCGAGATCGACGTCAGCCGCTTCGGCATGATCTATGCCGGCGCGCAGAAAAACATCGGGCCGTCCGGCCTGACCGTGCTGATCATCCGCGAGGGCTTGCTGGGCAAGGCGCGAGCCGATATTCCGACCATGCTCAACTACCAGGTCCACGCCGACGCCGACTCGATGTACAACACGCCGGGCACCTATCCGATCTACATCGCCGGCCTGGTGTTCAAGTGGCTGAAGGAGCAGGGCGGGGTCAAGGGCATCGCCACCCGCAACGAGGAAAAAGCCGGCTTGCTGTACCACGTGATCGACAGCAGCGGCGGTTTCTACTCCACCCACATCGAGCAACCGTTCCGCTCCAAGATGAACGTGGTGTTCAAGCTGAAGGACGAGGCGCTGGACGAGATCTTCCTGCTGGAGGCGCGCAAGAATGGCCTGGCGCAGCTGAAGGGCCACCGCGCGGTGGGCGGCATGCGCGCGTCGATCTACAACGCGATGCCGATCGAGGGCGTGAAGTCGCTGGTCAACTTCATGCAGGATTTCGCGCGGCAATACGGCTGATCCGGCGCGGCCGAGGACGGGAGCTCTGGCTTGGCCGGGCTCCCGTTTTTTGCGTCTTAAAGAGGGGGAGTCGGCTGGCGCCATTGCGAGTCGCCGGGATTTTCGCTATTTGGCTTTAGGCTGCCGCCGGCTTGGGCAATTCGTCGCAGTCGGCGTCGGCGCGGACTCTCAGCGCCAGCCGTATGCCTTTGCTGATGTTTCCGCCTCCCAGCTCCATCGCGATATCGATGCTTTCGGCGTCGAGATAGACATTATGGCGCGCGCCGCCTTGCATTTTGGGAGGGGCTCCGGCATTAGTGCCGATGCCCAGCGCCATTTTCACCCGCCGCTGATCCAATGGCCGCAAGATGCCTGAATTGGCCATGCTGTAGATGCCGTTGCTGTATTTCCTGACCAAGGCGCCGCTTCGGCCGGCGAGAGTAATCACGCCTACCACTTCGTAACCGGGCAGGTCATCGAATTGATACAGCCTGGGACGGCCTGGCTGTTCGATGTGAAGGCGGTGGCCGCTGTCCTTGTGCATGGGATGTTCCGCTTTTACCGGCAAGCGTTATTAAAGCATTTCAATGCTCGCCATAATCAATTTTGTACACACAGAATCAAAGCGCAAGCTGAAATATGCATGGACGGCAGGGAAAACGCGGGCTGATCGATATTTTGCCGATTTCCAGGTTTGCCAAGACGGCAAAACAGGGTGGCGAATGAAAAGATAGCCAAAGTTCGCCGGTTTTGTTTGTAGAAAATCATAAAGCCCGGCAAGGCCGGGCTTCAGTTTTTTTGCCTTCGCGCCAGCCTGCCGGGTTCAAACCCATTGGCCCTGCGCCGATTGATTTACTGCGTTCCGGTTTCCTGAACGCGCGGTTTGGCGTGCTTGACGTATTGATCCAGCCAGCGGTCTTCTTCCCACAGCATGTGCAGGATGGATTCTCGGGCGCGGTAGCCATGGCTTTCCGCCGGCAGCATCGACAGCCGCACCGTGGCGCCCAGGCCTTGCAGGGCCTGGTACATCCGCTCGCTCTGGATCGGGAAGGTGCCGGGATTGTTGTCGGCTTCGCCATGAATCAATAATAGGGCGTCCTTGATCTGTTCCGCGTAGTTGAACGGGGACATGACTTGGTACACGTCCTTGGCTTGCCAGAAATTGCGCTCTTCCGACTGGAAGCCGAATGGCGTCAGCGTGCGATTATAGGCGCCGGAGCGGGCGATGCCGGCGCGGAACAGCCGGGTGTGGGCCAGCAGGTTGGCGGTCATGAAGGCGCCGTACGAGTGTCCGCCGATGGCGATGCGGTCGCGGTCGGCCACGCCCAGCCGCACGACTTCGTCCACCGCCGCCTGCGCGTCCATCTTCAGTTGAGGCAGGTAGCTGTCGTTGGGCTCCTGCTTGCCGGCGCCGACGATGGGCATGGATGGATTGTCCAGCACCGCGTAGCCGCGCGCCAGCAGCGCTTCAGGCCCCCAGTAGCCGACGCGGTTGAAGCGATACGGCGAGTCCGTCACCTGGCCGGCTGCGTCGGCGCTCTTGAACTCGGTGGGATAGGCCCACATCAGCATCGGCAGCGATCCGTCGCGCTTGGCGTCGTGGCCAGGCGGCAAATACAGCGTGGCGGTCAGGTCGATGCCATCTGCGCGCTTGTAGCGCAGCTGCCGCTTTTGCACATTCTTGAGCTGGGGCGTCGGATGCGGGAAGAAGGTCAGTTGCCTCAGCCCGCCGTCCTGGTCCAGGGCTTTCAGGTACAGATTGGGCGGCGCATCGGCCTGCTCGCGGCTGAGCAGCGCGCGTTCGCCGCCGTTCAGCACCGCCAGCGGGGTTTCGTACCATGGCGCTTGCGAGCGCCATAGCCGGGTGGTCTTGTTGTCGGCGAGACTCAGACGGTCGATGAAGGGGCGGTCGCCCTCGGGGCTTGCGCCGTCTCCCAGCAGGTACAGGCTGCCGCCATCCGGGCTAGTCTGCAGCACCGGCTGTCCATCGGCGTTACTCACCATCGCCGGATTGCCCAGATCGGCGTAGCGGTCCTCGGAGCTGCGCTGGCTCAGCAAGGCCGGCTCATGGCTCGGCTCGGCCGGACGCACGCGCCAGACTTTCAGGGCGCGCGTTTTCCACCAGTATTCGCTGACCAGCGCCAAGTCGCCGCGACCCCACTGGACATTGGAGAAACGGCTGGACAGCTCTTGCAGCTTCAGCGGCGGCTGCTTGAACGGCGCGGGCTGCAGGTATAGCGCGTCCCGCACTTTGGCGTTGACCGCAGGGTCGCCGCCGTCTTGCGCCTCTGCCCAGAACAAAGTGGCGGGCGCATCGGCGCGCCATTCCACTTCGCGTGGGCCGGTTTCCACCGCGTCGTTGCCGGACGGCATTCTTTCCAGCAGCGGGCGCTGGGCCACCAAGCTCACGCTGTGGCCTTGCAGATCCATCACCTCGATGCGCCGGGGAAAACGGTTGATCGGCACCAGCGTGGAATAGGGGCGCTGCAGCCGGGATGCCAGCAGATACTGGCGGTCCGGCGAGGGTTGGACTGTCAGGTAGCGGTCAGGCTTGCCGATCAGCTTCGATTTGCCGTTGATGTCCACCAGCGCCAGCTGGCTGCTCAGTTCATAGTCCAGCAAATCGGCGTCGTAAGGCGTTTTCAGCAGGTCGGGATAGGTCCGGGTTTGCGACAGCGCGCCGCCGGCGCTCTGCTGGATATTGGGGCCGGCCGGCGCGGCAGGCTTCTCCGGCGCCGGGCCTTGTCCGGCGGGGAGCCGTTTGACCAGCAGCTGTTGGCCCATCCAGGCGAAGCCGCGGCCGCTGGCGGCGTTCAGATGGAAATCGCCCAGCCGGCGCGCGCGGGCGCTGGCCGCGTCCAGCAGCCATAGCTCCACGCCGCGTTCTCCCCACAGGCTCAGCGCCACCTGCTTGCCATCCGGCGACCAGGCGTTGTCAGCGATCCGCGGCTTGGCCGGCAAGCCGGTGACGGCGCGGCTTTTGCCGCTTTTCACATCGAGCAGCGACAAGGCGTTGCCGAAGTCGAAGCGGCTGGCCGCGCGCATCTTGGGATTCAGCCTCAGCCCAGCCAGCTTCAGCTCAGGCTGGGCGACGTCGGCGATGCCGGGCAGGCCGGGGCGGTGCGTCTGCAGTACGGTATCGTTGCGGGGATTCAGCGACTGCAGCGGCGTGCGCGGGGTGTCGACCAGCGCGGCCAACTCGGGCGGCGGGGTCTGATAGCCTTCGGCCAGGGCGGTGAGCGGGACAAGCAGGCCGGCCAGCAAAGGGCCGGCCAGGAGATTCTGGCTGCGGATCATGCGATTTCCTGATCATTCATGCGATGGGCGGGACGCGGACAGCCAAATTGCACCAGCCTGGCTGTCCGGTCAAGCGGATGGCATTTTCAGATGGGGCGCTCGGCCAGCAATGCCGGAATCTGGATGGCGGAGGCGTCCACCGTGGGGTAGTCGAGGAACTGCAGCGTCACGCCGTCGCCTTCGGCCTGGAAACGAGCCGGGAAGCCCAGCGGCATGGTGGTTTTGGCGGCGATGTGGCCGAAGGGCAGCCCGGTGAACACCGGCACGCCGCTGATGCGCCGCAGCTCGGCCACCACGGCGTCGAAGTTGTAGTGCGGATCGTAGACGTCGACATGCCGCTGCATCGAGAAATCGCCAAGGAAGATGGCTTTCTGCTTGCCAAGCACGCCGGCCAGATGCAGCTGCTGCAGCATCCGCTCGACACGGTACGGCTGCTCGCCCACGTCCTCCAGGAATAGCAGGCCGCCCTTGATGTCGGGCAGGTAGGGGGTGCCGGCCAGGCTGGAGAGCACGCTGAGATTGCCGCCCCAGAAAATGCCCTCGCCGCGGGCTTGCGGCTGCGAGCCCGCGATGCGCAGGCTGCGCTGCGGCGTGGAGATGCCGGCGATGAATTCGTTGATCGCGTAGGCGTTGGGCGCGGCGCTGCCGAAATCGCCCAGCATCGGGCCGGCGAAGCTGCCGGCGCCGCTCTTGGCCAGCAGCGCCAGCTGGATCGCGCAGAAGTCGCTGTAGCCTATCAGCAGCGAGCGGGACTCCTTGAGCCGCGCGCCCAGCCGCGCTAGGTCCAGCCTGGGCAGCAGGCGCATCGCGCCGTATCCGCCGCGTCCGGCCATGATCAGCTGCGGCCATTGCGGCTGGTCCAACAGCGTTTGCAGATCGGACAGCCGTTCGGTATCGGTGCCGGAGAAGCGCTGGTAAACGCGGTTCAGCGCGGCGGCGTTTTCCAGGGAGAAGCCGGCGTGGGCCAGACGCGGCAACGCCAGCTGGCGTTGCTTCTCCGGCACGATGCCGGAGCAGGCGGTCAGATAGAGGCGGAGGCTGGCCTGGGAGGGCTGCGCTGGGGAGGACATGGAGCTGCATCCTTGCAATATGCCGGCGCCGGCGCCGAGGGCGAGCATCTGCAGCAGCTGGCGGCGGGATGGATTGATATCGGGAGTCATGGAAATCGGACGGATTGGCGGGGTTCAAGTTCCGGATGCCGCCCAAGGCGGTCCGGTTCGCACGAGTATACGCCAAAAGAAAAGGCGGCCTCCAGAAGGGATGCCGCCTGCAAGGTCCAGCATGGCCGGCCAGGATCAGCCGATCAGGTTGGCCATACTGGAGGAGGACTGTTCCATTGCGGCCAGCTCGCTGTTGAGGCTGGAGTACTCGGTCAGCAAGTTGGTCTGCTCGGTGCTCAGCTGGCTTTGCAGCTGCTGCTGCAACTGCTGTTCCGAAGTCACCTTGCTGTTGAGATTGTTCTGGTTGCTGGTGATCATGCCGCCTGGTCCAAGCAAGGAGTTGATAGTGCTGTTGAACACGTTGCCGATGCCGGTGTTCTGGGGGTTGCCGAACAGATTGCTTACCGCGGACGGATTGGCTGCCAGCGCGGCGTTGAAAGCGGTGGTGTTCAGCGACAGCGTGCCATCGGCGCCCTGGGTAATGCCCACCTGCGCCAGATAGGCGTAGGAGTTGACCGGGTCCACGCCCGCCACCGGCGTGCCGAGCAAGCCCGCCAGCCGCTCGTGCAGGCCGGTGAGGTCGGAGCTGATGTCGGTATTGGCCGGTTTGCTGCCCACGGTGGTGGAGCTGGTGGTGGCCGAGTTGGTGGTGCTGACTACCTGGTTGTAGGCGGAAATGAAGCTTTGCAGCGTCGACGCGATGCCCGATGTGTTCTGGCTCATGTTGATGGTGGTCTGGCCCAGCTTTTCCAGCGTGATGCTGGCGCCGTTGACCACGTTGGTCACGGTGTTGCTGCTGGACGAAACATTGACGCCGTTCACCGTCATCAGCGCGTTCTGGGCATTGGTCGACTCGCTGGCCGCGGTGCCGCTTTGCTGCAGGCCGGCAAGCGTATTGCCCGAAGTGTTGTTGCTGTCGGTGCCGCCGGACGTGATCGAAAAGCTGTTGCTGGTGCCGCCCTGGGCCGAGCTGAGCACCAGCGAATAGTTGTTGTTGTATTGCACGATGGAGGCATTGATGCCGATGCCGGCGCCATTGATGCTGCTGGCGATCGACGACAAGGAGGCGTTGCTGCCCAGTTGGACCGTGCTGCTGGTGCCGCCGACATTGAAAGTCAGAGAGGACGGCGCGCCGGCCAGGGTGGCGTTCTGGTCTGTGATGGAGGCGCCGCCGGAGGTCTGGTCGAATACCAACTGGCGCGACCGCGCCATCTGCGTCACGTTCAGCGCGTAAGTGCCTGCCGCGCCGCCTGATGTGGTGGTGACGGCGGCTACGGTGGTGTCGGACGAGGCGGCGGAGAATTGCTGCAGAAAGGTGCCGGACGATAGCGTCGAGGCCGCGCTCTGCAAGCTGGACAGCGCCGAGCTGACCTGGCCTATCGTACTGAGTTCGGACTGGAAGTTGCTGACGCGCTGCTGGCTTTGGGTAAGCGGCTGCGAGTCGGCCTGGATCAGCTGGCTGACAATGGATTGCACGTCCAAGGGACCTGCGCTGGCGCTGATGGATGACATGACGTCGTCTCCCGGGCCGCCTGATCTGCCGTCAGGCGGGCATGTTGCTATTTAGGGCGGGTTGCCAAGCTGTCATCACGGTTGCGGTCTTGCGCCGCGGTCTTTTGGGTATGGCAAGGTGTGGTAGCCACCACTTGCTGCTCTTATCGACATCGTCTGGGGAAACTTTAATCGACTGTCTGCATTGATCTTACACTGTTGTTTGATAACGGGCTTGTGCCAAATCCATATTCCAGCTTTGAAGTTTTTAAGATTTGCTAAGCTTATATTGATATATCCAATCGGTTTTGAATGCCTGCGAATATTTCCGGTAGATTGGCTGCAACCATAGAACAGGCTGCAAGCATGGATATCGATCAAGCAAGGCTGACCCACCTCCAGCAACTGGAGGCGGAGTCCATCCACATCATCCGCGAGGTGGCGGCGGAATTCGAGAACCCGGTGATGTTGTATTCCATCGGCAAAGACTCCGCGGTGATGCTGCACCTGGCGAAAAAGGCGTTCTATCCCGGCAAGCCGCCGTTCCCGTTGATGCATGTCGACACTACCTGGAAATTCCGCGAAATGATCGCGCTGCGGGACAAACAGGCCAAGGAAAACGGCTGGGACCTGATTGTCCACGTAAACCAGGATGGAGTGGACGCCGGTATCAACCCCTTCACCGCCGGCAGCGCCAAGCATACCGATGTGATGAAGACCGAGGGCCTGAAGCAGGCGCTGAACAAGCACAAATTCGACGCGGCCTTCGGCGGCGCGCGCCGCGACGAGGAAAAAAGCCGCGCCAAGGAGCGCGTGTACTCGTTCCGCGACAAGAACCATCGCTGGGATCCGAAAAGCCAGCGTCCGGAGCTGTGGAACATTTACAACGGCAAGATAGACAAGGGCGAGAGCATCCGCGTGTTCCCTTTGTCCAACTGGACCGAGCTGGACATCTGGCAATACATCTATCTGGAAGGCATCGAGATCGTGCCGCTGTATTTCGCCGCCGAGCGTCCGGTGGTGGAACGCGACGGCATGCTGATCATGATCGACGACGACCGCATCCTCGAATATCTGACGCCGGCCGAAAAGGCCAGCATCCAGACGCGCAAGGTGCGTTTCCGCACGCTGGGCTGCTACCCGCTGACCGGCGCGGTGGAGTCCGAGGCCGCCACGTTGCCGGAAATCATTCAGGAAATGCTGCTGACCAAAACCTCTGAGCGGCAAGGCCGACTGATCGACCATGACAGCGCCGGCTCGATGGAAAAGAAGAAAATGGAAGGGTATTTCTGATGTCTCACCAATCCGAACTGATCGCCGGGGATATCCTGGAATACCTGAGCCAGCATGAGAACAAGGACATGCTGCGCTTCATCACCTGTGGCAGCGTGGACGACGGCAAATCCACGCTGATCGGCCGGCTGCTGCACGATTCCAAGCTGATCTTCGAAGACCAGCTGGCGGCGATCGAGAGCGACTCGAAAAAGTACAACACCACCGACCAGGAGATCGACCTGGCGCTGCTGGTGGATGGCCTGCAGGCCGAGCGCGAGCAGGGCATCACCATCGATGTCGCCTACCGCTACTTCAGCACGGAGAAGCGCAAGTTCATCATCGCCGACTGTCCGGGCCACGAGCAGTACACCCGCAACATGGCCACCGGCGCGTCCACCAGCAACCTAGCCATCATCCTGATCGACGCGCGGCGCGGCGTGCAGACGCAGACCCGCCGCCACAGCTATATCGTCAGCCTGCTGGGCATCCGCCACGTGATCGTCGCGGTCAACAAGATGGATCTGGTGGATTACAGCGAGGACGTGTACAACCGCATCCGCGACGAATACCTGACCTTCGCCGAGCATCTGGACATCCCGGACATCCATTTCGTGCCGATCTCCGCGCTGCGCGGTGACAATGTGGTCAGCCGCACCGAGGCCGCGCCGTGGTACAAGGGCGCGACGCTGATGCACCTGCTGGAAACGATACAGATCGGCCACGACGCGCCGCTGTCCGCCTTCCGTCTGCCGGTGCAATACGTGAACCGGCCCAACCTGGATTTTCGCGGCTTCTGCGGCACCATCGCCAGCGGCGCCGTGCATCCGGGCGACGCGGTGGTTGCGCTGCCTTCAGGCAAGGAAAGCCGGGTCAAGGACATCGTCACCTTCGACGGCCGTCTGTCCCGCGCCTGCGCCGGCCAGGCTGTGACGCTGACGCTGGAAGACGAGATCGACATTTCCCGCGGCGACATGCTGGTGCGCGCCGACGAGGCGCGGCCGCAGGTGTCGCGCAGCTTCGACGCCCATCTGGTGGCGATGGGGGAAGAGCCGCTGCGGCCGGGCAAGGAGTATGGTTTCAAGTTGGCCGGCAAGTACGTGACCGGCCGCATCGAAGCCATCCTGCATCGCACTGACGTCAACACGCTGCAGGACAGCCCGGCCGGCGCGCTGGCGTTGAACGAGATCGGCCTGTGCCGGATTGCCCTCAATAGCCCGGCGGCGTTCGATCCGTACCGCGATTGCCGCGGCAGCGGCAGCCTGATCCTGATCGACAGGCTGAGCAACGGCACGGTGGCCGCCGGCATGATCGTCGCCCGCAGCGAGGAATCGTCTCCTGTCGCGCTGTCGCCGTGGCAGCTGTTCGAGCAGGAGCTGGACCAGCTGCTGCAGCGCCACTTCCCGCAGATGACGCGCGCCGAGCTGGCGCGGCGCTTGCAGGACGGACTTTGATCGGTTTCCGCGCCGGATGAAAAACAGCCCCGATTCGGGGCTGTTTTTTGGGGGCTGCGGCTACGGGTGGGCCGGTGTATGCAGCCGCTCGCGCCAGTCCGAGGCGAATGCCTCTTCCTGCAAGGGCCGGGAATAGAGGAAACCCTGGATCACATGGCAGCCGGCGGCGCGCAGGAACTCGAGTTGATACGGCTCTTCCACGCCTTCCGCCACGGTTTCCAGGCCCAGATTGGAGGACAGCGCCAGGATGGCGTGTACGATGGCTTCTCCCCCCTTGCCGATGCCGAGTATGAAGCTGCGGTCTATTTTCAGCACTTGCACCGGCAGCTGCCGCAGATAGGAGAGGGAAGAGTAGCCGGTGCCGAAATCGTCGATCGACAGACGGATGCCCAGCGCGCGCAGCTCGGCCAGGATGTTGACGGCGTTGTCCGCCTCCATGATGACGCTTTCGGTGATTTCCAGCTCCAGATCGCTGGGCTGCAACTGATAACGCTGCAGCAGCCTGGCGACATGCTGCGGAAAGTCTTGCCGCTCCAGCTGCCGGGTCGACAAGTTGACCGAAATCGATGGCAGTTCGAAGCCGTCCCGGCGCCAACTCTCCAACTGGCGCAGCGATTTCTCCAGGATCTGATCGCCCAGAGGCACGATGAGGCCGCATTCTTCGGCGATGGGAATGAAGCGCGACGGCGGCACCATGCCCAGGGTGGGATGCCGCCAGCGCGCCAGCGCTTCGGCGCCGACCAGTTTTCCCGTGGCTGCGTCCACCTGGGGCTGGTAGTGGGCCGTGATCTCGTCGTTTTCCAGCGCCTGGCGCAGCTGCCGCTCTAACACCACCCGCTGCTCGGCTTCGGCCGACATTTGCGGGGTGTAATGCTGGCAGCGGTTGCGGCCGGCGCTCTTTGCCGCGTACATCGCGATGTCTGCATGGCGCAGCAGGGTGTCCACATCGGCGCCGTCGTGGCTGGCGAAGCTGATGCCTATGCTCGCCGACAGATAAAGATCGTTGCCGTTGATGCAAAACGGCTGCTGGAACAGCGCCAGCAGCTTGCCCGCCACGTCGGCGGCCACGTCGCGGTTCGCGATGTTTTCCAGCACGCAGATGAATTCATCCCCGCCCAGGCGGGCCAGCATGTCTTCGGCGCGCATGCTGCTGGCCAGACGGGCGGCCACCGCGTTCAGCAACTGGTCGCCGATGTAGTGCCCCAGTGTGTCGTTCACGTCCTTGAAACGGTCCAGATCGATGAACAGCATGGCCAGCTTGTATGCGGGAAGGTCGGGAACGCTCAGCGCGCGGCTCAGCCGTTTCTGGAACAGCAGTCGGTTCGGCAGGCCGGTCAGGGGGTCGTGGTGGGCCAGATGGTCGAGTCTTTCCTCGGCACGGCGGCGCTCCTGGATTTCGCCCTCAAGATTGGCGTTGGCGTTGGCGAGCTCCCAGGTGCGGGCCGCCACGCGGTTGTCCAGCTCCCGGTTGGTTTCGGATAAGGCCGCCGCCTGGCGGTCTATGATGCGGCCGGCCAGGCGCACCACCAGCATCTGGGCGAGGAATAGCACCGCCATCAATGCGCAGATGGCCAGCGTCACCCAGCGCAGCTGGCGGTCGCTGTCGACGACGAAGGACGTGGCATCCAGGTAGATCTCCAGCACGCCTTCTATCTTGCCGGCCGGATCGTGCATCGGCACGTAGGTGGAGATGATGTCGCGGTCGGTCAGCGTGCGTTCAAAGGCATCGATGCTGTGATTGTGGGCCAGCTCGCTTGCCGGCGTGCCGACGGCGGCGGACCGGAAGCCATCGTCGTCGCTTTCGTCCTCCCCGATCTGCCCTGGGTCGGTGGAGAACAGCGTGATGCCATTGAGCGCGTACATCTTGACCCGTATCACGTCGGTGCCGCGCATCAGCCGTATCACCGCCTCGCGCAGGCGGGGCTGGCCGGCCACTTGCTTGAGCCTGGCTCGGTCGCGCGCCAGCGGGAGCAGCGGACGGAAGTCGGCCCACAGCGAGTTTTCGAAAATCTGCACCAGCGATGCCGCGCGGCTTTTCTCCAGCTTCAGTAGCTGCTCGCCGGAATAGTGCCGCAAGTTGCCAGCCATCAGGACGGTCGCTCCCGCCATCAGCAGCAGCGACAACAAGAAGAAGTAGGGCACCAGCCGGAACGGCCGGCCGGATGTGAACAGGTTGCGCATGGCGCGGGCTCTCTTTGGGTGTGGAGCTTATTCAGTTTAGAACCCTGAATCCCGATTCCGAGGCCGGCTTGCATGCCTGCGTGAACGCAGTCTGCGGACAGGCGGCCATTGATGTCTGCGATGTCACAAAAATCCAGTCGCGGCTGATCACGCCACTATATGGGCCAGGCGCGCCTGCTGTAGCCTTTCCCCAGACATCAAGAGGAGGAGAGGACATGCAGGCCCGTCTGGAACAATGGAAGCAGTATTTGCTCACCGGGGTATCGCATGTGATCCCCTTCATCGCCAGCGGCGGCATCCTGATCGCGCTGGCCATTTCACTGGCGCCGATGACCGGCAAGGGGCCGGATTTCAGCCACGCGCCCTTGCTCAAGCTGATCCTGGACATAGGCGGCAGCGCTTTTGCGCTGCTGCTGCCGGTGCTGGCCGGCTATATCGCCTATGCCCGCTCAGGCAAGCCCGCGCTGGTGGCCGGCATGGTGGGCGGCCAGATCGCCCATACCGTCAACGCAGGCTTCCTCGGCGCGCTGATCGCCGGTCTGCTGGCCGGCTGGGTGGTGGAACTGCTGAAGAAGATGCCAGTGGCCAAGGCGTTGAAACCGCTGATGCCCATCCTGATCATTCCCATCCTGTCGTCGTTTGCGATCGGAACCTTGATGTTCGAGGTGCTGGGGGTGCCGATCGCCGACCTGATGGTGACGATGGGCGCCTGGCTCAAATCCATGGGCGGCGCCAACGCGATGGCCTTGGGCGCCTTGCTGGGCGCGATGGTTGCCTTCGACATGGGCGGCCCGGTCAACAAGGTGGCTTTCTTTTTCGGCGCCAGCATGATCGCGGAGGGCCAGTACCAGGTGATGGGGGCGGTGGCCGCCGCAGTCAGCATTCCGCCGTTGGGCCTGGGCCTGGCCACCAAGCTGCGCAAGTCGCTGTGGAGCGAGCAGGAGCGGGAGGCCGGCTCCGCCGCGCTGGGCATGGGCATGATAGGCATTACCGAGGGCGCCATTCCGTTTGCCGCCGCCGACCCGCTGCGGGTGATCCCCACCATTGTCGCCGGCTCGGCGCTGGGCGGCATGATCGCGATGCTGGGCGGCGTGGGCGACCACGCGCCGCACGGCGGCCCCATCGTGCTGCCGGTGGTGGACAACCGGCTGATGTTCGGCCTGGCCATCGCCTGCGGCGTGCTGCTGGTCGCCATCGTCATCAATCTGCTCAAGGCCAGGAGCGGCGCATCCGCGCCGACCGCCTGAGCCGCCGCATCACAGCCAGAGGAAATCGATCATGAAAGTTGTCGCCATTACCGCTTGCCCGACCGGTATCGCCCACACCTATATGGCCGCGGAAAAACTGGAGAGCATAGGTCGCCAGCTGGGCCACGACGTCAAGGTGGAAACCCAGGGCGCGATAGGCATAGAGAACGAGCTGTCCAACCGGGACATCCTGGCTGCCGACGTGGTGTTGCTGGCGGTGGACATCGCCATCGAGGGCGAGGAGCGCTTCGAGGACAAGCGCGTTGTCCGGGTGCCGATTCAGAAGGTGTTGAAAGACGCCGCTGCGGTTTTCGCGCTTCTGTGAACCCGGCCGGGCCGCCGGGTCCGGCGCATCAGGAAAGCAGTCGTATGTCACATAGCCTTACTTTGATCTGTCCGTTGCCCAATGGCATCCATGCCCGCCCCGCCAGCCGGATCGCGGAGTTCTGCGCCGGTTTCGGCGCCGCCATCCGCTGGCGCAACCAGCGCAATGGCCAATGGGCCGACGCCAAGAGCGTGCTCAGCCTGATCGGCGGGGACATCCTGTTCAACGACGTCGTCGATATCGAAATTGACGGCGAGGGCGCTGCGCGGGTCGCGGACGAATTGGGCCGCTTCTTGAGGCAGACGCTGCCGTGCTGCGACGAGCCGGCTGCGGCGGCTCCCGTGGCCAGCCGGGCGTTGCCGCGAAGCCTGGCCGAACTCTCGCCGTCGCCATATTTCGGCCAGCCGGCGGGACAAGGCGTGGCGATTGGCGAGCTGTGCGTTCATCGCGGCTTCCGCATGCCGGAGCCGGCCGAGCTGCCCTTGTCCACGGACCGCGATGCCGATCTTGTCGCGCTGGCGGGGGCGCGCCGCGCGCTGGCTGAGCAACTGCGACAGCAGTCGGAGCGCCAGGGCAGCGAGGCGGCGGGGGTGTCGCGCGCCCACCTGGCCATTCTGAGCGATCCGGATTTCCGCGCCCGGCTGGATGCCGCCGTGGCTGATGGCGCGGGTCCCGCGCGGGCGGTGGCGGCGGTTGTCGTCCATTACCGCGCGCAGTTGTCCAAGTCGGCCAGCGAATACCTGCGCGAGCGGGAGATGGATATTCGCGATGTCGGACGCCGGTTGCTGGAGGCGCTCGCGCCGGAAATCGAGCGGGGGGGGGAGGTATTGCCGGAAGCCGCGCTGCTATGGGCGGAGGATCTGGCGCCCAGCGAACTGCTGGCGCTGGATCGGGATAAGGTCAAAGGCCTGCTGCTGGCGCGCGGCGGGCTGACCTCGCACACCATCATTCTGGCGCGGGGGTTTTCACTGCCGGTTTTGACCGGCGTGCAGCGGGTGGCCATCGCCGACGGCATCGGCCGGACCGCAGTCCTGGATGCGGGCTTGGGGGCTCTGTTCCAGAGTCCAGATACGGTCGTGCTCGATTACTATCGAGAAGAAGAGGCGCTGCTGGCTGCGCAGCGGCAACGATTGGCCAAGGCCAGCGGCGGCATCGCCGCCAGCGCCGACGGCCAGCGGCTGGAGCTGGCGGTGAACATCGCCTCCGCCGCCGAGGCGCAACTGGGCTTCGCCCAGGGCGCGGACGGGGTGGGGCTGTTTCGCACGGAAATGCTGTTCATGGATGCCGACGAGCCGCCGGGCGAGGATGAACAATTCCAATGCTACGCCGAGGTGGTGAGGCTGGCGGCCGGCCGGCCGGTGATCATCCGCACCTTCGACATCGGCGGCGACAAGCCCGCGCGTTGCCTTCCCGCGCCGCAGGAGAGCAACCCCTTTCTCGGCTACCGGGCCATTCGCATGTACCCGGACCAGGAGGCGGTGTTCCGCGCCCAGCTCCGGGCGATCTTGCGCGCCAGCGCGCTGGGGCCGGTCAAGGTCATGATCCCTATGGTCGCGACGCTGGGCGAAGCGCGCTGGGCCAGAAGCTTGCTGGAGGAGGAGCGCGCCGCGCTGGGGGTGGCGGAGCCGGTTCCGCTCGGCATCATGCTGGAGGTGCCGTCGGTGCTGTTCCAGCTGGACGCCTTCTGCCGCGAGGTGGACTTCTTCAGCGTGGGCAGCAACGACCTGACGCAGTATCTGTTCGCCGCCGATCGGGACAACGAACGGGTGGGCAATCTGTACGACAGCCTGCACCCGGCCTTTCTGGCGGCGCTGAGCCAGGCCGCGGTCACCGTCCATCGCCATGGGCGCTGGATAGGGCTGTGCGGCGAGGCCGCCGCCGCGCCGCACGCCTTGCCGTTGTTCCTGGGCATGGGGCTGGATGAATTGAGCATGAGCGCGCCTTCGCTGCAGGAATGCCGGCGGCGTCTGCGCGAACTGGACGCCGGCCGCTGCCGCGAACTGCTGGGGCGGGCGCTGGAGTGCGCGGATGGAGCCGAAGTGAGGGCGCTGGTGGCCGCAGAGGCCCGGCCGGCGTTGCCGATGCTGACCGCCGATTGCTTGATGCCCGATGCCGTTTGGGCCAGCAAGGCGGCGGCGATCAAGGGTCTGGTGGACAGGCTGTGGCTGCTGGAGCGTTGCGATGACCGCTACGGCATGGAGGAAGACCTGTGGCTGCGCGAGCAGGCTTACTCCACCGGCCTGGGGCATGGCTTCGCCATTCCTCATGCCAAGTCGGGACATGTGCTGCATCCCACGCTGTGCCTGGCCCGATTGGCGCAACCGGTGGACTGGGGCGCCAGCGACGGGCAGCCGGTGGATATGGTGTTGCTGCTGGCTTTCAACGCGGCCGACGCCGGCGCCGCGCATTTGAAATTCTTTTCTCGGCTGGCACGGCTGGTGATGCACGAGGATTTCCGCCAGGCGCTGCGCGCAGAGCGCGATCCCGAACGCTTGCTGGCGCTGCTGCGGGACAGGCTGGAGGGCGCGGCATGAGCGCGTTTCCCATGCACGGGCTGGCCCAGCACTATGCCTGGGGCGGGCGTCGATTCATTCCAGGCATGCTAGGCCTGGACAATGCCGGACAACAGCATTTCGCCGAGTGGTGGCTGGGCGCGCACGAAGAAGCGCCATCGGTGATCGCGACACCGCAAGGCCCGCAGCCGCTGCACTATGCCATTGCCCATCAGCCGCTAGCCTTTTTGGGCGAGGCGGTGATCCGCCGCCATGGCCCCCGATTGCCTTTCTTGATGAAGGTGCTTGATGTGGATGCGCCCTTGTCGATCCAGGCGCATCCGGACGAGGCGCAGGCGAGGGAGGGCTTCGCCCGCGACAATGCTGCCGGACTGGCCTTGGGCGATCCGCGCCGCAATTATCGCGACCCCTACCCCAAACCGGAGATGATGGTGGCGCTGTCTCCGTTCTGGCTGTTGCATGGATTGCGGCCGGATGCGCAGATCGACGGGCTGTTGGCGCGCCAGCCGGAGTGGCAACCATTGCGTGAGCGGTTGGCGCGGGAGGGTGGCGCGGGGCTGCATCGTCATCTGCTTAGATTGCCGCAAGAGGAGATCGCCGCCTTGTTGCGCCCGCTGTGGCGCAGGCTGGCGGCGGACGGCGATGCTGGGCCGGATGATCCGGATCATTGGGCGCGGCGGCTGGTTGGCATTCGGACCGAGGACCGGGGCGTATTCGGCTGCTACCTGCTCAATCTGGTGGGGTTGAGGCCGGGCGAGGCCATCTTTCAGCCGGCGCGCTTGCCGCACGCCTATCTGCATGGCCGCAATATCGAGCTGATGGCCAATTCCGAC
This sequence comes from Chromobacterium piscinae, assembly GCF_021129175.1. Classification (GTDB taxonomy): domain Bacteria; phylum Pseudomonadota; class Gammaproteobacteria; order Burkholderiales; family Chromobacteriaceae; genus Chromobacterium; species Chromobacterium piscinae. Next base: position 146,393 of record NZ_JAJOHV010000020.1, on the reverse strand, counting down.
AATGTGCTGCGCGCCGGCCTCACCGACAAACCGGTGGATGTGGAAGCGCTGTTGGCGGTGATGGACGACGTGCCGGTCAGCCCTGTGGTGATGGCCGCGCCGGATGGCTGCGGGCTGAGAGCGTATCCGCGTTGCGGCGGGGATTATTTCGCGCTGGACCAGTTGCTGTTGGGCGAGGGCGAGGGCGCTGCGTGGCGCAGCGCGGGGCCGGAAGTGTTGCTGGTGGTGGACGGCAGCCTGAGCCTGCGGCATGCCGCTGGCGAGTTGGCGCTGGAACAGGGGCAGAGCGCTTTGCTGCAGCCCGGGCTGGCGTGCGAAGCGCGCGCCGGGCGGCTGGCATTGGCTTATCGGGCGTTTTGCCCGCTGGCCGGCGGGTGATAAGGTGGCGGATAGTTCAGATTGATACCGGATAAGACATGGCGCCGCATCCGTCCTTTCGCCTGAGCTGGCCGTCCACGTTGGCGCGCTTGAGCCATGCGCCGGCTGGAAAACATATGCCGGCAGGCGCTTACCAAGTGCATTTTCCGCGCCTGGATCTGGTGCTGTCCAACCGCTATCACTACAGCCATGAAGGCTGCGAGAACGCTTGCCTGTCGGCGCAGGAGGCGCTTTTCATCCCGGCGGAGCACTGGACCTTGCCTAACTGGTGCGCCAACGGCGAGGTGCTGCACATCCTGTTCGACTATGCGCGGATAGGTTTCAGCCTGGTTCGATCCGGCCCGCAGGGCGTGATAAGCACTCACAAGGAAAGCATGGTGCTGGCTCAGCGCGGCAGCCTGAACGGCATGCTGGATGTGATGGCCGGCCTGTGCCGGGACGGCGCAGCCCCTGAGGCGCTTCGGTTTCAAGGCCAGGCGCTGCTGGCCTTGCTGCAAGCGCTATACGATGAGGCGCGCGACAGCCAGTGGCAGCAGGGCGGCAACCAGTTTCGCGCCATCTGCCTGTATATCAGCGAGCATCTGTACGCGCCGCTGACGCGCGAGGACGTGTCGCTGCGTTTCGGCATCTCCACTACCCACCTATCCCGGCTGTTTCGCCAGCATCTGGGACACGGTTTCTGCGAATTTTTGGCTCACGCCCGGCTGGACCTGGCCAAAGCCCTGCTGCGGCAGGGCCAGTTGCCGCTCAGCGCCGTCGCCGCCCGCTGCGGCTACGTCGACGTCAATTATTTTCATCGAGTCTTCAAGCAGCGTTTCGCGATAACGCCCTGCGCGTATCGGCGGGAATTCACCTGATGTAGTTCGATGGAAGTGGAAGCGGCTGGGATTGGTTGAGGAGGCATTGGTGCGATATCGGGGTCAAGCATCCGGCACTGCTACGGCTTCAGCGCGCACTGCGTAAGAGAGCGCGGATGATCGATTTGATAAGCAGGCTTACTTGGCCAGCTGGTCGCCTGTCTCTTCGGCAGGTTCGCTGGCCGCAGGCGAGGCCTGGGCTTGTTGCTCGCTCTTGGCTTCTTCGCCTTGCCGCTCGCTCTTGAACTGTTCAGTAAATGGTCTTGTCGGCATTGGCCGCATCTGCATGCGGACCGTGTCATCCACTGCGCGATGCGCCGCACTCAGAGCTGAGTTGGGGAGTGAGAATGGATTGGCGGCTAGGTTTGCGCTGACAAGCGCCAAGGGAAGGAGCATGGTGATTCGCATTGTGTTCCTGCGGTTTGATATCGCGCGATGGGGGTAAGGGCGATTGATGAACTGCTTGGCTGGTGCGCTCCATTGTCAGAGTCGCATGGCTGAGTAGGGGGAGGCGAGGCCGTCTTGAAATGTAAGACAGCTACATGGCCAAAATTAAAACCCATTGAAAGCAATGGGTTTTAATTGATTCTGGCGGAAGCGGTGAGATTCGAACTCACGGTGGGCTCGCACCCACGACGGTTTTCAAGACCGTTGCATTAAACCGCTCTGCCACGCTTCCGTATTCAGTATGAGGCGGCAATTCTATCGGGAATCGCCGCGCTTGGCTAGAGGGCGGCCGCGTTGGAGGCCAACATTTCCGCCGCGTGCTCGCGCGTGGTCTGGGTGAGCTCGACGCCGCCCAGCATGCGGGCGATTTCCAGAACCCGCTGCTCCGCGTCCAGCGGCGCGATGCTGCTGAGTACTTGGCCCTTGCGCTCGCGTTTGCTGACCTGCCAGTGATGCTTGCCGCAGGAGGCCACCTGGGGCAGGTGGGTGATGCACAAGACTTGATAGCGCTGGCCCAGGTCGCGCAGCATGTGGCCGATCACTTCGGCCACGCGGCCGCCTATGCCCACGTCCACTTCGTCGAAGATCAGCGTGGGCACGCTGGCCACCTGGCTGATGACCACCTGCATCGCCAGGCTGATGCGGGACAGCTCGCCGCCAGAAGCCACTTTGGCCAGCGGGCGCAAGCTGGTGCCGGCATTGGCGGCCACCAGGTATTCGATCGACTCCATGCCGTGCGCGCCGGGTTCGGCCAGTGCGGACAGTTCGATGGCGAAGCGGGCGCCGCCCATCGCCAGGCGGCCCATTTCGCCGGAGATGCGTTCGGACAGTTCGCTGGCGGCCTGGCGGCGCTTGCCTGACAGGGCTTCCGCCAGCGCGCGGTAGCGGGCCAGACTGGCGGCTTCGGCCACGCTCAGCGCCTCCACGTCCACGCTGGCTTCCAGCGCGGCCAGCTGCTGCTGCCAGTCGGCCAGTTTGTCGGCCAGGTCGGCCGGCTGCACGCGATATTTGCGCGCCGTGCTCATCAAGAGATCCAGCCGGCGTTCCATTTCCACCAGCTGGTTCGCGTCCTGGTCTATGTCGCTGGCGTAGTCGCGTAGGCTGTACACCACCTCGCGCAGCTCGGCGTCCACCGAGTCCAGTAGCGACAGAGTATCGGCCAAGCGCGGGTCCAGGTTGGATAGCTTGGACAGGCGGGTTTGCACATGGGCGAGCTGGGACAGGCAGCTGTCGTCGTTCTCGGACAGCACGTCTACGGCCTGCTGCGCGCTCTGCACCAACTCGGCGGAGTTGGCCAGCCGGGTGTGGCTCTGGCTCAGCGTGGTCCATTCGTCGGGCAACAGATTGAGTTCGGTCAATTCGCCGATTTGCCAGGTGAGCCGCTCGCGCTCCACTTCGGATTCGCGAGACATCCGCTCGGCGTCCTGCCGCGCTTGGCGAGCCGCTTGCCACTCCTGCCAGGCTTTGTTCGCATCGCGCGCCAATGTGGTGGAGCCAGCGTAGGCGTCCAGCAGCTGGCGTTGGGTCTCGCTCTTCATCAGCGATTGATGGGCGTGCTGGCCATGGATGTCCACCAGGAATTCGCCCAGCGATTTCAGCTGGGCCAGCGTGGCGGCCTGGCCGTTGACGAAGCTCTTGGAACGGCCGCCGCGGTCTATCAGCCGACGCAGCAGCAGCACGCCTTCGTCGCCGGACAGTTCGTTATCCGCCAGCCAGGCGTCTACTTCGGGACGGTTGGCGGTGGCGAACTCGGCGGTGATCTCGGCGCGCTCGGCGCCTTCGCGCACCTGGGCGCCGTCGGCGCGGTCGCCCAGCAGCAGTCCCAGCGCGTCCAGCATGATGGATTTGCCGGCGCCGGTCTCTCCGGTGAGCACGGTGAAACCGGCGGAAAAGTCCAGCGCGATGCTGTCGACGATGACGAAATCTTTGACGGTCAGCGAGAGAAGCATGGTGTGTGGTCGTTTCCGGTTAGATCAGGCGCTCGCCCCAGTGCAGCTTGTGGCGCAGCATGTCGTAGTAGTTGTAGCCTTCGGGATGCAGGATGCGCAGCGGGTTGCGGTAGCGGCGGATCAGCACCCGGTCCATTTCCATCAAATCGCAGTGCAGCTGGCCGTCGAAGTGCACGCGCGCGTCCAGCCCGCGGGTCAGCATGAATTCCACCTCGCAGGAGTCGTTGACGGCGATCGGCCGATTGGACAGCGACTGCGGGCAGATCGGCACCAGGGCGATGGCCTGCAGCGTGGGGTGCAGGATGGGGCCGCCGGAGGCCAGCGCGTAGGCGGTGGAACCGGTGGGGGTGGACACGATCAGGCCGTCCGAGCGCTGGCTGTAGACGAACTGGTTGTCGATGAAGATTTCGAATTCGATCATCGAACCCACCGCGCCGCGGCTGAACACCACGTCGTTGAAGGCCAGCGCGCCGGCGACTTCGGCGTCTTCGCGGACGACGGAGGCTTGCAGCAGAATGCGGTCTTCCGGCACGAATTTGCCGTGCAGGATGGCGTCCACCGAATCCAGCATCTCATGCAGCGGAATATCGGTCATGAAGCCCAGCCGGCCCTGATTGATGCCGACCAGCGGCACCCGGTACGGCGCCAGTAGGCGGGCGATGGAGAGCATGGTGCCGTCGCCGCCCAGGACGATGCAGAGATCGGCAAGCTTGCCCATGTCGGTGCGGTCTATCAGCGGATAGCCGTTGGCTTCGGCCGGCGTGACGCTTTCCTTGTCGATCAGCACCGTGGCACCGCCGCTGGCCAGGTGGTCGGCCAACTGCATCAGCGCGGGAGTGATGCCGGGCTTGCTGTGGCGCGCCACCAGGCAGATGTGTTTGAACAATCTTTCCATGCGGCGATTCTACTGGTTTGGCGGGAATTCGTTGAGCAAAATCTCTTCGTCTATCCGTTGCTTCTTGCCGGTGGCTTCCAGCGCCTTCAAATAGAAGCGGACCAGGTCGGCCAGCGAGTCCACGCCCAGTTTGCTGAACAGATTGGCTCGGTGCACTTCGATGGTGCGCGGCGACAGGTCGAGCTCGCGCGCGATTTCCTTGCTGGACAGGCCGTCGGCCACCAGTTCCAGCACTTCGCGCTCGCGGCCGCTGATGCGGGCCAGCTGGCTCATCACCTCCTGGGTTTCCTCTTCCTGCTGATGCTGCTGGATGCTGATGCGTATGCCGCGGCGCAGGCTGGCGATCAGGCGGTTCTGGTCGATGGGCTTGGTCAGGAAATCGATGGCGCCGGTCTGGAACGCGCGCCGGCACTGCTCGATGTCGCCATGGCCGGTGATGAACACGATGGGGATGTTGATGTCGCGCTCCATCAGCTGTTCTTGCAACGCGAGGCCGGTGATCTGCGGCATGCGGATATCCAGCACCAGGCAGCAGATCTGGTTGCCCTGATAGCCGTCCAGAAACTCCATCGCATTGGGAAAGGCGACGGTTTTCATGCCCTGGGCGGTGATCAGCATGGCCAGAGAGTCGAGTACGGCCGGGTCATCGTCGACGATGAATACGGTAGGGGTCGTGTTTTGCATCAGGCTTCCACTCCGGATGTTACGGCCATGTCGCGCGGGGCGCATGGCAGGTCAATGATGAACTCCGCTCCCGAGCCGGGCTTGTTGCCGGCTATCAACTTGCCGCCGAAGGCTTCGACCGCGGTCTGGCAGATGGCCAGTCCCAGCCCCATGCCGTTGGGCTTGGTGCTGAAGAAGGGGTCGAAAATCCGGTCCAGCTTGTCCGAGGGGATGCCGCAGCCGTTGTCGCTGATGATGAGCTGCACGCGCTCGCCCTGGCGGCGGGTGGTGATGCTCAGACGTCCCCAGGGCCGGGTTTGCTCCATGGCCTCCACCGCGTTGCGCGCCAAGTTCAGCACCACCTGTTCCAACTGGATAGTGTCAGCGTATACCAACGGCAACTCAGGCGCGAAGTTTTGCTCGATGTGAATGTCGTGATCGTGCAATTCGTAATCCAGCAGCGACAATGCGTTATGCACAGCCTGGTTCAACTGTACTGGCGTCAGTTGCTGGTTCTTCTGGGTGACGAATTCCCGCAGCCTGCGGATGATGCGGCCGGCGCGGTCGGCCTGGTTGACCGACGAGGTCAGCGCGCGGCGCAGCATGGCGATGTCCAGCTCGTCGTCCTCCAGCAGGCTGAGGCCGGCCTGGCAATAGCTCATGATGGCGGATAGCGGCTGATTGATCTCATGGGCGATGCCGGAGGCCATTTCGCCCATGGTGTTGATGCGGGTGACGCGGGCCAGCTCAAGCTCATGCTGGCGCAACCGGCTTTCGCTGGCCTCCAGCGCCGCCAGCATGCGGCGGCGGATGGGCGCGGTATCGCGGAAGGTCAGCACGCTGCCGATCAGCTGGCCGTTGCGCCCGAGCAACGGCGCCACCGCTCCCTCCACCAGCAGTTTTTCGCCGCTGTGCCGCTTCAAGTAGCAGTTTTGCGCCAGATGAACCACTTGCAGCGTCGAAACGGCCTGTTCTATCGGGTCCAGCACCGGCTGGCGCGAAAATTCGTAGTGCAGCGGCGCCACCTGTTTCAGCCGCCGCTGCAGCAACTGGGCGGCGGGAAGGCCCAGCAGCGTTTCAGCCGCCGGGTTCAAGTACTGGATCACCTGCTCGTTGTCTATGCTGATCACCGCGTCGCTGATGCCGCGCAGGGCGACGCTGGCGTATTCTCGCTCGCGGAAAATGTCGTCCTGTATCTGTTCCCGCGATTGGCGGTTGTGCTCCAGCAGCGCCAGCACCACCCAGAGCAGATAGGATGGCAGCAATGCGATCAGCAGGCACAGCGCGACCTCCGCCGCCGTGGTGCGCTCCAGGCGGAGCTGGCGGCTGAGTCTCATGTCGTAAGGCAGGGCGGACAGGTTGAGATTGGCGCGGTAGCTGAGCTGGGGCAGCAGCCAGTCCAGCCGGGAGCCCGCCCGGTCTGATTTCTGATTCTGCAATTGAATAATGCCGGGGTCGTTGGCATTGTCGCGGCGCAGCAACTGCAAGGTGTAACGGCCCTCGAGAGAGGGAGGCAGGGCCAGCAGCGGCCGCAGGCACAGCACCTGCATCACCACGCCGGCGGCTTGCTCGATGCGCACCATGGGAACGGGCGAGGGTGGGGCGATGCGGTAGACGGTCTGAAACAGGGCTAATCCCCACTCGCCGTTGCGCAGCAGCAGCGTCGGCGACGAAGCTTGCAGGTGCCCCAGCGCGCGGTTGACTGCCGCGGACAGCACGGAGTCGTCCAGCAGATCCAACCCCATTTCCCGCCAGTCGGGCGAGGCGAGGCCCGGTTCGGCCATGCTGAGCGGCAGATAGCGCGACCGCTGCGGCGCGGTGCGCCAGGCCGCCCGATCGCGCCAGGTATTGAGCTGGTTGTGCAGGTAATCGCGAATCGCGTAGGGCTGGCCCAGCCGTTGGGCCTGCTCGCGCTCGAAGCGGATCCGCTCGGCTTGCTCCACCAGCGGCTGGTAGCCGATGAAGTACAGCTGAGGCTGGGTCTGCGTGGCGATCTGCACCAGCTCCCGTATCCGCGTCCGCCCGCCCGGGGGATCGTTGGAGGCGATGTCGCCCACTTCATCCTGCAGCAGCTCGCTGCTGCGCAAGCGACTGTTGACGTTCTGCAGCAGCAGTTCCACCGTCTGGCGAAATTCATGGCGTTGCTGGCGGATATCCAGCAGCAGCGCGTGAGCCATCAGCAGGCTGAAGGCCAGCAGCAGGCAAAGCCCGCTCAGTCCCTTGCTGCGGGCGGAGGCGTGGCGCAACAGATGCAGGTGGGTGCGGAGCGCGTTGAATGGGGAGGGGCGGGGCACTTCGACATCGGACATGCTTCGGACTTTGGTGGATGCAAGGTTTGGAACACGTGCCGCGGGGCGCGTGCCATTATACCGGCCGCGCCCCGGATCCGCCCGTTAGTTTTGCAACAAATGAGAGAATCGACTGCGGATTTTTGCCAGTTTGGGAGAAATCACCAGCTGGCAGTAATTCTGCTGCTGGTTTTGCGCGTAGTAGTTCTGGTGGTGGTTCTCGGCCGGGTGAAAGCGGGGAGCCGGCTCCACCCGGGTGACGATGGGGGCATCGAACACCTGTTCGCGGACCAACTCGCCGATGACGCGCTCCGCGCATTCGCGTTGAGCCTCGCCCCGGTAGAAGATCGCCGACGCGTATTGGGTGCCGACGTCGTGGCCCTGGCGATTCAGCGTGGTGGGGTCGTGCACGGCGAAAAACACCTGCAGCAGCGTGGCGTAGTCGATGCGGGACGGATCGTAATCGATTTCCACCACTTCCACGTGGCCGGAATCGCCGGAGCAGACCTGGCGATAGTCCGGATTGTCGGTGTGGCCGCCGCAGTAGCCGGAAACCACCCGCTCCACGCCTTTCAGCCGGGAGAAGGCCGCTTCCAGGCACCAGAAGCAGCCGCCGCCCAGAATTGCTTTTTCCATGATGAACTCCTGTGTCAACTGGGTATGGGAATGCGGCGCGGCTGACGCCGGCCGGCCACGCGATCGGAAACGGCTTCGGGCTGGCGGCATGATCAGCGGCGCTCAGCGGTTGGTCGGGCCAGCGCCGAAAATCTCACACGCGAGTCTGACCGTTTCGGCCTGTATTGTCACGGTGTCTGTGATCGGTACTGCATAGCCTCCCGCCATGGTTACGACCAGCGCCGCGTCGCGGCGGCGGCAGGCGTCCATCACCATGCGGTCGCGCTCGGCCAGGCCTTGCGGGCTTAGCGCCAGTCGGCCCAGGCGGTCGCCGCGATAGGGATCGGCGCCGGCCAGATAGCACACCAGGTCGGGCCTGGCGCGAGCGAACAGGTCCGGCAGTGCGCGCTCCAGCGCGCCAAGATAATCGCCGTCTTCCGTTCCGTCCGGCAGGTCGATGTCCCAGTCGCTGTCTACGCGGCTGAAGGGGAAATTGCGCGCGCCATGCATGGAAAAGGTGAAGATGCGGGGCTCGCCGGCGGCGATGGCGGCGGTGCCGTCGCCCTGATGGACGTCAAGATCCAGGATCAGGACGCGGCGGACGCGGCCTTCCGCCAGCATCAGCATCGACGCCACCGCGATGTCGTTGAATACGCAAAAACCGCTGCCTCGGTCCGGACCGGCATGGTGGGTGCCGCCGGCCAGGTTGACGCCGCAGCCTTCCAGCAGCGCCGCGCGACTGGCCGCCACGGTGGCGCCGACCGAGCGTTGGCTGCGTTCGGCCAGCTCCGTAGACCAGGGCAAGCCGATTTCCCGTTGGCCGGCCGCATCCAGCGCGCCGTTCAGCACCGCGTCGACATAGTCCGGATGATGAGCGTGCAGCAGCTCTCCGCGGGTCGCCGCCGGCGCCGTTTCCATTCGGTCGGCGGCGAAGGCCGATACCCGTTCGGCCAGCAGCCGGTATTTCTCCGCGGGAAAACGGTGGCCTGCAGGCAGGGGCAGCGCAAACTGGTCGGTCCGGTAGATGCGCATCGCGCCGGCCTACAGCGCCTTCACCAGGCTGAAACGGGGCACCTGGCGGCCTTCATGCTCCACCACTTCCTCAAACATCCCGGCAGGGCGGGCCCACAGGCCGTAGTCGCCGTACAGCGCGCGGTACATCACCAGCGGCTCTCGGGTTTCCGAGTGCTCGGCGGTGCCAAGAACCTGGTAAAGCTGGCGGTTGCGGTAATGCTGATAGATTCCTGGCGCTGTCATGCGGGCTCCTCTGGTGTATTGACCTGCGGGTGGGCGAGGATGCCGCAGCGCGGGAGGAGCGTCAAGAATCGCCGCTGCTCCAGCTGTACACGCGAAAGTCGTTGTCCGGAGCGAAGCCCAGGCTTTCGTACAAGCGCTGAGCGTTCAGGTTGTCATGCGCGGTCTGGAGCGTGATCTCTCCGCCGCCCATGTCCCGCGCGTATTGCTGGCAACGCAGGATCAGCAGCTTGCCGATGCCATGCCGGCGCGCGCTGGCGGCGACGTAAAGGTCGTGCAGCATCCAGCAGGGGCGCAGCGACAGCGAGGAAAATCCAACATACATCAGCGCAAAACCTACGGCTGCCCCATCGCGCTTGGCTAGAAAGGCTATGGCCTGGCGGCGGCGCAGCCGTTCGCTCAGGTATTCCCGGCATTGTCCCGGCGATTGATGGACCTGGTAGAAATCCAGATAGGCGGCGAATAGCGGCAGCCAGTCGGAGACCGACTCCGGGGTGGCGATGCTCAATTGTATGTCCATCTACAATCTCCGTGATGGCTGGGCGGCGCTGGGGTACAATAACGCCCTTTTTCAGCAGGTTAGACAATGAAGCTGGTGCTTGCCCCGATGGAGGGCCTGGTTGACGATGTGATGCGCGACGTGCTGACCCGCGTGGGCGGCATCGATCTATGCGTGACCGAGTTCGTGCGCGTCACCTCCGTGCTGCTGCCCACGCGCACCTTCATGCGTCTGGCGCCGGAGCTCGACAATCAAGGCAATACCCAGGCCGGAGTGCCGGTGCGGGTGCAGTTGCTGGGCTCCGACGTTTCTTGTCTGGCCGAGAACGGCGCCAAAGCGGCAAGCCTGGGGGCGCCCGGCGTAGACCTGAATTTCGGCTGTCCTGCGCCCACGGTCAACCGCCACCGCGGCGGGGCGGTTTTGCTCAAGGAGCCGGAGCTGCTGCACCAGATTGTAGCCGCGGTTCGCCGCGCGGTGCCGTCTGCGGTGCCGGTGACGGCCAAGATGCGGCTGGGATTCGAGGACAAGAGCCTGGCGCTCGAGTGCGCGCAGGCGATAGCCGGCGCCGGCGCCGACGAGTTGACTGTCCACGGCCGCACCAAGGTGGAAGGATACAAGCCGCCAGCCCACTGGGACTGGATCGCGCGAATCCGCGAAAGCGTGGACATCCCGGTGACGGCAAATGGCGAAGTCTGGACGATGGCGGACTACCGCGCGATACGGGAAGAGAGCGGCTGCGACACGGTGATGATAGGCCGCGGGCTGGTGGCCTGTCCGGATCTGGCGCGGCGCATCGCGGCCGGTGGTTCGGCCGAACCCATGCCCTGGAGCGAGATGATGCCGTGGGTGCTTGAATTCTTCCGGATGTGCCGGCAGAAATCTGGGGAAGAGCGTTATCCGGCTGCCAGGCTCAAGCAGTGGCTGGGCTTGCTCAAGCGCACTTGGCCGGAGGCCGAACAGTTGTTTGAAGCGGTAAGGCGCGAGCAAGAGTCTGAAAAGATTGAGAATATTCTGATTGCAAGGCAAGTTAAGTAAATATACTCATACCGCAATGCGGAAACAGTTGCTAACATCAAAACGCATGCTGCTTTGGTAAAGCAGCGCGCTGTAACATCTGCCGGCCTGCCTGGCTGCAGATCTTACACTTCCCCGATACCTTGCACCCCTCCCTCACGGGAGGGATTTTTTTTATCCGCGATCATGAACTAATAATTAAAAAAAATCATGGCGGAGCGAGCATGGATACCCCACCCGCTGTCAGTTGGCTGGAAAAACTGATTCCCGCCGTCTGGTATGGCTCCTTGACGGTCTTTGTCGCTATTGCCGCGGCCCTTTCCATTTTGTTGTACATCACCCATGCCGACAGCCGAAAACGCGTGCTGAGCACATTGCTGATCGCGCTGATCGGCTTGCTGGTGGTCAATGTCAGCCCTCCGACCGAGTCTGGGCAGTGGGTAAGGCAGGCCGCGGTGATCGTGCTGGGTCTAGCCATGATCCGGCTATGGGCGATGCTGCTGTTCCGCCTGTTGCTGCCGGTGCTGCGAATCCATCCGCCCCGCATCCTGGAAGAAATCCTGGTGGTGCTGGGCTATATCGCCTGGGGTTTGGTGCTGCTGAGGCTTGCAGGCCTGGATTTGAGCCATATCGTCACGACATCGGCCGTCATCACCGCCGTGCTGGCTTTCGCGATGCAGGACACGCTGGGCAATATTCTGGCGGGCTTGTCCCTGCAAATAGACAATTCTGTGGAGATCGGCGACTGGATCAAGAGCGGAGACCTGGTGGGCAGGGTGGTGGAGATCAACTGGCGCGCCACCTCCGTGGAAACGCGCAATTGGGAGACGGTGGTGGTTCCCAACAGCGTGTTGATGAAGAACCACTTCTCCATCTTGGGCAAGCGGCGCGGCAATCCTCAGCAGTGGCGGCGCTGGGTCTGGTTCAATATCAATTGGGACACGCTGCCGACGCAGATCATCGGCGTGGTGGAGAAATCGCTGCGCGAGGCGCAATTGCCCGGCGTGGCGGCGACGCCTGCGCCCAATTGCATACTGATGGGTTTCGAGAATGGCTATACCCGCTACGCGGTAAGATACTGGCTGACCGATCTTGCCGCCGACGACTATACCGACTCCATTGTCCGCACCCATATCGACGCCGCGTTGCGGCGCCATAATCTGCGCATGGCCTCGCCTTACTACAATGTGCTGACCATCAAGGAAAACGAGAAATACATCGAGGCGCGGATGAAGCGGCACCTGGAGGAACGGGTGCTGGCGCTGAGAAAAGTGGAGCTGCTGTCTAGCTTGAACGACGAGGAAATGGTGGTGCTGGCCGACCAGCTCAAATTCACCCCCTTCGTCACCGGCGACATCATCATGCACCAGGGGGCGGTGGCGCATTGGCTTTACATCATGCTGTCGGGCGAGGTCGAGGTGTGGGTGGAACTGCCGGACAGCGGCCGCAAACTGGTGGATGTGCTGAAGTCTGGCAGTTTTTTCGGCGAAATGGGATTGATGACCGGCGAGTCGCGCACCAGCACGGTGATCGCGCGTTCCAATGTCGAATGCCTGAGGCTGGACAAGGACGCGTTTCAATCCATCCTGGTGTCGCGCAAGGAACTGGCTGAAACCATTTCCGCCATCTTGGCGCAACGATTGGAAGAGCAGCGCAACCGCGCGCCGGACTCGGCGCTGGATGCGGAAGGCGATGCGCCAAGGCGGGCCGAGCTGGTGGATCGCATCCGCAGCTTTTTCGGGCTGAACAAGCATTGAAGCGCGCCGCATGGGGAAGTTCTGACCGACGCGGTTTCTCCAGCCTGTGGCAAATGATTCCGCCGTTGCCGGCAGCCCTGGCGAGAGAGTTTGCCGTTGGCTTGTCAGGCAGCCTTGTGCGGGGCGTCCAGAGTTTGCGTCACGCAGGCCTGATAAGCAGATGAGAGCGTAGCGAGCCGAGCGCCGAGCCATGGCGCGGCTCGGCGAGGTATGTCATCAGACAAACTGGACCGGCACGAAAAAGTCCCGTCCGGTGCGGCTGATCAGCACCTGAGGCTGGCCGGCGATCATCGCGCGGTAAGGACGGGGCAGGCGCTTCCAGTCGTTGAACTTCATCTTGATGCTGTCGTTGAGCTTTCCCATTGCAGTCTCCTTCGCGCTAGTCCACTTTGTGGATGACATTGGTCACCACGCCCCAGATATGAAACGATGCGTCTTCCGGCACTTCGATCGGTTGGTAGGCCGGGTTCTCCGGCAACAGGCGGATGCCTTGCGGGCCGCGTTCCAGCCGCTTGACCGTCAGCTCGCCGTTGAGGACGGCCACCACCACCTTGCCGTTGCGCGGCTCGCGGCCACGCTCCACCAGCAGCAGGTCGCCGTCGTGTATGCCGGCGCCCTGCATGGAGTCGCCCTTGACTTTGACCATGAAGGTGTCGCCGGGGCGGCTGACCAGATGGGTGTTGAGGTCGATATCGGCTTCTTTCAGATCGTCCGCCGCCACCGGAGAGCCGGCGGGTACGCTGCCGGCGAACAGCGGCAAAGATAGTTCGCTCAGCTGAGCGCCCAGCGTGCGAAAGTCGAATGCCTGCGCGCTGTTGGCGGTGCGCCAGCTGCGGTAGTCGTCCAGCCATTGCTGCAGGATGGGCTTGAGCGGCTCCGGCACGCGCAAGGCGACGGTCTTGTCGCCGCCGAAGACGGATTTGCGGCCGGCGCCTGAGCGTTTTCCGCCGTGCTGTTTGGGCTTGTCGGTATCCATGATTTGATTCTGTACAATATCAACTTGAATTGCAAGAATTACCATCCAAGAGTCGCGAGCATTTCTTGCGGAACGCCGTCAAACCTTGCGTGCGGGCTGTCGGTTTTCAGCCACAGCCATCGATTAGGCCGCAACTTCGCCAGGAAGTCCAGATCATGGGAGACCGCCAGCAGCGCACAGCGATATGGCGCCAACATGGCCAGCAGGGCGTGGCGGCTGTCTCGGTCCAGATGAATGTCTGGCTCGTCAAGCAGCAGCAATTACGGCGCAGGCGTGGCGCAAAGCCTGGCGGCCAGCGCCACGCGCATCGCTTCGCCGCCGCTGAGCGCCGCGCTGGGAGTATCCGGACTTATTCCATTTAGGCCGGCGTCGGGCAGCAATTGTTGAAACGATGATTCGCAATCCCAATGGTCTTGAAGCAATTGGTAGTCGCGCTCATCCAGCGAGCCGTCGCGAACACTCCGCAACGCCGCCAGCGTTTCCGCCATTCCCGCCAGATGCGCGACGGTGGGATGAGTGTCGGGATCGAGTTCTTGCGGCAGGAGATGGATGCCGCCCCCGCGCAGCACGTGTCTGGCATGAGGGGCGATCTGGCCTGCCAGTAGCTGCCCCAGCAGCGATTTGCCGCAACCGTGCGGCCGACCAGGCCGGTGCGGCGAAAGGGGAAGGCGTGGCCCAGGGCCGGAAAGGGCTGACAGCCGTCCGGCAGCGCGTATTGCAGCTGTTGTATCTGTAGCAAGGGCATGCGGATGCTCCATGTGGCCATGGCTTGGGGTCCGAAGGACTTCAAGGCCGTGCGCGGCACGGCGGCATCAATTGCGCATGGGAGGAGGGCTCCTGAGTGGGTGCGGCATTCTAGTCGACCCGCCAGCATGGTTGCAACGCAGGCTCAAGGTTATTAATATACGTTTCATATATTAATCGTTTATTAGGGGCGACCATGGGCATCGTCAAGATTTCAGAGCGGATGCACGACAATCTGCGCACCGCGAGCGAGGCGCTGAGCCGTTCGATCAACTCCCAGGCCGAGCACTGGCTGCGCATCGGCATGCTGGCCGAACTGAATCCGGATTTGCGTTACAGCGAGATTTGCCAGTTGCTGCTGCAGGCCGGGCAGGATGGCGGCGGCCTGGATCTGCGCCGACAGGCGGAGGCGGCGAGATGAGCAAGGTGACGATCAAATCCCCGGCCGAGGTGGTCAAGGCGCGCGAGGCGGGCAAACTGGTGGCGGAACTGCTGGCGATGATAGGCGAGCACGTGAAACCCGGCGTCAGCACCGAGGAGCTGGACGCGCGCTGCCACGAATACATCGTCAAAGTGCAGAAGGCCAAGCCGGCCAATGTCGGCTATTACGGCTATCCCAAGACCATCTGCTCATCGGTCAACCAGGTGGTATGCCATGGCATACCATCGGAGAAGCAGATCCTGCGCGACGGCGACATCGTCAACATCGATGTCGCGGTGATCAAAAACGGCTGGCATGGCGACAGCAGCCGGATGTTCTATGTGGGTAAGCCGAGCGCGGAGGCCAGGCGCTTGGTGGAAACCTGCTACGACGCCACCCGCGCCGGCATCCTCGCGGTGCGCCCGGGCGCCACGCTGGGCGATGTGGGGCACGCGATCCAAATCATCACCGAAGCGGCCGGCTTCAGCGTGGTGCGCGAGTATTGCGGCCATGGCATCGGCCGGGTCTACCACGAGGAGCCGGAGGTGCTGCATTACGGCAAGCCCGGCGCGGGGCTGAAACTGAGGCCGGGCATGGTCTTCACCATCGAGCCCATGATCAACGCCGGCAAGGCCGGCACCCGGCAGCTGGGCGACGGCTGGACCGTGGTGACGCAGGATGGCTCGTGGTCGGCGCAATGGGAGCACATGGTGGCGGTGACCGATCACGGTTTCGAAGTGCTGACGCCCTGGCCGGACGGCTTGGGTGGCTATCCGGCGATCGCCTGACCCATGGCGCGTTCCGATCGTCTGCTGGAACTGCTGCAGTCGCTGCGCCGCTATCGCTGCCCGGTGACGGCGCAGACGCTGGCCGAGGAGCTGGGCGTCAGCGTGCGCACCGTCTACCGCGACATCGCCAGCCTGCAGCTGCAAGGGGCGGACATCGCCGGCGAGGCGGGCATCGGCTATCAACTGCGGCCGGGCTTCCTGCTGCCGCCTCTGATGTTCGCCGAGGAGGAGATCGAGGCATTGGTGCTAGGCATGCGCTGGGTGGAGAAGCGGGCCGATTCCCGGCTCGGCCGCGCCGCCGGCAATGCGCTGGCCAAGGTGGCGGCTGTGTTGCCGGACGATCTGAGGCGGCGGCTGGAGGATGAGACGCTGCTGGTGGGGCCGGCCGCTGCGCCGGCCATCACGGTGGACATGGGCGCGCTGCGCGACGCCATCCGCCGCCAGAGCAAGCTGGAGCTGCTGTATCGGGATGCGGACGGCGGCGACAGCCGGCGGGTGGTGTGGCCGTTCGCGCTGGGCTTCTTCGAGAAGACCCAGGTGCTGGCGGCCTGGTGCGAGCTGCGCGAGGACTTCCGCCATTTCCGTTGCGACAGGATACGGCGGTGCGACAGCCTGGACGAGCGCTACCCGCGCCGCCGCCAGGCATTGCTGAAAGAATGGCGGCTGCAGCTGGGTATCGCCGTCGGCGCGGCTTGACGCGAGGCGCTCAGCGCCCGCCGTGCTCGGCGGCGTGCTGGGCGAGGTAGGCGTCCAGATCGGCGCCGCCGATGCCCAGGGCCGCCAGGATTTCCGCCATGAAGCTGACCGGGGCGGTGCCCGGCGCTGTGACGACGCCCTGGTCTCCGACGGCATGGGGCACATCCTGGTAGAGGCTGGCGCCGGCATAGCCGGGCAGCGCCAGGTTCGCCGCAGAATTGGAAGTGTGGCGCACGCGGTTCAGCACGCCGGCCTGCGCCAAGACGCGGGTGCCGTCGCAAATCCCTGCGACGACGGCGCCTTGGGCCCGGGCGGCGGCGACTAGGCCGGTGATATTCGGCGCCTGCGCGGTTTGCCAGATGGTGCCGCCGCAAACGATTAGCAGGTCCAGCCGCTCAAGCTGGATGGCCTCCACCGCCAGATGGGGCGTGACCATCAGGCCGCTGGAGGAAATGACGGGTTTGCCGCCGGGGGCGGCGAAGCTGACGTCGAAGCCGTAATAGCCGCGGGCTGAGGAGTTGATCAGCGCGGTTTCCCAGTCGGAAAAATTGTCGGTGATGATGGTGATGGCGCGTTTCATCGGATTGCCTTGGTAAGTTTGGAAACGAATCCCGGACCCAGCGGGTCTTGCGGATGGCCCAAAGGTAATCGATGCCGCTGCCAGTTTCTGTCAGTAGTCTTTTCCGCCCGGCTGGCAGCCCCGGAATGGCGGCTGCGCGGGCATTTTCAGGCTATGCGGCTGGTTGCCAGCCGGTCTGAGCCGCCCATTGCTCGGCCGCGAGGTAGATCAGGTCCACTGCGGGGTCCTTCACGTCCGGATAACTGTCTGGATCGGCAAGTCCGGCCGCCAGCCGTTGTTTTAGCTCGCCGTAGGCTGCCGACATGGCCGGATGGGCGCGCAAATAGTCGCGGAACAGCAGGGCGTAGCGCTGATTGGCCGCGCCCACCCGTCGCACATGGATGTGGGCGCGGCGTTCGCCCTCCTGCTCGCGGAAGAAGAACTTGCGCCATGGCTCGCCGACATCGTCGAATCCGGGCGGCAAGTGATCGCGGTTGAATGGTTTGAGGGCAAAGCCGGCGTCGCTCAGGCTTCGGAGCACGTTCTCGTCTAGTTCCGCCACCGTGATCTGAACGTCGATCACATCCTTTGCTGCCAGACCGGGCACCGAGGTGGAACCGATGTGGTCGATGCGCAGGGCCAGGCTGCCCAGCGCAGCGCCCAGCCGCGCAGCGACGGCTTCGAACTCGTTGGTCCAGCGGGCTTGATGCGGGATGATGGTCACCGTTTCAGTCATGTTTGAGCAATTCAGAGAAATGATGAGCGACGATGTCCATATTGCGGTTCAGGTAGAAACGGTGGGCGCGGTGGCGCTGCACGCCGGAGTCCAGGTGGATTTCGCCGCAGCCTTCGGCCACGGCCAGCTGGCGCAGCCAATCCATCATTGCCGCGCCGTGGCCGCGTGAACGTATGGTTTCATCGGTGGCGAGGTCGTCGATATACAAGCTCTTGCCGGCGATGAGCGTGCGTTGAAGGCGAAAACCGGCCACGCAGGCGACGGCGTCGCCGTCCCGCAGGTAGGCCAGTTGATAGCCTTCGGCCATTTGGGCGCGCACGGTTGCGACGAAAGCGTCAGCCTGCAGATGCGGCCGCAGTTGCCGCATCACGGCGAAGCAATGCTCTATGTCCTGATCTTGCCGGGCGAGTTGGATCATCGTTTCTTCCTATCCGATATGGCTGTACATCCAAAAATCGCGCGAGGGGCCGCGCACCTTGCGGTAGCTGCGCAGCAAACCTTCGCGCTGAAAGCCGACACGTTCCAGCACGCGGATGGAGCGCGTGTTTTCCGGCAGGGCCGTCGCCTGGACGCGGGCCAGGCCGATCTGGCTGTGTCCCCATTTCAGCAGGCTGGCGCAAGCGGCTGTGGCGATGCCGCGGCCCCAGGCAGCGGGGGACAGATCATACGCCATTTCCGCGCTGGCATTGACCGAGGCAACGGTATGAAAGCCGATGGTCCCGAGCAGGCGATCGTTGTCGCGTCTGGCGCAGCGCGCTGGCCTCGGTGAATTGTTCCGGCGGCCAGGCATAGTGCTCCAGCTCGGATTGGGCCTGCACGTTCCAGCTGGTGTGCTCGAACACCTGCGGCAGGGTCAGGTAGTCGTACCAGGCCAGGACATCATCCGGATACAGCGGGCGCAGGATGGCATCAGGGTGGTCCAGCACGGGCATTTCGGTGAACAACATGGTTTTACCTTTGAGATGCGGATCGATGGCGGCAATGCTCGGCGATGAAGCCGGCGATTGCGTCCCGCGTGGCTTGCGGCGCTTCCAGGTGCGGGCTGTGGCCGCAGTTCGGCAGCGTCAGCTGGCGGCCGTTCTGCGTTTTGCCGGCAATGGCGTCAAGCTGAGCCGCGCTGCCGTACTGGTCATGCTCGCCCTGCAAGGCCAGCGTCGGGCAAGATATCGAGGGCAGCGCGTATTCGATGTTCCAGTGGACGAAACCCGGGCTGAGCCAGGCGTCGGCCCAGGCATGAAACAGCGTTCCCGTTTTGTCGCCGTGAAATCGGGCCAAACCGGCCAGTTTGCCGGCATTCCAGGCTTCCCGAGCTCGTCGGATGCCGGCAAGCGTGACGTTCTCGACGAAGACATGGGCGGCCAGGGTGACGACGGCCTTGAGCCTTGGACTCTGTTCGGCTGCATGCAGCAGTGCGATGCTGCCGCCGTCGGAGTGGCCGATCAGAATGTAATCCCGCCCCGGCAGCAACGCCTCCAATACGGATGGCAGCTCGTTCAATGCGTATTCATGGAGGTAGTGGACGGTGCGCGGGCGATCCAATGGCGCGGACCGGCCATAGCCTTGGCGGTCGTAGACCAGGCCGGCGAGGCCGGTCGCCTCGCACAGCTGGTCGGGGAAGCTTCCCCACATTGCGTCGCAGCCCAGTCCCTCATGCAGGAAGACCAGGCTGGGTTGCGTCGTATCGCCTGTTATTTGGCGGTGATGATGCCGCATGCGGACTTCCTTTGGCCAAGCGCCGGAGGGGCTCAACTCTGGTTGCGTTTCCAATCGTCGGTCAACTGGCCGGCGTAACCCCAATCTTCTTCCGCGATCTCTTGGATCACGATGTGGGTGAGCTCGGGCTTCTTGCCCAGATGGCGGACCAGCGAATCGGTGATGTCTTTCACCAGCGCGGTTTTCTGTTCACGTGTAGCGCCGACGGTGATCTGCACATTGACGTAAGGCATATTCAGTCCTCGGGTTTGGTGTTCAGGTCGATGGCGTAGAAATATTCGGTTGAGCCATCCTTGTTGACGCCGGCCAGCTTGGCGACTTTACGCCAAGCATGGCTTTGGCGGGAGGTCTCTGGGGCGATGGCTGGCGGAATTGGGGCAGCATGGTTATCGCGGTGGCAGATGATGCGGTTTGAAAAGCATATTGTCATATTGGCGATGAAGTGACTACTGACAAAAACTGACAGTAAGTTGGCTTAGCATGACTGCATGCCGAAGCGATTTCGGCGCTCACCCAAGGAGAACAGCCATGAAACACCCCAACTTCGTCATTCTGTATGTGGATCAGCCGGAACAAAGCGCCCGTTTCTATTCCCGGCTGTTCGATCTGCAGCCTATCGAGCAATCGCCCACCTTCGCGATGTTCAAGTTCGCCTCTGGCATGCGGCTGGGCTTGTGGTCGCGCCATACTGTCGAGCCGGCCTCGGATGTTTTGGGCGGCGGCGGCGAGTTGGTGGTTCAGATTGAGGATTTCGCGGCGCTGGATGCCTGCCTCGCCGATTGGCGCGCGCAGGGGCTGCGCATTCTGCAACCCATCACGGACATGGACTTTGGCCGCACCTTCGTAGCGCTGGACCCGGATGGCCACCGCTTGCGGGCCTATGTGCGGGTGGAATGAAAACGGGCCGGTCTTGGCCAGCCCGAGAATGTTGACTGCCGCGTGGGCTTAGTCCTTGTGGAAGCAACGGCCGCACACGGCGCGGTAACGCGCCTCGCCGCCGATTTCCACTTGCGGGCCTTCCTTCACCCGTTTGCCGGCGCCGTCGATGCGGATATGCATCGTCGCTTTGCGGCCGCAGTGGCAGATGGTCTTGATTTCTTCCACATCGTCGGCCAGCGACAGCAGCCAGGCCGAGCCAGGGAAGGGATGGCCCTGGAAGTCGGTGCGCAGGCCGAAGCAGATCACCGGAATGTTGCGGGAGTGGGCGAGGCGGTGCAGCTGCTGCGCCTGCTCCGGCGTCATGAACTGCGCTTCGTCGATCAGGACGCAGGCGGTGTCGCCGTAATCGTGAGCCAGGAAATCGAAACCGGCGTCGAAGGTGTTGGATTCGCGCTGGATGTTGAGCCGCGAGGTGATCATGCCCACGCCGTAGCGGTCGTCGATGGCGCTGGTGTACAAGGCCACCTTTTTATCCATCGATTCGTAGTTGTTGGCGATCTGCAGCAGCTGGGTGCTCTTGCCGCTGTTCATCGCGGCGTATCGGAAAAACAGTTTGGCCATGGTGCTGGGCGCGGGGGAACGTTGCCGGGGCGCGCAGCATACCATGGCCGGCGCGCTCAGTAGAAGCTGGCGATTTCCTCCAGAGACTTCTTGCCGATATTGGGCACCATGCAATCGTCCGCCGGATAGCCGACTACTAGCAGGATGTAGGGCTTCTCATGCGAGGGGCGGTCCAGTAACTGATTGAGGAAGTTCATCGGGCTGGGCGTATGGGTGAGGGTGGCGAGGCCGGCGTGGTGCAGCGCCGCGATCAGGAAGCCGGCGGCGATGGAGATGGACTCCGGCACATAGTAGTTCTTGATCTCGCTGCCGTCGTCCAGCACGGTCTTTTTCTGGCCGAAGATGGCGATCAGGTACGGCGCGGTTTCCAGGAAAGGCTTGTCGGAATCCGTGCCCAGCGGCGCCAGCGCGTCCTTCCATTCCTGCGGGGCCCTGTGTGTATAGAATTCGCGCTCCTCTGTTTCCGCGCCTTCCCGTATTTTCCGTTTCAATTCCGGGTCGCTGACGACGGCGAAATGCCAGGGCTGGTGGTTGGCGCCGGACGGCGCGGTGCCGGCGGCGCGCAGCGCGTTCTCGATCACTTCGCGCGGGACGGGCTGGCTGGTGAATTCGCGCACCGTCTTGCGGCGGCGGATGTCGGCGTAGAAGGCGCGGGAGCGCTCCACCATCTCCGCTTCCGGGTAGCGTTGGAAGGTGCTCAGCGGGATGAAGGCCGGCTGGCCCTGGTTGAACGGCAATCTGCTCATGACGGCTCCTCTGGGTGGGCGTAGCGTTGCCGGGGCTCGAACCGGCGGTTTAGGTGGCGGCGCGGTTTTCCATGCCGCAGCGCAATCGGCAAACAGACGATTCCGCCGTCTTTGACGAACATCATGGCAGCGGCTTTCACTGAAATGCAATTGGCATTATGCATTTTAAAAGCCATTTGTCATGTAGTTTTATTTCAAATAAAGATACTTTATATGGAGTAATATTCGCGGAGTAATGCCAGGCAGGCATGCATCCGGCGATGCACGTAAAAAAAGCGCCGGGGAGGGCGCTTGTCGTTGCACGGAGGGGGAAGCTTTACAGATCGCCGCCGGTTTCCAGAATGAAGCTGGCCTTGGCATCGAGGCCCAGGTGCTGCACCAGGTAGGGCAGCGTTTCGTTCAGGGTTTGCGGCAGCGTCCATGGCGCGTTGAGGATGAACATGCCGCTGCCGTGCATGCCGAAGCCGTCGGTTGACGGGCCTTGCACGTGCAGCTCCGCCCGTAGCCAACTCTTGGCGGGCAGCTTTTTCAGCTCGGGAATCATCTCTTTCATTTCCGCGCGCTGCAGGCAGGGATACCACACCGCGTAAACACCGGTAGCGAAGCGTTTCAGGCCTTCTTTCAAGCCGGTGACCACGTTGTGGTAGTCGCGCTTGTCCTCGTAAGGCGGATCGATCAGCACCAGCGCCCGGCGCGGCGGCGGCGGCAGCACGGCCTTGATGCCGTCGAAGCCGTTGGCCTGCTGGATCTGCACCCGGCGGCCTGAGCCCGCGAAGTTTTCCTGCAGAATCTGGGCGTCGCTGGGGTGCAATTCGAACAGGCGCAGCTTGTCGCTTTCCGGCATCACATCGGCCGCGCACCACGGCGAGCCGGGGTAGAACTTCAGCTCGCCGTCCGGGTTCATCCGCTTGACCACGTCCACGTAATTGCGCACGGCTTCCGGCAGGTCGTCGCGCTGCCACAGGCGGGCGATGCCGGTTTCGAACTCGGCGTTCTTGGTGGCGTAACCTTCGGTCAGCGAATAGGCGCCGGCGCCGGCGTGGGTGTCGATATACCAGTAGGGCTTGTCTTTCTGGCCCAGGTAATTCAGCAGCTCGATCTCGATCAGATGCTTGAGCACATCGGCGTGGTTGCCGGCGTGGAAGGCGTGGCGGTAGCTGAGCATTATTGTTGTCTTTCAGATGGTTAGTTCGATGCCGGCGGCGCGCGCGGCGTCAGCCCAGCCCAGGCGCGTCAGCAGCGCGGAGAAGTTCTCTTCCAGCGGGCAGTCCAGCCGCAGCGGCTGGCTAGTGACTGGGTGGGTCAGACGCATTTCCACGCAGGCCAGCAGCATGCGCGCGCAGTCCAGCTCGTCGGCGAACATCCGGTTGTGGCGGCCCTTGCCATGGGTGGAGTCGCCGATGATGGGGTGGGCGATGTGCTTCAGATGGCGGCGCAGTTGATGGCGGCGGCCAGTCAGCGGAGCCAGTTCCACCAGGCTGTAGCGGCTGGTGGGGTAGCGTTCCACCGCTATCGGCAGCTCGATCCGTGCCAGCGTGCGGTAATCGGTCTGGGCTGGCTGCGGCGCGGTTTCCACCTTTTCGCCTATCCATTCCAGGTCGTCCGGGCGGCGGCTGAGCGGGTGGTCGATATGGCCGGCGTCGTCGGCGTGGCCGCGCACCACTGCCAGGTAGCGCTTGGCTACTTGCTGGCGTTCGAACTGCCAGCTCATCTCGCGGCTGGCGTCTTTGTCCAGCGCGAACAGCAGTACGCCCGAGGTGCCTTTGTCCAGCCGGTGCACCGGGTAGACGCGTTGGCCTATCTGGTCGCGCAGCAGCTGGATGGCGAAGCGGGTTTCGTTGCGGTCAAGCACGGTGCGGTGCACCAGCAGGCCGGCGGGTTTCTGGATGGCGATCAGTTGATCGTCCCGATACAGTATTTGCAGCATGGATACAAAGGTTTTGAGCAGGGCGGAATTGTAGGGCTTGCGCGCTGCTTTGGATATAGCCGTTAAGTTTTGTGTTGGGTCAATCCAATTAAAGACAGTCATGACAAGTGCGGAATGCTGTTTGCGTAATCCAGGCCTGGCGCGGCTTGTGGGCAAGTCAATATTTTTAGATGAAGAAATGTTTGCGACATGGTATTTCAAAGTCGAGAGGAAATTGTTTACAGCCAGGTTAACGCTCATTACAATTCGCCGCGCTCAGAAGAACGACAAAGTGGTGTCTGCAGCCGTTTTTTGCATTGCGCAGGAGGCGGTCCAGGCCCTTGGAGCCTGTTCAAAGGATTTTTGTGGCATCGGCCATTTTTTGCCGGATGCAGGACGCGAAAAACGATCCGTCGCAGCGTCATTCACTGCAAGGGGCGTTTGGCAACGTCATGCGCCGACAGAAAGTGGCTCTGGAGGGCGACCCTGCCAGCAAGCGATCTGCGGCGTTGTCAGGCTAGGTCTTGGAATCGCCAAGACCTACGCCCTCCGCCTTGCATCTGGCCTGCTGGTCGGACTGCGTTGCTCGCAAAAAGCCTTTGAACAGGCTCTTAAGCACAGCTTGAGCTGTAGTCGGCAGGTTACATGCCAACCGCAATTTTCGCTGTCACCATTCATAGTCCGCGCTGTTGCAATCGCCGCGCCTGCATGGAGCCTGGCGCGTTGACCAACTCAATCCAAGAGTTATAGAGATGACCATCCAACTGAAACGTATCAGCTTCGCTGTCGCCGCCGCAGTTCTGTCCGCTGCCGCGTGCGCCAAAGACTTCACTCCCGCCGTGATCTACGATTCGGCCGGCAAGTTCGACAAGAGCTTCAGCGAAGCCGCCTACAATGGCGCGGAACGTTTCAAGAAGGACTTCAAGGTCAACTACCGCGAAGGCCAGATCTCCTCCGACGCGCAGAAGGAGCAGCTGTTGCGCAAGATGGCCAGCCGCGACACCGACATCGTGGTCGCCGTCGGCTTCAACTTCTCCCAGGCCGTGGAAACCGTGGCCAAGGAATTCCCCAAGGTCAAGTTCGCGCTGATCGACGCCGTGGCCAAGGGCCCGAACGTGCAGAGCATCGTGTTCAAGGAACAGGAAGGCTCCTTCCTGGTGGGCATGGCCGCCGCGCTGAAATCCAAGACCGGCAAGGTAGGCTACATCGGCGGCATGGACATCCCGATGATCCGCGCCTTCGGTTGCGGCTATGCGCAAGGCGCCAAGTACGCCAACAAGAACGTCACCGTATTGCAGAACATGACCGGCACCACTCCGCAGGCTTTCAATGACCCGGCGCGCGGCACCGAGCTGGCCAAGAGCCAATTCGACCGCGGCGCGGACGTGATCTTCGTCGCCGCCGGCGGCACCGGCATGGGCGTGCTGCAGGCCGCCAAGAACGCCGGCAAGTTCTCCATCGGCGTGGACAGCAACCAGAACTATCTGTTCCCGGGCTCGGTGCTGACTTCCATGGTTAAAAAAGTGGATGTCGCCGTCTACAACACCTTCAAGGAAGCCAAGGACGGCTCCTGGAAGTCCGGCGTGAAAGTGCTGGGCCTGAAGGAGCAAGCCGTGGATTGGGCGCTGGACAAGAACAACCGTCCGCAGATCACGCCGGACATGGAAAAGAAGATCGCCGCCGCCAAGGCCGAGATCATCAGCGGCAAGATCAAGGTGGTGGATTACCGCGCCAACAACAGCTGCCCGGCGCAATAACGAAGGCAGCGACTTCCCTGAAAGCGGGGCGCAGCCGCGGTGATTCATCATCGCGGCTGTTTGTTCGTGCCGCCGGGGAAACAAGAATCGAAGAATCGGGAACATATCAAGCATGACCGAGTTTGCCATTGAACTGACAGGCATCAACAAGAGCTTTGGTGCCGTCAAGGCCAATCGCGACGTGACGATGAGCGTGCCGAAGGGAAGCATCCACGGCATCATCGGCGAGAACGGCGCCGGCAAGTCCACGCTGATGAGCATTCTGTACGGCTATTACCATGCCGACAGCGGCACCATCCGCGTGAACGGCAAGGATGTCCGCATCCGCAACAGCCAGGAAGCCATCCGACTGGGAATCGGCATGGTCCACCAGCACTTCATGCTGGTGGAAACCTTCACTGTGCTGGAAAACATCGTGCTGGGCGCCGAAGGCGGCCGGCTGCTCAAGGGCGGCATGGACGAGGCCCGCGAGCATCTGAAGGAACTGAACAAGAACTACTCGCTGGAAGTGGATCCAGACGCGCTGGTCGGCGACCTGGGCGTAGGCCTGCAGCAGCGGGTGGAAATCCTGAAGGCGCTGTACCGCGGCGCCGACGTGCTGATCCTGGACGAGCCGACCGCGGTGCTGACGCCGCAGGAGGCCGACCACCTGTTCCACATCCTGCGCTCGCTGAAAGCGCAGGGCAAGACCGTGATCCTGATCACCCACAAGCTGCGCGAGGTGATGGACATCACCGACAACGTCAGCGTGATGCGCGCCGGCACCGTGGTGGACAACGTCCGCACCTGCGACGTGGACAAGGAAAAGCTGGCCGACCTGATGGTGGGCCGCAAGGTGTCGCTGAAGGTGGACAAGGCCGATAGCCAGGCCGGCGCCGCCGTGCTGGATGTCAAAGGCCTGACCCTGATCGACGAGCGCAAGGTCAAGCTGCTGGACAACCTGAACTTCCAGGTCCGGGCGGGAGAGATCGTCGGCATCGCCGGCGTGTCCGGCAATGGCCAGTCCGAATTGCTGGAAGTGCTGGCCGGCATGCGCGATCCGAGCGCGGGCGCTGTGATCTACAAGGGCGAAGATCTGCTCAAGCTGCCGTGCCGCCGCAAGCCGCGCGCCGCCGTCTACCGCCAGCGCGGCATCGGCCACATTCCGGAGGACCGCTCGCGCGAGGGCCTGGTCAAGGCGTTCTCTACCTATGAGAACGCCATCCTCGGTTATCACGACGACAAGACGCTGAACAGCGGCCCGCTGTACTCGCGCAAGAAGCTGGTGGAGCGCACCCGCGACTTCATCGCCCAGTTCGACATCCGTCCGGGCAACCCGCTGCTGCGCGTGGGCCTGCTGTCCGGCGGCAACCAGCAGAAAGTGGTGCTGGCGCGGGAAATCCACGCCAATCCGGACCTGCTCTTGATCGGCCAGCCGACGCGCGGCGTCGACATCGGCGCGATCGAATTCATCCACAAGCGGCTGATCGAGCTGCGCGACGAAGGCAAGGCCATCTTGCTGGTCTCGGTGGAACTTGAGGAAATCCTGGCCTTGTCCGACCGCATCCTGGTGATGGCCGGCGGCCAGATCACTGGCGAAGTGGCGGCCAAGGACGCCGACACCATTTCCCTCGGCTTGCTCATGGGGGGGCACAAGCATTGAAATTCGGACAACCATCCACTCTGCCGCGTTGGGCGCAGCTGACCATCCTGCCGGCGCTCAATCTGCTGGCCGCCTTGCTGGTGACGGGCCTCGTCACCTGGATGATTGGCGAGAACCCCTGGGAATGCTTGCAACTGCTGATCCACGGCGCTTTCGGCTACGGTGAGGGCATAGGCTACACGCTGTTCTACACCACCAGCTTCATCTTCGCCGGCCTGTCGGTGGCCACCGCCTTCCACGCCGGCCTGTTCAACATCGGCGGCGAAGGCCAGGCCTATCTGGCCGGCCTGGGCGTGACGCTGGTGATGCTGGGCTTCGACCACACGCTGCCGCCCTATGTGCTGATTCCGCTGGCCATGCTGGCGGCGATGGGCTTCGGCGCGGCCTGGGCATATATCCCCGCCTATCTGCAGGCCAAGCGCGGCAGCCACATCGTGGTGACCACGATCATGTTCAACTTCATCGCCTACTCGCTGATGTTGTACCTGATCAGCCACCAGTTGATCGAAGCCGGCTCGCAGAACCCGACCACCCGCCTGTTCGCCGAGAACGGCTGGATTCCGCAGATGCACGAGGTGTTCGCCTCCCTGCCGAATTCGCCGCTGAACCTGTCCTTCGTGTTCGCGCTGCTGGCGGCCGGCCTGTTCTATCTGATCGTCTGGCATAGCCGCTGGGGCTTCACGCTGCGCACTGTCGGCACCAATGAGCACGCCGCGGGCTACGCCGGCATGAGCGTCAGCCGCACCATCATCGTGGCGATGTGCGTGTCCGGCGCGCTGGTGGGGCTGGCCTCGGTCAACGACCTGCTGGGCTCTTCGCACCGGATGAACGTACTGTTCACCAACGGTGTTGGCTTCGTCGGCATCGCCGTGGCGCTGATGGGCCGCAACCACCCAGTGGGCATCGTCCTGTCCGCGCTGCTGTTCGGCGCGCTGACCCAGGGCGGCTCCGACCTGTCGTTCGAAAAACCGATGATCACCCGCGAGATGATCCTGTTCATCCAGGGCCTGATCATCCTGTTTTGCGGCGCGCTGGAAAACCTGTTCGAGCCGTTCATCGCCGGCCTGTTCAAGCGCAAGGACAAGTAATATGGAAATGTTTTTCAGTCTCCTCGATTCCACCGTGCGCGTGGCCACCCCGCTGGTGCTGGCCGCCTTGGCCGGCATGTTCTCCGAGCGCTCCGGCGTGGTGGACATCAGCCTGGAAGGCAAGATGCTGGCGGCGGCCTTCGCCTCCGCCGCCGCGGCCTATGTCACCCACAACCCGTGGATCGGCCTGTTGGCCGGCATGATGGCCGCCGTGTCGCTGGCCATGGTGCACGCCTTCGTCTCCGTCACCTACAACGGCAACCAGCTGATCTCCGGCATGGCGATCAACACCATCGCCTCCGGCATCACGCCGGTGCTGGCGCTGGCCTGGTTCCAGCAGGGCGGCAACTCGCCGCAACTGCCCGACGACGGCCGCTTCCATGAGATAACGCTGCCGTTCGCCGACGCCTTGCGCGACGTGCCGGTAGTGGGCCTGGTGTACAGCAAGCTGATATCCGGCCACAGCATTCTGGTGTATCTGACGGTGTTCATCGTCATTCCGCTGGTGACTTGGATGCTGTACAAGACCCGCTTCGGCCTGCGGCTGCGCGCGGTGGGCGAGAACCCGCACGCCGCCGACACCGCCGGCATCTCGGTGGCCAAGGTGCGCTACACCGCGTTGTTCTGGGGCGGCATGCTGTGCGGCATGGCCGGCACCTATCTGTCCGTCTACCAGACCGGCAGCTTCATCAAGGAAATGACCGCGGGCAAGGGTTTCCTGGCGCTGGCCGCGCTGATCTTCGGCAAGTGGCGTCCGGTGCCGGCGGTGATCGGCTGCCTGCTGTTCGCCTTCGCCGACGCGATCCAGATCCGTCTGGAAGGCGTGGCGCTGCCGGTGGTGGGCCAGATCCCGTCGCAGGCGATCGCCGTGATTCCCTACGTGCTGACCGTGCTGCTGCTGGCCGGCTTCGTCGGCCGCGCCCTGGCGCCGAAGGCGATCGGCGTGCCTTTCGTCAAGTCGCGCTGATGCGTTTTCAGTTTCGTTCCAAGCCCGCCCGCTCAACGCCGGCGGGCTTTTTACATGATTGCGCGTGCTATGATGGGGGCTTGTGAAGGATGGGCCGGGCCCATCGCAAGACAGGATTGGAACATCGCATGCTGAGCTATCAACAGGCGCGGGATTGGCTGCTGGAACGCGCCAAGCCGCTGAACACCCATCAAGAACTGCCGCTGATGCAAGCGCTGGGCCGCGTGCTGGCCGAGCCGGTGGCGGCCGGCGTGGATGTGCCGCCGCACGATAACAGCGCGATGGACGGCTACGCGCTGCGCTGCGCCGATCTGGCGCCGGCGATGGCGGTGTCGCAGCGGGTGCCCGCTGGCAGCGTGCCTGAGCCTCTTGCGGCAGGCACCGCAGTCCGCATTTTCACTGGCGCGCCGATTCCACCTGGAGCGGACGCGGTGATCATGCAGGAACAGGCGGAGGTGGACGACGCTGGGCGCGTGACTTTCAGCGCCGAGCCTGGCTTGGGGCAGAACATCCGCCGCCGCGGCGAGGACATCGCTTGCGGCCAGCGCATCCTGGAAGCCGGGCGAGAGCTCTCCGCCGCCGATCTGGGCCTGGCGGCCTCCATCGGCCTGGCGCGGCTGCCCGTGCTGCCGCGATTGCGGGTGGCGGCCTTCTTCACCGGCGACGAGCTGGTGGAGCCTGGCCAGCCGCTGGGCGAAGGGCAGATCTACAACTCCAATCGCTATTGGCTGTTGCCGGCCTTGCAGCAGCTGGGTTGCGAAGTGATAGACCTAGGCCATGTCGGCGATGCGCTGGAGCCCACCCGCCAGCTGCTGTGCGACGCGGCGGCGGTGGCCGACGTGGTAATCACTTGCGGCGGCGTGTCGGTCGGCGAGGAGGACCACGTCAAGGCCGCGGTGGAAGCCGAGGGCGAACTGACGCTGTGGAAAGTGGCGATCAAGCCGGGCAAGCCGCTGGCCTACGGCAAGTTGGGCGAGGCCGATTTCATCGGTTTGCCGGGCAACCCGGTGTCCGGCTACGTGACGCTGCAAACGCTGATCAAGCCCTTCTTGTTGAAACGCATGGGCCTGGAGGCGCCGCCGCCGGAGGCGCAGCGGCTGCCGGCGGCGTTTGTCTGGGACAGGCCCGATCCGCGGCGCAGCGAGTTCCTGCGGGTGCGCAAAGTCGGGGGGGCGTTGCAGCTGTATCCGCAGCAGGGCTCCGGCGTGCTGATGTCCTGCGCCTGGGCCGATGGCCTGGTCTGGCTGCAGCCGGGCCAGCAGGTGAAGCCGGGCGACGAGCTGGCTTACCTGGAGCTGACGTGACGCGAATACGCTTCGTCAGCGAGAGCGGAGTCTTGCTGAACGAGTCGGAAGCGATGGCGGGCGACAATCTGCTCGACATCGCCCGGCTGGCCGATGTGCCGCTGCATTGGCGTTGCGGCCAGGGAACCTGCGGCACCTGCAAGGTCAGGATCGCCGGCATGGCCGCGCCGCAGCGGCTTGGCGGCAAGGAGCGCAACGTGCTGCTGCGCGCCGGCGCGATCGGCGCCGAGCTGGCGGCCAGCAAGGAGTGGAATGAGCCTGAGCCATGGAGGCTGGCCTGCCATCTAGAGGTGACGGAGGAGGACTGGATAGTCTGTTGTCCGGACTATTGAGCGGCGAGGTCGAAAACAAAACGGCGCGGCATCCATATCAGGATGCCGCGCCGCTTTTTTTTGGAGAGCGGCTTCAGCCCTGCTCGCCCTCGCAGGCCAGTTCCTCGTTGTCCTCACGCTGCAGCCAGTGGCGCAGCATGGTCAGGCCCACCGCCAGCAGGGTGGGGCCGATGAACAGGCCGATCACCCCCCAGGCGATCAGGCCACCGATCACGCCCAGGAAAATCACCGACAGCGGCATCTGCGCGCCCTGGCTGATCAACAGCGGCTTCAGAATGTTGTCTATGGTGTTGATCAGCAGGAAGCCCCAGATCAGCAGGAATATGCCCAGGCCGGTGTGGCCGGTGTAGAACACCCAGGCGGCGGCCGGCAGCCAGACGACCAGCGTCGGCATCTGCGCCACCGCGACGATGAAGCACAGGAAGCCCAGCACCAGCGCGCCGGGCACGCCGGCGATCAACAAGCCGATCACGCACAGAATGGTTTGCGCCAGCGCGGTGCCGACCACGCCGGTGGTGACGCTGCGTATGGTGCGGGCGATCACTTCAGGCAGGTCGCTGGCGGTTTCGCCGCCCAGCTTGACCACGATGCGCTCCACCAGATCCCACAGCTTGTCGCCGTTGATCAGCAACAGGCCGGCGACGGCTATCGCCAGCACTATCTCCAGCAGGCTCAAGCCCAGATTGGCACCGCCGGACAGCAGCCACAGCGCCGCCTGGTTGATCGCGGGGCGGACTTTCTCGAAGAAGCCCGGCAGGTCGGCCTGAGTGCTTTGCCACAGCTTCTGCAGGCTGTCGCCGACCACGGGCAGGTTCACCAGCCAAGCCGGCGCGTCGGGCAGCCGGAAACTGGTCAGATCATGCGCCAGATTGGCTAGGTGCGGCAGCGTGTCGGCCAGCGTCAGCGCCATCAGCCCGATCGGGATGGCCAGCGCGGCGGACAGCGCCAGTACGATCAGCAGCGCGGCCAGCTTGTGGCGGCCGCGCAGCCGCAGCTTCAATCGGCTGTATAGCGGCCAGGCGGAAATGGCGATGATGGCGGCCCAGGTCAGCGCGCCGAGAAAGGGTTGCAGCACTTTCAGGCAGGCGACCACCAACAAGGCCAGTATGGCGACTCGGAACGCGCCTAGGATGCTGACATTGGGAAAAGCGTTGGACAGGGGAGGCATGAAGGCATCCGTTCTAGGTGGCGGAAATGGAGGCCGGCGCGCGATGGCGCCGGCCGGATACGGCGCTAGTTTGCCACCTTGCCCAGCTCGCCGGCAAATGCGTCGTCGGGGGTGTAGCCGACTACTCGGTTGCTTTCGCGGGACTGGCTATCGAACAGGATGATGCCCGGCGGGCCGAACAGGCCGAAGCGCTTGAGCAGCGCCTGGTGCTCGGGGCTGTTGGCGGTGACGTCGGCGCGCAGCAAGACAAAACGCTGCATCTGCGCCGCCACCTGCGGTTGCGGGAAGACATCCGCCTCCATTTCCTTGCAAGCCACGCACCAGTCGGCGTAGAAATCGAGCAACAGCGGCTTGCCGGCGGCCTTGGCCTCGGCCAGCTTGGCGTCGAGCTCAGCGATGGATACTACCGGCTGGAAGTGTTGCTGCGCGGCGCCCTCGGCGCTGCTGGCGGTGATCAGCTTCAGCGGATAGCGCGGATTATCTGCGCCGGACAGCAGGCCGACCAGCTGGGCGCCGCCCAGCAGGAACAGCAGCAGCCCAAGCGCCTTGCCCAGGCGCGCGCTGGCCTTGGTTGTGTTGGACAGGCTGTCGAAAGCGCCCAAGAAGACTGCGGAGCCGATCAGCAGTGCAGCCCATAGCAGCATCACCAGCGAGGCCGGCAGGAAAGGCGTGGCCAGCCAGATGGCCAGGCCCAGCATCACCACGCCGAACGCGGACTTCACCGCCTTCATCCAGTGGCCGGCGCGCGGCAATACCTGGCCGCCGAAGGTGCCGATGGCGATCAGCGGCAAGCCCAGGCCCATGGCCATCGCGTACAGCGCCGCGCCGCCGAGCAGCGCGTCGCCGGTGCTGCCGATATAGCCCAGTGCCAGCGCCAGCGGGGGGGCCACGCAGGGGCCGATGATCAAGGCCGACAGCGCGCCCATCAGGAATACGGTGACGGCCTTGCCGCCGCTCAGGCGGTTGGAGGTGTCGGCAAGCCGGGATTGCAGCGCGTTCGGCAGCTGGATGGTGAACAGATCGAACATCGACAGCGCGAACACCACCATCAGCGCGCTGGCGGACAGCACCACCGCCGGCTGCTGCAGCCATACCGTCAGCAGCGAGCCAGTCAGTCCGGCGACGACGCCGACCGCGGTATAGGTGAGCGCCAGGCCTTGCACGTAGAGCAGGGACAGCAGGAAGCCGCGGCCACGGCTGAGGGTTGCGCCTTGGCCGGCAATCAGCGATGAAACGATGGGCAGCAGCGGGTACATGCAGGCGGTGAACGCCATGCCCAGACCCGCCAGCAGAAAGGTGCCCAGTGTGGCCAGCCAACCCTGGGCGGCCAACTCGCTGTTACCGGCCGACGCTTTTCCCGACGGGTCGACCTCCGTCCAGGCGCTGAGCTTGTTGCTCGAGCCGCCCGCCTGGCCCACCTTCAGCTTGTGGGTGTAGGGTGGATAGCAGACGCCGGCTTCCGCGCAGCCTTGCAGCTTCACGTTCAGCTGGAAGTCGGCCGGCGCGCCGGCGGCCAGCGGGATGGTGATCAGCTGCTTGCCATGGTAAATCTGCTGCTTGCCGAAGTAAGGATCGTTCTTTTCCTGGGCGGTGGGCAGCGTCGGCTTGCCGGCCAGATCAGCCGGCGTGGTGCTGATGCTGATGCGGTCGCGGTACAGATAGTAGCCGGGCGCGACGTCCAGCGTCAGCTGCAACTGATCGCCGCTGCGGCTGACCTGGGCGGCGAAGGCCTGCTCCGGCGGGAGCAGGTCTTCCTGGTTGACCGCGTGGGCGGGCAGGGCGAGGCCAAGACAGGCGATCACGGACGCCAGCCATAGCCAGGCCGATCGATAAAAGGAATGGAGGTATGCTTGCACGTGCAGACTCTTTTTGCGGTTGGCGATGGAACTGTGACGATGTAAACGGTTTGCGGTTCCGTTTTTACGATGCGTGATGCAATATGCATCAAATCGCATCGCCCGGCAAACGGAGGCCGCCGCGTCCCTGATGTTCGGGAAGCGGCTAGTATAGCTGGGCAGACGGGGCGCAGACAGCGTTCCGCTTATGAAAAATAAGAACGAGGATATCAAGAGGGGTTATGCGAGAAGCCATTCATTTCGCTCATGCAAACAGCTTTCCCGCGTCGGTGTACGGCAAGATGCTGGGCAAGCTGGCCGGAAGCCGCGACGTCGGCTATCTGGATACGATAGGCCACGATCCGGATTTTCCCATCACCGATTGCTGGCCGCATCTGGTGGACGAGAGCATCCGCTTCATCGAAGCGCGCTATCGCGGCCCCGTGGTGGGCGTCGGCCATTCGCTCGGCGGCTTCCTGATGTTCTACGCGGCGCTGAAGCGGCCGGATCTGTTCCGCGCCATCATCATTCTGGATTCGCCGCTGATGGGTCCGTCGCGCTCCTTCGGCATCTGGCTGGCCAAGCGGCTGGGCTTCATCCAGCGCGTGACGCCGGGCGGCAATACGCTGGCGCGCCGCGACAACTGGGCCACGGTGGAGATGGCGCACGACTATTTCGCGCGCAAGCCCAAGTTCGCCCGCTTCGATCCCGACTGTCTGGCCGATTACGCGCTGCATGGCACGCAGGACGACGGCAAGGGCGGCCGCCGGCTCAAATTCCGCCCGCAGGTGGAGCACGATATCTACGCGACGCTGCCGCACGACTTTCCCCGGCATCGCGGGCGGCTGAAGGTGCCGGCGGCCTTGCTGGCCGGCTCGGCGTCGGATGTGCTGCGCGACAGCGACCTGGCTTTCATGCGCAAGCATTTCGCGGTCATGGTGG
The DNA here is from genome assembly GCF_021129175.1 of Chromobacterium piscinae. GTDB lineage: Bacteria > Pseudomonadota > Gammaproteobacteria > Burkholderiales > Chromobacteriaceae > Chromobacterium > Chromobacterium piscinae. The sequence goes on along the minus strand of NZ_JAJOHV010000020.1, from coordinate 111,957 downwards.
ACAAGCAGCCGGGCAGCCACCTGTTTCCGCTGGAAAAACCGCTGGAAACGGCGGAGCGCATCGAGCAATTGCTGGCCAGGCTGGAGGAGGGCGGCTGGAGTTGAGGGCATCTGGCGCGCCGGGCCGGCTCGGCATTTGGCCCGCATCCGGCGCATGGCGCTTGCGAGCGGCGGCTATCTCGCGGAAACTGTAAGATATAGAAAAAGCCAGTTCGCCATCGTCAGAGAGTCAGAAACCAGTGTCTGAAGAACGTCTCAAGCAACACCGCAACGCCATCGACGCCATCGACGTCGAAGTCCTCAAGCTGCTGAACCAGCGCGCCAGCCATGCCCGTGAGATCGGAGAGATCAAGGGCGGCGGCGTCATCTACCGCCCGGAGCGGGAGGCCCAGGTGCTCCGCCGTTTGAAGGACCTGAACCCCGGCCCGCTGCCCAGCGAGTCCATCGCCCGCCTGTTCCGCGAAGTGATGTCGGAATGCCTGGCGCTGGAAAAGCCGCTGTCTATCGCCTATCTGGGGCCGGAAGGCACCTTTAGCCAACTGGCCACCATCAAGCACTTCGGCCACGCGGCCCGCACCATCGCCTGTAGCTCGATAGACGAGGCGTTCCGGCTGGTGGAGTCGCGCGCGCTCGATTACGTGGTGGCGCCGGTGGAGAACTCCACCGAAGGCGCGGTGGGACGCACCCTGGATTTGATGGTCACTTCGCCGCTGAAGATTTGCGGCGAGGTGGTGCTGCGCATTCACCACCACTTGCTGCGCAAGGCCGAGGGGGTGGGCGGCATTCGCCGGATCTACGCCCACGCCCAGGCTCTGGCGCAATGCCACGAATGGCTGAACAAGAATCTGCCGGCCGACGTGGAGCGCGTGTCGGTGGCCAGCAACGCCGAAGCCGCCCGCCTGGCGGCCGAGGACGAAACCGCGGCCGCCATCGCCGGGCAGGCGGCGGCCGAGCGCTACGCCTTGTTCAAACTGGCGGAAAACGTGGAAGACGAGCCCAACAACACCACGCGCTTCCTGGTGCTGGGCCTGCAGGATGTCGGCCCGAGCGGGCAGGACAAGACCTCCATCGTGGTCTCCGCACCCAACCGGCCGGGCGCGGTGCACCAATTGCTGGAACCGGTCGCGTCCAACGGCGTGTCGATGAGCAAGTTCGAGTCGCGTCCGTCGCGCGCGGGCCTGTGGGACTATGTGTTCTTCATCGACCTGGAAGGCCACCGCCAGGACGAGCGGGTGCTGAAGGCGCTGGCCGGCCTGGGCGAGCGCACGTCCTTCGTCAAGGTGCTGGGCTCCTATCCGATGGCGGTGTTGTGAGCCGTCAGGAATGACCCGGGGCCGGAATCTTCCGGCCCTTGTTTTTTTGCAAGAAATGGATGAAGAAAATGAAATCGATCTGCCTGTTCTGCGGCTCCAACAAAGGCGGTAATCCGGAATACGAGGACGCGGCCCGCGCATTCGGCCGCGCGCTGGCCGAGCAGAATATCACCCTGGTGTACGGCGCCGGCAATGTGGGGTTGATGGGCGTGGCCGCTGATGCGGCCCTTGAGGCGGGCGGCAAGGTGATCGGCGTGATCCCGGAATTCCTGAAAGCCAAGGAAGTGGCGCACATGGGCCTGACCGAGCTGCACGTCACCGAGACCATGCATCAGCGCAAGGCCATGATGGCGCAGTTGTCCGACGGCTTCGTCGCGCTGCCTGGCGGCTTTGGCACCTTCGATGAGTTGTTCGAGATTCTGACCTGGGCGCAGCTGTCGGTGCACAACAAGCCGGTGGGCGTGCTGGACGCCGGCGGCTTCTACCAGCCGTTGCAGGCCTTGGTGGAGCATGCGGTGAGCGAAGGCTTCGTTCCCAAGGGCAATCTGGACCTGTTCCGCATCGAACGCGACCTGCCGGCGTTGCTTGACTGGATGCGGCAATACCAGCCCCGCCACGTCGCCAAGTGGCTGGATCTGGCCCGCACCTGAGCGGTCCGCATGGGAAGGCGGGACACGCAAGCGTCGCCATGGCTGCGCGCGCGGCGGGCGATGACCTGGCCGCTGGCGCTGCTGCTGGCGGCGATCATCGTTTTCGAAGAGTTCGCCTGGGACGAACTGGCCGCGGCGCTTGCCCGGCTGGGCCGCTGGCCGCCGTTTGCGGCGCTGGAACGCTGGGTAGCGGGGCGCTCTCCCAGAGTGGCCTTGGCCCTGTTTCTGGCTCCGGCGCTGGCCTTGCTGCCGGTCAAGCTGGCAGCGCTGTTCCTGATCGAGCAAGGCCATGCGCTGCTTGGCCTGGCGGTGATCCTGCTGGCCAAGCTCGGAGGAACCGCGCTGGTGGCCTGGCTGTTCACGCTGACGCGGCCGGCGCTGATGTCGGTGCCGTGGTTCGTGCGCTGGCACCGGCGCTTCGAGCGGCTTCGCGCATGGGTGTTCGAACGTCTGCGCGCCTCCTTGCCGTGGCGCTGGGCCAGGTTGGCGAAGATGCGGGCGCGGCGGTTCTGGTCGCGGCCGTCGCCGCTGGCCCGCCTCGCGCGGCGGCTGGCCGGTCGTTGGCGCCGGCCTCCGGAGAAAGAAGACAAGGGGATGGACGGATGATTATCGTGATGAGCGCCCGCGCGAGCGAGGCCGAAGTACGGAACGTGGTGGCCCGGATTGAAAGCGCCGGCTTGGCCGCGCATGTATCCCGAGGCATGGAGCGCACGGTGATCGGCGCGGTGGGCGAGGAGCGCGGGCTGGAAGCCGGCGCGTTCGAGGCGATGGCCGGCGTCGAGCGCGCGCTCAGAGTCGTCGGCGACTACCGCATCGTGTCGCGGGAGGCCCAGCCGGCGGATTCGCGGGTGAGAGTGGGAAGAGCGGCATTCGGCGCGAGCGGCGCGGCCTGGCTGGGCGGCAGCGCGCAGGATTGGAGCGAAGGCGCGCTGCGCGCAGCAGCGAGCAAGGTGGCGCTCGCCGGTGGAAGCCTGCTGTATGCGGGCGGCGGGCGCAGCCACGCCAGCCCTTACCATTATCAGGCCTTGGGCGTGGCCGATCTGGAGCGGCTCTGCGACGTGGCGGGCGAGTCCGGGCTTGGCGCCGTGGCCGAGCTGCGCGATGTGCGCCTGCTGGACGCGCATCTGGAGCTGCAAACTGCCGCCTTGCTGCTGCCGCCGCCATCGCTGAGCAATATCGAGTTGCTGCGGGAAGTCGGCCGCATCAATAAAGCTGTCATCTTGCAGCGGGACAATCGCCAGACGCTGGATGAGTGGCTGACCGCGGCCGAGCATGTCGCGCTCGGCGGCAATCACCAGATCGTGCTGTGCGAATGCGGCGGCGACGGCCAATCGGTCAGCCTGGATGTCGGTGTGTTGGCCAGCATGCGCCGGCGGACCCATCTGCCGCTGATTGTCTCAGTTCCGCAGGCCGGCGGCCTGGCTACGGCCTTGTCGCTGGCCCGCGCGGCGTTGATTGCAGGCGCATGCGGCTTGATGCTGGACTGCGCGGCGTGGTCGGATGATGAAGTCGCGGCGTGGCGCGAGTTGTTGGCGGACACCGCGGCGTGAGCGCGTTGGGAGGTTTGCTGGCTGAGATCGCCGCTTGCCGGGGGTGCGAAGCGTCTTTGCCGTGCGGCCCCCGGCCGGTGTTGCGGGCCGCCGAAGGCTCCCGCATCCTGTTGGCCGGCCAGGCTCCGGGCCGCAAGGTGCACGAGAGCGGCATCCCCTGGGATGACGCCAGCGGCAAGCGTTTGAGGGAGTGGCTGGGGGTGGAGGCGGATGTGTTTTATGATCCGGAATGCTTCGCCATCGTGCCTATGGGGTTCTGTTATCCCGGGACAGGGCGTAATGGCGACTTGTCTCCGCGCCCGGAATGCAGCCGGCTCTGGCATCCGCGCCTGCTGCCGCTGCTTGAACGAGTGGAGTTAGTGCTGGCGGTGGGCAGCTACGCGCAGGCTTATCATTTGCCTTCGCGCAAGCGCACGCTGACCGAGACGGTTGCGGCTTGGCGCGAGTATTATCCACGCGTGATTCCATTGCCGCACCCCAGTCCGCGCAATCAGATGTGGCTGGCGCGCAATCGATGGTTCGAGACCGAATTGTTGCCTGCACTGCGGCAGCGTGTAGCGGAGGTGCTGGGGCGATAGATGGGAGTGCCTTGCTCAGTCATGAGCAAAAACTCTAAAAATGTGGATTTCCATCGTTTCACGGGTGATAATTTGCCCAGTTCTATGGAGAGACCCGTCACGATGAAGTGTGTTGATGATTTTCGCCTGCAGTTGGGCAAACACGAATTGGTGCCAATCGTCATTGGAGGCATGGGCGTTGACATTTCCACCGCCCAGCTGGCGCTGGAGGCTGCGCGACTAGGCGGCGTCGGCCATATTTCCGACGCGATGGTGCCCACCGTGACGGACCGCCGCTTCAATACCAAGTTCGTCAAGAACAAACTGGCCCAGTATAAATTCAATGTCGAGAATCCGGACAAATCGGTTGTTCGCTTTGATCTCGGCATGCTGGAAGAGGCCACCCGTCTGCATGTGGGCAATACCATGCAGCAAAAGCAGGGCAGCGGCCTGGTGTTCATCAATTGCATGGAAAAGCTGACGATGAACGCGCCCAAGGAAACCCTGCGGGTGCGGATGCGCGCGGCGCTGGATGCCGGCATCGACGGCATCACGCTGGCGGCGGGCCTGCATCTGGGCTCCTTTTCCCTGATCGAAGACCACCCGCGCTTCCGTGACGTCAAGCTCGGCATCATCGTTTCCTCGCTGCGCGCGTTGCAGCTGTTCCTGAAGAAAAACAGCCGCTGTGGACGCATGCCGGATTACGTCGTGGTGGAAGGTCCGTTGGCCGGCGGCCATCTGGGCTTCGGCATGGACTGGGCCCAGTACGACCTGACCAGCATTTTTACCGAGATTCGCGATTGGCTGCGGGCCGAGCAATTGGACATTCCGCTGATTCCGGCCGGCGGCATTTTCACCGGCAGCGATGCTGCGGGCTTCCTGGAGGCGGGCGCTGGCGCGGTGCAGGTGGCCACCCGCTTCACTGTGGCGCGCGAGTGCGGATTGCCGGAGAAGGTGCAGCAGGAATATTTCAAGTCAAGCGAAGAGGATATCGAGGTCAACCAGCTATCGCCGACCGGCTATCCGATGCGGATGATCAAGCATTGCCCGGCGATCGGCGACAGCATCCGCCCGAATTGCGAAGCCTATGGTTATCTGCTGGATGCCAAGGGTGGCTGCTCCTACATCGACGCGTATCACAAGGCGCATGCGGAAAATCCGGGCCAGCGGCGCGTGCCGGTTTGGGAAAAAACCTGTCTGTGCACCCATATGCGCAATTTCGATTGCTGGACCTGCGGCCACTACGCGTATCGCCTGAAGGACACGACCAATCTTCGCAGCGATGGCAGTTATCAGTTGTTGAGCGCCGAGCATGTGTTCCTCGATTATCAGCACAGCAAGGATAACAAGATCGCCCTGCCGCGGCGGGAGGAGTGTTTGATGGCGGGATGATGCGCGTCCCCGCTTTCGAGCTTTGCAAATGGGCAGTCGAGCTTTCTGGTTCGGCTGCCTTTTGTCATTTGGCGCTTCTCGTGGAAAAGGGTTGGACTCGGGTGTTGATGTCGGGCGGCCATTTATATAGCATTGATATCTTTTTCTCACGATGCCATTCCCTTTCTGGGCGGCCATTGCGCGAGGGCCGGCTGGCCCGTGCGGGACTGGTTTATTTCCGGCTCGTCCGGCCAGGGATTGTGCAAGTTGCTGTATATTTCGGAATGATTTCCATTTTCTTGCGAACAAGTAATCAACAATGAGCAAAACCGACAAGCAGGGCCAGCGGGAAGCCGTGTCGCAGCGTATCCGCTATCGTCTGCAAAAGGCGGGAGCGCGCTTCCACGCCAACGACAATATTTCGGCCTTTATCGAGGAGGGCGAGCTGGACGAGTTGCAGGAAGAGGTGCAGGCCAAGTTGAGAGGCGTGCTGGAAAGCCTGGTGATCGATACCGCGAATGATCACAATACCCAGGACACCGCCAAGCGAGTGGCGAAGATGTTCGTGCGCGAGGTATTCCGCGGACGTTACGTTTCCATGCCGGCCAGCACCGAGTTTCCGAATGTCGAGCATCTGAACGAATTGATGATCATCGGCCCGATCACGGTGCGCAGCGCCTGCTCGCACCATCTGTGCCCCATCATCGGCAGAGTCTGGGTGGGCGTGCTGCCCAATGAGCATTCGAATCTGATCGGCTTATCCAAATATGTTCGCCTGATCGATTGGATCATGACCAGACCGCAGATCCAGGAAGAGGCGGTTTCGCAGATCGCCGAACTGTTGATGAAGAAACTGCACCCCGATGGCTTGGCCATCGTGATGGAGGCTGATCACTTCTGCATGCATTGGCGCGGCGTGAAGGACAGCAACAGCAAGATGACCAATAGCGTGATGCGCGGCGCCTTCCTAACCAACCCGGATCTGCGCAAGGAATTCCTTTCCCTGATGCATAAGTGAGGACTCGGCGCTGCCGGTGTCCCGCGTATTTACGATGAAAGAGCCTATGTTTCCTTATCGAATGATTCCTGCACTGGTTTTGTCCATATGCGCGGCGGCGGCAATGGCCGAGCCGGCTTCGCAAACCTTGCCTTCTGGTGTGAAGGTCGACGTATTGGTACTCGGAAAAGGCGCCAAGCCTTCGACCAGCGACACCGTCAAGGTGAACTATCGCGGCACATTCAAAGACGGCAAGGAGTTTGATAGCTCCTATAAGAATGGCGGACCGATCAGCTTCCCTCTGAACCGCGTGATTCCCTGCTGGACTCAGGGCGTCAGCGCGCTGACGGTCGGCAGCAAGGCCAAGCTGACTTGCCCGGCGAATACCGCCTACGGCAGCCGCGGCGTGCCGGGCGTGATTCCGCCGAACACGCCGCTGTATTTTGAAGTGGAGTTGCTCTCTATTCAGAAGTGATCAGCCGAATATGAAAACAAGCCCGGAACTCCGGGCTTGTTTTTTGAATCCAGCCAAGCTCAGCCGGCTTGGCCGAACAGCTCGGCCAGCGGCTCGACGATGCGTTCCAGATAGCGCGCGTCGGTCTGGTCGAAACTGCCCAGCTGGTCGGAATCGACATCCAGCACCGCCACGACGATGCCTGCAGCGTTGCGGATGGGCACCACCACTTCGGCACGGGCGCTCGAGGAGCAGGCGATGTGCCCGGGAAAGGCGTCGACATCATCCACCAGCAGCGTGCGATTCTGCGCCCAGGCGCTGCCGCAGACGCCGCGGCCATGGGGTATGCGGGTGCAGGCGATCGGCCCTTGGAACGGCCCCAGAACCAGCTGTTCGCCCTTGACCAGATAGAAACCGGTCCACAGCCAGCCGAATGTCGAAGCCAGCGCGGCGGACAGGTTGGCCAGCGCGGCGACAACGTCGGTTTCGCCGATGATCAGCGCATGAGCTTGCGGCAGCAGGGTCTGGTATTTTTCTTCCTTGCTGTCGCCTTCAATGATGAGGTTTTCTGCCATGGCGGGTATTGAGAGTTTGGGAGTAAGTGCGGGTCGGACAGCATACACCATGCCGGGCGTGAAAAGAAAACGCCGCCCGAAAGGGCGGCGCGAACAGTATTGCGGAGCCATGGCGGGCTTACATCATGTGCTGGCCGCCATTCATTGCGATATTGCTGCCGGTGATGAAGCCGGCGTTGTCGGAGCAGAGGAAGGTGACCAGCGCGGCGATTTCTTCCGGACGGCCAAGGCGGCCTACCGGGATCTGGGCCACGATCTTGTTGCGCACGTCTTCAGGCACCGCCATCACCATCTCGGTGGCGATGTAGCCTGGAGAGATAGTGTTGACGGTCACGCCTTTTTTGGCCACTTCCTGGGCTAGCGCCATCGTGAAGCCGTGCATGCCGGCCTTGGCCGCGGAGTAGTTGGTCTGGCCGAACTGCCCCTTCTGGCCGTTGATGGACGAGATGTTGATGATGCGGCCGAAGCCGGTCTCCAGCATATTGTCCAGCACCGGTTTGGTCATGTTGAACACCGAATCCAGATTGGTTCGGATCACCGCGTCCCAGTCATCCTTGCTCTGCTTCTTGAAGCTGGCGTCCCGGGTGATGCCGGCGTTGTTGACCAGAATGCCGATCTGGCCAACATCTTTGGATATGCGCGCGATCAATTCTTGGCAGGCGGCGAAGTCGGTGACGTCGCATTGATAGCTGTGGATGTCGCTGAAACCCAGCCCTTTCATGTCGGCATGCCAGGCGGACTCCCGGCCCGGTTTGCTGTAGGTGGTCACCACGGCATATCCCGCTTCGGCCAGAGCCTTGCAGATGGCGGTTCCGATGCCGCCCATGCCTCCGGTGACTAATGCAATCCTTTTCGTCATGATGCTGGCTCCTCTATCGGGTTTGGAATCTATGCTTGAATTATCTTTACTTCCTTTTGTTACAGAATATGCAGGACACCATAAAAAGTAAATAAATAGCATGTGCTACTTTATTTACAATACTTTAGCCTAGCTCTCGGCTGAGTCTTTGCAGCAAATCCAGTCTATGCTTAGAAATTGCGCCCTGTTCTGCAGCTGTAATGATTGCACAATTGGGCTCGACGCAATGCGAACAGTTATGGAACCGACACTGGCCAATATACCTGCGCATTTCGGGAAAATAGTGAATTAAATCTGGGGATTTTAGATGTTTTAAGCCAAATTCCTGCAGGCCCGGAGAGTCGATCAGATGACTGTTTTCATCGAGATGGTATAGCGTGGCGTGGGTAGTGGTGTGCCGGCCGGAATCCAGCGCTTCCGAGATATCGCCGATGCGGGCATTGGCCTCGGGGAGCAGCGCATTGGTCAGCGTGGATTTGCCCATGCCGGACTGGCCTACCAACACGCTGGTATGCCCGCTGAGCAAGGGTTTCAGCGGAGAGAAGTCCTGCTTGGCCGATAATGTGACCAGTTTGTAACCCAGATTCACATAGAGTTGCAATTTTCCCAGAAGCGCCGTGGTTTCCGGCAGGTCGCTCTTGTTGACCACGATGACCGGATCGATGTCGCCGGCTTCCGCGGCGATCAGGCAGCGTCCCAGTAATTCCTCATTGGGCGTGGGCACGGCGGCGATCACAAATAAGATGCGCGTGACGTTGGCCGCGATCTTCTTGGCTTTCCAGTCGTCCTGGCGATAGAGCAGGCTGCGGCGCTCATGCGCGCGCTCAATCACCGCCTGTTCGCGGTTCTGGATCAGGATGTCGACGATGTCGCCGCAGGCATAGTCGACGCGCTTGCCGCGGGTGGTGCAATCGAAAGTCTGGCCATCCGCTTCCACGATGAAGCGCCGGCCGTGGCTGCGTATGATTTGTCCGGTGCTGGCTGTCATGGGCGGCGGAACAGGGCTTCGGCCTTGGCCGCGCAGATGAAGTCGTTGAGGGTCAGGCCGCCGGCGTCGTGGGTGCTGAAATTCACCACCGCGCGATTGTAATGGACCGACATGTCCGGATGATGGTCTTCCTGATTGGCGATCCAGGCCAGGGCATTCACGAAGGCCATGGTTTCATGGTAGTTGGCGAAGCGGTAGGTCTTGCGCAGCTCGATGCCGTCGATTTCCCAGTCCGGCAGCGTGGATAGCAACTGCTTGACGGTATTGTCGGCCAGCGGGCTTTGGCCGTGTTGCGGGGTGCAGGAGAGCTCCAGCAGGTTCATGCCTGATTTCCTTTCAGATGTTGAATGCGCAGCGCCGCGGGCGGGTGCGAATCGTAGAAGGCGGAATGGACGGGATCCGGCGTCAGCGTGGACGCGTTGTCGCGGTACAGTTTGACCAGCGCGCTGACCAGATCTTCCGCCCGGGTTTGTTCGGACGCGAAATCGTCGGCCTCGTATTCGTGCACGCGCGACATCCGGCTGGACAGCGGCGTTAGCGGGAAGGTGAAGGCCGGCGTGGCGGTGAAGAACAGGATCAGGGCCATCGCGGTGCTGGGCGCGGCGACGCCGAGGCCGGCATAGAACCAGGGCGCGTGCAGCAGCTGGCCCAGCAGCCACAGCAAGGCCAGCGACAGCGCGAACGCCATGGCGATGCGCTTGGCGATGTGGCGGCGTTTGAAATGGCCCAGCTCATGCGCCAGCACGGCTTCGATTTCGGCGTGGCTGAGCTGGGACAGCAAGGTATCGAAGAATACGATGCGCTTGGCTGCGCCGAAACCGGTGAAATAGGCGTTGCCGTGGCTGGAGCGGCGCGAGCCGTCCATCATGAACACGCCTTGGCTCTTGAAGCCGGCGCGTTGAAGCAGCGCCTCGATCCGGGCTTTGAGGGCTTCGTCTTCAAGCGGCTTGAATTTGTTGAACAGCGGCGCGATCAGCGTCGGATAAAGCGCCACCATCAGAAGCTGGAAGCCGGACCAGACCAGCCATACCCACAGCCACCATAAGGGGCCGGAAATCTCCATCAACCATAGCACCAGCGCCAGCAGCGGCAGGCCGATCGCGGCGCCGATCAGGGTCCCTTTGACCATATCGGCCATGAACAGCGCGAATGTGGTCTTGTTGAAGCCATACCGGCTTTCGATCCCGAAGGTGCCGTACAGGCTGAAAGGCAGCGAGACCAGGCTGCTGATCACGGCGACGGCTACGATCAGCGCCATGCCTGACGATAGCGGATTGGCGAACCATTGCATACTGTGGACGGCGAGCCATTGCAGTCCGCCGCCGAAAGTGAAGGCCGCGATCAGCGCGGTATCCACCCAGGCGGACAACAGGCTGAGCCGGGTCTTGGCGACGGTATAGTCGGCGGCGTGGCGGTGCTGTTCCAGGGTGATGCTGTCGCGGAAGGCTGCCGGGACCTGGATGCGGTGGCGCGATACATGGCGGATGTGGCGCCAGCCCAGCCACAGTTTCAGGCAGAGGGTCAGCGTCAGCGCGGCAGCGAACAGCAGGGAAAAGGCGTCGGTCATGGATGTCCGTATGGGGTTTGCCGACGGCGCGGCAATGAAGGAAAATGGCAGGGTTTTCTAAAGATTGGCTAGTATGGCACAAGATACCAATAACCTCATCTGGCTCGACATGGAGATGACGGGCCTGAATCCGGATCAGGACCGCATCATCGAAGTGGCGATGATCGTAACCGACAGCAATCTGAATGTTCTGGCGGAGTCGCCGGTGCTGGTGATTCACCAGCCTGACGCCATCCTGGACGGCATGGATGACTGGAACAAGAATACCCACGGCAAGAGCGGCTTGATCGAGAAAGTGAAGAACTCCACGGTCAACGAGGCTGAGGCCGAGCAGGTATTGCTGGATTTCATGGCGCAATATATCCCGGAGCGCGTGACGCCGATGTGCGGCAACACTATCCATCAGGATCGCCGCTTCATGGCGCGCTGGATGCCGCGGCTGGAGGCTTACTTCCATTACCGCAATCTGGACGTCTCCACTCTGAAGGAGCTGTGCAAGCGCTGGCGTCCGGAAATAGCCAAGGGAGTGGTCAAGCGCGGAAAGCATGAAGCGCTGGCCGACATCCTGGAGTCGATCGAGGAAATGCGCTATTACCGCGAGCACTTCCTCAAGGTATAAGCGCCGCCGCGACGGGCCGGCTCCAATGGGCCGGCTTTTTCACATTCACCTTGTATTCCATTGGCAGGAAACATGGCCGCACATCGCCACATCGACATCAACTCCACCCAGGTCTGGGCCAGGCTGCATCAGCACCAGCGCGCGACGCGCCACATGCACATGCGCGAGCTGTTCGAACTGGACCCGCAGCGGTTCCAGCGTTTTTCGCTAGAGCTGGATGGCTTGCTGCTGGATTATTCGAAAAACCGCATCACGGAACGCACGCTAGAGTTGCTTTTCGAACTGGCGAACAAGGCGGATCTACGGACCTGGATGGATCGGATGCGCCGCGGCGAGCGCATCAACGTCAGCGAAGACCGCTCGGTTTTGCATACCGCCTTGCGTTTGCCCGCCGGCGAGACGCTGAGCCTGGATGGGCGCGATGTGGCGGCCGATGTGCATCAGGTATTGGCTAGGCTCAAGGACTTCAGCGAACAGGTAAGGGACGGCCGCTGGCTAGGGTTCGCTGGCCAGCGGATTCGCAATGTGGTCAATCTCGGCATCGGCGGTTCGGATCTGGGACCGCTGGTGGCGGCGGACGCGCTGGCCGCATACGCCCATCCGGAGCTTAAGGTGCACTTCGTGTCCAACGTCGACGGCCAGCATCTGGCGCGAACGTTGCGAGAGCTGGATCCGGCCTCCACGCTGTTCATCATCGCCTCCAAGTCTTTCACGACACCGGAAACCCTATTGAACGCCCAGGCCGCCCGCGCCTGGTTTCTGCAGGCGGGCGCTGAAGAGGATATCGCCAGGCACTTCGTCGCGGTCTCCACCAATGAGCCGGCGGTGCGGGCCTTCGGCATTGATCCGCAGCACATGTTCGGCTTCTGGGACTGGGTCGGCGGCCGCTACTCGGTCTGGTCGGCGATCGGCTTGCCGGTGATGCTATCCATCGGTTATGACGGTTTCCGCGCCTTTCTGGACGGCGGCCACGCAATGGACAAGCATTTCTTCGAATCGCCGTTCGAGGCCAATATGCCGGTGCTGCTGGCGCTGATCGGCATCTGGTACAACACCTTCTATAGGGCGCATACTCATGCCATCATGCCCTATGATCATGGCCTGCGCCGCTTGCCGGCCCATATCCAGCAATTGGACATGGAATCCAACGGCAAGCGGGTGGGCCGCCTGGGCGAGGCTTTGGATTTCGACACCGGCCCGGTGATCTGGGGCGAGGAGGGCGCCAACAGTCAGCACGCGTTCTTCCAGCTGCTTCATCAGGGTACCCGGCTGGTGCCCTGCGACTTCATCCTGCCGCTGAACAGCCATTACCCGCTGGGCAATCAGCATGACGTGCTGGTGGCCAACTGTCTGGCTCAGACCGAAGCGCTGATGCGCGGCAAGAATGAGGCCGAGGTGATGCAGGAGTTGGGGCACTTGTCTGGCGAGCAATTGGACATGCTGCTGCCGCAAAAGCTTTTTCCCGGCAATCAGCCGTCCAACACGCTGGCGCTGGATAGGGTCACGCCGTACAGCATGGGCATGTTGATGGCGCTATACGAACATAAAGTATTTGTGCAAGGGGTGATCTGGGGCATCAACTCCTTCGATCAATGGGGCGTCGAGTACGGCAAACAGCTGGCTCGGCGCATTCTGCCGGAGCTGTCCGGCGATACCAGGGCGCTGGGGCACGACAGTTCCACCAACGGCCTGATCCGACACTACAGGGAACGCCATGGCAAATAGCAGACAATTGGCTGCCGATCTCGGCGCCGCCTTGCTGGCGCGGGGCGAGAGTGTCTCCACCGCAGAATCCTGCACCGGCGGCATGATTGCGGCCGCTATCACCGATGTTCCAGGCAGTTCCGGCTGGTTCAGCCATGGCGTGGTCAGTTATGGCAACCAGGCCAAGCAGCAGTTGTTGAAAGTGCAGGCCTCGTCGCTGATGGATCACGGCGCGGTCAGCGAGCGGGTGGTCAGGGAAATGGCCGCCGGCGCGCAAGCCCTGGCCAACGCCGATTGGGCGGTGGCGGTATCAGGCGTCGCCGGGCCGGACGGCGGTTCGCCGGACAAGCCGGTTGGCCTGGTGTGGCTGGCTATCGCGCACCCGGGCGGACAGACTGAGGCTTGGAGCAGGAATTTCATCGGCGATCGCCAGGCGGTGCGTCAGCAAGCAGTGGAGGAGGCGCTGGCGCAGTTGCTGAATCGCATTTGGGTTTGCGCATCGCAGGCTTGAGTTTTTTATCAGTCCGAAGGGGCAATGTCAGACCGGGTCCTCCTTGCATATATGCTTAAGGTTGCCCACTTTCATCCGACTTGATGCGCTTGCGCGCGCGCGGATGCGCGCCGTCGTATACCTTGGCCAGATGCTGGAAATCCAGCGCCGTATAAATCTGGGTGCTGGACAGATTGGCATGGCCTAGCAACTCCTGCACCGCGCGCAGATCGCCGGATGACTGCAGCAGGTGGGATGCGAACGAGTGCCGCAGCATGTGCGGGTGGACATGCTGGCCGGCGCCAGTCTTGATCGCCCAGTCGCGCAGGCGTTTCTCAATCTGGCGGCCGCCCAGCCGCCGGCCGTGTCGGCCAAGAAACAGAGCTGGCTCTTCTTCTGCCGCAGAGCGCTCACCCAGCCAGGCTCGCAGTCGGACCATGGCCTCGGCGCCGATCGGCGCCAGTCTTTCCTTCCCGCCCTTGCCGCGTATCCGCAGCAGCTGGTCGGAAAAGTCCACATCATCCAAATTCAGCGCCACCGTTTCCGACAGTCGCAGTCCGCAGCTGTAGACCAGCTCGAAGATCGCGCGGTCGCGGGCATCCAGGCCATCGTCGCCATCTATCCTGTCCAGCAGCGCCGCGGCGCCGTCAACCGGCAGGGCCTTGGGCAGCAACTTTTCCCGCTTGGGCGCGCGCAGCCCGGTGGCGGGGTTGTCTTCCCGCCCGCCATTCAGCTGTAGCCAGTGATAGAACTGCCGCCACGAGGATAGCCGCCTGGCCAGGCTGCGGCCGCTCAGCCCCTGTGCATGCAGTTTGGCCAGCGTCTTGCGCAGATCTGTCGGAGATGCCTCGCGCACCGGCTTCGCCTGCATTGTTTTCTGCAGCAGCTCGATATCCGCCCGATAGGCGGCGAGCGTGTGCGGGCTGCGGCCGGCAACGGCCAAGTAGTCGATGAAGCGGCGGATCAGCTCTTCCATATCAGTTGCGGCGCAGGCGCGCCATCTGCATCAGCCGCTCGAACAGCTGCAAGTCCTGCTCGTTCTTCAGCAGCGCACCGGCCAGCGGCGGCGGCGCATTGCGTTCGTGCAGCCCTGCAAGTTCTTCGGCGCCGATATTTTCGCCTGACAGCAGTTTCAGCCAATCCAGCAATTCGGATGTGGTGGGTTTTTTCTTCAGTCCGGGCAGCTCCCGGATCGAGAAGAACACTTCCAAAGCCTGGCTTACCAACTGTTGTCGGATGTCCGGGAAGTGGACGTCGATGATGCTCTGCATCGTCTCTGCGTCGGGAAAACGGATGTAGTGGAAGAAGCAGCGGCGCAGGAAAGCGTCCGGCAATTCCTTCTCATTATTGGACGTGATGATGATGATGGGCCGCTGGCGGGCGCGCACGAACTGCTGGGTTTCGTGGACGAAGAATTCCATCTGGTCCAGTTCGCGCAGCAGGTCGTTGGGAAACTCGATGTCGGCTTTGTCTATCTCGTCGATCAGCAGCACAGGGGCCTGATCGGCCTCGAATGCCTGCCACAGCTTGCCCTTGACGATGTAGTTGGCGATGTCGTGCACCTTGTCGCCGCCAAGCTGTGAGTCGCGCAGCCGCGACACGGCGTCGTATTCGTACAGGCCGTGCTGGGCCTTGGTGGTGGACTTGATCGGCCAGACGATCAGCTCCCTGCCCAGACTGGCCGCGACTTCTTCGGCCAGCATGGTTTTGCCGGTGCCCGGCTCGCCCTTGATCAACAGGGGGCGCTGGAGCGTAATGGATGCATTGACGGCCATCATCAGGTCGTCGGTGGCGATATAGCGTTCTGTTCCAGTAAAGCGTGTGTTCATTATTTATTGCAAGGATGGTTGTTTGGGAGGCGTAGAGCCGCCGAGATGGCGGCTGGAACCACCGGTCATCTGGCGAATTCTCTTTCCAGGTCTTCCAGCGAAATGCCCCAGCTCTTCATCATATGGCTGAGCAGGGCCATTTCGCTGTCGCTGATGGTGCCGTCCGACTTGCTGATATCCATGGCCAGCACGCACGTGAGAATGCGTTTGCGGCGATCGGTCACGTCGGAAAGCAGGTTGTCGATGCGCTCGCGCTCCAGCAACTTGATCGAGCCGTCGTCGGATGCTTCGTCGGAAATGTCATCGCATACGTCGCGCAGAACCTGGGCGAACTGTTTTCTCGGCAGGTTGATCAGGTGGTAAACATGCAGTTTTTCAAGCAGTTCCAGCTCGCGGGGGTCCATATTGCCGTCCGCGATCATGAATACGGCGAGGAGTCTGGCAATCGCCTCCGGACTGTTTTGCGAGTAGTTTCTCATGGCGCGATTCCTTCTTGCTTATTGGCCGAGCTTGGCCGAAAACGATTCCGGCATGGGGGCGACTTGGCGCGCTTGGTAATCAAAGAACACGATGCCCGTTTTCAATCTTGCCACTTCTCTGCCGCTGTTGTCATCGATCACTTGATAAATGAAATCCAGCCCCTTGCCGTGGATGTCGGCGATGCCGACGAGGAAGTGCAGGACATCCCCATGAAAGGCTTCCGAGAGATAAGAAATGGCCGCATCCGCCACCACGAACCCCACATCGCCGATATGCAGCTCATCGGCATGGCCCCAGTGCCGAAGCAGGCGAAGCCGGACCTCCTGAGCCATTCGAAGCAGGGCGTCATTGGATAGATGATTGGCGTAGTTGATATCGCCTACCCTGACATCCAGAAGGGTGTCATAGACGATTTGTTGGGGTGCTTCGATTCGAATCCTGGCCATGGCGTATACTGGCAGAAGAGAGTGACGATATGGCCTTTATGTCAAAACTGCCTAAGCTGTGTCAAATGCGGACGAGGAGATTTTGATAGACTGGTGGCGCAAGCCAAGATCATAGAGGAGCTGAACGTCATGTATCAAAGGATATTCGTACCGGTGGACGACAGCGACACGTCCAATATGGCGCTGGACGAGGCCTGCAAGCTGGCCAAGGCCTTCGGCTCAACCTTGCGGCTGGTGCATGTGGTGGATCTGGCCCAGTTTGGCTGGGGTGGCACCGAATTTCTGGATGCTACCGAGCTGCAAAAATCGATCAAGCAGGCGGGCGAGCAGGTGCTGGGGCTGGCGGGAGACCGCGCCCGAGCGCTGGGCATGGTGCCGGAATGCAAGATACTGGAGAGCTGGGGCGACAAGATCGCGGCCGTCTTGTCCGACGAGGCCAGCGTTTGGGGCGCGGACTTGATCGTGATGGGCACCCACGGCTTGGGCGGGCTGATGCACCTGCTGATGGGCAGCGTGGCCGAAGGCGTGCTGAAAGTGGCGGATATGCCGGTGCTGTTGGTGCGCAACCCCGGCGACTGAGCCGCGCGATGATGATGGCCTCGTCATTCAGTCCCAAAAGCCCAGAGGCGCGCCCTGGCGTCTGAATGAAAAAAGCCAGCCGCGGCATGCCCGGCTGGCTTTTTCGAAGAGCTGGCAATCAGCTGGCAGCGGCTTCTGCGCCGCCTTCCTGCGCCTCGATCTTGGTGCGTACGGCCTTGCGCAGGCTCTTGTACAGATCGGGGTGGGTTTCCTTCAGATATTCGACGATCTCGAAATCTTCGCGGCGCACTTTGGACAAGTCGATCTGCTCGACATGAACCAGGCGCAGCAATTCGCGAACGGGTTTCGGCATGTTGCGGCCGCTTTCGTAGCGGGAGCCGCCGGATTGAGTAACGCCGATGCGGCTCCAGAACTCTTGTTGGTTCAGGCCCAGCTTGCGACGGATTTCCCGGGGATTCGGGATCTTTTCAAACAGTTTCATGAGTGTTCCTCTCGTATCTGAAACAAATGGTTCTAGTATTTTTTTAGGACTTCGCCCTGCCTACTAAAAATAGCAAAAAAAATTCAACAGGAATATTTTTGATGCAGGGAATTTAGTGAAGTTCCATGAATTTGAAAATTCAACTTTGCTAATGTTAGCGGATTCTTATCGTGCAGGACAATGTTATCAGCATGCGAAACTGTGCATAGATGCAAAAGTGTCGCAAAATTGCAATTGTCCTAGCAGGGTGCATAGAAGGGGAGGGGTGGCGAGCCAAACCCCCGGCACTTGCACTAAGTAACTGTGGCTGCTTCCTTCCGGACCTGACCAGGTTCGCTACCGTGCAATGCGGGGAGGCCCGCCATAGAGAAAACGGATTGTATCCAATGCCCATCTATTTGACAAGCATTTTTATAAGTTTTTGGCGGGCAGTTGCAGGGATCGCCATCTGCATGGCCAGTGACTATTGATTGCAAATGGGAGGCGGTGCAGACTCGACAACCAGCTTCCTACTTATGCCAAGCGCCATGAATACCACACCCGCTGCCTTGCTGGCCGAGCTGATCGGCTTCGATACCACCAGCCGAAACTCCAACCTGCAATTGATAGAGTGGGTTCGTCATTACCTGGCCGGACATGGCCTGGCCAGCAGGCTGACCCACAATGACGACGGCAGCAAGGCCAATCTGTTTTGCCGCATCGGCGGCGACGATTTGCCGTTGATCGTATTGTCCGGCCACACCGATGTGGTGCCGGTGGATGGGCAGGACTGGTCCTATCCTCCGTTCGAGCTGACCGATGGCGGCGACGGGCGATTGTACGGCAGGGGCAGCGCCGATATGAAAGGCTTCATCGCCTGCGTGTTGGCCAGGGTTCCGGACTTTATCGAGCTGGCCAAGACCGGCGCGCTGAGGCAGGGCATAGGCATCGCGCTGTCCTACGACGAAGAGGTGGGCTGCCTGGGCGTGGGCAGGCTGATTGACGATCTGGCCGCGCTGGGCGTGACGGTGGCGGGATGTCTGGTCGGAGAGCCGACTTCGATGCGTCCGGTGGTGGCGCACAAGGGAATCGCCCATTACCGCTGCCGGGTCAAAGGCAGGGCGGCCCACTCCTCGTTGACGCCTCATGGCGTCAACGCCATTGAATACGCAGCCCGGCTGATTACCCATATTCGCAAACTGGCGGATGCCGAGGCTTCGTTCGGCCATCGCCAGCCCCTATATGATGTGCCGTTCACCACCATGCAAACCGGGCTGATTCGCGGCGGAGTGGCATGCAATATCGTGCCGGCAGACTGCGAGTTCATGTTCGAGTGCCGCTGGCTGCCTGGAGATGATCCGCAGCGCCTAGTCGCCTCGGTGGCCGATTATGCGGCGACTTTGCTGCATGAGATGCGAGCGGTGGCCGAAGAAGCGGAGATAGAGATCGAGCGCGTGGTGTACAGCCCCGCGTTCGAGGCGGAGCCCGATTCGGACATCAGCCGCTACGTTCACAGCCTTTGCCGTTGCGCTGGGGAAGGGGTCGCCTACACTACGGAGGCGGGCTTGTTCAGCGAGGCCGGGATGCCCTGCGTGGTGCTGGGGCCGGGATCGATAGAACAGGCGCACAGACCGGACGAATTCATCGAGGCCAGCCAGTTGCAGGCTTGCTACGATTGGCTGGGCCTGCTGACTAACAACTTAATCAAATAACTGTCAGAAATGCTTTGCATCCATAAGCATTAGGCTTCAAAATCCTGGCCCTTAGCAATGAAGGTCAATTGAGCCCGCCCGGACCTCCGCGCGGGCTCGTTTTATTGGGATTCAACAGAACAATGAGTCAGAACAAGTCGGAAACGGGTGGAGAACTCAAGGCGCGGGATGGTTTTACCTCCAGCTTTGGCGTATTGGCAGCGACGTTGGGATCGGCGGTTGGCTTGGGCAATATCTGGAAATTTCCCTATCTGACCGGCACCAACGGCGGCGCGGGTTTTCTGGTGGTTTACGTGCTGGCTACCCTGGTGGTGGGGCTGCCGGTAATGATTTCGGAAATCATGCTGGGCCGGAAAGCCAAGCGCGACGCGGTAACCTCTCTGGTCAAACTGGCTCCGGCCGGGCAGCCTTGGTGGCTGGTGGGCGCCTTCGGTGTGCTCGCCGCCTTCCTGATCATGGCTTTCTATTCCGAGGTGGCTGCCTGGGTATTCGCCTACATTTTCAAGGCCATCGGCGGCGAGATTCTGTCGCGCGACCCTAAAGTGACATCCGACGCCTTCGCTGCATTGATTTCCGATCCGGTGCAGTCCTTGCTGTGGCAGTGGCTGGTGCTGGCGCTGATCGGCGGCATCCTGTTGCTGGGCGTATCCAAGGGCATTGAGGCGGTGACCAAGAAATTGATGCCGCTGCTGTTCGTGCTGCTCGTGGTGATCGGCGCGCGCAGTCTGATGCTGCCGGGCGCCAGCCAAGGCCTGGCCTTCCTGTTCACGCCTGATTTCTCCAAGATCAGCGCCGCCGTGGTGCTGACTGCGATGGGCCTGGCTTTCTTCAAGCTATCCATCGGCATGGGCACCATGATCACCTACGGCAGTTATTTCCGCGATGATCAGAACATTCCGCTGACCACCTTTCGTGTCATGTGCGCCGACCTGTTCGTGTCGCTGCTGGCCGGCATCGCCATCTTCCCGGCGGTGTTCGCCTTCGGCTTCCAGCCGGCCGCCGGTCCGTCGCTGCTGTTCATCACGATTCCCGCGGTCTTCGCAAGCATGCCGCTGGGGCATTTCTTCATGGTGGTGTTCTTCGTTCTGACCGCCATCGCCGCAACCGGCGCGATGCTGTCCATCCTGGAGGTGCCTGTATCGGTGCTGAGCGAGCGTTTTGGCATCAGCCGCGTCAAGTCCACGGTGATCAACCTGCTGCTGCTGGCGCTGGTGGGTTCCGCCTGCGCGCTGTCCAATAGCCTGACGGCCGAGTTCAAGATCTTCGGCATGACGATGTTCGACCTGTTCGACTTCGTCACCTCCAACGTGCTGATGCCGCTGGGAGGCATCTGCCTATGTCTGTTCACTGCCTGGGTGTGGGGCTACGACCGCTTCCGCGCGGCCTTGAGCAATGAGGGCGCGCTGAATAATGAGCGAGTGTTGAAGCCGTTGTTCTTCGTGTTGCGCTACGTATCGCCGCTGCTGATCCTGTATGTGATGCTGAAGGGTTTGAAAATTATCTGAGGCGAAAAAAGCCGGACGCGCAGTCCGGCTTTTTTTTCGGCTCAGTGGATCAGGGGAGCGGCGTATCTTCGTCGGGCGCCACCACCGGCGGCGGAGTGAAGCCGTTGATATCCCTGGCGCTCTTCTCCAGCAGCAGCACGATGGAAGTATTGAGCGCGCCGAACGCCCAGCTGACCAGAAAGAACACCGAATAGGCGCTTAACTTGTCGGCGAACAGAGGGTTGCCGTGAAGCTTGAGCTCGGCTGGCTCGAGGATCGAGAAAAACACGGCGGTCGCAATCATGGCGATCATGAAAGACGGCCAAAGCAGCAGGATTCCCTTTTTCATGGATGCCTCCGTTTTAGAATAAAAGCACGGGCAGAAAATCGCCTGGCGGGGCTTGCATGTTTCTGATTACGCCATCGTGGCCGATTTGTCGATGGCGGGCGGCAATATCCTGCCTGTGAGGCCAGTGGATACATGTTAGACTATGTTCGACAGCGAACAGCCTTCCTTCGGAAGGCAACAAGCAGCAGCAGGATTTTTTTTGATCGGCCGTCCGGCCGGTTCATTTGTAAAGCTAATGGAGCCTGGTATGACCTCTTCGATCTTCGCCGGCGTGGAGCTGGCGCCGCGCGACCCCATCCTCGGACTCAATGAAGCGTTCAACGCTGACACCCGCAGCACCAAGGTCAATCTTGGCGTGGGCGTTTATTCCGACGACAACGGCAAGATTCCGCTGCTGGGCGCGGTGCAGGCCGCCGAGAAGGCGCGTCTGGAGGCGTTGCCGGCTCGAGGCTACCAGCCCATCGAAGGCCCGGTGGCATACGACTCCGCAGTACAGAAGCTGCTGTTCGGCGAAGACAGCGAGTTGCTGGCCGCCGGCCGCGTGGTGACCGCCCAGGCGCTGGGCGGCACCGGCGCGCTGAAGATCGGCGCGGATTTCCTGAAGCGGCTGAATCCGGCATCCAAGGTCTATATCAGCGATCCGTCCTGGGAAAACCACCGCGCGCTGTTCGAGTCCGCCGGCTTCGAGGTGGAAAACTACCCGTACTACCATGCAGCCAGCCGCGGCGTGGATTTCTCCGCGATGAAGGCGCACCTGGCATCTTTGAACGCAGGCTCCGTCATCGTGCTGCACGCTTGCTGCCACAACCCCACCGGCGCGGACTTGTCCGCAGCGCAATGGGAAGAGGTGGTGTCGGTTTGCCGCGAGCGCGGCCTGGTGCCGTTCCTGGATATGGCTTACCAGGGTTTTGCCGATGGCATCGACGCCGACGCGCTGGCTGTGCGCCTGTTCGCGGCCTCGGGCTTGCAGTTCTTCGTCGCCAGCTCTTTCTCCAAGAGCTTCTCGCTGTATGGCGAGCGCGTGGGCGCGCTGTCCATCGTCACCGCCGGCAAGGATGAGTCGGTTCGCGTGCTGTCTCAACTGAAGCGCGTGATTCGCACCAATTATTCCAATCCGCCGATCCACGGCGCGGCCATCGTCGCCGCAGTGCTGTCCAGCCCAGCGCTGCGTCAACAGTGGGAAGACGAACTGGCCGGCATGCGCGAACGCATCCGTGGCATGCGGCTGGCGTTGTTGGACGCTATCAAGGCGCACGGCGTCGCCGCAGACTTCTCCTTCATCACGGCCCAGCGCGGCATGTTCTCCTACACCGGGCTGAGCGCCGCGCAAGTGGACCGGTTGCGCGAGGAGTTCGGCATTTACGCGGTCTCCACCGGCCGCATCTGCCTGGCCGCGTTGAACAGCAAGAATGTCGACTATGTCGCCGCCGCCATCGCCAAGGTGATGTAAGCCAGCCTTCCAACCTGAATTGGACGCTAGAGAGCCCCGGTATGACCGGGGCTTTTTTATTTGATGAGAAAAAATCATGTCATGACTTTAGTCAAATAAAGCATTCAACAGAATGCTAAATTTATTCATCATTTTCACCTTGCGTTTGTGATGGCTCCGCCACCGGTTGAGTGTCCAAAAGTACAGGTTTCTTCACCGCTCCGTGTTTTTTCCCATTTCGGCATTGTCCGGTCCGGCAAACATCTCCATGATTGGACCAGACATCAATGAATGTCTGATCGCAAACCGTTTCGATGGCGCGCGATGACAAAAATCCAATAATTCGTTTTTTGAGGGGAAACCCTCGGGGTAGATGCCATGACTGCGACTTTTCCTGAAGTGTTGGTTCCGCAGGCCATTTCTGCGGGTGCTTTCGACGCGGACGACGCCGATGTCCGCAACAACCTGGGCCTGCTCGGCCTGCTGGATGTGCATTCGCGCGACGGCCGTTATCATCTGACGGTATCGATGGAGCCCGTCGGTTCGGATCCACAGCCCACGCAGTGGACGCTGGAAGCCGAAATGGAAATATGCGCCGAAGCCAAGGTTGCGCATTGCAAACTTGGCCAGGTGGAGTACGTAGGAAACGCGCCTGGCAGCCATCTGCGCAAGATGCTCGCCAGCGGCGAATTACACGGTTATCTGACGCAAAATCTTGCCGAGGCGGCGTAAGCCAGTCCTGGGGAAGCAAAAAGGCCACTGCATTGCAGTGGCCTTTCTGTTTTGAGCGGGAGAAAAATCGACTAGCCGCCGTGCCGCTCGTACAGCGAGTGGAAGGCATGGCGATACTCCGGCTGCACATAGGGCTTGAGCAAGGCTAACACCTGCAGCACGCCGCGATGGCCTGACTCTTCGGTGATCGGCGCCTTCGGGCGCGAGGTCTGCTCGAAGGCGAACCAGAATTTCACCACCAGCCAGATGTTGATGCTGACCGCCTCAATGTCCTCTTCGTCCATTTGCAACAGCCCCAGGCGGATGAATTCGCGGAAGTGTTCGCCCAGGATGTTTTTCAGCTCGGTATTCACGAACTGATGGTACTCGGACTGCATCTGCGGATTGCGCGCCAGCAGACCCGGAAGATCATAGAACATGAAACGGAACTGCCACATGGCCAGGAAGGCGGTGTCCAGATAGTTGACCAGATCGTCCACCGTCATCTTGCGGTCTTCCGGCACCGCTAAGCGCTGATTGATGAACTCGCGGTACATCAGGAAGATCTGGTAGACGATCTCTTCTTTGTTGCGGAAGTGATAGTAGAGATTGCCCGGGCTGATGCCCAGATGCGCGGCGATGTGGTTGGTGGTGATGCTGCGCTCGCCTTGTTCGTTGAACAGCTTAAGGCTTTCTTGAATGATGCGGTCGTAGGTCTTGATTCTGGTTTTACTCATGTAGCACCGGCTGATAGTGACTTCGCATAGCGCAATTGTATACGATGTTTGGAGTTCTTGCTCTATTTATTGCTGTTCAATGATGGGGTAGCAGTCCGACATGAATTTATGCAGGATGGCTTGCTCGATACGTTGCCTTTCCCTGGCCGGTATCGCGATGCGCAGGATCAACTGATAGCGTTTTTCATCGATCGGCTGAATGGAAATCCGCGGCTCCACCGATGGGATGTCCACCAAGTAGCGCTTGGCCATGTCTTCCATATGGCGCCGGGCCACATCCACATGACAGTCGCAGGCCTCCTCGGCGGCCGTCATCAGCAGGCGCTCGGCCTGGACTGGCGGGACGGTGTAGGCGAGCGGCACGTTGATGATGTGCATCACGTACTCGCCCATGTAATTTTCCCGGATCACTGGCGTGGATAGCAGCAGGCTGTTGGGAAAGGTGAGGGCGCGGCCCGTCATCTGGTGCGAGCTGTGATTGGGGCCGATCTCCATTACGGTGGTGGACAAGAGGCCGATGTCCACCACCCGGCCGCGCACCGCGCCCAACTCGATATGATCGCCCAGGCCGTAGCTGTTGGACATCTGCCGCACCACGCCGCCGGACAGGCACATGATCAACTCCTTGGTGGCCAGGATCAGCGCGGCGGCGAAGGCCAGCATCGACACGGCCAGCGTCTGCAGCTCGTTGGCCCAGATCAGGCCGATGCCTGCCAGGCCTGCGAGAAACAGGCCGTTGCGGGTGTTGACCGACCAGCGGCGGCGCTCCTCGACCGGCACGCCGCTGTTGGCCGCTAGCAGCCGGTCCACTGCGACGCGGATGATCAGCAGCGTCAGGACCAGCAGCAG
Organism: Chromobacterium piscinae; assembly: GCF_021129175.1. Taxonomy (GTDB): domain Bacteria; phylum Pseudomonadota; class Gammaproteobacteria; order Burkholderiales; family Chromobacteriaceae; genus Chromobacterium; species Chromobacterium piscinae. The sequence continues at coordinate 87,238 of NZ_JAJOHV010000020.1, read as the reverse complement.
CGAGCGGGTGATCTCATGGGCGTAGTTCTCCCTCAGGAAGGCGATCAGGTCGAGCAGGGTGTGCATGGACTCCTCAGTCGTTCAGCTTCACCGCGTGTTCGCGGGTTTCGTGGAAGACGATGTCCGGCCAGCGCTCCTGGGTCAGCTGCAGATTGACGCGGTTGGGCGCGAGGTAGGCGAGATTGCCGCCGGCGTCCGTCGCGATATTCATCTGCAGCGTCTTGATGAATTCATCCAGCTTCTTGCGGTCGTCGCAGCTGAACCAGCGGGCGGACCAGATGCTGGCGGATTCGAAGATGGCGTCGACGCCGTATTCGGCGGCCAGGCGGCTGGCCACTACCTCGAACTGCAGCACGCCCACGGCGCCCAGGATCAGATCGCCGCCGCTATGCGGCTTGAACACTTGCACCGCGCCTTCTTCGCCCAGTTGTTGCAGGCCTTTCTGCAGCTGTTTCAGCTTCAACGGGTTTTTGATGCGCACCGAACGGAACAGTTCCGGCGCGAAGAAGGGGATGCCGGTAAAAGACAGTTCCTCGCCTTCGGAGAAACTGTCGCCGATCTGGATGTTGCCGTGATTGGGCACGCCGATGATGTCGCCGGCAAACGCCTCCTCCACGATCTCGCGGTCGTGCGACATGAAGGTCACCACGCTGGAGGCGGAAATGTCGCGATTCAAGCGTAGGTGCTTCATCTTCATGCCGCGTTCGAACTTGCCGGAGCACACGCGCAAGAAGGCGATGCGGTCGCGGTGCTTGGGATCCATATTGGCCTGGATCTTGAATACGAAACCGGAGAACTTGCCTTCAGTCGGCGCCACGCTGCGCACGGTGGCGTCGCGCTCCTGCGGGGCAGGAGCCCAGTCGATCAGCGCATTCAGGATTTCGCGCACGCCGAAGTTGTTGATGGCAGAGCCGAAGAACACTGGGGTCAGCTCGCCAGCCAGGAATTCTTCCAGGTTCCACTCGTTGGACGCGCCCTTGACCAGCTCGATCTCCATCCGCAGCTGTTCCATTTCCAGCGGGAACAGCTCATCCAGGCGCGGGTTGTCTATGCCCTGGATCACTTCGATGTCCGAAACCAGCTTTTCCGTGCCGGCTTCGAACAGGATCACCGCGTCGTTCAGCAGGCTGTACACGCCGCGGAAGGTCTTGCCCATGCCGATCGGCCAGGTGATCGGCGAGCAGCGGATCTTCAGCACGTTTTCCACTTCGTCCAGCAGCTCCAGGCTGTCGCGGACTTCGCGGTCGCACTTGTTCATGAAGGTGACGATAGGGGTGCTGCGCAGGCGGCAGACATTGAGCAGCTTGATGGTTTGCTCTTCCACGCCCTTGGCGGCGTCGATCACCATCAGCGCGCTGTCGACCGCGGTGAGCACGCGGTAGGTATCCTCGGAGAAATCCTGGTGGCCGGGGGTGTCCAGCAGGTTGACGGTGTGGTCGCGGTAGTCGAACTGCATCACCGACGAGGCGACGGAAATGCCGCGCTGCTTTTCGATTTCCATCCAGTCCGAAGTGGCGAATTTGCCGCCTTTCTTGCCTTTCACCGTGCCCGCCATCTGGATGGCGCCGGAGAACAGCAGCAGCTTTTCCGTCAGCGTGGTTTTGCCCGCGTCGGGGTGGGAGATGATGGCGAAGGTGCGGCGGTGCGAAACTTCTTCTGCGATGCGGGCGAGATCGGCGGACATGGATGGCTTGCTTGAAATTCAATAAAGCCGAGCATTTTACCGGAGTTACGGGTTTCAGGATATTCCATGTTACAATTGATAATGATTATCAATAATAAATAGTTCCATGATGCAACAACAACCAAAAAACGGCCGCGCGCAAGCAGCGGCCTTTCCGTTTTGCCTTTCCGCGCTGGCACTGAGCCTGGTCCATTTTTCGGTGGCAGCCGAGGATCAGCAGCTGCAAACCATCAAGGTTCAATCCACCGCCATACAGAAGCAGCCGGGGGTAGACAAGCTGGGCGCGGAGGAGATCGCGAGACCCCAGGCGCGCTCGCTGGCCGAAGTGCTGGACGTCTTGCCCGGCGTGAACGCCGGCGGCTCGCCGCGCCCCGGCGGACAGGTGATCAATGTCTGGGGCTATCGCACGGTGGAGCAGGTGCAAGTCCAGCTGGACGGCGCCAACCAGGTGTTCTCGAAATACCAGCAAGGCACCAGCTTCATAGAACCGGAATTGCTGGGCAAAGTGGAAGTGATCAAGGGCGCGCAGTCGGCCCTGTACGGCAATGGCGGCTTCGGCGCCGTGATCCGGGCGGAAACCAAGTCGGTGGATGAGCTGTTGATGCCGGGCGAGTCAGTCGGCGGCTTCGCCAAGATCGGCCGCCAGAGCAATGGCGGTCAGATCAGCAAGAGCGTAGCCGCTTACGCTGGCGGCAGCGAACACTCGGCGGACATCCTCGGCTACATATCCCAATCCCGCTCGGGCGACGGCAAGACCGGCGATGACCTCACTTATCTGTTTTCGGGCGGCGAGCAGAAAGCCGGCATGTTGAAGCTGGCGTTCCGCCCCTGGGCCGGCCATCAGTTCCGACTAGGCGTGGTCAGGCAGGAGTCGGACATGCGCACGCCTTGGGCGGCGCGCAGCGGGCAGGTCGAAGCGCCCTCCAGCTCTGACATCAAGCGCTATGGCGAGGCGGAGGCCTGGCTGAGAAAAACCGTGATGCGGGATCAGAAGATTGATTCGCTCAATGGCGAATGGCGCTACGCCAGTCCCGACAACTCCTGGCTGGATCTCAGCGTCAATTATGCGCAATCCCGCCGCTATCAGCACGACAAGCGGCCGGAGTCCGCCTGGAAGGTGGACTACCGCTCATCCTATGGCCATGAGAGCTGGGTGACCCAGAACAGCCGTTCGCTGGATATCCGCAACGTTGCCAAGCTGGGCGATTCCAATAGCCTCACAACGGGCCTGTCCTGGAGCAAGCAGGACTGGGACCCGCGGTCATTCCTGGCCACCAAGGCCAAAGACCCGGACTACAACTACGGCTGGATAAACGCCTATGGCGGCAACCGCGGCGAGGAAACCATGCGTTCGGCTTACCTGATCCATGAGTGGAAGCCTTTGCCTGACTGGAAAATCACACCCTCGTTGCGTTACGACCAGGTAGCCTTGTACGGCAAGCCCAATCTCGCGCCCATCTATAACGTCGCCAGCGCCGGCCACGATTATCGCCCTGTGAGCTTCACCGGCTGGTCGCCGCGCCTGGCCATCGCCTGGCGCTTCTCGCCCGGCTGGAATGCCAGCTTCAGCTATGTCGATACCTGGCGCGCGCCGACAGTGGACGAAGTGTATGCCGCGCAAACCCCTCTATCTAATTTGTCCGGCACCAGCCGGTATCTGAAGCAGGAGAAGTTGCGCGGGTTTTACTATGGCCTGGATTTCGAACGCAGCGGCGTATTGTCGGCCGGCGACAAGCTGAGCATGTCTCTTCTCGCGTACCGGCAGTTGGTGCGCGACAACATCTACATGCGCCTCGGAAATGGCAATACCGGCGACTCGCCGGGCCAGACGCCGCCCGCCGGCACCGGCTTCTACCGTAACTTGAGCGGCTATGAGATCCATGGCTATGACCTGACGCTGGATTACCAGCTGCGCGGCTGGTTCGCGTCTGCGGCGCTCTCCGCGACCAGCGGCGACCATCGCAACAGCCTTCGCGATCCATGGGGCAATTCAGAGCCGGTGGTGGACATTCCGCCGCGCAAAGCCGTCCTGACCACCGGTTACCGCGTGGCTCGGCTGGGGCTGACATTCGGCGGGCAGGGCAAATTCGTCCGCACCCAGGACCGGATACCGTATTTCGAGGGAACGCGCACCGCCTATTCCATGCCGCCCAGCAAAGGATATGTTCTGATCAATCTATTCGCTGCGTGGCAGCCGCAGAGCGGCGCTTTCAAGCATCTGGAGGCGCGTGTGGCGGTAGACAATCTGTTCAATAGAAGTTACAACCCTTATCTGACGGAGGGCATTCAAGGCATGGGCCGCTCCATCCGCACCAGCCTGTCGTGGCGCTTCTGACTGCTCGCTCCAAATATCCTGAAACCGGCTTCTGGCCGGTTTTTTTATGACGCCAGCGGATTGGAAAACGATCATTCGGCTACAATATCGTCCAAACGACAATTCAAACCAAGGAGGCTTGCCGTGTTCACCGGTATCGTCCAGGGCGTGGCCGAAGTGGTCGCCATCGAAGAAAAGCAGGATTTCCGCACCCATATCGTCCGCCTGCCCCAGGAAATGTTGCCCGGCCTGCAGCTTGGCGCCTCTGTCGCCCACAACGGCTGTTGCCTCACCGTCACCCGGGTCGACGGCGACTTGGTTCATTTCGACCTGATGCAGGAGACGCTGCGCGTCACCAATCTGGGTGCGCTCAAGACCGGTGACGGCGTGAATGTGGAGAGAGCGGCCAAGTTCGGCGACGACATCGGCGGCCACGCGATGTCGGGCCACGTGATGGGCCTCGCATCGGTGGTCGACGTCATAGAATCCCCGAACAACCATACTGTCTGGTTCGAACTTCCTGCCGGCCTGGAAAAATACGTGTTCACCAAGGGCTATATCGGCATAGACGGCATCAGCCTCACCGTCGGCGCGATGGAAGGCCGCCGCTTCTGCGTGCACCTGATTCCGGAAACGTTGGTTCGGACCAATATCGCCGGCCGCAAACCTGGCGACAAGATCAATATCGAAATCGATCCGCAGACCCAGGCCATCGTAGACACCGTCGAGCGCGTGCTGGCGCAGCGCGGCCAGGCGTGATCTTGCGCGATCTGCCAGTGCTGGCGTCGTGGAGCGGCGGCAAGGACAGCTGCCTCGCGCTGTGGCGCGCCGTTCAAGCCGGCGCCAAGCCGCTGGCGCTGCTGACCATGCTGGATGAGGCGGGCGACCGCTCCCGTTCGCACGGCGTGCGGCCCGAAGTGCTGGCGCAGCAGGCGCAAGCGATGGGTCTGCCGCAGCGGCTAGGGCGTGCGAGCTGGAATGACTACCGCGAGGTCTTCGTCGGGCAGCTGCGCGACGCGGCGGCAGACGGCGTCCAGGCGGCGGTGTTCGGCGATATCGATCTGGACGCGCACCGCGAGTGGGAGGACGGCGTCTGCGCCGACACGGGCCTGGAGGCTATCCTGCCCTTGTGGGGGCAAAACCGCGCCGATCTGGTGCGCGAATTCGTCGATGCCGGATTCGTCGCCCGCATCGTGATGGTCAATACTGCGCTGGTGGACGAAAAGTGGCTGGGCCGGACTTTCAACCGGCAGCTGATAGAAGACATGCTAGCCGAGGGCGTGGACCCCTGCGGCGAAGCGGGCGAGTTCCATACTCTGGTAGTGGACGGCCCCTTGTTCAACAAGCCGCTGGCGCTGCGCGACGGCGAAACCGCGGAGCTCGGCGAATACCGGGCGCTGGACCTGCTGCCCGCGTAGAACGGGCGTACCGACAAAGGAATAGAGCAATGAGCATATCCCCGATTCAAGACATCATCGCCGACATCAAGGCCGGCAAGATGGTGGTGCTGATGGACGCCGAGGACCGCGAGAACGAAGGCGATCTGGTAATGGCGGCCGAGTTCGTCACGCCGGAGGCGATCAACTTCATGGCCAAGCACGGCCGCGGCCTGATCTGCCTGACCCTGTCCGAGGAGCGCTGCAAGCTGCTGAATCTGCCGATGATGGCGACCAACAACGGCACCAGCTTCGGCACCAATTTCACTGTGTCGGTGGAGGCTGCCGAGGGCGTGACCACCGGCATTTCCGCCGCCGACCGCGCCCACACCATCAAAACCGCGGTGGCACGGCTGGCCAAGGCCAGCGATCTGGTGCAACCCGGCCACGTGTTTCCGCTGAAAGCCCAGAACGGCGGCGTGCTGATCCGCGCAGGCCATACCGAGGCTGGCTGTGATCTGGCCATGCTGGCGGGCGTGGAGCCTGCCGGCGTGATCTGCGAGATCATGAATGACGACGGCACCATGGCGCGCCTGCCGGAGCTGCTCGAATTCGCCAAAATCCACGATTTGAAGATCGGCACCATCTCCGACCTGATCCAGTACCGCAGCCGCACCGAATCCCTGGTGGAAAAAGTGGGCGAGCGCCCGGTGGAGACGCCGTTCGGCAGCTTTGACCTCCACGTGTTCCGCGACATCACCACCTCGGCCACCCACCTGGCGCTGAGCAAGGGAAAAATCCATCCGGACAAGGAAATCCTGGTGCGGGTGCATGAGCCGCTGTCGGTGATCGACATGCTGGCGCCGCTGTGCAGCCATCATTCCTGGACACTGCCCAATGCGCTGGAAACCATGGAAGAGGAAGGCTGCGGCGTGATGGTGCTCTTGTACCGCGACGAAACCGGCGCCGATCTGGCGCAACGGGCGCTTGACCAGGAGCCGCCGCGGCAGAAGTGGGACAGCAAGACCTTCGGCGTCGGCGCGCAAATGCTGAAGGCGCTGGGCGTCGGCAAGATGAAGCTGATGTCCAGTCCGGTCAGCCTGCCGTCGATGGCCGGCTTCGAGCTGGAAGTTACCGGATTCTGCCAGCCGGGCCACTTCCACGTGGATGCCGGCAACGGCCCTGGCGTGGCCTAATCGCGGCGATTGCGTTACAATTGCCGGCTTTCCTTAGTGTTTTCGCCGCGAGGACCCAACATGCTTGATGCAATCCAGTGTATTGAACCCAATTTTTCCGGCAAGGGCCTGAAAATCGGCATCGTCATGGCGCGTTTCAACACGCCGGTATGCCATGGCCTGCGCGACGCTTGTCTCGCCGAGCTGGAGAAGCTGGGCGTCGCCGCCGGTGACATCGTCCTGGCCACAGTGCCGGGCGCGCTGGAGGTTCCGCTGGTTCTGCAGACCATGGCCAAGAGCCGTCGTTTCGACGCGCTGGTGGCCCTGGGCGCGGTGATCCGCGGCGAAACCTATCATTTCGAGCTGGTATCCAACGAATCCGGCGCCGGCGTCACCCGCGTCGGCCTGGATTTCGACATTCCGGTAGCCAACGCCATCCTGACCACCGAAAACGACGAGCAGGCGGAAGTCCGCATGAAGGAAAAGGGCGGCGACGCCGCCCGCGTCGCGGTCGAGATGGCCAATCTGCACAAGACGCTGCGCGGCTGAGTTATCCGCCGCCAAGCCGTCCAACGGGAAGCGGGCCATCGCGCCGCTTCCCTTGCTCTTTCAAGGAATCGCCACCATGAAAACCGCCCGCCGCCGCGCCCGCGAATTTGCCGTGCAAGGCATTTACGAATGGGAACTGAATCCGGACCGTCCGGCTTCGCTGATTGAAAAACACCTGCGCGAGAACGAATACTTCGCCAAGGCCGACGAGGCTCTGTTCCGCAGCATCCTGTACGGCGTGCTGAAAGATGTGGAACTGCTGTCCGTTCAGGTCGGCCGCTATTACGAGCGCGCCGAGGACGAAGTCAGCCCGGTGGAGCGCGCCGTGCTGCTGATGGCCGCGCTGGAACTGACGCAAAGCCCGGAAACCCCGTATCCGGTGATCATCAACGAAGCCATCGAAATCACCAAGACTTTCGGCGGCACCGATGGCCACAAATTCGTCAACGGCGTGCTGGACAAGCTGGCCGCCGAAGTGCGCGGCGACGAAGTGCTGGCGCAGAAGCAGCGCCGCAAGCAGGACTGAGTCGGGCGCGCCTATAGGCGTGCCGCTGTCGACGACACCCGCCGCCGGCGGGTGTTTTTGCGTGAGGTGCCATGAACGAATTCGAACTGATCGGCCGTTATTTCAAGCGGCCCACGCCATCCGCGGTGCTGGGCGTCGGCGACGACGCCGCCATCGTCCGGCCGACGCCGGGCCATGAGCTGCACCTGTCGGCGGACATGCTGGTGGAAGGGCGCCACTTCTTCGCCGACGTGTCGCCGCGCGCGCTGGGCCATAAGACGCTGGCGGTCAACCTTTCCGACATGGCGGCGATGGGTGCCCGGCCGCGCTGGGCGTTGCTTTCCATCGCGCTGCCGCGCGCCGACGAAGCCTGGGTGGCGGAATTCGCCGCAGGTTTCTTCGCGCTGGCGGATGCCCACGGCGTGGAGCTGATTGGCGGCGACACCACCGGCGGGCCGCTGACGCTGTCGGTGACCATCATGGGCGAGACGCCGGCTGGCCAGGCCTTGCGCCGCGACGGCGCCAAGCCGGGCGACGACATCTGGGTGTCCGGCGAATTGGGCCTGGGCGCGCTGGCGGTGCGCCATCGGCTGGGCTGGCTGAATGTAAACGATATGGAACTGCTGGCCGCCGCGACGCACAAACTGGAATGCCCGGAGCCGAGGCTGGCGCTGGGTGCCGCGCTGCTGCCGCTGGCGCATGCCGCCGCCGACGTGTCGGACGGACTGCTGGCCGACCTCGGCCACATTCTGGCCGCATCCGGGGTGGCGGGCGAAGTGTGGGCCGACGCCTTGCCGTCCCATCCCGCGCTGGAAGCCCGCCGCGAGGAATACCTCGCCTGCCTGGCGGCCGGCGGGGACGATTACGAACTGGTTTTCACGGCGCCGCAGGCGCGCCGCGCCGCCATCGAGGCGGTGGCGGGCGTCTGCCGCGTCACCCGCATCGGCCGCGTGCAGGAAGGGCGGGGCGCCAGATTGCTGGATGCGGCCGGGCGGACTGTGGAGCTGGACAAGAAAGGTTATGACCACTTTGGCTGACACACCGAAAATCACGCCCAACTGGCGTTTTTTGCTGAGCAATCCCGTTCATCTGCTGTCTTTCGGTTTCGGCAGCGGGCTGATGAAAAAAGCGCCGGGCACTTGGGGCACCTTGGTCGCGTATCCCATCTTCTTTCCCTTGCTCGCCCTTGGCGTCAACGGCTGGGCATTGATGGCGCTGTGCCTCCCCTTGTTCCTGGTCGGAGTCTACACATGCGGCATCACCGGCAGGGCGTTGGGCGTGCATGACTACGGCGGCATCGTCTGGGACGAGGTGGTGGGCATGCTGATGGTACTGGCCTTCGCGCCGGCAGGCTGGGCCGGATGGACTCTGGCCTTCGCGCTGTTCCGCCTGTTCGACATCGTCAAACCCTGGCCGATACGTTGGTTTGACCAGCGCGTGGGCGGCGGCTTCGGCGTGATGGTGGACGATGTGATCGCCGCGCTGTTCGCGCTGGCCGCCCAGGCTTTGATCTGGCATTGGTTGTGATGCGAGCGCACAAAACAGTTACAATCAGATCTTAAAGTGACAGACAGTTTGACGCTTGACTCAGTCCAGCGCGCTGCCATGAAAAACACGCCCGCGCCCGCCGCGGGCAGCTAAATTTCGGGGTTCTCGACCGTGTGGGTTGTCGTCGTACTATTGCTGTCAGCGCTGGCCGCGGCCGGCTGGCTGGTGAAAAGCGGCAAAATGCCGCAACTGATGCGCAAGCTGGATGGCTTGCTGGGCGTGGAGGGTCGCAGCGAGCGCTACGAACCCGACTACTTCGCCGAGCAGCCGCCGCGGGCGGAGGAGGCCGGGCAGGAAGCGCCGCTCGCAGTCCAGGCTGATGATCGGCCAGACGCGGAGCCTTTGCCGACTGCCCGACGGGAAGAGGCCCCGCGCCGGGAGGAACGGGCCCAGCCCGTTCGCATCTCGCCCCAGGATCGGCAGGCTAGGCGGGCTGCGTCTGTAGCCGAAGACCAGCCTCCGCGCGAAACCATCGTGCTGCCCAAGCGCGCCCCGACGGCCAGCCAGGAGCCGCCGGCCGAGTTGCCGGTGCTGGAATTGTCACGCGAGTACCGCCGCAAAAACCGCCATCCGCAGCAGCTGTCGGAAGCGGACGACTTGCCGGTGATCGGCCTGTCCGAGATGCAAAGCAATATGCAGAAGGACTACCTCCGCCGCCGGCGCGTCCGCGGAGTCGAGCCGGGCGAGCGCGGCGAAGACGCGCTGCCGCTGATCGGTAGCGGCGAAGTGCGCGCCGCGGTGGCCAGTCTTCATGCGCATCGCCGCAGCCCGTCGCCTGCCGCGCCGCTGCCGCGGGTGGAACTGGTGGCCATTCCGCGCGGAAAGCCCGAAGCCAAGCCGGAGCCGGAGAAGCCGTTGGTGATTCTGGAGCCGCTGCGCAAGCCTGAACCAACTCAGGCCAGCAAGCCTGTCGTGGCGGAACCTGTTCCCGCCCCAATGGCGGACGTTCACGTCCAAGAACCGCCGATTCAGCCCGTGACGGCGCCGGAGCCGGCCGCGACGGAATTTCCCCCTGTAGACGCCGAAGCGTTGGAGCCGCAGTCCTGGCCGGAAATCGGCGAAGTGGAAGCCCCAGCGCAGGAAGCCAATCATTCGCCGCCGCAGTTGGCGGCAAGTCCTGAGCCTGCTGCGCCTGCATCTATTCCGTTCGAGCCAGCGGTTGCCGAGCACGCGCCTGAGCCCGCGGCGGCAGACGCGCAAGGTGCGGCCGACGGACACGCAGAAGAGGCTATCGCCGACGCTTCTCCCGCCTTGCGCACGCCATGGCGCTGGCCGCAGACGCGCGAAGTGCTGGTGCAGCAAGTGGATGAGGCACCCGCCATCGTGCAACAGACCGTGTTGCCTGAGCCGGCAGCACCGTCCCTGGCCGCCACCGCGGCGCAGTTGGCAAGCAATCCCATGCCCTGGATATTGGTGGAGGAGAAGCCGGCGGCGCAGCCGGCCGCTGCGGCCGTTGCAACAGTGCCTGCCGCCTTGCCCGAGCCTGAGTTCGCGCCAGCGGAGGACGCCCTGGAGCGCCATGGCTACGACGACTCCATGTTGCCCGGCCTGAACCTGTTGAACCCGGCCGATGCGGCGCAAGAAGCGTGCAATCAGGACGAACTGATCGAGCGCGGCATCGTGATCGAGGAGAAGTGCGCCGAGTTCAAGGTCAAGGTCAGCGTGGTGGATGCTTACGCCGGCCCGGTGATTACCCGCTACGAGGTGGAGCCGGCGGTGGGCGTGCGCGGCAACCAGGTGGTGAACCTGATGAAGGATCTGTCGCGCGCGCTGGGCCTGGCCTCCATCCGCGTGGTGGAGACCATTCCGGGCAAAACCTGCATGGGCCTGGAGCTGCCCAATCCCAAGCGGCAGATGATACGGCTGTCGGAGATCTTCTCCGCCGACGTGTTCCAGCATTCCGCGTCGCGGCTGACGATGGCGCTGGGCAAGGACATTACCGGCGAGCCGGTGGTGACCGACCTGGCCAAGGCGCCGCACCTGCTGGTGGCCGGCACCACCGGCTCAGGCAAGTCGGTGGGCGTCAATGCGATGATCCTGTCGCTGCTGTACAAGGCGACGCCGGAAGAAGTCCGCTTCATCATGATCGACCCCAAGATGCTGGAATTGTCGGTTTACAACGACATTCCGCACTTGCTGGCGCCGGTGGTCACCGACATGAAGCTGGCCGCCAACGCGCTGAACTGGTGCGTGGGCGAGATGGAGAAGCGCTATCGCTTGATGAGCGCGCTGGGCGTGCGCAACCTGGCCGGCTACAACCAGAAGGTGCGCGAGGCCGCCGAGCGCGGCCAGCGCATCGCCAATCCGTTCAGCCTGACGCCGGAAACGCCCGAGCCCTTGGACAAGCTGCCGTTCATCGTGGTGGTGGTGGACGAGTTCGCCGACCTGATGATGGTGGCGGGCAAGAAGATCGAGGAGTTGATCGCCCGTCTGGCGCAGAAGGCGCGCGCCGCCGGCATCCACCTGATCCTGGCCACGCAGCGGCCGTCGGTGGACGTGATCACCGGCCTGATCAAGGCTAACATCCCGACCCGGATCGCCTTCCAGGTGTCCAGCAAGATAGACAGCCGCACCATTCTGGACCAGATGGGCGCGGAAAGCCTGCTTGGCCAGGGCGACATGCTGTACCTGCCGCCGGGCACCGGCTATCCGCAACGGGTGCACGGCGCCTTCGTCACCGATGACGAGGTTCATGCGGTGGTGGAGCATCTGAAACAATACGGCGAGCCGGATTACGTGGAAGGCCTGCTGACTGGGGAGAGCGAGGCGGATGATGCCTCGGCGGATGCCACCGCCAAGGCTCAGGCGGCGACGGAAACCGATCCCCTGTACGACGAGGCGGTGGAGATCGTGCTGCGCACCCGCAAGCCATCCATTTCCGGCGTGCAGCGCCATCTGCGCATCGGCTACAACCGCGCCGCGCGTCTGATCGAGGAGATGGAGGCCGCCGGCATCGTCAGCCCGATGGAGAGCAACGGCAACCGCACGGTGCTGGTGCCGCAGCGGGACTTCTGATTCTTCGTCCCAATAAAAAAACGCCGCGATGATACGCGGCGTTTTTTGCCAGCCCGGAGGCTCAGCCGTAACGCTTCTTCGCCTCGATGGCCAGGCCGCTGCCAATGCTGCCGAATAGATTGCCTTCCACGTGGCGGGCATTGGGCAGCAGTGCGCGGATGCCGTCGCGCAACGCCGGTACGCCGCTGGAGCCGCCGGTGAAGAACACGGTGTCGACGTTTTCAGCCTTTAGCCCGGAATCGGCCAGCAGCTTGCCGACGGTGCCGCCGACGCGATCCAGCAGCGAGCCGATGCTGGTCTCGAAATCGGCGCGGCTGAGATCGCAGCGCAAGCCGCGCTCGATGGTGTCCAGCGCTAGGCGGTGGCTGTCCTGGTCGGACAGCGCGATCTTGGCCGCTTCCACTTCCATCGCCAGCCAATGGCCGGCGCGTTCCTGGATCAGCTTGAACAGGCGATCCAGCTTTTGCGGCTCGGCGGCATCGCGGTGCACATCCTGCAGATCCATCCAGGCCTTGCGGGTGTAGGCGAAGTTGATGGTGTGCCAGGTGGCCAGGTTGAAGTACTGGCTGGACGGCATCTCGGCGTTGTTGCGCAGGCGGGTCTTGAAGCCGAACAAAGGCATCACGCCGTGCAGGCTCAGCTGGCGGTCGAAATCGGTGCCGCCGATGTGCACGCCGCCGGTGGCCAGAATGTCGTCGCGGCGCTCGGCATGGCTGCGGCGCTCCGGCGACAGGCGGATCAGCGTGAAGTCCGAGGTGCCGCCGCCGATGTCGACGATCAGCACCAGCTCTTCTTTTTCGATATTGGATTCGTAGTCGAACGCCGCGGCGATCGGCTCCAGCTGGAAGGAAATTTCCTTGAAGCCTACCTGGCGGGCGATATCGGCCAGCGTGTCCTGCGCCAGCTTGTCGGCTTGCGGGTTGTCGTCGACAAAGTAAACCGGGCGGCCCAGCACCACTTGCTCGAACTCGCGGCCGGCGGTGGCTTCGGCGCGCAGCTTCAGCTCCTGGATGAACAGCTTCAGCAGATGGCGGAACGGCAGCGCCTTGCCCTGGACTTCGGTTTGGCTGTCGATCAGGCTGGAGCCCAGCAGGCTCTTCAGCGAGCGCATCAGCCGGCCTTCAAAGCCGTCTATATATTCGGCCAGCGCGGCGCGGCCGAAACGGGAATGGTCTTCCTCGTAATTGAAGAACACCACCGAAGGCAGCGTGATCTTGCCGTCTTCCAGCTGCAGCAGGGTGTCATGGCCAGGACGCAGCCAGCCCACGGTGGAGTTGGAGGTGCCAAAGTCTATGCCGCAGGCGCGGGCGGCAGTTTGATCAGTCATTCAGCATCTCCTTGAAAATAAAAGAGGCGCGATGGTACGCGGAATGGCGCGGAAAGGGAAGGGCGAAACGCTCAGGCATCGCGTTTGAGCTTGTGCAGGCGGCTGGCCTCGTGGCGTGCGTCTTCCTCGCTGTGCAGGTAGCGGCGCGTGGTCTGGATGCTGGCGTGGCGCAGGTTCTGGCTGACCAGCAGCAAAGGCACGCCGGCTTCCAGCTGGTGGCTGGCGGCGGTATGCCGCAGCCAGTGGGTGCTGGCCGCGCGCAGCTTGGCGCGGACTTCATCGTTGGGCGCGCTGGCTTGCGCCCGGCCGAACACTTCCTTGCAGACCAGATAGATCGCCTTGTCAGAAAGCGGATTCGCCAGGCCTTTGCTTCCGACGCGGCAAATGAGCGGCGTGTCCTCATTCGCAGCAGGTTGCGGTGGGAGCCCCAAACTCAGCCGGTAACGGGCGAAGGCATCCATCAGCTCGTCCGATAGCGGAATGCGCGCCGAAACACCGCCCTTGCCGACCACATGCCACCACCAGTTGCCGTTGCGGCGGACCAGATCCCCGGCGCGGGCGGCGGCAACCTCGCCGCGGCGCGCGCCGGTCAGGTAGAGCAAGGTGAACAGCCACAGCGCGCGTTCGGCATGGCGGATCTCCCTATCGGTATCGCGCGGCAGATTGTTCAGTGTGGATTGAAGGTGGCCCCAGCAATCGGTGTCGAGGAAGCGTTCGATTTCCTGCGAGGCTTTTCTGGTGCCGCGCCGGCGCAATAATTTGAACGGGTTGCCGTTCAGGTAGCCGGCGTCGTTGAGATAGGCGAACAAGGCGCCCAGCACCGTCAGGCTGTGCTCGACGCTGGCGGGAGACAGCGGCTTGCTGAACGGTTTCCAGTCGGGATGGCTGCGCGGCCGCGCCGGCCCCAGCCACTGTTCGGCCGGATGGGGCGAGGCGAGGAAACGGCGGTAGTCCAGCACATCCTCGCGCTTGACCTGGGCCAGCGTCTGCCGGCGAGGGGCCAGCCACAGCAGCAGGCGCTCAGCTTCCTTGCGGTAGGCCGCCAAGGTGGCGGGACGATCGGCATGCTCGGCCAGCCAGGTCAGCACCGCCTGGGCATCGGACTGCGCCTGTATCAGCGAATGGGAGCCGGAATCGGCGGGGAGGACATCTGGCAGCATGGCGGGAAAGGGCCGCCGCGGGAGCGGGCGGCCTTCTGCGATTACTTGAAGCTGGGCTTGGCCGGGGTACCGGCGGACTGGGTGAGGATTTCGTAGCCGGTTTCGGTGACCAGCACCGTGTGCTCCCACTGGGCGGACAGGCTGCGGTCCTTGGTGACCACGGTCCAGCCATCGGCCAGCATGCGCAGGTGGCGCTTGCCCTGGTTGATCATCGGCTCGATGGTGAAGATCATGCCGGCTTCGATTTCCAGTCCGGTGTCCGGGCGGCCGTAGTGCAGAATCTGCGGCTCCTCGTGGAATTTCTTGCCGATGCCGTGGCCGCAGAATTCCTGCACCACGCTGTAGCCGGCGCTTTCGGCGTAGCTCTGCACCGCGTAACCGATGTCGCCCAGCGTGGCGCCCGGCTTTACTTTCTCGATGCCTTTCCACATGGCTTCGTAGGTGATCTTGCTCAGGCGCTTGGCGTGCGGGCTGACGTCGCCGACGAAGAACATGCGGCTGGTATCGCCGTGATAGCCATCCTTGATCACGGTGATGTCCAGATTCATGATGTCGCCGTTCTTCAACGGCTTGTCATTGGGGATGCCGTGGCAGATCACGTGGTTGACCGAAGTGCATACCGACTTGGGGTAAGGATTGTGGCCATCCGGCGCGTAGTTCAGCGGGGCGGGGATGGTGCCCTGCTCATTGACCATGTAGTCGTGGCACAGCTTGTCGATGGCCTCGGTGGTGATGCCGGGCTTGATGTGCGGGGTGATGAAGTCCAAAACTTCCGACGCCAGGCGGCCGGCGATGCGCATTTTCTCGATATCCTGCGCGTCTTTGATCTGAATAGCCATTTTCTTTATGAAGCCTATTTATTTTCAGTTGTTTACATCAGTCCGGCTTGCGATTTCCAGAAAAAATCCAACAACTTTCAAGCCAGCCCTGATTGCTAATGATTGGTATTCTTCCATTCTACACTAGTTGGCCAGCGCCCGACCCAATGAGCCATCCCAACTTCTGCGCATCGGGCCAAGCGGCGCGTCGAATTTCACGGCCGTCATGACGACTCGTTCCTGATTCGACGAGTGCGCCGCCTGCGCCGAAGACACCTCAGCAAAGAGGCCGTGCGATGCCGCAGACTATCCTGACGAAATGCCTCAAGGACTGCCTGACCGAGAATGATGGCGTCAGCTATTGCCCGTTCCGGATCGCCGGCATGGCTCTGGCCGGCAGCGGCATTCCCACATTCATCTGGGGCGCCGTCCATACAGTCCTAACGACGGGGACGCTCGATTATGTCGCTTTCGCGACAGGCTTTGGCGGCATGCTGACGGGGCTGACCGTATTGTGCGCCGGCATCGCATTAAAGGCCAAGACCGACAGGCCTGCGCCTGAAGACCAACGATGATGGGGGAGGGGCATACGATTGCTCCGGTTCTGGCAATCCGGGCTGCCTCAGTGGAATCGGCCTCGCAGATGGATCTAGGCAGGCGCGCGGCAGGCGTGGCGCCTCACATATTCTTTCTTCAGCCCAGCGTTCCAGATCGGATGAAGCGATTGACTGTCGCGGGAGGCGCCATCAGTTCTCGTGGTTTTCCATCCACCGCTGAAGCTGGCAAAGCAGTTCATCCAACTCCGCGCGAAAAACATCGAGGCGAGGCTCCAGATTCTCGTCCCCCTGACGAACTGCATGCTCCAGATCCAGCGTCAGCCGCACGAAACCTTCGTAGGCAAACGTGCCCAGAGAGCCGCGGTAACGGTGTATCAGCCGCGCGGCGGTCTCCGAGTCGCCTTGCCTCCATTGTTGGCAGGCTTGGTCGAAGTCCTGGCGACAGGTGTCGATGGCTTCCTGCAGCGTGTTGCGCAGCCGGGTCGCCGAGGCGCGGTGCAACAACTTCAACGTGTCCAGTTTCAGCTTGCCGTATTCCTCGCCGGCCTGGCCGCGAACACGGTAGTGGTCAATCAGCCGCAGCAAGGCCTCGCCATCCACGGGCTTGCGCAGAAAGCCATTCATGCCGGCCAGGCGGCAGCTCTCCTGATGGTCCGGCTCCGCGCTGGCCGTCAGCGCGATGATGGGCAACCTCAGCTTCAGCTCCTCGCGAATCGCCCGGGTCGCCCCCAACCCATCCAGCACCGGCATTTGCAGATCCATCAGCACCAGCTGGTAACGCCGGCTATCCTCGCGGAGTCGCTGCAGGGCTTCGGCGCCATTGTTGGCGCAATCGAGCGAAATGCCCAAATCCTCAGCCAGGCTGGCAACAAACAGCTGGTTGATCTGGCTGTCATCTACCAGCAGGACATGCAGCTGGACGCGTTCCGTCTCAATGGAATGCCCTTGTTCCATAAGCCCTCCAAAACAGCGTTCGTTCCATTTTTGATGAAATGCCGTCCGCATCATTCAGACGCCGGTGCCACAAGCCGGGGGAAGAGCTATAGCTGTAGTACCGGGACCACGCTGCGGCCGGGAACCGCGAACGCGATGAGTTAAAGCTTAGACAAGCGAAAGGGTGGGCGAAATGGAAAAACACAGGATGCTGGTGATCGATGACGACCCGATCGTAAGCCAAGTCATGCAGATGCTGTTCGAGACGGAGCTGGAACTGACCTGCAAAATCACCGGCGAAGAGGGCTTGAAAGCGGTCGCGGAGGAAAAGCCAGAGATCGTCTTGCTGGACATTGAAATGGAAGGCATGGATGGATACGAAGCCTGCCGGCGCATCCGCCAGCTGGATCTGCCTCTCCAGCCTTATGTCATATTCGTTTCCGCGCACAGCGACCCTGTGAAGCGGCTGGCCGCATACAGCGTGGGAGGTGAGGATTTCGTCAGCAAGCCATTGCAACCCCAGGAGCTAGTGCGCAAGGTGGAGCAGGCTCTAGGCTACCGTCGCGAGATACATGAGCTGAAAAGCCAGGCGCGGGGCGCGATGTCGGTTGCCATGTCGGCGATGACAGACAGCAGCGCGCTGGGCATTTGCCTGCAGTATTTCCGTCGGCTGTTTCAGGCGGGTGATTCCGGGCAGCTGATGCGGACCACGCTGGACGCGCTCAAGGAGTTCGGGCTGGACGCGTCGGTGCAATTTCGCGACAACGGCGAAGTGAAAACCCTGAGCTCCGAATCCGGCAACAGCCAGCTGGAATCGTTGTTGCTGCAAGACCTGTCCGCGGAGCGGCAACACATTGTTTGCTACGACAGCCGCTGCGCGTTCAATTACGGACCGGTGTCCTTGCTGATCAACAATATGCCTGTGTACGACATCGAGCGCTGCGGCAAGCTGAAGGACTATCTGGCCCTGATGGCGGAGGGCGCGGCAGAGCGTGCCAGCGCCATGATCCAGGACGGTGTGGCGGCAGGGCTGGGCCAGACCGGAACCGCGCTGGCCGCGATCATTGAGAGTCAGCGTGCGGGGCAGGCCGACGCGCGGGCGCTGGTGGGTGCGATGCGAGCCCGGATGGAGGACATGCTGGGCAACCAGCCTCTGGCGGCATCCTTGCTGGCCCTGGTGGACGAGACGCGAGACTCGCTGGACGGGCTGCAACTCCGACAGATGAGAGAGCTGGAGGCGCTTGGACGTCGGCTGCGGGATGTGGCGCTACGGGAGTAGCGCCGGAGCCTCATGACTACCAAGCAAGATGCTGCCTGATTCCATCCTGCGGCGAGCATGGCTAATCGCCCCTCCCCGGCATCGCTATGCATGGCCTTCAAACAGCGGTCAGGGCGCCGCAGCAAGCGGAATCGAGCCTAACTCCCTGAAGCCATAAATTTGGCTTGCCGCGACAGTAATGACGAAGCCATCCAGCTGGCCGTGAAATAGCCTCGAGCATCCGGCAATCCGGACCATTCGATCCTGCTCAAGTCGAGAAGCAAACCCTCTTTCCATTCTCTGGCGTACCTTCTTTATGTGCGGAGGCGCGCAGTGCCGCCACGCGTCCATGAGGGAGAGGAGGGCCGGTATGGACCAGGCAATGATTTTGCATCGAGTAGGGCTTGTTGGCATGGCCATTTTCATCGAGATGCGCCCTTCAATATTCCGATAAGTATAATTATAGGAAAAATTTATAGAATTTGATAAATTTAAAATGTTATACGTAATATATTTACCAATTTGAATCTGCTACACTTCAGCCCAAATAAGAGTGCGCAAAGGAAAGCCAAAGTGACGGCCGATATTTATTCGCGGATACGCCAGGCGGCGTTCGAACTGGTAGCGGAGGGGGCCTGGCCCACCGTGGTGGATGTCCGCGCCCGCCTCGGTAGCGGCTCCAACACCACCATCAACAATACGCTGAAAACATGGCGGCAAGAGTTTCTGAGCAAAGTAGCCGTCTCCTCGAGAAGACCCGACTGGCCCCCCGCGCTGGCCGAAGCCTTTGATCAGATATGGCAGAAAGCTTGCGACGAAGCCGATCAACAGCTGGCCTCGGTTCGCGAGGAGGCAGAGGCCGAGGCGAAAGCACTGAACAAGCAGCTGGCAGATCTGGCGCACAAGCACGAGTTGGCCGAGGCCGAGACGCAGTCGTTGCGACACGAACTGGAGTTGCGCGCCGCGCGCCAAGTTGAGCTGGACAGCCAGCTGCAACGGGAGAAACTGCTGACCGAGTCGCTGGAAAAGGAGCGGGCGGAGCTGCAAGGCTCAGCCGCACAACTCCGCGACGAGCTGAGGCAGGAGCGTAAGCGCGCAAATGAGCAGTTGGAGGAGCAGGAAAACCAACATCAGCAGCAACTGCAGGCCGAGCGGGACGAATCGGAGCGCAAAGAGGCGCTTGCCTACGAGCGACTGGAGGGCCTGCGCGTCAGGCTGTATCAGCAAGTGGAGGAAGAGCGCCGGGACATGAAGCTGCAAACGCAAAAACTGGAGGACGCGCTAAGCCAGGCTCGACAAGATGCCGCAGCAGTGGAGAATCTGTGGCGCGAACGCCTGCTGGAACGGGAGCGGGAAAACGGCGGGCTGCAGGCGCGGCTGGAACTGATGGCGCAAAGAGAGGAAAGCTTGCGACAAGAGGCTCTGACTCGACAGCAGGCGCTGGATGCCGGCAGCGCTCAGTTGCAGGAGCTAGCCGCGCGATGCGCCCGCCTGGAAGAGCGGAGCAGGCAGGAGCGCGCCAGAGGCATGGAGCGGGCGTGCGCGGCCTGGGATGCGGGAAGCCGGCCGGCGCCTGAGCAAACCCTGCGCGACTGGCTCGGCGAGCAGCTAGCGGACTGACCAAGCCGCCTGTCCGTCGGAACAGGCCGGGTCGACAGAAATCGCGCAGCCCTTGTCTATGCTGAATGAGTTTCGCCCACTCACATCAGGGAGTCGATATGACCATGCAAGGCTATGCCGTACTCTACTCGGCGCTTGTCATCGCGCTGTTCGCCGCCGTCGTCTGGAAAACGGACATCCTGCGCGATCGCGGCCCGCTCGTGCCGGGAGTCGTCAATGGACAGCAAACCTTCAGCCTGGCGCGCAGCCAATTGATCTGGTGGACCTTTCTGGTCGCCGTGATTGCCGGCTGGACGCTGCTCACCACCAACAATCTGCCCGCGCCCACGCTTGAGCTGCTGGGGTTGCTGGGCATCAGCGTAGCCACCTCCGGCGCGGCCTCCTTGATAGACGCTCCTTCGGGCGCAATTCCGGCATCGGCGCAACGTTCGCGCGGCTGGCTGCAGGACGTGCTGGACGACGGGCAGGGCGTGTCCATCCATCGTTACCAGGCCCTGCTGGCCAATGTTGGCATAGGCGTCGCGTTTTTGTACAAATCGGTGCAACTGCAAAGCTTCTACCCGATAGATGCAAGCTGGCTGGTTGTTTTGGGCCTGAGCAGCGCCACCTACGTCGGTATGAAGTCCAGGGAGGGTGGAGCCATAGCTGCGCAGGCCGCTCCCATCCCGGCGCAGCAAGCGAGCGGCCCGGCAAGCGCGCCGCCGTCCACGCCGGCGGTGCCGGCCTGAAACCAGCCGTGCAACTGGTCAAATTTGCCGCCCCGCATGGTCAGCCGGGCGGCAATCTCTTACAATGATGGTCGATTCAATGGCGGTCTCCATGCGCGAATGCGTGCCCGGAGCCCGCTTTTTCATTACGGAAAGACCAAATGGAACCTGTACGACTGTCCAAGCGAATGGCCGAATTAGGGCTGTGTTCGCGCCGCGAAGCCGACAGCTATATCGAGCAGGGCTGGGTCAAAGTGGATGGCGAAGTGGCCATCCTGGGCCAGAAAGTCCTGCCGCACAATCAGATAGAGGTCGACAGGAAGGCGCAGGATGCGCAATCCGCGCGCGTGACCATCCTGCTGAACAAGCCGGTCGGCTACGTCTCCGGCCAGGCCGAGGATGGTTATCTGCCTGCCGCCGCATTGGTGAAGCCGGAAAACCGCTGGGCCGAGGATGGCAGCCACAAGCGCTTCCAGCCGTCGCACCTGCGCGGCCTGGCCCCGGCCGGCCGCCTGGACATCGACTCCGTCGGCCTGCTGGTGCTGACCCAGGATGGCCGCATCGCCAAACAGCTGATCGGCGAGCATTCCGAGGTGGAAAAGGAGTACTTGGTGCGCGTCGAAGGAGAGCTGTCGGCTGACGGCCTGAAGTTGCTCAACCACGGACTGTCTCTGGATGGCAAAAAGCTGCTTCCCGCCAAAGTCAGCTGGCAGAACGATGATCAGCTGCGCTTCGTTCTGCGCGAAGGTAAGAAGCGCCAGATTCGTCGTATGTGCGAACTGGTCGGACTGAGAGTGGTCGGACTGAAGCGCATTTCTATCGGCAGGGTCAAGCTGGGCAACCTTCCCACCGGGCAATGGCGCTATCTTCGGGATGACGAGCAATTCTGACTGGCCGCGGGAGGATGAGCATGTTCGAGTTTTTGTTGCGCAAGCTGGGATGGGATGCGGCCAGCCGGCAACAGGCTCGAGAGCTGGCGCTGGAGATCGAGCAATTGCTGGAGGCTTGCGACCGACGGCTTTGCCTGCTGCCGGGGCATCAGCATGCACTGATGCCTGGCATGCGTATCGCCCAGTCCTACCTCGCCACGCTGAGCGACAAACTGCCCCCGGCGCTGGAATTGTCGCTACAGAGTTTCGCTCGCGATCCAAGGCTGGGCCTGCTGTTCGCCGGCCCATCCAGTCTGCTCGACGTCCTTGAGGGCAGCGAGTCCTTGCGGGCGTTTTTCTCATCAGCCTTGAATGGTGATGAAGCCTGGGCGCTGATGACCATGCAGCGCAGCGAAACCGCCAGATTCGGCGTCGCCATGGAAAATGGCGAGCTGCGCAACGATGTCGCCCAAATCGTCGTCAGCTTCGACTGCCATGGATTGCAGCTGCCCTGCGCCAGCGAGGAGGCGTTTCGCACACAGTCCGGGGAGCGAGCGCTGCACGTACTGACGGCGGTCATCGCCCGGCAGCTTGGATTGCTGGAGCAGACCCGACTCCAGCTGGAGGCGGAATTGGGGCGCCTGCAATTGCGCAGACTGACGCTGCAATCCCCGTCGCGGATCGTGGTGGATGGGCAGGGCGGCGACGATCTCCCTGATACGCTGGCCGAGCTGGACAAGCGCCTTTCAGAAGTGCGCCCGCAACTGGAAAGCCTGCGGGAATTGAATAGTCTGGAAGGGGCTCTGGATACGGTTCGCCATGTGCTTGAGCACCCCGGCGACTACTTCAGCCTGGAGAACGTGACGCTGCGCCTCAATCGAATGGGCATCAAATGCGAGGCCGGCGAAGATGGCGCGACCACATTGCAGCTGGAAGAGCTTGTTCTGGGCCGGGAGCGGCCAACCCGCAGGGCGCTGATGCCGGTGAAGATTCACCGGGAGAGCATTGCCGAACTCCGCCGGCAATTTCGTGATTGACAAGCCCCGGGCCGGGCAGCTCCGTTTGCCAAAACCATTACGACCGCCCGCAGACGGACTATGCTGAATATGGAACAAGTTTCAATCGGCCTCAGGGCGGTCGGTTGAATCTGCCCCGACCTTCTGGCCGGGGCTTTTTTCTACTCAGACATCCTCTTGCCAAAAGAATGGCAACGCCAAATTCGGAATGCCTGCCGACTGCGATAGAATTTCCACCTCATCATTTCGGAGCCGGCAATGAAAAAAACGATATTGACGTGCATGTTGGCATGGTGCGGCCTAGCTTCGGCCGCGAGCCCGGAAGCGCCGCCTCTGAGCGGGCATTACTACCTGCAGGACGTGAGGGAGGTCGGCGCGGAGCTGTTGCTGAAGCCGGATGGCAGCTTCGAATGGGGAATGAGTTACGGCGCCGTCGATCAGTACGCCCAAGGAAACTGGAAAGCGCAAGGCGGCAAGGTGGAGCTGCATAGCGCCGCGCCGGAAAAGGCGCCGGTTTTCCGTCCGTTCCGCGATGAGGAGTTTCGCATTCGCCGGCCTGCGGAAGAGGGAAGCTGGCTGGCGATCGTTGGCATGCCCGGCGTAGGCCCGATGGCCGGCGTGGAGGTCAGCTTTCAAAGCCGATCCGGCAAGGTGCTGGCGGCCGTCACCGACCGCAATGGCGACGCCATGGTCAGCGCGCCTAAGGGAGAGGCTTGGAGCAAAGCGGGCTTGCGCCGGAATGGCGGCAAGGATCAGCCGCAATGGTTCGACGTGCCCGAGGAGCGCTCCGCCCAGCGTTTGGCCGCCTTCGCCGTCGACGATGCCGCCTATCTGAGGCAGCCGCCATTCCAGAACCTGATCCTGACGGTGCGGAAAGACGGCAAGCTAGAGGTCGATGACGGCGCCGGACGCATGGTCTATGCCCGTCAGGATGCGGGCAAGGAAGAATAAAAAACCGCCATGGCGACAGGGGGCTGCATAACCACGGCGGCGGCAAAGTCGAAATGCGCGATGTCAATAGCTGAGCGCGGTAGTAGCGGCGCTGGCGGCCGCGTGGTAGTTGCAGCCGCCCCCTTGCTGCAGAACGTTTGCGCTCCAGGCAAGCGAGGCTGGGTTTGAAATGATCTGTTTGTTGATATCCAACAGCTGGATGCTGCTGAAACTGATTACTCCGTCGGCCGGATAGTTTTGGCAATTGGCGACGCCGTACACTTCCAGCACGCCGCCAAATGCCCAATTGAAACTCTGGCCATAATTGCTGGTATGGCTCAGCGTGGTCAGCGTATTTTGCGTGGCGTCGCGCGTCTCCACATTCCAGGAGCCGCAAGCGGCCGCGCCAGCCGCGCAGTCATGCCAGACCCGGCCTGTGATCAAGTCGCCGCTGCTTACCGTGCGAGGCGTACTGTAGTTCGCCGCGCCGTTTCTGCAGCAATTCCAGCTGGCGATCGTCCAGGCCTGGTCGCCGAAGGCATTCCAACCCAGCACCGGCTGCAGAATGCTTTGCACACTGTGGCTGTCCTGCAGGCCGGGAAAGAAATAGACCACTTGTCCGCCGCGGCTTGCCGGCGCGGCGGGAACCTGCCAGCTGGCGTTGATTCCGGCATAAGGGGACGTGGCGACCAACTCCGAATCCTCCACCCAGCCGTTGATTGCCGCTAAAGAATTCGCCGCGCGCGGAGTCTTTGTCGTGGGGCCGGTCGCCGCTGCGGCCTTTCCTTGCGCATCGAAATGCGCGCGGCTGGCGCAGGCGGGCGGAGCATCGGCATCCATGAGCCTTGCGCCGTCCGCCACTTCGCGGACGCAGGAGGGGTGGAAGTAGCCAAAAGGCGTAATGAGGTAGTTCTGCGGCACGCCGGTGGGGCGAGATGCCGCATTTGCCGTGGTCGGCAAAGCCGCCCACGTGGATGAGGCCGCCAGGGCGGCCATCAGCAACAATATGCGGTTCAGCAGGCTTGCCAGCAGCTTCATGCGTCTCTCCCTTTGGAACAGTCTGGTTTCCGGGCTGCGCTCTTGAATGAGCGTAGATGGCCGAATTTGAGAGAGACCTGTCCAATGGTCCAGACTCGCACGAATTTTTGCTGATGCTGATGGTTTGGCAAGGACATGGCAGTCTCGCCGGCGCGACGCGCTGGCGAGACTGGAGGGATGTCAGTTCAGCGGAGACAAGGCCTCGATTAGCGCCACTTCTTGCGCGTAACTCAGCCCCTTCATCTTGGAAAGCAGCGCGTCGGCGTCGATCTGGTGCTGCTGGTCCAGTTCGTCTTCGATGATTCTGGCTTCCACCGCCAGCCAGACGCCGCGGCAGGAGGCGGCGCTGTCGAAATGGATGCCCGCGATCACGCCGGCGATCAAGCGCAGCTCATCATCGCTGAACATCCGCGACAGCTGGGCCTGCTCGCGGCGGACGATTTCCGCGTAACGGTCGCACATCTGCTGTACCCGCTCCGCGTCGCCGTAATGCGCAGGCTCGTTGACAGCGCCGATCTCGCCGCCATGGTGGAACCAGGCCTCGATCAGCGGACGCAGCTGCGGCAAGTCCTCATGCCAGACGCGCGCCAGTTCTTCGCGGAACTCGGCGTTGTCGGTAAAGGACAGTTCGTCGAACGGCATTGCCGGCAGCACGTTCTCGTCCAGCGTGCGCTTCCCGACCCAGATGCGCCCCTCGTCATCCACGCGGGTTTCCGCGCGCCAAACGGCCTGTTCTTCGGTGGCGAGATTGTCGACATGGATTTCGACATAGGGCAGGGCGACGCCCTGACCTTCATCCTCGCTGACGAAGCGCAGCGTGATGTCGAACAGTCCGTGCTTAATCACCTCCAGCAATTGCAGGCCGCCGTCGTGGCCGGCCAGGATGTAGCGGTTTTCATCTTCGTATACCGCGACTTGCCCGGCGGCGGCGGGGTGGATCAACCGGGCCTGCAATGCGCCAGCCAGCTCATTCACGTCGTCATGGTGGATGTCGTAACCGGTGCGGTAGGCCTCGCGCTCATGCCACAGTGCGTTCCAGTCGTACATATTGCGTGTTCCTTGTTGCCAGATGGCCGGAAGTGTAGCGCCAAACCGCGGCTCGGACTAATCCCTGAAGAATACATGCGGCCTTTACAGGATTGTCATCTGTCTTTACTGAAATTTTCTCGGTGTGGCTCTACCATGCTATAATCTTTCGATTTTTCTGTTTTCAGAATTCCAGCCGAAACACGCTAAACATGACCCGACAAATCCGCAACATCGCCATCATCGCCCACGTCGACCATGGCAAGACCACCCTGGTCGACCAACTGCTGAAACAAAGCGGCACCTTCCGCGAAAACCAGCAGGTCGACGAACGCGTAATGGACAGCAACGATCTTGAAAAAGAACGTGGCATCACCATTCTCGCCAAGAACACCGCCATCAACTACGAAGGCGTGCACATCAACATCGTCGACACCCCGGGACACGCCGACTTCGGCGGCGAAGTGGAACGCGTGCTGGGCATGGTTGACGGCGTGGTGCTGCTGGTCGACGCGGTCGAAGGCCCGATGCCTCAGACCCGTTTCGTCACCAAGAAGGCGCTGGCCCTGGGCCTGCGTCCGATCGTGGTGATCAACAAGATCGACCGTCCGGGCTCCCGTCCGGACTGGGTGGTGGACCAAACCTTCGACCTGTTCGACAAACTGGGCGCCACCGACGAGCAGCTGGACTTCCCGATCATCTACGCATCCGGCCTGTCCGGCTTCGCCAAGCATGAGCTGGAAGAAGAGTCCAACGACATGCGTCCGCTGTTCGAGACCGTGCTGAAGCACGTGCCGACTCCGGCCGGCGATGCGGAAGCCCCGTTGCAGCTGCAAATCTCCGCCCTGGACTACTCCACCTACACCGGCCGCCTGGGCCTAGGCCGCATCCTGAACGGCCGCATCAAGTCCGGCCAGCAAGTCGTGGTGATGAACCATGAAGAGCAAGTAGCCACCGGCCGCATCAACCAGGTGCTGGGCTTCAAGGGCCTGGAGCGCGTGGAAGTGCCGGAAGCGGAAGCCGGCGATATCGTGATCATTTCCGGCATCGAAGACATCGGCATCGGCGTGACCATCTGCGACAAAGAGCAGCCGGTCGGCCTGCCGGTCCTGTCCGTCGACGAGCCGACGCTGACCATGGACTTCATGGTTAACACCTCGCCGCTGGCCGGCACCGAAGGCAAGTTCGTGACCTCGCGCCAAATCCGCGACCGCCTGAACAAGGAACTGCTGACCAACGTGGCGCTGCGCGTCGAAGACACGGCTGACGCCGACATCTTCCGCGTATCGGGCCGCGGCGAGCTGCACCTGACCATCCTGCTGGAAAGCATGCGCCGCGAAGGCTTTGAAATGGCCGTGGCCAAACCGCGCGTCGTGTTCAAGGAAATCAACGGCCAGAAGTGCGAGCCGTATGAAAACCTGACCATCGACCTGGAAGACGACCACCAGGGCGGCGTGATGGAAGAAATCGGCCGCCGCCGCGGCGAGCTGACCAATATGGAATCGGACGGCATGGGCCGCACCCGTCTGGAATACCACATTCCGGCGCGCGGTCTGATCGGCTTCCAGTCCGACTTCATGACCATGACCCGCGGCACCGGCCTGATGAGCCACGTGTTCGACGACTACGCGCCGGTCAAGCCGGATCTGCCGGGCCGCCACAACGGCGTGCTGATCTCGCAAGAGAATGGCGAAGCTGTCGCCTACGCGCTGTGGAAGCTGGAAGACCGCGGCCGCATGTTCGTATCCCCGGGCGACAAGCTGTACGAAGGCATGATCATCGGCATCCATAGCCGCGACAACGATCTGGTGGTGAACCCGGTCAAGGGCAAGCAGCTGACCAACGTCCGCGCTTCCGGCACCGACGAAGCCGTTCGCCTGACCACGCCGATCAAGCTGACGCTGGAATCCGCCGTGGAGTTCATCGACGACGACGAACTGGTGGAAATCACGCCGAAATCCATCCGCATCCGCAAGCGCTACCTGCAAGAGCACGAGCGTCGCAAGATGGCCAAGGTGGAAAGCATCTGATCCGGACCTTGTCCGGCATGAGCAAAGCCCCGCGCAAGCGGGGCTTTTGTTTTGCAGGCTAGTTCGGCCTGGCCAGAGCGTCGCTCAATTGGTCGAACAACTGGCGATAAACGGCCTGATCGCTGCACAGCAGCGTTCTTGAGTTGCCGTTGCTGTCCCAGATGGTCTGGCGGATATTCGCCCGCAGCAGCATCTGCCTGGGCTGATTGCCGGGACGCATGGTCAACAGCACTTCGGTGGTTTGATGGTCCGGCTTGCCGGGCAACGGGAATTTCAGCTTCAGCAAGCCGCGCAGCACTTGCCGCGCCTCGCTGATCAGCGTCTCGTCCTTTTCCGCGCGGATCACGCCGTAATCGGCGTCGACATCCACGCGCTTGTATCCCAGGCGCTCCAGCGCCTTGCGGCCCGCCTGCAGCGCCGTGGATGCGCTGGCGTCGTCCAGCCGCGCGTCCCGCGCCTGCTGGTAATTGCGCAGATCCTCTCCCGAGGGCTCCACTCTGACCTGGGTGGAGCTGTAGCGCAGGACGCGGCCGCCCTGGCCCTGAATTTGTTCGTTATCGGCCGCCCAGGCCGCCAAGCAAAACGTCAACGCCAGCAAGCAGAAAATGCGCTTCATTGGCGGCTTCCATCAAAACAATGACATGCCATTCAATCGAAAATCGATGACGATTGCAATCAGAGCCGTCGTCGCCTCATTTTTAGACGATGGGCACAATATATTGATCACACTCAAGTTCTGGCACCATATTTTGAAGAAAAACCAGCCCGCCACCTGAATAAATCGCCTACAGTATTGACGATTTCAGGGCCTGCTTGGCGCAGGCGTGTTCTATATGGCCGGAATTGGCCAAGAGTCAGGAGAGAACCAGGCGATGCTGCAAGTGAGCAAGCGCGACGGCGCGGTAGTGGGATTCGACATCGGCAAGATCGCCAACGCCTGCCAGCGGGCCGCAGCGGCAGCCGGGCATGCGGAGCCAGCCAGGCTGGCATTGGAAATCGCAGCCCAGGTGGAACGCGAATGCCGAGAGCTGGCCCAGAACGGCCAGTTGGACATCCCAGCCATCCAGAAACGGGTGGAGGACGCGTTGATGCAGCGCTACCCGGAGGTGGCGCGCGTTTACATCGAATACCGTCACGACCGCGAAACGGTGCGCGCCCGCGGCTCCGAACTGCACGCCAAGCTGATGGGGCTGGTGCACAAGACCGACGAGGAAGCCACCACCGAGAACGCCAACAAGGACGCCAATGTTTTCCCGGTGATGCGCGACCTGATGGCCGGCATCGTGTCCAAGCAGTTCGCCGGCAATTTTTTGCCCAAAGACATCCTGACCGCCCACAACGCCGGCGACATCCATTTCCATGATCTGGACTATTCGCCGTTCCTGCCTTTCACCAACTGCTGCCTGGTAGATCTGAAAGGCATGCTGGAGCAGGGTTTCCGCCTGGGCAACGCGCAGATCGAAAGTCCGCGCTCGATCGGGGTGGCCTGCGCAGTCACCGCGCAAATCATCGCCCAGGTGGCCAGCCACCAGTATGGGGGCACCACCATCCCCAATATCGACCAAACGCTGGCCCCCTACGTGCTGAAAAGCTATCGCAAGAACCTGGACGTGGCGGAACAGTACGGCATCGCCGAGCCGGAACGCTACGCGCGCGAGCGTACGGAAAAAGAATGCTACGACGGCATCCAGGCCTGCGAGTACGAGATCAACACCCTGTTCAGCTCCAACGGCCAGCAGCCTTTCGTCACCTTCTCCTTCGGCATGGGCACCGCCTGGGAGGAGCGCATCATTCAGCAGGCCATTCTGAAGGTGAGGATCAAAGGCCTGGGCAAGGAGGGCATCACGCCGGTCTTCCCCAAGCTGGTGATGTTCATCGACAAGGGCGTCAATCTGCGGCCGGAAGACCCCAATTACGATATCAAGCAGCTGGCGCTGGAGTGCACCTCCAAACGCATGTATCCGGACATCATTTCCGCCGAGCTGAATCGCAGCATCACCGGTTCCTCTACCCCGGTTTCGCCGATGGGTTGCCGCAGCTTCCTGCCTGCGTGGCGGGACGAGGCGGGCAGGGAGGTGCTGGACGGCCGCAACAACCTGGGCGTGGTCAGCCTCAACCTGCCTCGCATCGCCATTGAGGCGAAGGGCGATCAGCAGGCGTTCTGGGCGCTGCTGGATTCG
The DNA here is from genome assembly GCF_021129175.1 of Chromobacterium piscinae. Classification (GTDB taxonomy): domain Bacteria; phylum Pseudomonadota; class Gammaproteobacteria; order Burkholderiales; family Chromobacteriaceae; genus Chromobacterium; species Chromobacterium piscinae. The sequence continues at coordinate 57,603 of NZ_JAJOHV010000020.1, read as the reverse complement.
CGCCTAGGCTTGTGCTTCCGCGCGCTGATGTTGCGGCTCGACCGGCTGCGGGGCGTCAAGGCCAACGTGGCGCCGATTCTCTACACCGAGGGCGCGTTCGGCATGCGCCTGAGGCCGGATGAGGACATCATGACGCTGTTCGAGGGCGGCCGCGCTTCGATCTCGCTGGGCTATATCGGCCTGCACGAGGTGGGCACGCTGCTGTTCGGCTCGCACCCTGCCGACAGCCTGGAGGTCCGCGATTTACTGCGCCAAGTGGTCGGCCGCATGAACGCGGCGGCGGCGGAATGGCGGCGCGAGACCGGCTTCGGCTTCTCGCTGTACTCGACGCCCAGCGAATCGCTGTGCCACCGTTTCTGCAAGCTGGACCGCGAGCGCTTCGGCGATATCGCTGAAGTGACGGACAAGGGCTATTACACCAACTCCTTCCATTTGGACGTCTTCCGCAAGGTCAATCCATTCGAAAAGATAGACTTCGAGACCGGCTATGCCGAGCTCGCCACCGGCGGCCACATCACTTATGTCGAACTGCCCAATATGAAGCACAACCTGCAGGCGCTGGAGCGGATCTGGGATTACGCGCTGGAGCGGGTGCCTTATTTCGGCAGCAACACGCCGGTGGATTCTTGCGGCGCCTGCGGCTTCATGGGGGAGGCGAAGGCGGATGCGGACGGTTTCTGCTGCCCGCAATGCGGCAACCGCGACAGCGCCTCGCTGTCGGTGACGCGCCGGGTATGCGGCTATCTGGGCAGCCCCAACTCGCGCCCGTTCAATGCCGGCAAGCAGAAGGAAGTGATGCGCCGGGTCAAGCACTTCGGCGGCGAACACTGAGCGCGGGATGAATTACGATCGCTATTACACCTGCGATCTGGTCAACGGCGAGGGCGTGCGCGTCACGCTCTTCGTCACCGGGTGCGCGCACGCCTGCGAGGGCTGCCACAACCGCTCGACCTGGGATCGCAAAAGCGGGCGGCCGTTCACGCCGGAGGCGAGGGAAGAACTGCTGAACCGCTGCGCCGGCCACGATGGCCTCAGCCTGTCCGGCGGCGATCCGCTGCTGCCGGCCAACCGCGACGAGATTCTGGCACTGTGCCGCATGTTCAAGCAGCGCTATCCGCAGAAGAACATCTGGCTGTGGACCGGCTATGACTACGAAGAGGTGCGGGAATTGGAAATCCTGCAATTCGTCGATGTGCTGATAGACGGCCGCTACCGCCAGGACCTGCCGACAAGCAAGCCCTGGCGGGGATCGGACAACCAGCGCCTGATCAGGTTGGGCGCCGGATCAGGGGCAGCTGTTGCTGCCGTTGGCGCAGCTGACGTAATTGCTTTCGAAGCCTAGATTGCTGCGGTCTCGCCCGTACAGCGCGATCATCTTGTAGTCGCTGGCGGCCAGCGTCAGGCTGGACAGGTTGAAGCTGGCGCTGCCGGCGCTGCCCAGTTTGCCGCTCAGATCGATTTGCACCGGGCTGTTGCAGCTGCCGGCGTTGCAGAATGAGGCATCATGCGGTACGACGCTATTGCTGCCGGTCCAAGAGAAGCTCAAGGCACCGCCTTGGGCGCTGGCATAGTTGGCCAGCGCGCTCTGGCTGGCGCTGTCCAGGGTCAGCCAGGGCAGCGTCGCCAGCTGGGACGATTGCGGCGGCACGCCATCCACGCGTGTAATGACGCTGGCGAGCAGGCTGCTGAAGGCATTGTCGGAGTACAGGTCGATCTTCACTCTCCGTCCGCGCTGGAAGAAGGCGGAGATCAAAGCGTCGCCGGATGCCAGGCTGCCATTGTTGAAGCTGTCCAGTCCCAGCCAGGTGCTGCCGCAAGTGCTGCCTTGCATGGTCAGCCTGGGCTGGCTGCTGCAGCCGGCGTTGCTGAGCGTGGCGATGGGCGTGCCGTCCCAGCCGGTGCCGGCTGCGTTGCGCTGGTAAACCTTGGCGGATTGAACGGCGTTGCTCACGCCGTTGGCGCTGGTGCCGATGTCAAACGAAATCGCGCGGTAGTAGCTGGGTTGCGGATTGCTGATGCCAACCCGCAGCGTGCGCTGCGCATTGGCGTTGACATGGATCGCATAGGGTGACGCCTGGCCCAGCAGTTTCCATGCCGCGGCGCCGTTGCGCAGCACCACCGCCATTTCCGCGCCTTCCTGCACGGCGCTGCCGTTGATGACATCGAAGCCGACAGTGCAGGTTTTGTCGCTGCCGGAGAAGTCGCAATCGCGCAGCGTGGGGTTGGCGACGCTGCCGCCGAGCAAGCTGCCTTGCGACAGGAAGCCGCAGATCATCGAAGCGAAATTGCTGGTATTGAGGGATTGCTGGTTGATGCTGAGCGTGAACTGCGGATCCAGCATGCTGGCATTGTTGTTCAGCACGGTGGCGCAGGCGCTGGCGCTGCTGCTGCCGGCGGCGCTATTCAATGCGGCGAAGATCTGGCTGATGCTGGTCAGATCCAAGCCCAGCCCGTTGAGCAAGGTGCTGTCGCTCAGGCTGCCGGATTGGCTGCCGCTATTGTCCGCGTAAAAATTGCTGCTGCCAAAGCGGCCTTCCAATTGCACGAAGGTATGTCCGTTATTGGTCCCGGTATTGGCGGCGATGGCGTCCAGCACCTTGTCCATGCCGGTGCGGTTGGCGCTGAAGGCCGTGGTGGTGAGGTCGGCGCCGCTACTGAGGCCGGATGCGGCCAGTACTTGCGATAAGGCGTTTTGGAGTGTTTGCTGGCTGCTGTTGAGCGCGCTGGCGGACGGCGCGCCGGCGCTCATGATGCTGGCGGCGTCGCTGCCGGTGGCCAGCGTGACCAACGCTGTGGTCAGTGACGTGACATTGGCGGTGCCTGCGCTTTGAGCCACGGCGTAATGACAGGTATAGACCGCGTTGACCAGGCCGCAGGCTTGCAGGCGGAAGGGCGCGGTCAGCGCGCTGATGTCGAGGTTGCTGTAGCTGCCGTCGCTATTGACGCTGACGCTGGCGGTCTGGCCATTGGCGCCCAGCACCGTCAGCGTGGCATTCTGCATCGGTGCGCCGACGGCGACCGTGCCGGATAGTCTGGAAGAGCCAGTGCTTGCGCTCCCGCCTCCACCGCCCCCGCATGAAACCAGTGCGATGCAACAGGCAAGTCCAAGAAACGCGCGATGGATTCTCATTCCCCTTCCCTCTCGGTTCATGCGGTTGTGCTCCCAGATTAGTCAATCGGCAAACTCGCATGGATATTTCTTCATCACCGCATCAGATCGCGTGAACATTGGCCTGGGCTTGCGTGACGCCGCATCGCGCGTGGAAGTTTGTTGCTATTTTTTGCGATGCCAGGCCCTTGCATGAAATTCATTTATCATGAATGAATGAGCTGACAATAATCAGAGCTGGAGAAGAGGCATGGCTTGGAGCAAGGAGCAGAAACAAACGGTGTTCGCCTGCTATCTGGGCTGGACCCTGGACGCATTCGACTTTTTTCTGATGGTGTTTGTGCTGAAGGATGTCGCCAAGGAATTCGGCGCCGACATTGAGGCAGTCAGCTGGGCGATCATGCTGACGTTGGCGGCCCGCCCCATCGGCGCGCTGATATTCGGCCGACTGGCCGATCGTTTTGGCCGAAGGCCCGTGCTGATGGCCAATATCGCGCTGTATTCGATACTGGGATTCTCGTCCGCATTCGCGCCCAATCTGATGGCGCTGCTGGTGCTGCGCACGCTGTTCGGCGTGGCGATGGGCGGGGAGTGGGGCGTGGGCTCTTCTCTGACCATGGAAAGCATACCCAAGGAATCGCGCGGATTCGTCTCCGGCCTGCTGCAGGCCGGCTATCCCAGCGGCTACCTGCTGGCGACGCTGGCCTTCGGGCAGCTGTTCGAACACATAGGCTGGCGCGGCATGTTCATGCTCAGCCTGCTGCCGGCGCTGCTGACGCTGTACATCCGCCGCAATGTGCCGGAAAGCCCCAGCTGGGAAGCTTCTCTACATCATGACAAGCCGGGCTTGCTGCAGGCCATTTCCGCGCAGTGGCGGCTATCGCTATACGCCATCGTGCTGATGACCTGCTTCAATTTCTTCTCGCACGGCACCCAAGACATGTACCCGACCTTCCTGCGCGTGCAGCACAAGTTCGATCCCCACACCGTGCAGATGATCGCTATCTGCCTCAATGTCGGCGCCATCGTCGGCGGTTTGGCCATCGGCAGCCTGTCTGAGAAAATTGGCCGGCGCAACGCGATCACGCTGGCCGCGCTGTTCGCGCTGCCGGTGCTGCCTCTGTGGGCATTCACCACCACGCCGCTGCTGTTGGCGATCGGCGCGTTCCTGATGCAGATTTCGGTCCAGGGCGCATGGGGCGTGATTCCGGCCCACTTGAACGAAATATCGCCGGCGGCAGTGCGCGCCACCTTTCCCGGCCTGGTCTACCAACTGGGCAATTTGTTCGCCTCGGTCAACAGCCCCTTGCAGGCCCATATGGCCAAGACCAATGGCGGCGACTACGGGCTGGCCATGGCCATCGTCGCCGGCCTTGTCGCCTTGGCGATCGCGATTTTGATTCGTTTCAGCCATGAGCGGCGCGGCGAGACGATGACATCGCACTAGCGCGGCCCAATCAAAACGGCAGCCCAAAGGCCGCCGTAAGCTATTTGGTGGGCAAAGATCAGCCGCCTCTGGGCTTGCCGTCCTGGCCAAACAGGATAGCGCGCGAGGCGTCGGTGACCGAGGGCGCCGTATTGATGGTTTCCGCCAGCGCGTAGGCGCGTTGCACTGCGGGTCGTTCGGCGATGCGGTCGAACCAGCGCTTGAGAGACGGGAAATCGTCCAGATTCTGTTGCTGGCGCTGATGCGGCACGATCCACGGATAGCTGGCCATGTCGGCGATCGAGTATTCGCCGGCGATGAAATTGCGACCATCGGACAGATGCGTGTCCAGCACGCGATAGAGGCGGGCGGTTTCGCGCACGTAGCGGTCGATCGCGTACGGCAGCTTCTCCGGCGCGTATTGCGTGAAGTGATGGTTCTGGCCTGCCATCGGCCCTAGGCCGCCCATCTGCCAGAACAGCCACTGCAGCGCCTCGTTGCGGCCGCGCAGATCTTGCGGGATGAAGCGCCCGGTCTTGTCGGCCAGATACAGCAGGATGGCGCCCGATTCGAACAGGCTGATCGGCTCGCCGCCGCCCTGCGGCGCATGGTCCACGATGGCCGGAATGCGGTTGTTGGGCGCGATGCGCAGGAAATCCGGCTTGAATTGATCCCCGGCGGAAATGTTGACCGGCTCGATACGGTAGGGCAGGCCGGCTTCTTCGAGGAAAATCGTGATCTTGTGGCCGTTGGGCGTGGTCCAGTAATAGAGGTCTATCATCGTTCGCTTCCTGGCTTGGGAGTGGAAGGAAGGACATGGGGGCATGTCATGGCTTTCCAAAGAGGCTTTCTGACCAAGCATCGCCCGACAGTCGTCGGCGCGGTATCATTGTCCGCCATAAAATCCAGCAAAGAGAATATGTGCGTCAATTTCACCCCGCCCAGCCGCGGCCAGCTGCGCGAATGGTTCGGCTGCGATCCGGGCGAATGGCAATGGCAGGATGAAGCCTGGCAAGACTATCTAGCGCCCATCCTGACCCGCGACGGGCTGAGAATGGCCAGCTACGGCTTCATCCCCAAGCGCCACCTGCCTGAGGGCGTGCGGCTGAGCACCATGAACGCGCGCGCGGAAACCATAGGCCAGCTGCGCAGCTACCGCGACGCCTGGCGCAACTGCCAGCTGTGCCTGGTGCCGATGCAAGCCTTCTACGAACCCTGCTATGAGAGCGGGAGGGCGGTGCGCACCAAGATAGGCATGGCGGATGGCGCGCCGTTCGCGGTGGCCGGCCTGTGGCGGGAATGGCGCGAGGCCGACGGCTCGGTCAGGCTGGCCTTCACCCAGATCACCATCAATGCCGAGGGCCACGGGGTGATGGGCCGCATGCACCGGCCTGGCGACGAAAAGCGCTCGCTGGTCATCATTCCCGCAGCGCTGCATCAGGAATGGCTGCATTGCCGCAATCCTGAGCAGGCGCGGGCTTTTCTGCAGCTGTTTTCCGCAGAGGGGATGCGCGCGGAAGGCGAAATCCCGAATCCGCCCCAGCAAGGGTCGCTATTTGACTGAGTCAAAGAAAAAGCCCGCTGAACGCGGGCTTTTTCGGGGGAATGACTGCCGGCTTATTGCTGCTCGGCGTGGTAGCGCGTCACCAGATCCACCTCTTCCTTCGAGCCCAGGAACACCGCCACGCGCTCGTGCAGCTTGGTCGGCTGGATGTCCATGATGCGCTGATGGCCGTTGGTGGCGACGCCGCCGGCCTGCTCGATGATGAAGGCCATCGGGTTGCCTTCGTACATCAGGCGCAGCTTGCCGGCCTTGGACGGGTCGCGCGCGTCCTTCGGGTACATGAAGATGCCGCCGCGGGTGATGATGCGGTGGACTTCAGCCACCATCGACGCCACCCAGCGCATATTGAAATCGCGGCCGCGCGGACCGGTTGAGCCGGCCAGCATCTCGTCCACGTAGCGGCGCACCGGCGCTTCCCAGTGGCGCATATTGGACATGTTGATCGCGAATTCGGCGGTGCGTTCCGGCACTTTCATGTCCGGATGGGTCAGCACGAAGGAGCCGTGCTCGCGATCCAGCGTGAAGCCGTGCACACCGCTGCCGAAGGTCAGCACCAGCATGGTTTGCGGTCCGTACACGGTATAGCCGGCCGCCACTTGATGAGTGCCGGGCTGCAGGAAGTCGGCTTCGGTCGGCTGCGTCACGCCCTCCGGGCTGCGCAGGATGGAGAAAATGGTGCCGACCGAGATATTGACGTCGATATTGGACGAGCCATCCAGCGGATCGAACATCAGCAGGTATTCGCCCTTCGGGTATTCGCCCGGGATGTGGTAGGGCAGTTCCATCTCTTCCGACGCCATGGCGGCCAGGCTGCCGCCCCATTCGTTGGCGTCCAGCAGGAAGTCGTTTGCGATCACGTCCAGCTTCTTCTGCGCCTCGCCCTGCACGTTGCCGGTGCCGGCTTCGCCCAGCACGTCTGCCAGCGCGCCCTTGTTCACCGAATAGCTGATGGCCTTGCAGGCGCGGCCCACGGTTTCGATCAGCAGACGCAGTTCCGGCGGCAACGTGCCCGCCTTGCGCTGTTGTTCGATCAGAAAACGGGAGAGGGTGATGCGGCTCATGACGTTCCTTAGGATGGGTAGGTGCGCGAATGATAATGCCGTCGGATTGGCGGCACAACGCGGCATTATAACGAATAAGCCGGCAGGCGGGGCGGCTGGAGGCTATCAAGAAAATGTTAGTTATACGTAGGAGAATGCCATGCCGATCCGCGCCCTTGTCCTGTTGCTGTTCAGTCTGTCCGCCTGGTCGGCCCGGGCGCCGGCGATCACCATTTACACCGAAGAATGGCCGCCCATCACCTTCCAGCATAACGGCATCGCCGACGGCATGGCGGTGGAGGTGGTGCGCGAGATCCAGGCCCGCATCCACGACAACAGCCCGATCGACGTGGTGCCATGGGCGCGAGGCTATAAGGAGCTGCTGACCAGCCCCGGCGTGATGCTGTTTACCGTGGGCCGCAGCGAAGCACGGGAGAAACAAATGACGCTGCTTGGGCCGATCGCCGTATCGCAAACCGTGTTGCTGGCGCGCAAGGGCGAGGCGGCCAAGTTGCTGGCGCTGGGGGCTGGCATCTACCAGCGCCCGGTGGGCGCTTACCGCGGCAGCATCTTCGCCGACGCGGCCTCCGCTGCCGGGTTCGTCGAAGTGGACTTGGCGCCTACGCCACAGGTGACCGCGCAAAAAATGTTGATGGGCCGCTACGATATGTGGGTGGAAGGCGGCTTCGTGGTCTCCTCGGTGCTGAAGGACATCCATCAGCCGGTTGATTCGGTGGAAGTGGTGCGCGTGCTTGAGTCGCTGGAACTCTACCTGGCCTTTTCCCGCGGCACGCCGGTCGAAGAGGTCAAACGCTGGCAGGACGGTTTCGCGGCGATCAAGAAAGACGGCACCTACAAGCGCACCTACAACAAATGGCTGCCGCGCGACGCCGCGCCGATGGAGGTGAAGCTGATCGGCTTGCCCCCCGGACCAGTGCGCTAACCGGCACTGCGATCCGACGCGCGCGCCTTCTGGCTGGCCGCGCGGCGCAATGCCGGCCACTCCGCCAGCCGGATGTTTTCCGGGACGCCGCGCCGCTTGGCCACGCCCACCCGCTGCGCGCGATAGATGCCCGAGTGGCCCGAACACAGATAGCTGACCACGCAAGCCAGCCCGGCGTAAACCCCGATTCCCGGCCCAAACAGCTCCATCGCCATCACCGTCGACGCCAGCGGCGTATTGGCCGCGCCGGCGAACACCGCTACGAAGCCCATGCCGGCCAGCAAGGGGAAGGGCAAATGCAGCCAGGGCGCCAGCGCGTTGCCCAGCGTCGCGCCAATGTAGAACAGCGGCGTGACCTCGCCGCCTTTGAATCCCGACCCCAGCGTCGCCACGGTGAAGCCCAGCTTGCCGATGAAGTCATAGGCCGGCAGCGGTTGCTGGAAGGCGGACACGATGGAGGGAATGCCCAGGCCCAGATAGGCCTGCGCGTCCATCAGCGAGGCTGCGATCGCGACCGCGCTGCCGCCGATCAGCGGCCGCAGCGGCGCGAAGGCGATGAGACGCTTGAAACCGCCGGCCACGCCATGAACGGACTCGGCGAACAGCTTGCCGACCAGGCCGAAGGCGGCGCCGGCCAGCGCCGCCGCGCACAAACCCCAGGCGCTGGGCGCGGGAATGAAGGGAATCCGGTAGTGGGTGTGATGCACGCCCCATAGCAGCCCGATCTGGTCGCCCAGAATGGCCGCCGCCAGGCAGGGCAGGATGGCGTCGTAGCGCAGGCGGCCGATGGCCAGCACTTCCAGGCCGAAGATGGCTCCCGCGAGAGGTGTGCCGAATACCGAGGCGAAGCCGGCGCTGATCCCCGCCATCAGCAGAATGCGACGGTCCTCCCGCCGCAGTGGCAGCCATTTGTGGACCTGGTCGGCTAGCGCGCCGCCCATCTGCACCGCGGTGCCCTCCCGGCCGGCGGAGCCGCCGCACAAATGAGTGGCGATGGTGCCGATCAGCACCAGCGGCGCCATCCGCAACGGGATGGTTTTTTTCGGATCGTGAATTTCATCGATCAGCAGATTGTTGCCGGCCTCCACCTCTTGTCCCAGCCGCCAATAGGCTAGGCCGACCGCGAAACCGGCCAGCGGCAGCAGCCAGATCAGCCAGGGGCGGCTCAGGCGGGTTTGCGTGGCCCAATCCAGCGAAAACAGAAACAGGGCGGAGGCGCTGCCGGTCAGCGCGGCAACCAGCGCGGACAACAGCAGCCATTTGCCGATATAGGGCAGGGCAGAAAATCTTTCCGGAAGGAGGGGGTATTTCATTGGTGTCCAATGCGTTGTGATGGCAATCGTCTGGACGGGCATGCTTTGAGGGGCAGGCCTACAGCTTCCCGGTCCAGGAATACTGTAGGCATCATCAGCCTCTTTGCGAGGCGGTTACGGGAGGCATGCCATCTCCACTTGCATCGATTGTACTGGCCAAAACGATGCGGCGGCAAGCGCGCTCAGCGCGGAAGAGGGGCCGCCTTGTCCGCTTCGCTTTCCAGCCAGCGGCAGAAGGTCGCCACCGTGGCGTCCTCCGCCGACATGCGCGGCGCCACCCAGCAATAGTCGCGCACCGTCACCACCGGCGTCGGCAACGGAGACACCAGCCGGCCCGCGTCTATCAGCGCCTGCGCCATCGGCATGGGGCCCAACACCACGCCCAAACCGTCTATCGCGGCTTGCAGCGCCAGCGAGAACTTGTCGAAATGCATGCTGCTGGCCGGCTTCAGCTCAGGGACGCCGGCCAGCGTCAGCCAGCGCGGCCAGGCGGTGGGGCGAGTGTCCGCGTGCAGCAGCGTATGGGTGACGAGGTCGTCCGGACGATTCAGCGGCAGCTTGTCCAGCAGCGCCGGGCTGCATAGCGGCAGCTCCCACTCCTTCAGGAATGGCTTGGCGATGTAGCCCGGCCAATCTCCGGGGCCGCGGCGGATGGCGATGTCGAACGGCGAATCCAGCCGGCTCAGATCGCGGTCCGAAGTGGCCAGATGCAGCTCAAGATCGGGAAAGCGCTCGCGAAAGCGCTCCAGCCTGGGCAGCAGCCAATAGGCGGCGAAAGTGGGCGTGGAGTTGATGGAAAGCCGTCGCTGGCGGTTGGGCTGCAGCAGTTGGGCAGTGGCGTTGGCGATCAGATCCAGGCCGTCCTGCACCTGCACCAGATAGCGCCAGCCGGCATCGGTCAGCCGGACGCGTCCTCCACTGCGCTCGAACAGCGGCACGCCCAGCCAATCTTCCAGCTGCTTAATCTGTTTGCTCACAGCGCCATGGGTGACGAAGAGTTCGCCCGCGGCGGCGGAAAAGCTTTCCAGCCTTGCCGCGGCCTCGAAAATGCGCAATGAATTAAGAGGGGGGTAGGTGCTCATGTTGTGATTTTATCTCACAATCCATGTTGCGATTACTCGTTTGTATGCAAGCGCCGAACAGCGTAATCTTCAGTCACTACAAAGTGCATATCCCGGCGCGATGAGCCGGGAGCGATGCAGACCCTGCAAGTGGAGACTGGCGGCAAACCGCCAGACCTGCGACAACCTTAAGCCAAGAAGGTCTCGAGTCATGTTAGAAGCTTACCGTCAGCACGTAGCCGAGCGCGCCGCGCTGGGCATTCCACCCCTGCCGCTGTCCGCCAAGCAGGTCGAAGAACTGGTCGAACTGCTGAAAAATCCGCCCAAGGGCGAAGAGGGCGTGCTGGTCGAGCTGATCACCCATCGCGTGCCGCCGGGCGTGGATGACGCCGCCAAGGTCAAGGCCTCCTTCCTGGCTGCCGTCGCCGAAGGCAGTGTGAAGTCGCCGCTGGTTTCGCGCGAGCTGGCCACCGAGCTCTTGGGCACCATGCTGGGCGGCTACAACATCAAGCCGCTGGTCGATCTGCTGGATGATCCGTCCGTCGCCAAGATCGCCGCCGCCGGCCTGAAGAAAACCCTGCTGATGTTCGATTCCTTCCACGATGTGAAGGAAAAGATGGACAAGGGCAACGCCGTCGCCAAGGAAGTGGTCGAGTCTTGGGCCAATGCCGAGTGGTTCACCAGCCGTCCGGAAGTAGCCGAGAAAATCACCGTCACCGTGTTCAAGGTGCCGGGCGAGACCAATACCGACGATCTGTCGCCGGCCCCGGACGCCTGGAGCCGCCCGGACATTCCGTTGCACTACCTGGCGATGCTGAAGAACACTCGCGCCGACGCGGCCTTCAAGCCGGAAGAAGACGGCAAGCGCGGCCCGATGCAGTTTATCGACGACCTGAAGAAAAAGGGCCACCTGGTCGCCTACGTGGGCGACGTGGTCGGCACCGGCTCCTCCCGCAAATCCGCCACCAACTCGGTGGTGTGGGCCACCGGCCAGGACATCCCCTTCGTGCCGAACAAGCGCTTCGGCGGCGTGACGCTGGGCGGCAAGATCGCGCCGATCTTCTTCAATACCCAGGAAGACTCCGGCTCTCTGCCGATCGAAGTGGACGTGTCCAAGCTGGAAATGGGCGACGTGATCGACGTCTACCCATACGCCGGCAAAATCGAAAAGAATGGCGCCGTCGTATCCGAATTCAAGCTGAAGTCCGAAGTGATTCTGGACGAAGTGCGCGCCGGCGGCCGCATCAACCTGATCATCGGTCGCGGCCTGACCTCCAAGGCGCGCGAAGCGCTGGGCCTGCCGGCCTCCACCGTGTTCCGCCTGCCGAAGGCTCCGGTCGATTCCGGCAAGGGCTTTAGCCTGGGCCAGAAGATGGTCGGCCGCGCCTGTGGCCTGCCGGAAGGCAAGGGCGTGCGCCCGGGCACCTACTGCGAACCGAAGATGACCACCGTCGGCTCGCAGGACACCACCGGGCCGATGACCCGCGACGAACTGAAAGACCTGGCTTGCCTGGGCTTCTCCGCCGACCTGGTGATGCAATCGTTCTGCCACACCGCCGCTTACCCGAAGCCGGTGGACGTGAAGATGCACAAGGAACTGCCGGCCTTCATCTCCACCCGCGGCGGCGTTTCGCTGCGCCCGGGCGACGGCGTGATCCACAGCTGGCTGAACCGTCTGTTGCTGCCCGACACCGTCGGCACCGGCGGCGACAGCCACACTCGCTTCCCGATCGGCATCTCCTTCCCGGCAGGCTCCGGCTTGGTGGCTTTCGCCGCCGCCACCGGCGTGATGCCGCTGGACATGCCGGAATCGGTGCTGGTGCGTTTCAAGGGCAAGCTGCAGCCGGGCGTAACCCTGCGCGACCTGGTCAACGCCATCCCGCTGTACGCGATCAAGCAAGGCCTGCTGACCGTGGCCAAAGCCGGCAAGAAGAACATCTTCTCCGGCCGCATCCTGGAAATCGAAGGCCTGCCTGATCTGAAGGTCGAGCAAGCGTTCGAACTGACCGACGCCTCCGCCGAGCGCTCCGCCGCCGGCTGCACCGTGCACCTGAACAAGGAGCCGATCGTCGAATACATGCGCTCCAACATCACGCTGATGAAGGCCATGATCGCCGATGGCTACCAAGACGCCCGCACGCTGGAGCGCCGCATCAAGTCGATGGAAGAGTGGATCGCCAACGGCCAGCTGCTGAAGGGCGATGCCGACGCCGAGTACGCCGCCGTGATCGACATCGACCTGGCCGATGTGAAAGAGCCTATCGTCGCCTGCCCGAACGACCCGGACGACGTGAAGTTCATGTCCGAAGTTGCCGGCACCAAGATCGACGAAGTGTTCATCGGTTCGTGCATGACCAATATCGGCCACTTCCGCGCCGCGTCGAAACTGCTGGAAGGCAAGGCCGACATTCCAGTCAAGCTGTGGGTGGCCCCGCCGACCAAGATGGACGCCAAGCAGCTGACCGAAGAAGGCCACTACGGCGTGCTGGGCCGCGCCGGCGCCCGCATGGAAATGCCGGGTTGCTCGCTGTGCATGGGCAACCAGGCGCAGGTGCGCGAGGGCGCGACCGTGATGTCCACCTCCACCCGCAACTTCCCGAACCGTCTGGGCAAGAACTCCAACGTGTTCCTGGGTTCCGCCGAGCTGGCCGCGATCTGCTCCAAGCTGGGCAAGATCCCGACCGTTGAGGAGTACCAGGCCAATATCGGCATCATCAACGAGAAGAGCGCCGAAGTTTACCAGTACCTGAACTTCGACCAGATCGCCGAATATCAGGAGCTGGCCGCCAGCAAGGCCTGATAGCCGAATCGATTACCTTGGTGATAGCGCCGTTCGCCCGCGAGGGCGGGCGGCGTTTTTTTACGGGTTTTTACGGGAACTTGGCTGGAGATTCCATAGACCAACCCGGCCGTCGCAATGCATCAAGAAAACAAATCGAATATGGAAGTCATAAGCGCGCCGTATATAGATCTACCGCCGGTCTTGCGCCGGGAGATCAATGCCATGCTGCACCTGGCTTACCAATGCGAGGGCGAGCCGGATCTGGACGAGGCGCTGCACCGGCCGGAGCTGGAAGCCCAATCGTTTTACCTGCTGGAGGATGGGCGGCTGATCGCTTACGCCTCGGTACTGGGCAAAGCCATCGTCCATCAGGGGAGCGTTTTCTCGCTGGGCAGCCTCAGCTGCGTCGCCGTATGCCCGGAGCTTCGCGGACACGGCCTGGGGGAGCGCATCGCTGCCGCGGCATCGGATTGGCTCAGGGGTTGCGGCCGTTACGATATCGCCGCGTTTTCCTGCGATGCCGGGTTATTGCCGTTTTATCGGCGCTCAGGGGGCTGGGAAGCGGCCGATGCCGTGCTGGTCGCCAACGAAGATGAAAATGCCTTGCGCAGCGATAAACTGGGCAAGGCCGTGGTGCTGGAGCCGCTGTCGGAGCAGGCTAGGGCGGCGGAAGCGTCGTTCCGCGGCGCGGCGGTCAATCTGGATTTGCCGCCGGGAGAATTCATCTGAGCGTCAGCGCGGCGCTTTGCGGCGCGGAGCCTTGGCGGGCAACTGCATGCCAAGTTCCAGCTCGAACAGGCTGCCGGTGCGGCCAGTCTGCGACTGGCAGGCGATCATCAGCGCTCGGTTGATCGCCTCTTTCTTGCTGACGCCCCACCATTCGATCATCTTGTCCAAAGACTTCTGCGCGTCCCGGCTCAGCTCCACCGTCACCGACAACTCCTGCAATCGGTTTCGGCGCAGCTCGCGGCTGCGGCGCTTGCGCTCGGCCACCGTCATCGCCCGTTCGCCCAGCGGTTTGCGGCCCGGTTTCTTGGGCACTCCGCCTATCAGGTCGAAGGTGTAGTGATCGCAAGGGTCTTTCATTGATGAGTGACGGGTCACGGCAAAATAAACGAGGGGGCGCAAGAATACCATAAAGCGGCTGCTTGCGCAGGCGGGCGGAGATGGCGCGGAGAAATATGCCAAAGTTATTTCCCGCCCACCCCAGGCCTTAGCGCGCGAACGCGGCCGCCGGCCGCAGCCGCTGGCTAAACTGCCGCCGCAACAGCAGCAGACTGACCAGTGCCTGGATGAAGGTGCTGCCGATGGAAAAATGCCATACCTGCTCGATGGCAAAGCCTCCTTGCGCCACCAACCACATCACCGGGGCGACAAAGGCTAGCAGACGCACCGTGGAACTCAGCAGCGCCGGCCGGGTGTCGCCCAGCCCCTGGAATATGCTGGAACAGGTGAAAATCACCCCTTGGGCGATGAAGTTCCAGCTGATCAGCTGCAAGAACTGCACGCCGTAACGCACCACCACGCCATCCTTGGCGAAATAACCAATCAGGCTTCCCGCCTGCCAGTAAACGCCCCCGGCCACCGCCACCATCAATGCGCTGATCAGAAACAGCGCCGAGCCAAAGCAAGACCGTACCCGGTCGGCGCGGCCAGCGCCGAAATTCTGCCCGATGATGGGGCCGGCGGCGAAGGCCACCGCCATCGCCGGCAGAATCAGCCCCTGCACCAGGCGAGAGCCGGCGCCGAAAGCCGCCTGCGCTGCCGTGCCGAAATCGCGGATCGCCCAGTAGATGACGGCCGAAAACAGGAACATCAGCGCGTACTCGCCGCCGGCCGGCAAACCTATGGCCAGAATGCGGCCCCACTCGCGCCATCGGGGCGCCAGCAGCCGCCGTTCCAGTCCGACATAATGCTCAAGCCGATGAAAATAGAACCACAAGGCCGCCACCGCAGCAGCCAGCGACAGTGTGCTAGCCAAGCCGGCGCCGGCCACCCCCAGCGGGTGGCCGGTCAGCCAGCCGGCGATCAGTACTGGCGCCAGGATCGCGTTGATGATGACGCTCAGTAGCTGGACCACCAGCGTAGGCTGGACGATGCCGGTGCCGCGCAAGGCCGAACCCATCGAAACCAGGGCGAACTGCAGCGCCAGCCCCGGCATATACCAATGCAGATACGTGCGACCCGCAGCGATGGTTGCCGAATCGGAGGACACCGAAACCATATAGGCATGCGCGGCGGCGTAACCAATCAACAACACCGCCAGGCCGACCAGCAGCGCTAGCATCAGCGACTGGTTGAAGATCAGGTTCGCCTCGGCGCGGTCCTTGCGGCCCACCGCCTGCGAAATCAGCGCCACCGTGCCTACACCCAGCACTTGCGTCAACGCCATCACTAAGAAGGCCGCATTGCCGGCGACGCCGACGCCGGCAAGCGCATGGGCGCCCAGTTCGCCGATGAAATACAGATCGATCAAAAAATAAAGCGCCTGGAAAATCATGCCGATCGCAATCGGCGCCGCCATTGTCAAAATGTGGCGGGTGATCGCGCCTTCGGTAAGGTCTTTCATCTTGGTCTCTTGCTGTCTGGCCATGCGGCGCGGTGGGTTGAGCGGCCTGGCTGGATCGCCAAGGCCCTAGTCAGACGGAAAACAGCGGTGCGAGCATCTCGACTCTCGCCCTGCGGTAATGCGTCTTGAGGTGGATTATCCCGCCCGGTGCGAAATCATACTTGACTCATATTGCGCGATATTGAAACATGCCGATCGGATATTTGTCGGATTGGGACAACTCTGGCAAACGCAGAAGCAAGCGGCGCGCGCAAAAGGAAGGGCCGCAGCAGGCGGGAAGGGCCGACGCAGAAACGAAAACAGCGCCAGAAGGCGCTGTCAGGAACGGTGCCCCGACAACCGCGCGGCCTGTCAGGCCCGGGCTCCGGCGGCGGCTTGGCGGCTCAGTTCACCGGGCAGCTGTTGGCTGCGCGGTAGTCCACCACCTTGATCTTGCCGGCGATGATGTCCTTGCGCGCGGCGATGATCTTCTTTTCCATTTCCGGCGTGATCAGCGCGCGGTTGTACTGGTCCAGCGCCCAGTCCACGCCGTTTTCCTTCAGACCCATCAGCTTGGTGCTCGGCTTCCACTTGCCGTCTTTGGCGTCGCGCATGGTTTCGTACACGGCGTTGTCCACGCGCTTGACCATCGAGGTCAGCACGGTGCCCGGCTGCATGTAGTTCTGGTTGCTGTCCACGCCGATGTAGTACTTGCCCGAAGCCTTGGCAGCCTGGATCACGCCCACATTCGACAGTGCAGCGGCGGCGAAGATCACGTCGGCGCCGCGGTCGTACTGGCTCTTGGCCAGCTCGTTGCCGCGCGACGGGTCATTGAAGGCGGTGTGGGTGGTGCCCAGCATGTTCTGCAGCACCACGGCCTTCGGGTTCACGTAGCGCGCGCCCTGCGCGTAGCCGCAGCCAAAGGCGCGGATCAGCGGCACGTCCATGCCGCCCAGGTAGCCCACTTTGCCGGTCTTGGACTTCAGCGCGGCGGCCATGCCCACCAGGAAGGAGCCTTCCTGTTCCTTGAAGGCGATGCTTTGCACATTGGCGCCCTTGGCCACCGAGTCCACCAGCGTGAACTTGGTGTTCGGGAATTCCTTGGCCACGGTCTCGATCGATTGGGTGTAGGCGAAGCCCACGGCCACTACCAGGTCGGCGCCTTTGCGCGCCATATTGCGCAGCACTTGCTCCTTCTGCGCATCGTTGCTGGGTTGACCTTCGCGGTAATTGATCTTGAACTCTTTCTTGAAGCGTTCGGCGCCGGTATAGGCCGCTTCATTGAAGCTCTTGTCGAACTTGCCGGCCTGGTCGTACACCACGGCCACGTTGAAGTCCTTGGCCAGCGCGGAGCCGGCGAGCAGGGCGGCGGCTACGGCGCATCCTGCGGTCTTGATCGCAAACGTCATTTTCATCAGCTTTTCTAGTAGTAGTTTTCGAGATGGCTTGCCCGCGGGCATGCCGCGGGCGCTTCAACGAGGGGGCATGCCGTGCCGGCGAGAGGGAGGCCTCGCGCGGCAGGATGCGACGAGGCGGGCGCCGCGCCGTCTTACGACCGCGCATGCAACCCGCCCATTGAAGCGGCGAAATTCTACCCAGCGCCACCCCTCGTGTAAACCAATATAGACGAAACGCGCGCAAAAACCGCCGGGCCCTTCGGCATTCGCGACAGCCGCTTTACGATGCGGGTCGCATCGCCGGCATCACTCCTCGCTGATGCTTTCATGCGCGCCGGCGTCGCCGCGCTTCCAGTAGCCGGCCACCCGCATCCTGTCCTTGGACAAGCCGCGCTGCTTCAGTTGCTGGTGGGTGGCGCGCATCTCGCCGCTTTCGCCCGCCGCCCAGACGAAGCCGGCGCCAGAGGGCAGGCCGCGCCCGTCCAGCGCTTGCTCCAGGCTTTCGCTCCGGCTCCGGTAACGCCAGATGATTTCCACTCCGTCCGGCGCGGTCAGCTCGAAACGGCAATCCGGGCTGTCGGCCAGGATCAGCGCCAAGCCCCGCGCATTGTCTGGCAATTCCTCCAGCCTGCGGGCGATGGCCGGCAGCGCGGATTCGTCGCCAAGCAGCCAATGCCAATCGAAACCAGAGGGAATGACGCGTGAGCCGCGCGGGCCGCCGATGCCTAGCTTGTCGCCGGGCTGGGCGCTCAAAGCCCAGTCGGCGGCGATGCCGCCCGCGTGGACGACAAAATCGATATCCAGCTCTCCAGCTGCCGCGTCGTAGCGGCGCGGGGTGTAGTCGCGCATCGGCGGCTTGGGCTTGTCGGCCGGAAAGCGGATGCCGCCGTCCTCGGCGATGGACGGCAAGGTTGGTTGTTTTGCGCCGGGCTCGGGGAAGAACAGTTTCACGTGGTCGTCGAAAGACGCGGAAATGAAGCCGTCCAGCTCATCGCCAACCAGAGTGATGCGCAGCATGGACGGCGACAGCCGCGATACGCGCGCCACCTGCAGCAGGCGGAAACGCAAGGGATGGCGCAGGCGTTGAATCTCAAGTTCGGTATTCATGGGATTTCCTCAGGATTTTTCCGCGCCGGCGATTTCGGCGACGGCGCGTTGCAAGATGGCCGCGATGCGGCGCTGTTCGTCAGGCTCCGCCTGGTCCCGGAGCAGCAGCGCGTGTTTCAGCGCGCGCCTCGCCTCTATCAGCTCTCTCGTCCAGCCGGCCGCTCCGTCCTCGCCGATTTCCTCGCCGGCGTAGGCGCGCCGCGCCAGCTCCATCTTGCGGCCGATATGGGTCAGCTTGGCCAGCGTCAGCTCCACGTGTTCGCGATGGAGGGCCAATCGTTCCCGGCCGGCCTCCGCGATGGCGTAGCACTTCCGCTTGCCGTGGCTGGCGGCGGTGACCTGACCCGCTTCCTCCATGCGGGTGAGGGCGGGGTAGGCCACGCCCGGGCTGGGGCTGTAATAGCCGTTGGAGCGGGAGGCCAGCTCCTTGATCAGCTCGTAGCCATGACAGGAGCGCTCATTGATCAGCGCCAGCAACAGCAGCTGGAGATCGTCGGAACCAAACTTGCGTCCGCGGGCCAGCGCGCCATCATCGCCGCCGCGACGGTGCGATCCGCGCATCGCCCGCAGCATGCGGCGAATCGGGTGTCGGTATGGATTGCATGGCATGGCTGGCCCTCTTTATTGGGTAATATGTCTTACGATATATATCGTAAGATACAAAGTCAAGTGAAGGAGTTGATTGGCCGTGCAACTTAAATCCGAATGCCGGTTCCATGACAAAAATCAATAAAATACATTTGAATATTGAAATTGAATAATGGCATCGGTTATCGTTGGCAGTTGTTTACAAATTCCGTGAGCGAAACATGGCCAGAACCCTTTCCTTGAAACGGCGGCTGTTGCTGCAGACCGTCAGCGCGATCGTCCTGGTCTGCGTGCTGGGCGCCTTGCTGATGAATGCCCTGCGTCAACAGATGATGGACGACAGGCACGACCAGGTGCGCAGCCAGGTGGAAAACGCAGCCAGTTTGGTGGCGATGCATGAGGAGCAGGCCGCAGCCGGACTGGTGCCGGAGGCGGAAGCGCAGAAAATGGCGCTGCAGGAGCTGGCGAGGCTGCGCTTCGACGGCGACGAGTACTTCTTCACGCTGGACCGCAATCTGAAGTGGCTGTCCCACGGCGTGAATCCCAAACTGGTCGGCAAAGACATGCACAGCGTCAAGGACGGCGCCGGGGCCAATATCGGCGCGCTATTCGAACAAACCATGCGCAGCGGCGGCGGCAAGGGCTTTGTCAACTACGTATGGGACAAGCCGGGCGCCAGCTCGCCCCAGCCCAAGCTCGCCTATTTCCAGAGCACGCCGCGCTGGGGTTGGGTGGTGGGCACCGGCCTCTACCTGGACGACATCAACGCCACGCTGACTCGGCAACTGCTGAGCGTGGGCGCGCAGGTGCTGCTGTTCATGGCGGTCAGCCTGTCGCTTGGCTGGTGGGTGTATCGCAGTGTGATGCGGGAGTTGGGCACGGAGCCATCCGAAGCCGCCGACATCGTGCGGGAGATCGCCGCCGGCAAGCTTGACCGGGAAATACTAGTGGGCGCCGGCCATCAGGACAGCCTGCTGGCCCATATCCGGGAAATGCAGGGACAACTTCGCCAACTGGTGGGCGACATCATGCGCGACGCCGAAGAGCTAGGCCGCCTGAACGCCGACGTGGTGGACGGCGCGCGCATGGTGGCCGGCAACTCCCAGGGGCAGAGCGAGGGCGCTGCGGCGATGGCGGCCTCGGTGGAGCAGCTGACTGTCAGCATCAACCATATCGCCCAGCACGCGTCCGACGCCCGCGCGGTATCTCAGGACTCCGGCCACCTGTCCGAAGCCGGCAGCCAGGTGATCGCGCGCGCGGTGGAGGAAATGCAGGGCATTAGCGCCACCGTGGACCTGACCGAGGCCGCCATTTCCGAGCTGGCCAGCAAAACGTCCACCATCTCCAACATCATGCAGGTGATCAAGGACATCGCCGATCAGACCAATTTGCTGGCGTTGAACGCCGCCATCGAGGCGGCGCGCGCCGGCGAGACCGGCCGCGGCTTCGCGGTGGTGGCTGACGAGGTGCGCAAATTGTCTGAGCGCACGGCCAAGGCCACCGAGCAGACGGCGGACATGATCGCGGAGATTCAGGCCAGCTCGGACCTGTCGCGCAGGAATATGAGCGATACGGTGGCCAAGGTGAAAACCGGCCTGGAGCTGGCGGAGCAGGGCGGCGAACTGATCCAGCAGATCCGCGGCAGCGCCAGCCAGGTGGTGCAGGTGGTCAATGACATCTCGCACGCGCTGCAAGAGCAGGGCACCGCCAGCCAGGACATCGCCCGCCACGTCGAACAGATCGCGCAGGTGGCGTCCGGCAACGCGGTGGCCGCCACCCAGGCGTCGGAAAGCATACAGCGGATAGACGAAGTGACCGGCAACCTCAGGCTGTCGGTCGCGCAATTCCAGGTTTGACGCTCAGGGCCTGGCCAGCGAGTAGCGCGCGGGGTCGGCCGCCCGCGCGCGCTGGCGGTAGAAACGGTCCAGCTCGGCGCGGTAGCGTTGCGCGGATTCGGGAGACAGCCAGCGGTCCTGCGCCTGCCGGTAGGCAGGATCGGCGACGACCTCGCTCAGCAATTGGTCTATCTTCATCACGGCCATCCTGCCCCAGCGGGTGCGCGGGCAGGCGATGCCCACCGGAATCAGCGCCGCGCCGGCGATGGGCAGGCTGGTCAGCGGGTGCTCCCGGCTCTGCTGGTCCCGGTATTTGAAGTTGGGTTCGTAATCCAGCGTGTAGTCGGCGCGCCCCAATTCCAGCAGTTTGAACAAGCCGTCGTTGGACGGGAGGTTGGGAATCTCCCTGACGTTCGATCCGCCCTTGCTCTCCGCCAACAGGCGGTCGATTTCAGCGGTGTAGCTTCTGCCGGCGGCGGTGATGCCGCGCAGCCCGGGCTTGCGGATCAACGCGCCCAGCACCGCCTCTCCCGCCTCGTTCAGCGGCGCTTGCGCCGCAGCCTCCTTGCGGATCACCAGCCGCAGCGGCAACTGCATGTGGGTCAACGTGAAAAAGGCGAATTTCTCCCGCTCCGGCGTCGGAATCAGGTTCATCCTGCATAACTGGCTGCCGCGTTGAAGCTCCAGCGTGCTGCGCGCGGTGCTCATCACCATGAATCGATGCTCGGCCTCCGGCCAGCGCGCGATGATCAGCTTGAGATAAATGTCGTTCTGACCAGTGGTGGGTTTGCCGTTGCGAATGATGAAGTTGGGCGCCCAGTCGGACAATACCCAGGTGATCTGGTAGGGCTCGCCCGCGTGGGCCGCGGCGGAGGCAAGCGCCAGCAGGGCGAAACGAGCCAGATTGCGCCAAGAGATGGCGGGCGGGAACACAAGCATCGACACTCCACGCGGCGCCCAGGCCGCTGAATTCATTCTAGACCGTCGATTTTCAGCAACCAATTCCTCGGCGGACGGTCTGTTCCTGCCTTACTGACGGATTTCGCGCGGTCTGCCTTGCCGCAACGGCGCAGACTGGGCTTTTCAGATGGCCGTTTTTGCTTCCGCCGCGTGACTGCAGTAGCATGTGCGCCCCGCGCAAGCGCGCGGCAGGGCAACAAAGCAACAGGCCGCAAAGGCAACAACAATAATGACTGACAATTTTAGCGGCGGGGTGGCGCCATGATGGTGGCCACCCATGTCGCATTCGGCGCGTTCTGCGCGGTTTCCGCGGCGCTGATCCTGCACTTGCCCGCCATGATGGCGGTGCTGCTGCTGGCCGGCGGGCTGGCCGGCTCGCTGCTGCCGGACATCGACCACCCCCAGAGCTGGCTCGGCCGGCGCATTCCCTTTCTTTCCCACCCCATCGCCTATCTGTTCGGCCACCGCGGCATCACTCATAGCCTGCTGGCGGTGGTCGGCGTGTTCTACGCCAGCGCCGCCTGCCTGCATGGCTGGGACGTGCGGCTGGGCCATGCGATGCCCATGGTGCTGGGCCTGTGCGTCGGTTACGCCTCCCACTTGGTGGGTGATTGGCTGACGCCCGCCGGCATTCCGTTGCTGTGGCCGATCCGGGGGCGCTTCCGGGCGCCGCTGATGCTGCTGCGGCCGAAAATGGCCGAGCCCATCATGACGGTGCTGCTATGGTTCGGCGCCGGCTTTTTGATGTCCCGCGCGCTCTAGCTGTTGCATCCGCGCCCCGGAACTCGTTCCGGCTTCTGGATCGCGTGCGGAATGCCATGCGCGGCGGCTCCGCGCGGGTATGCTATCGGGTAGCCGCCGCATCCTGACTGCTTGGGCGGCGAGGCCGAATGGCGGATGCGTCCGCTTCCGGCCGAAACAACAGGGGGCGGAATGAAAAAATGGATGGCGCCCGCGGCGCTGTTGCTGGCGGCGGCGCTGGCGGGGGGCTATTACCTTTACCAGCGAGAGGCCGAGGCCGCGCGCCAGGGCACGCTTTATGGCAACGTCGACATTCGCGAAGTAGCGCTGGCCTTCCGCGTTTCCGGCCGGCTGGCTTCCGTCCAGGTGGACGAAGGCGACAGCGTGCAGCCGGGGCAGATCCTGGCGCGGCTGGATGTCGAGCCGCTGAAGAACAGCCTGAACGCCGCCCTGGCCAACGAGGCGGCGCTGGCGGCGCGCAACACGCTGATGCGCATGGGCAGCCGCAGCGAGGACATCGCCCAGGCGCGCGCCAGGCTGGAGGCGGCCCAGGCCGCCGTGATCCAGTCCGAGAGCGAATACCGGCGCCAGCGCGACCTGGTGCCAGCTGGCGGCAGCAGCAGGCAATTGCTGGAGGCCGCCCGCTCGCAGCGCGATCAGTCGCTCGCCCAGCGCAACGCCGCCGCCCAGCAGCTGAAGGCGCTGGTCGCCGGTTTTCGGCCCGAGGAGATCGCCGAATCCGACGCCCAATTGAAACAAGCCCGAGCCAGCGTCGCTTCCGCGCGGCTGGCCCTGAAAGACGCCAGCCTGCAATCCCCCAGCGCCGGCATCATCCTCGCCCGCGCGGTGGAGGCCGGCAGCATGGTCCAGGCCGGAACGCCGGCGTTCACGCTGTCGCTGCGCCAGCCGGTATGGGTTCGCGCTTATGTCGGCGAAACCCAGCTAGGCAAGTTCGCCGCCGGCACCGAAGTGCGTGTATCCAGCGACAGCCACCCGGACAAGACTTATCGCGGCGTGGTGGGTTTCGTGTCGCCTACCGCCGAGTTCACGCCCAAATCGGTGGAGACGCCCGATCTGCGCACGGCGCTGGTCTATCGGATACGCGTGGTGGTCGGAGATGCCGACGCCGCGCTCAGCCAGGGCATGCCGGTGACGGTGAGGCTGGCGCGGTGAGCGCCGCCATCCATGCCGCGAGCCTGGGCAAACGCTTTCCCGGCGCGGCGGCGGACGCGGTGTCCGGCGTGGATCTGGACATCCCACCCGGCTGCGTGGCCGGACTGGTGGGGCCGGACGGTGCCGGCAAGACCACGCTGCTGCGCATGCTGGCCGGCCTGCTGACGCCCAGCTCAGGGGAGGCGAGCGTGGCCGGGTTGAATCCCGTCGCCGACAGGGACGCGCTGTGGCGGAACATAGGCTATATGCCGCAAAAGTTCGGCCTGTACGAAGACCTGACCGTGCAGGAAAACCTGGACCTGTACGCCGATTTGCGGGAAGTGCCCATCGACGAACGCGAGCGTGACTTCGCGCGCCTGCTGGCGCTGACAGATCTCGCGCCGTTCACCGGCCGCCACGCCGGTAAGCTGTCAGGCGGCATGAAGCAGAAGCTGGGCCTGGCTTGCTCGCTGCTGGGCAGGCCACGCGCCTTGCTGCTGGACGAGCCCGGCGTCGGCGTCGATCCCATCTCCCGGCGCGAGTTGTGGAAGCTGATCCGCGCGCTGTCGGCCGACGGCATCACCGTGCTGCTCAGCACCGCCTACCTCGACGAGGCGGAATCTTGCGACAGGGTCTACCTGATGGCCTGCGGCCGGATACGCGCCGGCGGGCCGCCGGCCGAACTGACCGCGCCGCTGGCCGGTCGCTGCCTGCAGTTGTCCGGCATCGCGGGCAACCGCCGGCGCCTGTTGCAGCGCCTGTTGCGCCAGCCGGCGCTGATGGACGGCACGATACAGGGCCACAGCCTGCGCCTGTTGCTGCGTGACGAAAACCACTGGCCCGACCTGGCCGCGGCGGAGGCGGGGCCGGATGCCAAACTGCAGCCCGCACGGCCCAGGCTGGAAGACGCGTTCATCAGCTTGTTGGGCGGCGGTCCGGGCGGAGACTCGGCGCTGGCGGATGTGATGCCCGATCTGCCGCGCCGCGGCGACGAAGCCGTGATCGAGGCCCGGCGGCTGAGCAAGCGTTTCGGCGACTTCCGCGCCGCCGACGACATCAGCTTCGCGGTGCGCCGCGGCGAGGTGTTCGGCCTGCTGGGGCCGAACGGCGCCGGGAAGTCCACCACCTTCAAGATGGAATGCGGCCTGCTCAAGCCCAGCGAGGGACAGGCGCTGGTCATGGGGCTGGACTTGAAAGCCAGCCCCAGCGCCGCTCGCCAGCAGCTGGGCTATATGGCGCAAAAGTTTTCGCTGTACGCGCATCTGACGGTGCGGCGCAACCTGATGTTCTTCTCCGGGGTCTACGGCCTGGCCGGAAAAACCCAGCGCGACAAGATGGCGCAGATGGAGCGGGTGTTCGGCCTGGGGCCGCACATGGATAGTCCGGCCGGCGAGCTGCCGCTGGGCTTCAAGCAGAGGCTGGCGCTGGCCTGCGCGGTGATGCATGAACCGCCGCTGCTGTTTCTGGACGAGCCCACCTCCGGGGTTGATCCGGTCACCCGACGCGAGTTCTGGACCCATATCAACGGCCTGGCGGAAAAGGGCGTCACCGTGCTGGTGACCACCCATTTCATGGACGAGGCCGAATACTGCGACCGCATCGCGCTGGTCTATCGCGGCCGGCTGCTGGCGCTGGATACGCCGGATGCGCTCAAGCGCCGCGTGGAGAGCTCGGTCTTGCCCGATCCGACGATGGAGGATGCCTTCATTCAGCTGGTGGAGGAGGCCGACCGATGAACCTGCGCCGCCTGGCCGCGCTGTGCCGCAAGGAGAGCTATCAGATCGTCCGCGACCCCAGCAGCATCCTGATCGCCTTCATCTTGCCGGTGGCGCTGTTGTTCATCCTGGGGTACGCGGTGAATCTGGACTCCGCCCACATCCGGCTGGGTTTGCTGCGCGAGGATGGCGGCGGCGCCGCGCAACGGCTGGCCGCGACGCTGTACGCGACGCCGGCGCTGGACGTGCAGCCGCTGCGCTCCCGTCCGGAAATGGAGCAAAAACTGGCGCATGGCAAGATACGCGGCGCGGTAGTGATTCGAGAGGGCTTCTCCCGCGACTGGCTGGCTGGACGGGGAACGGTTCAGCTGCTGACCGACGGCGCGGAGCCGAACACCGCCAACTTCGTCGCCGCCTATGTCCAGGGCGCCTGGCTGCGCTGGCAGCAGGCCGAAGGCGACGAGCGCGCCCACCCCATCACGCCAGCCATCGATATCCGCCAGCGCTTCTGGTTCAACCCCAGCGCGGAAAGCCCCAATTTCCTGGTGCCGGGCACCATCGCCATCGTGATGACCATCATCGGCGCGCTGCTGTCCTCGCTGGTGGTGGCGCGGGAATGGGAGCGGGGCACCATGGAAGCGCTGCTGGCCACGCCGGTGAGCCGCGCCGAATTGCTGCTATCCAAGATACTGCCGTATTACGTGCTGGGGATCGCGGCCATGCTGTTGTGCCTGATCGTTGCCGTGTTCGTGATGGGGGTGCCTTTCCGCGGGCCGCTGTGGCTGCTGTGGCTGATGTCCTCGCTGTTTCTGGCCAACGCGCTGGGGATGGGCCTGTTCCTGTCCACGGTGATGCGCACCCAGTTCGACGCCGCCCAGGCCGCGTTGACAGCCGGCTACCTGCCCGCGCTGATGCTGTCGGGCTTCGTGTTCGAGATTTCCAGCATGCCGGCGCCGCTGCAATGGCTGACCCGCATCCTGCCGGCGCGGTATTTCGCCAGCACGCTGCAGACGCTGTTCCAGGCCGGGGTGATTCCATCGTTGCTGTGGTTCAACGCCGCCAGCCTGATTCTGCTGGGCGTGTTCTGGCTGGGACAGACCGTGCGCAAAACCCGCCGCACGCTCGACTGAAGCCATGTGGCAACGACTGTTGTGGCTGATCATCAAGGAACTGCAGGCGCTGGCCGGCAACCGCCAGGGGCGCCTGTTGCTGGTTGTGCCCGTGCTGCTGCAACTGCTGGTGTTTCCCTTCGCCGCCACGCTGGAGGTCAAGCATGCCAGCCTGGCGGTTTACAATCAGGATGCCGGCGCGGCCTCGCAGGAGTTGGTGAAACGCCTGGCCGCCAGCGCCACGTTCGACCATATCGTGCCGATGCGCAGCCATGAGGCGTTGCGCGACTGTGTAGACCGGCAGTGCGCGCTGCTGGCGGTGGTGTTTCCGCAGGATTTCTCGCGCGCGCTGGCCGCCGGCCGCCCGGCCACGCTGCAGGTAATCGTGGATGGCCGCCGCTCCAACAGCGGGCAGATCGCCAGCGCCTATATCGGGCAAGTGGTCGCCGCTTACCAGCAGGAGCGCGTCGCCCCGGGGCCGCAATTGTCGGTGCGCAATCTGTACAACCCCAATCTGGAGTTCCAGTGGCACGTGCTGCCCAGCCTGGTGGCCATCATCACCACCATAGGCTGCCTGATCGTCACCGCCTTGTCGGTGGCGCGGGAGCGCGAGGAGGGTACTTACGACCAGCTGCTGGTGTCGCCGCTGACGCCGGCCTATGTGATGGCAGGCAAGGCGGTGCCTGGCGTGCTGGTGGCGCTGCTGCAGGGAGGGCTGATCGCCATCGCCGCGGCCTGGGCCTATCGGGTGCCTTTCGGCGGCTCCACCGCCCTGCTGCTGACCAGCATGGCCAGTTATGGGCTGGCGCTGGCCGGAGTGGGGCTGTTCATCTCGTCGATCTGCCGCACCCAGCAACAGGCGTTCCTGGGCGTGTTTTCCTTCATGGTGCCGGCGGTGATCCTGTCGGGCTACGTATCGCCGATCGAAAACATGCCGGACGCGCTGCAATGGCTGGCGCGGATCAATCCGCTCAGCTACTTCATTCCCATTTTGAAGGGGGTGTTCCTGAAAGGCTATGGCTTCGCCGACGCCTGGCCGTGGCTGCTGCCGCTGTGGCTGATCGCCGTGGCCACGCTGAGTCTGGCGCTATGGCGCTTCCGGCGCCATGTCGAGTAGCGGCGGCCGGCGCATGATGCTGGCCGCGTGCGGCAGTCCCTGCAGCGCGCCGCGCAAGATTCGTTCGCATCGGGGCAGCGCATCGGGACTGGCCTCCAGCAGCTCGTACAAGCCAAGAAACAGGCAGACCAGATAGTCCGCGGCCAGCCCGATGTCCAGCGAGGCGGGCAGCTCGTTCTGCGCGATGGCCCGCCGCAGTTGTCTGCGCGCGTAGTGCGTGGTCAAGCGGTCCGCCAGTTCGCGCCGCCGCAGCACGCTGCGGTTTTCCTCGATTTGCTCGCACTTCTGATACAGGATCTGGTACACCCGCTGCGGCGAACCCGGCTCCAGGAACTGGGCCAGGTAGTAAACGCCAGCCGCCACCAGCGTATCGCCGGCGGATTCGCCTTGAGAGGGGAAGCGCAGCGCGTCCAGCGCGAACGCGCGGTCTATCATCGCCTGGCACACTTCCATCTTGTTGTCGTAATGCCCGTACACCGCGCCGCGCGACACCTTCGCCGCGTCGGCGATCTCGGCCATGGTGGCGTTGGCTATGCCCTTGTCCAGAAACACCTGCTCCGCGCCATCCAGTATCGCGTCCCGGGTTTTCTGCGAGTCTTCCTTGGTTTTGCGGGCCATCCGTCTTTTCTTTCATGTCATTGTCCGTCACATTGTGTCATTATTTAATCAATCATGCATGATTAATTAAATGCTAGAATGGCTATTCCTCATCGCTCTTTACTGTAACGACGCCATGCAGAATACCAATACCCACATCCGTGATCTGGATACGCTTCCGGTCTCCACGCTGTTCTGGCGCTACGCCATTCCCTCCATCGCCGGCATGCTGGTCACCGGCCTGTATGCGGTGATAGACGGCATTTTCGTCGGCCACTACGTGGGCAGCCACGGCCTGGCCGCGATCAATCTCGCCTATCCGCTGGTGATGCTGCAGGTGGGCCTCGGCGCGATGATCAGCATGGGCGCCGCCACCCGGATCGCGATCCAGCAAGGCGCAGGCGACATGCGCGCCGCGCGCGGCACCTTGCTGGCGGCGCTGGCGCTGCTGGTTTTGCTGAGCGCGCTGATCCCCGCGCTGGGCCTGCCCAATATCGATCTGCTGCTGTCCTGGCTGAAGGCCGATGTCCAGCCTCAGGTGGCGGAACAGGCGCGCGGCTATCTGTTGCTGATGCTGTCCGGCGCCGGCCTGACCATGGGGCCGATGCTCCTGACCTATCTGGTGCGCAACGACGGGCGTCCCAAGCTGTCCACCGCTTTGATGACGCTGGGCGCGCTGCTGAACATCGGCCTGGATTATCTGTTTGTCGGCGTGATGGGCAAGGGCCTGGCCGGCGCGGCCATCGGCACGCTGCTGGCCGAGGCCGTGGTGCTGCTTCTGGCGCTGGCATACTTTTTCAGCCCGCGCGCGGCGCTGCGCATCCAACTGGGGCGGCTGCGGCCGGACTGGCAGGGGCTGTGGCCCATCCTGGCGCTGGGCGCGCCCAGCCTGCTGATGGAGCTCAACCTGGCCCTGCTGCTGTTCGCGCACAACCGCCAGCTGCTGGTGTGGGGCGACGACCTGAGCGTGGCCGCCTATGCGGTGGCGGGCTATAGCGAGTCGCTGTTCACGCTGGTGATCCACGGCCTGGCGGTGGGCATGCAGCCGCTGCTGGGGCACGCCATCGGCGCAGGCCAGCCCGAACGGGCGCGCGCGGCTTTGCTGCACGGATTGAAAGTGGGCCTAGCCATCGGCGTGGCCGCATGTGCGGCGGTCCAGCTGTTTCCAGCCTGGATCGCCGGCTGGTACAGCGACGGCAGCAGCGAGCTGATAGAAGCCGGCAGCCGCGCGCTGCGCCTGCATTTGCTGGCCATGCCGCTGGATGGGCTGGTCATCGTCGGCGCGACAGCCTTGCAAGCCATGGCGCTGACCCGGCTGGCGCTGGGCGTGACCGTGGGCAAGACTGCGCTGCTGCTGCCGGCGCTGGCATTGCTGCCGATGGCCATGGGCCTGGACGGCGTATGGCTGGCCATGCCGCTGGTGAACCTGCTGCTTGGCGCGGCGGTCGCATTGCTGCTATGGAAGCAATTCGACCAGTTGCAAGGCGCGGCCGGCGTTCGGCATGCATAACGGACGGAAATGATATTTGATTTATGTCATATTGATATCTCAAATCCAGGAATGGGAGGGGGACGATATGGCGCATTTCGAACAGCCACGCCAGCGGGAGATGGCGCGCCGCGACCAACTGCTGCGCAACCGCCTGCTGGAGGCCGGCATCCCGCAATATGTGGCCAGCGGCACGGAGAGCATCTACTACCTGTCGGGCATCAGCTACGAACCGCTGGAGCGCCCGTTCTTCCTGCTGCTGGACGCCGCCAGCGGCAAGCGCAAGCTGCTGGTGCCCCAGCTTGAGCATGCGCACCTGAAACAGGCCTGGAATGTCGAGGAAGAAGATGTTCACAGCTATCGCGAGTACCCGGCTCCGGCGGGGCAGCGTTGGGAGGACGCGCTGATTCCGCTGCTTTGCGACCGCTTCGCCTTCGATCCCGCCACGCCGCTGCACCACGCCGAGTTCATGCAATCGGTGGGCGGCCGCGCCGACGACGCGCTGGACCTGATACGGATGGTCAAATCGCCATGGGAGATCGCCAAGCTGGCGCGCGCCGGACGCTACGCGGCGGATGGCGTGAATCAGCTGCTGCGCGGCGTTTACGACGGCGTGTCCGTGGCCGAGGGCTATGCCACCGGCCAGCAGCTGCTGCGGCGGATCATCCGCGAGGAGCCGGATTTCGACCCGCTGTGCACCCGGGTGCTGCTGGCGCCCTGGCCGGCGCCGCTGAGCGCGCAGCCGCATGCGATTCCGCAGTTGTCGCAACGGCTGAAGGATGGCCCCCACGTGGTGATTTCCGTCGTTCGCCTGGACGGCTACACCGCCGAATGCGAGCGCACCTTCTTCACCCGCGAACCCACCGCCGCCCAGCGCGAGCGTTTCCAGCTGATGGGCGAAGCGCGCAGTCTGGCGATGTCCATGCTAAGGCCGGGCGTCGCCTGCGGCGAGATCGACGAAAAGGTCAACGATTTCCTGCAGGACAGGAGCTTCGGCGATTGGCGCTTGCGGCTGCACCGTTGCGGCCATGGCCTGGGGTTGGGCAATCACGAAGCGCCCTGGCTGGCGCAGGGTAGCGCCGATGTATTGCAGGCCGGCATGGTGGTGTCGATAGAGCCGGGCATCTATCTGGAGAATGAGGGAGGCTACCGCCATTCCGATACGCTGGCCGTCACCGAAGAGGGCTGGATCAACCTGACCGGCCAGGCGGCGGTGCAGCTGGAAGCGTTGACCATTGCGGCCGCCAAACCGGCCCAAAGAATGAAAGGCTATTTCATCCGCAAAATGGTTTCAGCCTAGAAAATATATCCTCTCAGACTTTCATTAATAAAATTAAGCCCATCAAAATATAACTAGGCCAGTCTTTGACTGGCCTTTTTTCCTATTTCAGTCACTCAAACGTTTGAATTAATATTTGTAGCGAATATTTACCGTTTTATTGCAATAAATTTCATGTTATTAGCAGCAAAAGTGATATTTTCCATTCAAATAAAATAGGGCTAACATGTCTAAAATGGGAAAATCTGTCGTCGTTGCGCCAGCCTTGATGGATGCGCCCGACAGGGAAAAACTGGTGGATGAATTATACCTGGTGCATTGCGATATATTCGACGGCGTCAGCAAGGAGGATTTCGCCAGCTATGTCGTATATTCCAAAGCCAAAGAAACGCGCATTCTGATTCATAAGAATGCGCAAGGCCAATCCGTTGGTTATTGCGCAATCCATTTCTTCGAACAAAACCTGGAAGGACGCGAATCCACCGTAATCCGGATGGAAGCCGGGTTGATGCGGGCCTACCGCGGCAAAAACCGCAACGCGCCGTTCGTGTGCCGCCAGGTGCTGGCTTACCGCCTGACCCGGCCTGGCCGCCGGGTTTACTACCTGGGGGCTTTGGTGCATCCATCCAGCTATATGCTGCTGGACAAGTACGCCACCCGGGTATGGCCCAGCGCCCAGCAATCCTCAGAGCTGGATTACGGCGGGGTGATCGGCCAGCTGGCGCGGTTGTTCGGCCTCAAGCCGGTGGATCCGGACAAGCCGGGCGTGGTCCACGTGGGCTGGCAAACGCGCGATAACGAGGGCGACCGCAGGCAGTGGCAAGCCAGCCCCAATTCGGCGGCCCAGTTCTACATCCACCGCAACCCCGGCTACACCAAGGGCCATGGCTTGCTGACGCTGGTGCCGGTCACGCTGGGCTGCATGGCGCACGCCACCGGGCGCATGCTGCTGAACCGCCTGAGCCGGCTCTTCGCGCCGCATCCGCATGGCCATCGCGGCTAGAAAGCGAAACGCCCGCGCAGCTGCGCGGGCGTTTTGATTCAAACCGACATTTCTTATTCGGGCCGACGGCCCATCCCCCGCAGGAAGTTCTGCTGCGCGCGCCAGAGCCCCTGATAGCCGATGCAACGATAGGGCAGGCCATGCCGCTGCGCCAGCTGCTCGACGATGCGCGCCAACGCCGGATAGTGGCGGTGGCTATAGGCCGGAAACAAATGGTGGGTCAGGTGCAGATGCAAGCCGCCCAATAAATGCCCCAGCGCCCGCGGCCTGGGCTGCCAGTCGCAGCAGGTCAGGAACTGGTGCTCATGCCAGGTATGAGGCATTTCCGCGCCTTCAGGCCGGAAGAACTCCACCTCGGCCCAATGGGTGCCCAAGATCATCGCCACCAGAAAACAGGACGCCGTCATCAAGCCGGCCAGATAGCAAAGCAGCAGGCCGCCCCAGCCGATCGCGCCGGCCGGCAGGCAATACCAGGGCAACGCCAGCAGCAGGATCAGGTGTCCCAGCTTGCCCAGCAGGAATCCGCCTGCGGGAATGGGTTGGCTGTCGTATTGCCGCAGCTTGCTCTTGCCCAGCAGGTCCAGCCAATCGCCGTACCAGCACAGGTAGGGCAGGGACAGTGCCGCCACCAGCGGCCAGTAGCGGTGCTGGTAGCGGAATTGCGGCGACCAGTCCTGGAACGGCGTTTGCCGCAGGAAAGGGTTGGGCTCGATGTCCAGATCGTAGCCGTCGACATTGGGGTAGGTATGGTGCAGGTGCACATGCCGCCGGGTCCAGATGTCGGCATCTATGCCCATCGGCAAACTGGCGGCGCGGGCCAGCCACCGGTTGAGCCTTGCGTTGCGAAACAGGGCGCCGTGGGCGGCGTCGTGCAAGGTGTTCATCGCCAGCAGCATCGCCATGACGATGGCCGCGATGTAGGCCGGCGCGAACGACCACATCGTCGTCGCGCGCAATGCCAGCACATAACAAGCCAGGCTGAGCGCCGCCAGCGCCGCGCCTTTCAGCCCCACGCGCCAGTCGGCGAAGCGGTGTTCGCCGCGCTCGGCCAGGTAGGCTTGGGCGGTACGTTGCAGGTCGATGCGGAACGGCAGCTTCGCCGACGACTGGAATCTCAGTTTGCCCATGCGGCCTCCCGCAGGCGCAGCCCGGCCAGGCCATGGACAAGCAACAAAGCCAGCAAGGCCAATGCCCAGCCGTCGCGCATGCCGAACACGCCGGCGCACAGCGCCGGCATCGCCAGAGTCAGCGCCAGCCAACCCCGCCAGCCCCAACGCCGCTCATCCGACATGCCGCCGATGGCGATGGTGCCGGCCACCAGGCAGGCGAACACGCTCCATCGACCGATGGCGTCCCAGCCGGCCACCCGCTCGACGTAATAGATCACCATGCCGAACAGCAAAATCCCGCCGGTGGCGATGTAGGCGGCTGGCATCCGCATCGCGCGCCGCCCGGACGGAGCGAAACGGCGCCGGAACCAGGCTTGCAGCCCCTGGTTGCTGGCCCAGAACGGGTTGTAGCCGGGCGAGACGCCGTGCACGCCGTAATGCAGCGGGATGTCGTCGCGCTCGGGCTGATAGCTGCCGAATAGCTTGTCCCAGATCAGGAAGGTGCCGCCGAAGTTTTTGTTCAGGTACACCGGATGGGTGGCGTGGTGGACGCGATGATTGGACGGCGTCACCAGTACCCGGTCCAGCCAGCCGCTCTTGCCGACGAAGGCATTGTGGTTGTACAGCTGTACCGCGTAGTGGAAAGACGACGCCGCGACGAATATCTCCAATGGCAACCCCAGCACCGCCAGCGGCGCGACGAAAAGAAACGAAGTCAGCGACGAATACCAGGAGTTGCGTATGCCCAGCGACAGGCTGAAATGCTCGCCCTGATGATGCACCACGTGCACCGCCCAGAAGATGCGCCAGGTGTGGTGGGCGCGGTGCATGCAGTAAAAGCTCAGATCCCAGGCGACGAAGGCGAAGACCCATTGCCAGAACACTGGCAGCCGATCCACCAGGTGCAGGTTGGCGTACTGCAGCAGCAGGCCGAAACCCGCCACCTCCACGCCGCGAAACACCCACATCACGATGTGGCCTGAATTGAGGTTGAAGATGATTTCGCGCCAGGGAATGGCTTCGCGGCGCCAATGGCGCAGGGCGAGCAACTCCAGCAGCACTACGGCCAGCATGATGGAGAAGGTGAGGGCGAATACGTTCATGTGCGTCGATAGGAAAGGGAAAGGGCGGTAGCCGGCCGCGCCGCCAGCAGGCCGCAAAGCAGCCCCAGCGCCACGCCGGCGGAAAGATCGATGAATAGATGGCGGCGCAGCTGGATCACGGCGAACAGAATGGCCAGCGCCCATGCCAGCGCCAGCCATGAGCGCCAGCGGCGGCCGCCTTCCCACAAGGCCCAGGCGGAGAGCGCGGTCAGCGCGCCGTGCAAGGAGGGCAGGCAGTTGTGCGGGGTGTCGAAGCGTAGAAAGAAACGCAGCGCTTCAGCATGCAAACCATCGCCGGCGATGGGCGGATACGCCAGGGTAGTGGGGCACAGCAGGAAAGCCGCGCCGGCGGCCAGCGCGCACCACTGCATCGCGCGCTGCAGCCAGGCCAACCGCTCCGGGCGGGCAAGCAGATAAGCCGCCGGCACGATCAGGAAAAACGACGTGTATAACCAGATCGCCGCCGGATCGAAAGGAATCCAGCGGTCCACGGCCAGCTCGGGCAGAATAGTCGCGCGCTGGGGCCACAGGCTGCCCAGCGAGTAAGCGCAGCCTACCGATGCCCAGCCCAACAGCATATGGCGCAGCCTGGGAGGCAGCCAGTCCAGCGCACGTCTCATGCCAGTTCCCTGACGATGCGCCTGCGCTTGCGCGTGGCATCCATCGCCGGCACCCGATTCGACAACCGCCATCGCAGCGCCCCGGCGTCAACGCCCAGGCCCGTCAGCGTCCGCTCCAGGCGATGGCGAATGGCCGGTAAGGCCGCCGCCGGCACCTCGACATCCAGCGCCAATTCGGCTGGGCCGGTCTGGCGCAGCCGGTAATCGGCCTCCAGCGGCAAAGCGGTCGCCAGCGCGCGGCCCATCACGTCGGCGAACACCGTCAGCTCGCCGCCATCGCGGCCCGG
Organism: Chromobacterium piscinae; assembly: GCF_021129175.1. Classification (GTDB taxonomy): domain Bacteria; phylum Pseudomonadota; class Gammaproteobacteria; order Burkholderiales; family Chromobacteriaceae; genus Chromobacterium; species Chromobacterium piscinae. The sequence goes on along the minus strand of NZ_JAJOHV010000020.1, from coordinate 22,609 downwards.
CAGCCGCAGCATGTCGTCGCAGCGGCCCTCCACCGCGTCCAGCGCCATCGCCGCGCGCCCGCAAGGACAGGGCTCGGCCCGCGCCTGCAGCACGTCGTTCAGCCGGTAGCGGACGATGGGCTGGGTGTGGCGGCTGAAGTCGGTGATCACCGGCGCGAAACGGCGCCGTTCCTCATCCAACCATTCCGGTTCGACATGGATGTATTCCTCGTTCAGATGCAGCGTGCCGTATTCGCAGCTGCTGGCCAGGAAGCCCTCGGTCGCCTGGTAGATTTCGTGCACGCAGCCGAAAGCCTGCTCGATCACGGCGCGATCCTGCGGCTCCAGCACCTCGGCGATGGAATACGCCCGCTTCGGCGACAGCCGCAAGCGGCCCTCCAACTGCGCCAGCGCCAGCGCGCGCAGCACCTGGGCCGGCGCCAGCAAAATGGTGGGCGCGTAAGCGTCAAGCGACTGCAAATGCCTGTCCAAAGGCTGGAACAGGTCGAAAAAGCGGAAAGTCAGCCAGCGGCTGCGCACCGCGCCGTAGAGATTGCTGTTGGCGCGCAGGAACAGCGCCACTTTCTCGCCGGCCAGCAGGCCATCGGGCAAAGCCTTGGCCAGCATGATGCCGGCCCATCGCGCCTGCTCGCCCTTGCTGACGACGAACGCGCCGCGTTGGCCGGAGGTGCCGGACGACAGCCCAACCGTATGGCCGTTCAACGTGGGAGAGAAGTCTCGGCTGCGCTCGGCGCGCAACGCGGCATCCATCACGTCGTCCAGCTTCAACCCCGCGGTATTCATATCGTCGAAATGCTTGAGCATCGAGGCCTTGTCCATCTGCGGCCACTGCGCGAAAGGCAGGGTGCCCAGCTTGGCGAAATAGGGGCTGCGCCGGCGCAGCCTGGCCAGAAAGCGCCCCATTTGCCGGGCCTGATGGCGCTCCAGCGCCGCTCGGTCGCGAAAACCCAGCCGCCGCGTCCGCCAGTAGGCGGCCAGGATTCGGATCAGTCTCAGCATGCGGTGTCCTCCTCCTGGTGCGTCAGCAGAATCTCCACGCGGCCGCCCCGGTGCAGCGCGTGCACCCTGGCCAGCGTGCCGTAATAGGCGCGGCGGTTGTGCTGTACCAGGAAAGACAGCTCGGATGGACCCCGCAACTCCCGGTAGCCTTCTTCCGCCCAGGCCGCGTCCGACGCCAGCAGCGTCCAGCCTGAATCCCCCAGCACGAAAGCGCCCAAGTGCCCCACCGCATGTCCCGGCAGATCCACCACGAACACTTCGCCACTGCCGCTGACGTCGCGGCCATGGCTGAACGGCGCCAATTCGGCAGGCAAGGCCTGCAGGGGCAAGGCCTCGACAAAAGACAAACGGTCTTCCATATCCGCCGGCAGCAGACCGGGCAGAAAGGCTTGCCGCACCGCGGCCAGCCCGCTCAAGCCGCGCACCCCGCGCCAGCCTTGCTCGGAGGCAAGGATGCAGGCCCGGGGAAAGTCCCGCAGGCCGGCGATATGGTCAGCGTGGAAGTGCGACAGCAATAATGTGTGTATATCGTTTGGGCTTATGCCGCGCCCGCGCAGTTGCTGACGCAGCGATCGGGCGCCGTCGAAATGCACCGGCGTCACCATCGGGTACAGCCGATAGGCGCCGCGGCGGCTGGCGTCGAAAAAATGCTCGGAATAGCCGGTATCCCACAGCAATAGGCGATCCCGGGTTTCAATCAGATAGGCGCGCGAAGGAAAGCAACGGCTGGCCAGCCCCGCGCCTTTCAGCGCCATGCAGGCCGGATGAGTGCAATGTCCGACGCTGAACGCGGTGACACTAGCCATGTCCATGCTCCCTCAGCCAGCGCGCGGTGCGCGCCAGGCCTTCATCCAAGCTGTACGGCGGCAGATAACCCAGCGCATCGCGCGCCCGGGTATTGTCCAGCGTCATGTCGAAATGGATCGCGCCCAGGCTGTAAGGCGTCAATGCCGGCTCCTTGCCCGTGAGCGCGGCCCACAGCTGCGCCAGGCGGCTGGCCGCGCTCAGCAAGGGGTAGGGCAGGCTGACGATGCGTAAGGGCCGGCCCAACTCCTGGGCGAACACCCGCGTCAGCACATCGCGCAGCACGGCCGGCTGCTGATTGGTGATGTTGAACGCTTGGCCGCTGGCAAGGCTGGGATGCGTCGTGGCCAGCCACATCGCATGGACCACATTGCCGACATAGGTCAGATCCAGCGTCACCGCGCCGCCGCGCGGCAGCGGCAGACGTCCGCCGCGTTGGCTCAGCATGCGCGCCAGCCTGGGCATCAGCACCTGGTCGTGCTCGCCGAAGATGGCGCGCGGCCGCAAGATCGTGGTCCGCAGCGCGGGATAGGCGCGCGCAGCCTCAAGCACTTTTTCTTCAGCCTGCGCCTTGGTGCGGGCATAAGCATTGACGTAGCGCCGCGGACGATACGACTCCGGCACCTGGTAGCGGTGTTGGAAATCGAAGTACAGCGCCGGCGTGGAAATGTGGATGAAGCGGTTGGCGCGCGATTGCCCCGAGGCCTTCAGCAGCTTGTCGGTCGCATGAACATTGGCGGCGACGAAATCGTCCCCCCGGCCCCAAGGCGCGGAAAGGGCGGCGCAGTGCCATACCGCGTCCACGCCCTCCAGCAGGCCGGCCAACTGGCCTTCATCGGCAGCGGCCAGGTCCAGCGCGACGAATTCAGCGCCCAGGCCAGCCAGCTCGACGCCCGCCTGCCGATTGCGGCCGGTGGCGCGCACCGCGCAGCCCTTGCCCAACAGATAAGCGACGGCATTGCGTCCCAGTCCGCCTGTGGCGCCAGTCACCAGTACCCGCGTCACAGGTCCCATACCAATCCGCCCAGATTCAGTCCCGCCGCGGTGCCCACCATCAACAGACGCTTGCCGGCGCGGGCGCGGCCATCGACAAAGGCCTCATGCAGGGCGGTGGGCAGGGAAGCCGCCACCTGGTTGCCGTGTGAGGCGTAGATGTCGACGATGCGACCGGCGGCGATGCCCAGGCGCTTGGCCATATGCTGCATGCCCAGATGGCTGGCCTGGTGCGGCACCACGCAATCTATGCTGTCCAGACCGCCTGGCGTGGCATCCATCAGCGCATCCAGAAAATCCGGCATCAGCCGCGACGCCAGCTTGAAAACCGCCTTGCCGTTCATGTCGAACAGAAAGTCGCCGTCGACGACCCCGCGGCGCGGGTTGCGTTGGGTGCCGCCGGCGCGAATCTCGCAGAAATTGCGGCCTTCCGGATAGGTGGCCAGCTTGAAAGTCCGCAAGCCCCTTCCCGGCGAGCCCCGCTCGACGATGGCGGCGGCGGCGCCGTCGCCGAAAATCAGCGAGGCTTCCGGGTTGGCCCAGTCCAGCCCGCGCGAGGCCAAATCGGCCGAGACGATAGCGATGCGGCGGTACGCGCCGGAGAGCAACAGGCTGTCCGCTACCTGCAGCGCGGACAGAAAGCTGAGGCAGCTGGCGTTGACGTCGAAGGCGGGCCGCCCGGCGGGGAAGCCAGCCGCATGGGCGATGAAACTGGCGGTGCCGGGCAGCGCCTGCTCCGGAATGCCGCAAGCGCCGATCAGCAAATCGATGCCTGACGCGCTTATCTCCGCGCGGTCCAGCGCATCCTTCAGCGCGCGGGCGCCGAGTTGGCTCTGGGATTCATGGTCGCCGGCAAAATGCCGGGTGTGGACGCCGCTTTTTTTCAAACTTTGGCCGCGGCGGCAGCCAAGCTTCACATCGAGGTCATCAGCGGTGACGAGCTGGCTTGGCAGCGCCTTGCCGGTTGCAATCAAATTCATTCAGGTTCAAGGTGCAATTTAGATTTGTTTGCATTTTCATGTATTGCAACATTCCAATACAAGCTTATCCATATAAAAACCATATAGGCGCGGCGATAAATCCAGAATAAACCGCTGATGGACAATGCCTATCGTCATGACTGTCAATTAGTACAGTTGCGGGCTTGCAGCTATGATTTTAGGCATTGCTTACAGCCGCGATGGCCACGCAGCCGTCGGCGAAGATTCGCAGTGCCTTGAGAAATAATCATGAATCAAAATGAGGACAGGAAGGGCCTTCCAGGGGAGCATGCTCCGTCATGAATGCCCGCTATCGTCGACCAGTCAAGACATGCGTCATGGCAAAAACACACTCCTCGCTACCGCAGCGCCCATTTTCCTACTCGATGCGCAGCTGCGCGCAAGCAGGCATTCCACACCTGCGCCCTGCAATGAGCTGCGCGGCGGCGCTGAAACGCATCGCTCTGGAGTGCTTGCGCCAACTCATGGCCAACACGCCAAACATTTGCGGAGGGAATGATCCCGAGCCTATCCATCAGGGCAGGGTGGCCATCCGGCGACTTAGAGCCGCGCTTAAAACCTTTGCGCCGCTGATTCGCGGCCGAAAGTGGAAAACCATAGCCGACGACCTGAAATGGCTGGCGGGCATATTCGGCAAAGCGCGCGACCTGGATGTGCTGGCATTGGAAACATTGCCGGCCATCCAGGCCGGTCTATCCAGCGAAATAATGAAACCCGTCCTGGCCGCCCTGAACGACGCTCGACAGGATGGCCGGGCGGCCTGCTGCGTAGCGCTGTCCTCCCGGCGATGGCGCACGCTTCCAACCCGCCTGCTGGATGGTCTAACCAGCCTGCCACCCTCGCATCTCGACAATCTGCCGCGATTCGCCAGCCACGCGCTGAAACGCCAGAGGGCGGACATGCGCAAGCTATGGAAACAAAAAAGGCACGCTGCCGAACAGTTGCACGAATTGCGCAAGCAAGGCAAAAATCTGCGCTACGCCATCGAGTTTTTTTCAGACTTGGAGCTGGATGGCGCCCACAAGCATTTTCTGAGCAAGTTGCGCGGCTTACTGCAGGCCTTGGGCGACTACAACGACGCCGTCACCGCCAGGGAGTGGTGCAGGCATATCGAGCCGGAAGGTCTCAGGGCTCTGCTGGAACAGCGACTGGATGAGCGGGCCAGCTTGGCAGAGGCGAAGATGCTGTCGCTCTAAAATAATCAGACAGCAGGGTAGCTTCCTTTTGCCTTTACCTGGAGTTCCGCTTCACAGCTCGCATCGGAGCCGGATCACGGCATAGAGCAGGGCGCACCCGCGGCCGCCGTCTGGACATGCCACGCAGTATCCTTCGCCGTGCCTGCAATCCGCGCCTTTAGTCTTACGCTTTCACGCGGTCCTTGTCTTGTTCCAAGATGGCCAGCAATGCTGCGTGCGGTGTTGCCATCAGCTGTTGAAGTCTTTACCACAGAAGACCCTATGCACTCCTCTCGTACCAGCCTTTGCTCGCATTAACAACGCGGACAACTAGCAGCATTACCGGCACCTCGATCAGTACGCCAACCACCGTCGCTAGCGCCGCGCCTGATTGGAAGCCAAACAGGCTGATCGCGGCCGCCACAGCCAGCTCGAAGAAGTTAGATGCGCCAATCAGGGCCGATGGGCAGGCCACTGAATGCATTTCTCCGACTTGGCGATTAAGCCAGTAGGCCAATGCAGAATTGAAGAACACCTGAATTAGGATCGGCACGGCCAGCAGCGCGATCACCAAAGGCTGTTGCAGGATGGCGTTGCCTTGGAAGGCGAAAAGTAGAACCAGGGTCAGCAGCAGCGCGGAAACCGACCAAGGCTGAATGCGATGGATGGTGGCATCGAATATCGCCTGGCCTTTGCTGAGCAATGTCTTGCGGATGGCCTGAGCGATCAACACCGGAACTACGATGTACAGCCCCACCGAGGTTAGCAGCGTGGCCCACGGGACGGCGATGCTGGACACGCCCAGCAGCAAACCGACCAGTGGTGCGAAGGCGAACATCATAATCAGGTCGTTCAGAGCGACTTGGGATAGCGTGAAATATGGATCTCCACCGGTTAGCCGGCTCCAGACAAACACCATGGCAGTGCACGGCGCGGCTGCCAGCAAAATCAGGCCTGCGATGTAGCTATCCAGCTGCTCAGCCGGCAGTAGCGGCGCAAACCACACCCGAATAAACAGCCAGGCCAAAAACGCCATCGAGAACGGCTTGACCAGCCAGTTGATGAACAAGGTGACACCAATACCCTTAACGTGAGCCTTGACCTGGTGCAACGCGCCGAAATCAATTTTCAGCAGCATTGGAATGATCATCACCCAGATCAGCAAACCGATTGGCAGATTAACTTGAGCGATCTCCAGGCCACCAATCACATGAAATAGGTTAGGGAAGGCTTGACCCAAGCCAATTCCGACAACGATGCAAAGCGCGACCCAGGCAGTCAGATAGCGCTCGAACAAATTTAACGATACGCCTGCGGGGCAGGCATTCGCGACTTCAGAAGGGATGGACATGCCATTCTCCGTACGATAAGAGGGCGGGCAGGGCTATAGCGCCCCGATGCGATCTAGCTCTGCCTTGAAGCGAGGGCGATCCTGGCGCAGCACATCCAGCGGCAAAGCGAAGAAGGCCTCAATACGTGCCCGTAGGATATGGTAGGCCGTCATAAAGGCCGCCTCGACCTCATGCTCAGTGCCAGTCGCATGGGCCGGATCATCCACCCCCCAGTGGCTGCGCAGTACTGGCCCCAGATACGCAGGGCAGGCTTCTCCGGCAGCCTTCGCGCATACCGTAATCACAATGTCAGGCGTAGGCGACAGGTGGTCCCAAGATTTGCTGTGATAACCAGCGGCAGAAATTCCCTCACGCTTCAGCAATGCCAGCGAGCGGGGATGGACTTGCCCGGTTGGCTGACTGCCTGCGCTCATCGCATGCCAACTGGCCGGCGCCAGGTGATTGAATACTGCCTCGGCCAAGATGGAGCGGCAGGAGTTGCCGGTACACAGGAAGAGTACGTTGCCCGCGGCATGGCTCATGGCAATTTTCCTTTAATGACAGGGATTCAACAACAGCCGCTGTCTGGGCAAGGCGACATGCTGCTTGCCGGGGTGCAGGCCTCGCCACGGCAGCAGTTCTCCGTTAGAAAACCCAGCAAGGCATTCATCTGCTCATAGTTGGCCGAGTAGTAGATAAAGCGGCCTTCTTGGCGCGCCCGAATTAGGCCGGAGTGAGATAGCTCCTTCAAGTGGAAGGATAGCGTGGCATTGGCCACAGCAAGTTGTTCTCCGATCTGGCCGACCGATAGGCCTTCTGGGCCTTTCTGAACCAACAACCGGTAGATGCCCAGGCGAGTGTCTTGCGCCAGAGCGGCCAAAAGGGTGACAGCGTTCTTAGTTTCCATATTTCCATATTTATCGAAATTAAAATTGCAGTCAAGGCAAGAAGCTTCCTTGCGTCGATCCAATCAGTTTTCTTTGCCACTCAGGCTGGACCTGTCCGTCGTCACCTACACCGGCGTTCAACTGATCGTCGATCAGCTCAATCAGGCGATACAGACCAATCTCAACGGCATCCCATCCATTGCCGCCAATCTGCTCGGCTTCGACGGCCTGGGCGAAGCGCTGGGCATCGTCATCGGCGCGTTCGCCTTCCGCCTGTCCATGAACGTCTTCAAACGCATCGAATTCAAACGGAGCTAGAGCCATGCTGACGCTGATTACCGGCGAGCCAGGGGCGGGCAAGACCGCGCTGGCCGTATCGCTGCTGATGGAAGAGGTCGGCAACCGCCCGTTGTTCGTGATGGGCATTCCCGAACTGAAGATCACCCACCAGCCGACGCCGCCGATTGCCGAATGGACGGAGCAAGTCGCGCTGCCGGAAGACCCGACGCTCACGCGCCCGGTGTTCACCTTCCCGCCGAACGCCATTATCGTCATCGACGAAGCGCAAAACGTCTACCGGCCACGCTCGGCCGCGTCCAAGGTGCCGGACATCGTCGCCGCGTTCGAGACGCACCGCCATACCGGCGTCGATTTCTGGTTGATCACCCAGGGGCCGCACCTGATCGACTCCAATATCAAATCCTTGATTGGCCGCCATCTGCACATTCGCAATATGGCGCTTGGCCGCCAGCTCTACGAATGGTCGGAGTGCGGCGACCCCAAGTCCAAGGCCTCGCGCGACGTTGCCGCCCGCAAGCGCTACACGCTGCCCAAAAAGGCGTTTGAGCAATACAAGTCGGCTTCGCTGCACCTGAAGCAAAGCAAGCGCATCCCTGGTTACGTCTGGCTGCTGGGCGATGCCCTGGTGGCCATGCTCGCCCTGGGCTGGCTGTCGTTCCGCTCCATCAGCGACAAGATGGACCCGGACGCCGGCAAACCGGCTCCCGCCAACGCCCAGGCATCGCCCAGCGCCGCGCCACCGCTGCCGACTGCTACCGCCACACCGCAACCGGCCGTGACCGCTGCCAGCCTGTTCGAAGCGGAAAACCCGCGACTAGCAGGCCGTCCGGAGACCGCGCCGCAATACGACGGCGTGCGCCAGGTCAGACAGATGCCGCAAGCGGCGGCCTTCATCGCCAATCGCCATACCTGCCAAGCCTATACCCAGCAAGGCACGCGAATTCAGATGTCGGAAGAGCAATGCCGGGAAGAGATGAACGCGCCACGCTTCAATCCGTATGTAGAGGTGGCAAGGGAAGCCCCCGCGCCCGTGGCCAAGGTCGAAGCCATGCCGGCGCAAAGGATGCTGGGCGACAGCTCGCACAAGCCGAACATGTTTGATCGCCATCGCCAGGATTCGCCGGCAGAGAAGCGCCAGGACAGCCGCTCATAATGGGAAGGGGATAAGAATGGAATTCTATTTGTGGCTCGCAAGCTTCGTGATTGCATACATGGGCGCGTCGGTGCTGCTTATGTACCTGATCAAAAATGTACGGTAGCCGATCAGGAGAGCAAGCCGCTTGTCATTCACAAAAGGACAGGTGTGCGAATGCGGCATTGTGGTAAGGTGCTAGCTTGCTTATAACTGCCTCAACTATAAGACAATGAAACAAATCTCCATCCTCCTGGCCAGCGTACTGCTGGCCTTTGTCTTGACCTCCTGCGCCACCACCAATGCAGCAGAATCGAATGATCCCTATCTGAAAAAAGGAATCAATTTAGATAATGCCGCCCTAAATTACGTTAATCGAAGCGTCTTCTTTCGTATAGATGGCGGACACAATGGCGGCGGTCTTGCACGTGCAGCAAGAGATGAAAACCCTGGAACAGCTGGCTCTTCATGCTGCTTCAATATAACGGACTTGAAAAAGCCTGTCCAAATTGAATTAAGATGGAGCCCGATTACTGAGCCCGCCGTTTTAGGACCAAATGGAAGGCTAATTCTTGGCAAAGAGTTAAGCCCTGCCATTACTAAGACGATAACTGTAAATCTCCCTCAGAGACTGCCTCACATTGTTCAAAATGATTATAAAAATAGCGAGGATGTTATGTGCTTAGTAATCAAAGATCTTGACAAGGCAGAGCTAAAATACTCCAAAAGCTATGATTGCAAGGATGAATAAATGGCGCTCAGGCAAGCAGGCAGATATATTGAAGATGAAGAGTTATTGGCAGCGCATGCCGCAGCAAGAACGGCAAGATTGAAATGTGAAGCACCCACCATCGGAAAAGTGGAATGTAAGTTCTATCCAAAATTTACTATCTTTTTTGATGGCACAATGAATAACATGCGCATCTCGCCAGACAATAAGTCTAATGTGGCGCGATTATTCTTAACTGCCCATGACGATAGAGGGCTAGAATTTTACCCTCGTTACATCACAGGAGTAGGAACTGAGTACGAGCCCAAAGACAATCCCGAAGTCGGCGTAGACAAAGGCGGCTCAATGGGGGCAGGCTTTGGCAAGGGTGGTGACATGCGCCTAAAAGACGCCATCCTTTTCATTGAGAAAACGCTAGGCAAGAACTACACAACGGCCATATCCCACATCAAAATGCTGCGTGTCAACGTTATTGGTTTTTCGCGTGGCGCAACACTTGCCAGAGCATTCGTCAACAAGCTTCTCAATGAAAAATCTGGAAAAGACTCCGAAGGGAAGCTGATTTACAAGCTGGACTACTACGGCATGACCGTGCCGCTGGAAATTGGCTTTCTTGGCTTATTTGATACGGTTGCATCAGTGGGCGGCCCACAACTGCATGCGGACTGGGCGAGCGACCTTAGAGTTCCGTCCTCGGTAAAGCGTTGTGTTCATCTTGTTGCAGCTCACGAGGTGCGTAAAGCCTTCCCACTCGATTCCATTCGATATCAAAATAAATATCCGGAAAACAGTGAGGAAGTTGTATATCCTGGTGTTCACTCCGACGTTGGCGGAGGCTATTACCCCAACGAGCAGGGACGCAGTCTGGAATATACCAAGATTCCACTGCGGGAGATGTATCTTGAAGCGCTGAAAGCTGGAGTAGGGTTGCAGTCACTTACAGAAATGGATGATGTAGTCAAAAATGAGTTTATTCCAGCAAGCAAAGACATAGTTGTCGAGAAATACAAAGCCTATATGGATTACGTGAAAGCCCCAACGGAAAATTTGGTTTCAGCCGTGCAGGGGCATCGCCCCGTATTCTTTAGGTGGCACGCGGATGTAGAGCGCAGTGGCGATAAGACTAGATTGTTTACCGGCTTGGCAAAAGAGGCTGACTGTTCCGCATGCTTATCTGCCCCTGCGGAACGCATCAAGGTCGAGAAAAATGAAAAAATGTGGGCAAGCCGCAAGTTGAAGGATGCAACAGGGCAGGGTAAAGAGCTGGTAACAGAACATAAGCGCCTTGTGAATCGCATCCCCTTCATCAAAGATCCTTATGAGCGCGTAGGAAATGAAAACGTCGATCGGCCAAGGACCGATTATGAGGAACTAATTTATAGCGCTTGGACCAACCCCAGCCCCTTGCCTAGCTACATCAGCGAGTTCTTTGAAGAGTATGTGCATGACTCCGTCGCCGCGTTCGATAGCTGGCCATGCGCGCTATATGACCCGAGAAAGATATTCATGCATGAGGATACCGTCATGGCACAGCGGACAAGCACAGAGACAGGGATGACCGCTTAGATCGCGCCATCGGGCGCGCCAGTCACGGTTAGCATTCGTGGGCAGAATATCGCGTTATCCGGCCCAGCGCAAATCGGCATGAACATGAAGAGCATGCCATCAGCCGATGATCATAGCCTATCCTTTGTTGTCAAAGACTCCCAAGGAAACATCCAAAGAAACATGCCCTATATCATCAAGGATGGAAAAGGACATGAAATTAAGGGAATTACAGACAACAAAGGCCGGACTCATCGCATACACACGAGCAGTCAAGACAAACTGTCTGTACATTTGGATCGTGGCGCATTAGGCAACTCTTTGGAAGACTAATCACCATGGCAGAATCAAAACCAACAACGGCGCAAACAAAGCCGAAAGATTTGAATGCAGTTCAGGATCATACCGAGGATGTTTACAATCTCATTATTGGATTTGAAGTAAACACCCCAAGCGCATACCGAGAGGTATATGTAGTTCCTGATGGAAAAAGAAAAGTGCATTACGTCCTGGAAGATCCTGGCCATACTTTCATGTATCTAACAAAGAATGGTAAGATCACTTTCTTTTACAGCTTAGGGCCGCATATTGGAGCATCAACGCGTGAGCGTGCATATGGCCAAGGCACCCCTGAATATAAAATCCCTGGAGATACGCGTCTTTTTAGATTTACCATTAGCGAAACCCAGCACAACTCCATGCTTAAAAAGGGTAGGGATTATCGCGCAGATGTTTTAAAAGGGGAGAGGTATTACAATATTTTCCATAATTTCACCTGCGCAAGAAGCGCGCGTGACATTATTGCGACTGGCTGGCCAAGCGTACCCAAAGGTGAAAGCTTCATCGGCAAAGGTGTCGTCATGGATGAGGTTGTAAATCCGTATGCCTTCTACGAAGACATCCATAACAAATATCCTCAAGGTGAAATTCGACTAAAGGCAGATGGTGACGAATGGGCTATTCTCATGGACAAGGGAAATAGCGCCCCAGGAACCAAGGATGACCCAACCCGCGACCCAGCCTCCTGGGGGGTTAAACGGACTAATAAATGAAAATCAAACCTTCAATATTAATTGCACTTGCCATCATATTTATTGGATTTTGTGGAGTCATCGCAATGAGTCAGAACAGTGACAAACACCCGCATAAAATTTTTAATGACCTTCTTGGGAAAGAAGGTGTGATTGAAAATTTCGATTATTTTCTCAGCGATGAAACGAAGAGAATGAAGTTAACCTCAATTGATAAGAATAATTTAGAGAAATTTCTCGATGTGATTCTCAATGTGGTTGGCGGTACCGAAAAAGTGGGGGACATTGATGACAACAACCCGAATGTGCAAGTCGATCTATTTGTTCCAAAGCTGCCATCAGTCCCCATTACATCCGCAAGCATGAAGCACACCTATATAATCAAACAGCCAACAACAACTGCTCGTGGCTTATATGGTGATTTTTCAGCCTCCTTGGAAAGAAAAGATGAGCAAACTCCGTGGCTATATAGCAGGTCAACCATTGGCTATGGATATAAGGCTTCGGTCCAAACAAATTTCGACGCTGAAGATTTCAACAAGCTAGGGCTGAAGTTTGTTGAAAAGTTTTTCTTGTCTGACCTTGAGACAGGGAAGCAAAAACTTGATTTTACGCCGCTGCATGATTACAAGTCTTTTGCTTCTTCCGGCTGGAACTCATACAGCTATGCATTTTACAAGTTCACTACCATCAAGAATTCAGTTCCTCTCACAGTGGTTTTGGGAGTTGAAAAAGACAAATACAATGAACAAGAAACAACTCCTAAGAATTGGTTTATTGTCTACGTAAAACGCGACTAACCATCACCAAGTAAAAACCCGCTTCAGCGGGTTTTTTTAATAACCACAAGAAGAGAAGCAAATATTACACTACCCCGGCTGAGAATCCATTTTAATCAATGATCCTTTTTCCAAAAGCCTTGCAGAAACATCAGGAGGCATAAGCAACTCCTCGTTGTACACTGCCTCATGCAGCGCAAGAAACCAGAGATATTTGTCTTTATGGTTTGGACTAGCCTCCATCAATTGACGGGCTCGATTCGCTGCCGACACGCCCCACATTGTATTAAACGGGTTAATTAGCACTCTATCTCTAAAATAAAGCAACTCAGCATTAATTGGTGACGAAATTCCTTCCGTTGGAAATCGAAAGTATCCCCATAATTCATCTTCAATCTCTATATCATCGGCAATTACAACGGCTGGCACACCAACCATTTGTTCAATCTTAACAGCCCTAATTAAGGCTTCACTGACAACGAAGAGATTTCTACCTGTGCTTTTCTCCCAGTGGCGCCCCTTTACAACAGCCCCTCTTATCATGAAATCTTGAAACAATGCATGAAACCACAACATCCTAATGGCTGAGATTAGCGGCGGAAGATCAGGGCAGGATAAAATAATAGAATCGGAAAACATTGACACTGAGACAGAGTCAGAGATCTCCTGCTGCGACCATTTATTTGCTAGCTCCATATAGGCATCATGAGTTGATTCAAACTTGTTGCAAACGCGACTTGCAAAACCAAGAATATCGCAAAAGGCAACGTAATGATTGTCGGAAGCTGATTCAATCTCACAGTCTTGAGTCATTTTATTCTGCCTATTTTAATAAATTAAAGATGATGTTCTTTCTTCATTATAGCCACTTCAAAAACCTCATGGATATTTTGTCAGGCCTAGAAAGCCGGCACTCGGACATGCTCTCGTCGTGCCGCAGCTGGGCCGGCGCAGCCGGCCTAGACGGGTGACTGGTATTACCCGTCTTTTTTCCCATTTTGACCACAGTCCGCCTGTTTTTGCCCTGGTTCTAGGCGCAAAAAATGTCTACGTCATTTCGAATTGACTGATGGATTCAGACCGGAAATTGCCCGGTGCGGTCCGAAATCATTGCTATGGTACTAATTCGAACAAAGGCGTGAGGAATCGAGATGAGTATCCCACCGAAGCTGTGCGCACACTGCGGAAAGCCGATAAATGGGCAATATATTCAAGGAAAAGGGAGAGATGTGGCTGATGGCGTAGGAAGGGCTCTTTATCACGCAGACAAGCCTGCCTGCCGAGCGGCGGCCGGAGAGGATAACCTGGAGCCAGGTCTGAAATGGATTAAGCGATCTTCAAATTAGTCAGTACCACAGCGGGGCACAGCCCCGCTTTTGTTATCGTCCAGTATCCCGCTCCACGGCGCGCAACGGAACCGAATCACGCCGCGGGGCAGGGGGCTGTAACGTCACGCCTGCCGCCATTGCCTGCGGGTTGGCCATGCCGCGCAGCCTCATGACGATCCGTGCGATATCCTCTTGCTTCGCCGGGCCGGCAATCCGCAGCGCCTTCAGGCCGACGCTTTCAACAACGCCATCCCGCGCGCGGTCCTTGTCTTGCTTGCCCTGGTGCGACCGGTCATCCAATTCCAAGATGGCCAACATGGTGAGGTCGTCTTTGCAGATGACGAAATCAGCCACTTTCTGGCTCATGGTCATCCACAGCTTTCTGTTTTCGGACTGCGTGCCGCCCGTCACGTTGAGAATCTGGCTGAAGGTGACTTGCGGGAACACGATGAAGTCCGGCCCCAACTCCTTGACCAACAGCTTGTAGCAATCGATCTCGCGGCCCGTCAGCAACTGCCTCCTTTTGAGAAAGAAGCGGCTTTTACTGGCCTGGGCATGGCCTGCGCGTGGCGCACCTGATGTTTTCTTTAGGGCCAGAACGATGAAGGCGAGAAGGACCAGAAGCAGCAGTACAAAAACAAGTAGTAGGTAGCTCATGATAGGACTCCGGCAAGTAAAGCCTTCATTCTCTACCTTTTTGTCATTGCCAATCCTGATGGTGTGCAAAAGGCCGGGCTAGCCTTTATCTCTGTGATTGAAGATGCCGCTTAGCAGCATGCCGTAGCGGGCGTCTTGATGGCAGTTCTGGCGATAGTAGTCGCGTTCCTTCATCAGCTTTTCAATCAGCTCCGCCTGTTGCTGTGCCAACCGGTGCGCCCGTCGATACTCGGCCAGTAGCGGCAGTTCGGCGTAGTTGATCCGGGTGCCGGTTCCTGGGCATACCAGGGCGTCGGCGCGGTCGCTGAGTTGGAAGTCTCGGAATGGGCCGTACTGCTTGCCTAGGGTCGTACCGGTGCGATTGATGAGGTAGAGATAGACCAGCTTCGGCACGGGGTCGCGGCCACGTCGCCAGCGCTCAATTTTCTGAGGAGTGACGTCCAGTTCGTTGGCCAGGGTCTGGACGTCGCCAAAGCAAAGCGCCCGGTACAGATCGTCCGGGCGACATGGAAAGGTGGTCACAGGGTTGTAGTGCTTCATCTGACGGCAAGCATTGAATCAGGGAATGACGTCAGTTTCGCGAAAGTGTTGCGTGCATGCGACATGAATCGTGTCAGTCGCGTAAAAATTTTCCGGCACAATCTTGCCCATAATTTGACTGACAAGATTTGACATAATATAGATTATGCGAATCATAAGCAATGTAACAACCTACAAACAATCTCATCCATGACTACTTGGTGAAAGCTGGTAGCATCTCTCCCTCAGTCATTGGGGAGTAGCCATTCTCGGCCTATCCGGGAAGCCCGCGTCAACAAACTTGAGGCCGCATGCCTCATGGCGCCGGCGGCTCTGTCTTTGCATCACTTGAGCAAGACAAGCCAGGCAAGACCTTTGGCCGCGATGCGTTTGCCAGCCGGGCAAGCCGTGTCCCGCGCCATCGGTTTTTGCTTGCCCGGCTGGATGGTTTTCATGTTTGTCACGCTTGCTCTGTTTTTCCTGTCCGCCGGCGCGATCTATGTCGCCTGCGAGTATTTCGTCAATGGTGTGGAATGGCTGGGCCGCCGATTGAATCTAGGCGCCACGGCCATCGGCTCGGTGCTTGCGGCGCTTGGAACCGCATTGCCTGAGTGCGCGGTGACGCTGATGGCTGTTGCATTCGGCAGCACGCCTGAGCAGAAAAGCCTTGGTGTTGGCTCAGCGATGGGCGGGCCCTTGGTTTTGGCTACCCTAGCCTATGCCGTTGTCGGACTGGCTCTTCTCTTGAATCGAAAGCGATTGGGACGCTCTTCCGGGCAAACGCAGGCGGACCATGCCGGGCTCAGCCGGGATCAGGCTGTTTTCTTCGGCGTATTCGCGCTGAAGGTTGGACTCGGCCTGTTTGCTTTTGCTATCAAACCTTGGCTTGGCTTGGCGTTTTTGGCTGCTTACGTCGTCTATGTCTGGCGTGAGATACGGGATGCGGAAACCGCGCCGGATGAGGAAGAACTTGAACCATTGAAAATCCGCCCGTCAGCCGGCGAATCTTCCTTGGGCTGGCCAATTCTCCAAACGCTGCTGGCTTTAATCGTCATCGGACTGGCTTCCCATACCTTTGTCGGCCAGCTTGAAGCCATCGGCCTGGCCATGGGCTGGTCCCCGCATCTGACCGCCTTGCTGCTTAGCCCGGTTGCGACTGAGCTGCCGGAAATCATGAATGCGCTGATTTGGGTGCGCCAAGGAAAGGAACGGCTGGCGCTAGCCAACATTTCCGGCTCAATGATGATTCAAGCCACTATTCCCAGCGCATTGGGGCTCATCTTCACGCCCTGGCTGCTTGACGGACCGTTGCTGGTGGCAGGCGCGGTTACCGCATTGGCGGTCGCCTTCCTGTGGTTCAACTTCCGACGCGGCGCGGTGGACGGACGCGCCTTGGTGATGGTTGGCGGCTTGTATGGGGTTTTCGCTTGGGCGATTGTTGCCTGTTTTTAGCCATGGACTAGGACCGCCCTGCTCTGCCAATCAACCGCGCCGTGCCATTGCGCACGGCGCTAGCTGAGACTCAGGTATGGCTGCGGATCAAACTGTCGTCCAGACGGCCTCGCTCCAGCGCCAGCTCGATCAGCGCCGTGATCAGGTCGCGATACGACATGCCCGCGGCCTGCCAAAGCTTGGGATACATGCTGATGTTGGTGAAGCCGGGCAGCGTGTTCAACTCATTGATCACGACCTCGCCCTCCGGCGTCAGGAATACGTCCACCCGCGCCATGCCGCCGCACTCCAACGCTTGAAAAGCCTGAATGGCGATGTCGCGGATGCGCTGGCAGGCATCATCGGGAATATCGGCAGGCACCGCTACGCGAGCGCCGCTTTCATTCAGATACTTGGTGTCGTAGGCATAAAATTCGTCATTGAGCACAATTTCGCCGCAACCGCTGGCCTGGGGGTGCTCATTGCCAAGCACCGCGCACTCGATTTCCCTGCCGATGACCGCTTGCTCCACCAGAACCTTATGATCGTAGCGGAACGCCTCGTCCAGTGCGGCGCGCAAATCCTCGGCGCGCTTCACCTTGCTCACACCTACGGATGAACCCTGGTTGGCAGGTTTGACAAACAGTGGCAGTCCCAATTCCTCGACGATGGCTGCAATGTCAGCCTGCGCAGCCTTGACGCGAGTCAATGCGACAAAGGGCGCTACTCGCAAACCGGCGTCCCGCAGCAATCGCTTGGCCACATCTTTATCCATGCAAACTGCCGAACCCAACACGCCGGCGCCGACAAAAGGAATATTGGCCATCCGGAGCAAGCCTTGCAAACAGCCATCCTCCCCCAGCGAACCATGGACGATGGGGAAAGCCACGTCGATCTGCGCCAGCGGCGAGGCGTCGGCAGCCGCGCGCAATTGGCCTGATTGCTCGCCCGGCACCAGCGCCAGGTTTTCACCGGACTCCCGCAGCGCGATGCGCGCAGGATCGTCCGCATTCAACAGGTAGTTGGACAAATGGCTGACATGCCACCGTCCCTGTTTGTCCACGCCGATCAACGACACATCGAAGCGGTCGCCATCGATCGCTTCCAGGATATTCCTGGCCGACTGCAAAGACACTTCGTGCTCGGACGATTGTCCGCCGAAAATCAAACCCACCCGGATCTTGGTCATGACTGCCTTCAGCTAGGAAAACAAGAAAGCGGCATGATAATGTACTTTCACACCGCCAAGCCACTGCCGGCGATCACTCCTCGCCGGCTTCCTCTTCCACATCTTCTCCGCCTTCCAGCCTCAGCTGCGCAGCCAGCTGCTTGTTGTTGCGGATGCCGAGCTTGCGCAGCTTCTCCGCGCTGGTCATCAGATTGCCGCGGCCGCTGGACAGCTGTTTCATCGCGTCGGAGAAGGTGTCGCGGCTGGTATCCAGCTGCTTGCCCAGCTTTTCCATATTGGCGACGAAGCCGACGAATTTGTCGTACATCGCCCCGCCCTGGCGCGCGATCTCCTGCGCGTTCTGGTTCTGGTACTCATAGCGCCAGATGCTGGCGACCGTGCGCAGCGTTGCCAGCAGCGTGCTGGGGCCGACGATCATGATGCGGCGTTCGAACGCTTCGTTGAACAGGCTCATGTCGTGCTGCACCGCCAGCAGATAGGCAGGCTCCACCGGAATGAACATGAACACGAAATCCAAGGTGTTCAGCTTGTACAGGTCCTGATAGCGCTTTTCCGACAGCGAACGGATATGGGCGCGGATGGCGGCGATGTGGCCCTTTAGTTCGGCCTCGCGCGCGTCGTCGCTATCGGCGGCGGTGTAGCGCACATAGGCGTTCAAGGACACCTTGGAGTCCACCACCAGCTGCTTGCCCTCCGGCAGGTCTATCACCACGTCCGGCTGGTAGCGCTTGTTGCCGTCGTCGGTTTCCAGCGTGTCGGACACCTGCACCCGGTACTCGCGGTCCTTGGTCAGGCCGGAGGTTTCCAACACTTTTTCCAACACCATCTCGCCCCAGGTGCCCTGCGCCTTGCTGTTGGCGCCGGTCAGGGCGTTGGTCAGCGCCACGGCATCGTCGCCCAGGCGGGTGTTAAGCTCCTGCAGGCGTTTCAACTCGGTTTCCAGCGTCAGCCGCTCCTTGCTGTCCTTGTCATAGGTATCCTGCACCAGCTTGCCGAAGTTCTGGATGCGCTCGTGCAGCGGGTTCAGCAGCGTGCCCAGGTTTTGCTGGTTCTGTTCGGTGAAACGCTTGGATTTTTCTTCCAGGATGTCGCCGGCCAGCGCCTTGAACTGGTCGGACAATGTCTGGCGCGCCTCCATCAACAAGGCCAGTTTTTCCTGGCTCTGGCGGCGCTCGTTGTCCAGTTGCGTGGCCAGTTCCTGCTCGCGCGCGCTCAGACGCACGATGTCCTGCCCCTGCTGCAGGCTGCGCGACTCCAACGCCTCCAGCACCCGGCCTTGCTCCTCGCGCGCCGCCAACTGCGCGGCCAATTCGCGCAACTCGCGCTGCGCGGCCGCCACCGTCTGTTCTCGCTCCTGCAGCTGCTTTTCCAGCTCCGGCACGCGCTGGGCTCGGGCGACGTAAGCGCCCAATTGGGTCTGGCTGTCGGCCAATTGCTGGCTTTGCGCCTGCAAGGCCCTGCCCGCCTCCTGCTCCCGGCCTCTCGCCTCTTCCAGCTGCGGCCGCAGCGCATCCAGCTGCGCCTGCAAGCCCGCGGTCTGCTGCCGCAGCGACTCAAGATCCCTGACGCTCCGTCCGCGCGCGGCCCAGGCCGCGGCGCCGCCGCCCAGCAGGCCCAGCAACAGGCCGATCACCAACATTTCCATCGAAACACCCCATTCGCGCAAGCCGCGCTACTTGCCCATCTGATTGATTACAAAAGCCGCCCGCTGCTCCAGCGTGCCTTGCGGCACTTCCGTCAATGGATATCCCAGGCGGGCATAAACACGCTCCATCGCCTCGCAGGTGCGCACCGCCTCTTCCCAGGTCTGCCTGCGCTCGCTGTCCTGCGCGAAAATCTCCGGCCAAGGCCGCAATAGAAACACTTGATCGTAGCGAAAAACGCTAGCGGCCTTCTCCAAGTGGGCGGGAACCTGCAGCCCAGTCAGCTCGAGATAGCCGATGACATCCGGGATGCCGCGATCCAGAAACACCGACCCTGCCTCCCGCTCCGCCAGGCGGACATTCCTCATGTCCCAGCTCAGCATCAGCTCCGCGAACGCGCTCGGGTCGGTCCAGGGCAGCGCGTTCCCGCCTATCCGCTGCTGGTCCTGGATGATGGCCCGGCCAGCTTCATCCAGCGCCGGGTAGCCCATGGCTTGCAGCGTCGCCAGCAATGACGTCTTGCCCGCGCCGGGCCCGCCGGTCAGCACCCGCAATTTAGCCGGCGCGATCTCGTCCTTGCCGCTCAAGCGGCCGCCCAATGCTGCAGATACACTTGCAGCTCCTTGCGCCCCTGCCATTCATTGGCGATCAGCTGGTACACCGCTTGGATGCGGTCCGGCAGCCAGTCGGCGTGGTTGAACAGCATCGCGTCGAATTCGCAGCCTTCGCGCGCCAGCCGCAGCTTCAGGTGCTTGTCGCCCACCAGCTTCTGGTTCACCACCATGAACTGGTCGTGGAAGTACGGCACCGGGAAGCCCTGCCCCCACACCTCGGCAGCCAGCGTCTCGGCCAGCTGCAAGTTGACGTCCCGCGCCGGCAGGCTGCCGTCGGTTTCTATCATCCGGGTCAGTTGCTTCTCATCCATCAGCTCGCGCGCCACCGCTTCGAAGGCTTGCTGAAATTCGGAAAAGCGGCTTTCGTCCAGGCTCAGGCCGGCCGCCATCGCGTGGCCGCCAAACTTCAGGATCAGGCCCGGGTGGCGCTTGTAGACCAGGTCAAGCGCGTCGCGCAGGTGAAAGCCGGGGATCGAGCGGCCGGAGCCCTTGATCTCGCCCTCGTCTCCGGGCGCGAACACAATGACGGGCCGGTGGAAGCGCTCCTTCAGCCGCGAGGCAACAATGCCCACCACGCCTTGGTGCCAGTCGTCGCGGTACAGGGTCAGCGTGTAGCGGTTGCCTGCGTCGATGCCGGACAACGCCGCCAGCGCCTCATCCTGCATGCCCGCCTCGATGCCGCGCCGCTCGCGGTTGAGCTTGTCCAGCTCTTGGGCTAGCCGCACCGCCTGCTCTTCATTGCTCGCCAACAGGCAGGCGATGCCCAGGCTCATGTCGTCCAGCCGGCCGGCCGCATTCAGCCGCGGACCCAGCGTGAAGCCAAGATCAAAGGTATTGGCTTTGTAGTGGGCGCGGCCCGCGACCCGGAACAAGGCGGCGATGCCCGGCGCCATCCGCCCGGCCCGCATCCGTTTCAGGCCATTCTCCACCAAGGTGCGGTTGTTGCGGTCCAGCCGCACCACATCGGCCACCGTGCCCAGCGCCACCAGATCCAGCAGCACGCCCAGATTGGGCTGGGTCTGCTCGTCGAACACGCCGCGCCGGCGCATCTCCACCCGCAAGGCCATCAGCACGTAGAACATCACGCCGACGCCGGCCAGATTCTTGGACGGAAATTCGCAGCCGGGCTGGTTGGGATTGACAATCAAGGCGTCCGGCAGAGTGTCGCCCGGCAAGTGGTGGTCGGTCACCAGCACCTCGATGCCCCGCGCCTTGGCCGCTTCCACCCCAGCCACGCTGGCGATGCCGTTGTCGACGGTGACGATGATGTCAGGCCGCTTCTGCGCCGCCAACTCGACGATCTCCGGCGTCAGGCCGTAACCGTACTCGAAGCGGTTAGGCACGATGAAGCTTATGGTGGCGCCCAGCATCGACAATCCCTTCACCGCTACCGCGCAGGCGGTCGCGCCGTCTGCGTCGTAGTCGGCCACCACCAGCAGGCGCTGCTTGGCGGCGATGGCGTCGGCCAGCCGGCAGGCCATCGCCTCGGCATTCTTCAGGTTTTGATACGGCAGCAGGCCTTTCAGGCCGTAATCCAGCTCTTCGCTGTCGGAGATGCCGCGGGCGGCGTACAGCCGCGCCTGCAGCGGGGTCAGCCCTTGGCCAAGCAGCTTGTGCTGCAGTTCGGCGGGCACTTCTCGAGTGACGATTTGCGACATGTCTTCTTCTAGTACAGCGCCGCCAGCGGCAGCGCGCGTTTCCAGAACTTCCACAGGTCGGACGGCTTGAGCGTCAGCTCGAAGCCGGCCGGGCCGGTGGCGATCAGCGTCAGTTGCTCCAGCTTGCGCTGGCGCAGCGCGGACAGCATGGGCGCGAACCAATCGCCTTCCAGTCTCTCCAGCATTTCACGCCAGCCCCAAGCGTCGCGATACTGCGCGGCGGCCTGCAGCGCGTCCAGCGCCAGCAGGCAATCATCGCCAGGCTCCAGGCCTTCGAAGGCGAACGGCGCGGCGTCTACGCGCATGCCGGAACGTTCCGCCAACAGGCGCAGCGCCTCGTCGTCGGCCAGCAGTCTGGCCGCGGGCGCGCGCCACGTACCGGGTTCGCCCTCGCCCCACAGCCACACGCTGTTGACGGCCAGCTCGCCGCGCATTTCGCGCTCGTCGTTGGCTGGGTGGGTGTACAGCAGCATCTGCAGCTCGTTCAGCATCCGGCTCCAGGCCAGGCCGTCATCGCCTTGCGGCAGGTGGCGGTTGATGTCCTCTCCCACCACGTCCCACAGCGGCGTGAAACGCGCGCGCAGCGGCTTGTCGGATCGCAACAGCCAGCGCCCCGGCGTCGCCGGATGAAAACTCAGGCCATCTTCGCCAAAGTGTCGGCTCAAGGCATCCGTCAGCTTGACGGCTTCGTCCTGGCTCACCTGCATCACACCCACATCGGCCAGCAGCGCCCGGTCGCGATCCACCCTCAAATGCACCGGATCGGCGAACAGCCAGTCGCCACTTTCGGCGTCCAGGCCGGCTTCGGCGGCGGCCAGCCGCGCCAAGCCGGCCGGCGCGGCGCCCCACAGCCGGCCCAGGCA